>NZ_DASZBG010000034.1:0-13718 GCF_035944335.1 Phenylobacterium sp. | reverse complement strand
GAAGTCGGCGCCTGGTAGCCGACCCTACCGGATCACCCAGTCGGCGCTGGTGATGGTGGTGGGATCGACGTGCTGCAGGTGGATGATGTTGAGGCCCCACTGCTGGGCCGTGCCGGGGCCGTCGGCGTCGAACAGCACGGTCGTCCCGCCCTGGCCGTCGGAGATGAAGCTCAGGTAGTGGTCGGCGACCGGGTCATTGCCGGAGTAGTTGGAGTGGGCGAACACGCCCCTCAGGTCGAGCACGTCCTGGCCGTGGGTGAAGTCGGTGATCTGAGCCGGGGCCCAGGGCACGTCGGAGAACACGAAGTGGTCGTTCCCCGCCCCGCCGGTCAGCAGGTCCTGGCCGCGGCTGGCGTTGAGGGTGTCGGCGCCCGCCCCGCCGGTCAGGGTGTCGCCGACGAAGGCCGAGGTGAGCACCACGCCGGGGACGCCGGAGTTGGCGGGCGGGCCCGCGACCGGCGGTGGCGAGGTCGTCGTTGTCGCGCCGGCGCCGAACACATTGGCTGAGGTCAGCTGGCTCGGTGAGACGTGATCGAGGTTGATCACATAGTCGGGCCAGGGGTGGCCCGCCGCCGGGCCATCCGGGTCGACCAGCACTTTCGTGCCGCCCGCGCCGTCGTCCATGAACTTGACGTAGCCGTCCTTCACCGGATCGGCCCCGTGATAGCCGTCGACGTACAGGCCCGAGATGTCGAGCCGGTCGACCCCCACCTGGAAATCGCTGATGTGCGTGGGCGTCCACGGCTTGGCCGGGAACGAGAACACGTCTGCGCCCGCGCCGCCCGTCATGGTCTCGCCGCCCTGGTTGGACGTCAGGGTGTCCGCGCCCGAACCGCCCGTGAGGATCGAGCCGTAGCCCTGCGAGGCGATCGCCACGCCGGAGCCGGCCGGCGGCGGCGCCACGGGCGGCGGACTGACGGGCGGCGGCGGGGAAGCCGCCGTCGTCCCACCGAACACATTGGCCGAGGTGAGCTGGCTCGGCGCCACATGGTCGAGGTTGATCACATAGTCCGGCCAGGGGTGGCCCGCCGCCGGACCGTCCGGATCGACCAGCACCTTCGTGCCGCCCGCGCCATCGTCCATGAACTTGACGTAGCCGTCCGCCACCGGGTCCGTCCCGTGGTAGCCGCCGACGTAGAGGCCGGAGATATCCAGCTTGTCGACGCCCACCTGGAAGTCGATGATGTGGGTCGGCGTCCAGGGCTTGGCCGGGAACGAGAAGACGTCTGCGCCGGCGCCGCCGGTCATGGTCTCGCCGCCCTGGTTGGAGACCAGGGTGTCGGCGCCCGCGCCGCCCACCAGGGTCGAGCCATAGCCATGCGAAGTGATCGCGCCCGAGGTCGAGGTGACCGGCGGCGGGCTGACGGGGGGCGGCGGGCTCACCGGCGGGGGCGACACCGGCGGCGGGGAGACGGTCACGGGCGCCGGCGAGACGATGCCGCTCGAGCCCACGCCCGGCAGGTTGTAGGCGTGGATGTAGTCGATGTGCATCGAGGCCGGGAACGGGGTGGTGGAGTCCGGCAGGCCGGCCCACGATCCGCCGAGCGCCAGGTTGGCGATGATGTGCATCGGCTGGTTCATGTCGGAGGGCGTGGCGATCTTCCAGATCTCCGTCCCGTCGACGTAGTAGGTGATGGTCGAGGGCGTCCAGAGCGTGCCGTAGGTGTGGTAGCCGTTGTCGGTCGGCATATAGTTGGCGACCGCCTGCGAGCCCGACGGCGCGTGGATGGCGTTGTAGGGGACCTTGGTGTCCGACCCCAGGCCTTCCAGCACGTCGATCTCGGTGGCCCCGGTCGCCAGCCAGAACGCCGGCCACAGGCCCTGGCCCTGCGGCAGCTGGGCCTTCATCTCGAAGTAGCCGTACTCCTGGGTGAAGTTCGAGAACAGCATGCCCGAGGTGTACTGATAGCCCCACAGCTGGGCCTGCTCAGCCGGGGTCGCACGGTTGGCCGTGATGCTGAGGATTCCGTTGGAGACGGAAAACGGGTTGAGGCCGAGCGCCGTCGTGCCGGAGCCGGCGAAGCCGGGGTCCACATAGATTTCGGCCTCATTGTTGGCGACCAGCGTATGGCCGTTGAGGCCGGAGCCGATGTTGGTGGCCCAGGTGCCGTTCGGACCGGTCGACAGGGCGTTGAACTCCTCGTCGAAGGTCATCGAGCCGAGCGTCGAATAGTTGAGCGGCAGCTGGAAATCGCTGGCCTGCAGCTGGCCGATGGTCATGTTCCTGAGCGCGATCATCGTGCCGCCGTCGTTGACGATGACGTCGGCGCCCTGCTGCACCATGCCGGCCTTCAGGGTGGCGAAATCGGTCGGGCCGCCGATCAGCCGGATCTTGTCGGCGCCCGGCTGGAAGTCCTGGATGACCTTGTTGCCCTCGCCGGTGACGATCAGGAAGGTGTCGTTCCCGCCGCCGCCGATCAGCACGTCCTCGCCCTTGCCGCCGTAGAGGTACTGCGGGCCGTCGCCGCCCTGGATGATGTTGTTCCCGTCGTTGCCGGCGCCATAGGTGTTGGTGTTGTTGATGATCAGGTTCTCGACATTGGCCGGCAGGGTGTAGCTCGACCAGATGTTGGCCGTGTCGACGCCGCCGCCCGGCTGCTCGATGATCTGCTGCGCGGGACCCGCCAGCCAGTAGTAGTCGTCGCCCGCGCCGCCCACGAGGGTGTCGGCGCCGCCGCCGGTGTTGAAGCTGTCGTTATTGCCGGTGCCGTACAGCCACTCGCCCGCGGCCGTGCCGTTGATCCAGCTGTTGGGAGCGGCGGAATCCTGCAGCCAGGTTCCGGAAAAATTTTGATAGGCCATCTGAAACCCCGGTCGGTGGAGACGAGTTGTTCGGGGGTATGGCGAGCGACCCGCGTCGCGCGGCGCGCCCCCTTGCGCCGAAGGGATGGCTAGAAGAGCCGCTTCCGGCTCGCAACGACTTATTGTTGCTCAGCTTCTTATTTTAATTGTGAAGCTGAAGATCGCTGCGCGCGGTTGTCGCAGTCCGCAGTCGTTGACGTAAATTCGCCTGATTTCGTCGGCGCGAATTGGGCTCGGCCAAGCTTGTTTACTTGCCTCGTCTTCCTACGGCGCCATCAGTTCGGCGAACAGGCGCAGATCGCCGCAGCCGGTCATCTTGCGAGTTCCCCTGGAGTCCCTTGAGGGTCCCTGCGGGTGACAGGCCCGCCGGGCGCCGCTACACCCGGACGAAGGGGCGGGCTCTGGGATTCGAAGGCTTGGGTCGACTGCTCTATGCGCTCGCCGCTTCGGCGGCCATCGGCGCTCAGCTGGCCGCGTCGCCGGCCTGGGCCGCGCAGCCCCGCGCCGCGATCGCAGGCGACATGGATCCCGACCTGCGCGCCGCCATTGCGCGCGCCATCGGCGAGACCGACCGTCCGATCGACAACCGCTTCGAAGCCCGCCGGCGCGCCAACGCCGCGGCCGAGGACGCCACCGCGGTCCTGCGGTCGGAGGGCTACTATGCCTATGACGTGGAGCCGGAGCTGGGCGATGGCGACATTCCCGTGCCCGCCGTGCGCATCGCGCCGGGGCCGCGCTTCAAGCTGGCGCGGCCGGCGATCGAATGGGTGGGCGGCCCGCCCGATCCGGTGACTGATCTCGCCGCCCAGGCGGCGCTGGCGCTCGACCGGGGCGCGCCGGGACGAGCGGCCGACATCGTCAGCGCCGAAGGCCGGGCGGTCGCCGCCGTGCAGGATCGCGGCTACGCCGACGTGGCCGCCCAGCCGCGCCAGGTCGTCGTCGACCACGCGGACCAGAGCATCCAGCCCACCTACCGTCTGGCGACGGGCCCGCGGGTCAGGCTCGACGGCGTTCGGCTGGCGGCCAACGGGCGGACTGGCGCGGCCTGGGTGGCGGGCCTGGCCCCCTGGCGGCGCGGCGATCTCTACAAGGCCGACGACGTGGCGCGGCTCGAGCGGCGGCTGCTGGACACAGGCATCTACGACACCGTGACGGTGGCGCTCGCCCCGGCCGACCAGGCGACGCCCGACGGCTTGCGCCCGGTGGTGGTCAGCCTCTCGGAGCGCAAGCGGCGCACCATCGAGGCCGGCGCCAGCTACGGCACCAACGAGGGGCCAGGCCTCGACGTCCGCTGGACGCACTACAACGTGCTCGGCCGCGCCGACACCCTGGCCCTGTTCGCCAAGGAATCGAAGATCGACAGCCGGCTGGGCGTCGACCTCAGCCTGCCGCACTGGCGGATGCCCGACCAGACCCTGACCCTCGACGCGGCCGCCTACCACGCCACCACCGACGCCTATGACGCGACCGGCGTCGGATTCCGCGCCGATGCACAGCGCCACTTCACCAAGACCTCCTACCTGACGCTGGGCGGGTCGCTGGACGTCAGCCACAGCTCCGAGATCAAGCCCGGCACCCTGACCTCGCTGGGCCGCGACATCATCACCGTGGCGGCGCTGGCGGACCTGGCGCTCGACCGCTCCGACGATCCGCTGAACCCCACCCACGGCTGGCGGGTGAGTGCGCGGGCCGAGCCGACCCTGCTCTCCGGAACAGGCGCCGTGCCCTATCTGAAGGTCCAGGCCGGCGGCTCGGTCTATGTCCCGTTCGGCGAAAAGGCGACGACCGTCGTGGCCGCCCGGTTGCACCTGGGCTCGATCGTCAACGGCACGGTGGCGGAGATCCCCGCGCCACAGCGGTTCTATGCCGGCGGCGGCGGCTCGGTTCGCGGCTTTGCCTACCAGGGCGTCGGGCCCAGGCTGGCCGACAACAGCACCCCGCAAGGCGGCCTCTCGGTCGCGGAGGGCTCCATCGAGGTCCGCCACGAACTGACCCGCGACTGGGGCGTGGTGGCCTTCGTCGACGCCGGCGCTGTGGGCAGCACAGGTTTCCCGAACCTCAAGGACGTGGGCGTCGGGGCCGGCGTCGGCGTACGTTACAACCTGGGCTTCGGCCCGATCCGGGTCGATGTGGCCGCCCCCGTCAGCGGCCGGCGCGGCGGCGCGCCCTTTCAGATCTACGTCAGCATCGGCCAGGCGTTTTGAGCGAGGGACCGCACCATACGCCGGGCGAGATCGTCCATGACGCCGCCGAGGCCGCCGCCGAGGTGGTGCACGACGTCGCCGTCGCCGCGGGCCGCTCCTGGCGGCAGATCGCGCTCATCGTCGCGGCCATCGCGCTCCTGGTGTTCGGCGGCCTGCTCGCGGCCATGCGCTACGGCGTGCTGCTGCCGCAGGCGCGCCTGCTGATCCAGGCGGCCACCAACGGCCTACAGGTCGGCCGCTTCGGGCGCCTCAGCATCGAGGGCCTCTCCGGCGACATCTGGAGCGATCTCAGCATCGATCGGCTGACCCTGCGCGATGAGCGCGGCGTCTGGCTGGAGGCCGACAAGGTGCATCTGAAGTGGCGCTACCTCGAGCTCCTGCGCCGCAATTTCCAGGCTGACGACATCGCCGTGCAGACGCTGAAGCTGGTCCGCCGGCCGAGCCTGGCGGCGGGCGGCGAGGCGGGCGGCCTGCCGCTCTCCTTCCACATCGACCACGGGGCCGGCCGCCTGGAGCTGGAGCCGGGCTTCAGCGATGCGCGCGGCCTCTTCGACCTCGATTTCAACCTGCACGTGGAGCGCAGCGGGGGCTTGAAGGGCCATGTGCGCGCCGCCAGCGTGCTGCGCCCCGGCGACCACCTGAACGCCGACTACGACATCGCCAGGGACCGCCCGCTGCGGCTGGACGTCGACGCGGTGGAGGCGCGCGGCGGGGCGTTGGCGGGCGCGGTCGGCCTGCCGTCCAACCAGCCGTTCTCCCTGCAGGTCGACGCCGGCGGGCGCACCGCCCAGGGCCGCTTCACCGCCCTCGCGCTCTCCGGCGCCCTGAAGCCGCTCGAGGCGCAGGGGTCCTGGAGTCGGGACCAGGGGCAGGCGAGGGGATATGCTTCGCTCACCGCCTCGCGGCTCACCGCCGCCTGGGCCCAGCGCTTCGGACCGGAAGCCCGGTTCGAGATCAGCGGCCGCAAGGCGGGGCCCAGCCTCTTCGCCCTGCAGGCCCGGGTCCAGGCGGAGAACCTGACGCTCGCCGCCTCGGGCCTCGGCAACCTTGGGACCCGCACGCTCGGGCCACAGGGCATCGGCGTCACCGCCACGACCCCGGCGCTGTCGCGGATCACCGGCGGACCGGCCATGGGTCCGACGCGGGTGGCCGGGCTGGTCAGGCCCACCAAGGCGGGCTGGGCGTTCAGCGGCCAGGCGACCGTCGGCCGCGCCAGCCTCGGCGCCTACAGCCTGGAGCGGGCCTCGGGTCCCCTCGTCCTGACCCAGGCCAAGGGCGAATACGGCCTCGACCTCAGGCTTGCCGGCGGCGGCGGCCACGGGGCCGGCTTCGTGGCCGCGGCTCTCGGCCCGGCCCCGCGCGCCAGCTTCCAGGGCGCGCGCCTGGCCGACGGGCGCCTCGCGCTGCGCCAGCTCGAGGTTTCGGGCTCCGGCCTCAAGCTCTCGGCCAGCGGCGGACGCGGCCTGTTGGGCGGCCTCACCTTCAAGGGCCAGGCGAGTCTTGGCGCGCTGGCCGCGGCGCGGTCCGGGGCCTCGGGTTCCGCGGCCGCCAGCTGGTCGGCCTCGCAAGGCCGCGCCGGCCAGCCCTGGGCGCTCGCCTTCGACGCGCACGGCGAGAAGTTCGCCACCGGCTATCCCGAGATCGACCGCCTGCTCGGGCCCCGCCCGCAACTTCGCGCCAAGGCCGATGTGCAGGGCCGCCGCGTCGCCGTGGGCTCGGCCGCGCTGCAAGGCGCCGCCCTGCAGGCCGCGGCCGCAGGCGTGCTCGATCCGGACGGCAAGCTCGCCTTCAAGCTCGACTGGACGGCGTCGGGCCCGTTCCACGCCGGCCCCGTGGAGATCGCCGGCAAGGCCAGGGGCTCCGGCGCGATCACCGGCACGCTGGGCCAGCCCAAGGCCGATCTCCTGGCGCATGTGGACCAGATCGATGCGCCACGCCTGCCGCTGAAGGACGCCAACCTCACGCTCACCTTCGAACGTCGGCCCGACGGGACCGCCGGCGTCATCGCCGCCACCGCGGCCAGCGGCTTCGGCCCGGCCCGCGGCCGCGCGGCCTTCCGCTTCCCGGAGGGCGGGCTCGACCTGACCGAGCTTTCCGTGGACGCCGGCGGGCTCAAGGCCTCCGGCGCGCTGTCGCTGCGGCGCAATTCGCCGTCCGCCGCCAACCTCGACCTCGCCATCACCCGCGGGGCCTTCCTGGACGCCGGGCGCATCGCGGGCCATGTGCAGCTCGCCGATGCGCAGGGGACGCGCGCGGTCCTCGACCTCAGCGCCGAGAACGCCCGCTGGCCCGGCTCGGAGATCGTGGTCCACGCGGGCAAGCTGACGGCCGACGGCCCCGTGTCGCGGCTGCCCTATGCGCTTACGGCTGACGGCGGCTCGCCGCAGGGCAAATGGACCGCCAGCGGCCGGGGCCTGCTGGCCGAGGCCAGGCCCGGCTGGTCGGCCAGCTTCGACGGCTCCGGCAAGCTCGGCGGCCGCACCTTGCGCACCGTCGAGACCGCGGCCCTGCGGTTCGGGGGCCCCGAACGTTCGGCGCGCCTGCGGCTGGCGGCCTCCGATGGCGGCCGCATCGACCTCGATGGCCACATGACCGATCAGGGCGTCGACCTCCGCGCCCAGGTCGCCGGCCTTGGCCTGCAGATGCTGGACGAAGACCTCACCGGCAAGTTCGACGCGACGCTGGCCCTGCAGGGGCGCGGCCCCCGGCTCGACGGAACCCTGGACGCCAAGCTCGCCGGCGCGCGCGGCCGCGGTGCGCCGGCGGCCTCGGGCGTCGACGGCGCGGTGCGTGGCCGGCTCGCCGGCGACGTCCTGACGCTGGCGCTCAACGCCAGCAACGCCCAGGGCCTGCAGGCCAATGGCGAGGTGACCCTGCCGGCGGCCAGCTCGGCGGCCCCGTTCCGCGTGGCCATCGCCCGCCAGCAGCCGATGCGCGGGCGCTTCTCCGCCCAGGGCGAGGTGCGGCCGCTTTGGGACCTGCTGGTCGGCGGCGAGCGCAGCCTGTCCGGCAATGTCCGCACCCAGGGGACCCTGGCCGGCAGCCTGGCCGAACCCCGCGCGGCGGGCGAGGTCGCCGTCCAGAACGGCCGCTTCGACGATGGCGGCACAGGCCTGTCGCTGCGCCAGGTCTCCCTGACGGCCGCCTTCCAGAACACCTCGGTCGACGTGACCCAGGCCTCGGCCGTCGACGGCCACGGCGGCGCGGTGAACGGCGCGGGCCGCATCAGCCTGGAGCGCCAGGGCGTCTCCAGCTTCCGGCTGAACCTCAAGGGCTTCCGGCTGATCGACAACGAACAGGCCACCGCCTCGGCCACCGGCCAGGCGACCATCGACCGGGCGGCCAACGGCAAGGTGCGACTGTCCGGCGCGCTCACCATCGACCAGGCCAATGTGGCGGCCCGCCTGCCGACGCCCTCGGGCGTGGTGGCCATGGACGTCATCGAGAAGAACCGGCCGCCGGAGATGGCGGCCGCCCTGCCGCCGCCCAGCACGGGCGGGGAGGGTTGGGCGCTCGACGTCACCCTCAAGGCGCCTCAGCGCGTGCTGCTGCGGGGGCGGGGGCTCAACGTCGAGCTGTCCCTGGACGCTCATGTGGGCGGCACCACCACCCATCCGCAGCTCAGCGGCACCGCCCGCGTGGTGCGCGGCGACTACGATTTCGCCGGCAAGCGCTTCGAGTTCGATCCGCAGAGCGTGGTCTATCTCTCGACCCGGGCGCGCGACATCCGCCTCGACCTGCTGGCCACCCGCGACGACCCGACCCTGACGGCCGGGGTTCACATCCGCGGCACGGCGGACAAGCCGGAGATCACGCTGACGTCCACGCCCTCGCTGCCCAACGACGAGGTGCTGAGCCAGGTGCTGTTCGGCCACACCGCCTCGCAGCTCTCGCCGCTGGAGGCGGCCCAGCTCGCCTCGGCGCTCTCCGCGCTGGCGGGCGGCGGCGGCCTCGACGTGATCGGCAACCTGCGCACCTTCGCTGGCCTCGACCGGCTGGCGCTGGGCGGCGGAACGTCGGGAGAAGGCGTCACAGTTGCTGGCGGCAAGTATCTGACAAACGACGTCTATCTGGAATTGGCGGGCGGCGGCCGCGAAGGGCCCTCCGCGCAGGTCGAATGGCGCCTAAAGCGCAGCCTATCGGTGGTCTCCAAGGTCGGAACCCAGGCCGGCAGTTCGCTGGCGATCCGCTGGCGCAAGGACTACTGAATTTCAAACAATGACGTCATCCCCGGGCTTGTCCCGGGGACCCAGACCCGCCGAGGACGCCGAAGTGGTCGCAACGGCGCCGCTTTCAATAATCGCCGGGCGCCCGCGTTTCTGGGTGGCCGGGACAGGCCCGGCCATGACGACAGATATTTGAAACTACGCCGCCCGCGTCCGTCCGCCCGCGTTGGCATAGGCCTGCGTCCCGCGCGTGAACACGCGGTCGGCGGGTTCGATGGCGGCGATCGGGATGTCCTTGGCGCCCTCCAGCCGCCGGTAGAGCGGCGCGAAATCGGTCTGGGTCGTCACATCGAGCAGGGTCTGCAGCGCCGGGATCACGAAATAGACCTGCTGGAAGTCGTCGATCCGGTAAGGCGTGCGCATCACCCGCTCGAGGTCGAAGCCCAGGCGGTTGGGCGAGGGATCATCCAGGGCGAAGACGCTCTCGGCCCGGCTGGAGACGATGCCGGCCCCATAGATCCGCAGGCCCTCGCGGCTCTCCATCAGCCCGAACTCCACCGTGTACCAGTAGAGCCTCGCCAGATTGTGCAGGTGGCCAAAGCCCAGCGCCCGCTGGCCGCCCTTGCCGTAGGCGGCCATGTAGTCGGCGAAGGTCGGGTCGGTGAGCATCGGCACATGGCCGAACACGTCGTGGAAGATGTCCGGCTCCTGCAGGTAGTCCAGCTCCTCCGGCTTGCGGATGAACTGGCCCGCGGGGAAGCGGCGGTTGGCCAGGTGATCGAAGAACACCTCGTCCGGCACCAGCCCCGGCACCGCCACCACGCTCCAGCCGGTGAGCCGCGTCAGCTCCTCGTTGATCCGCGCGAAGTCCGGTATGCCCGCGCGATGCAGGTCGAGCGCGTCGAGGCCCTTGAGGAAGGGATCGGCCGCGCGGCCGGGCAACAAGGCGGTCTGGCGCTCATAGAGGGTGATCCACACCTGGTGCTCGGCCTCGGTGTAGCGCGCCCAGCCCTGGTCGATGGTCCAGTCGGGGCGGGCGCCGGGCGGCGGGGCGGTGGGCATGGCGTCGGCGCTCATGCGCACGACAATGGTCCCGTTTGCGCGGAAGTTCCGTTCGAAGAGACCGGCCAGAACGGGGTCGTCCGGAAAAAACTGCCCTTTAGTGGCTGATCCGCGGGCGAAGCGTGTAGTGGCCCTCGCGGAACGATTCGAAGATCAGGCTGGCTTGCGGATGCCCCACAGGCTCGCCGGAATCGTCAGGGACGAGGTTCTGCTCGGAGACATAGGCCACATAGGAGCTCTCGTCGTTCTCGGCGAGCAGATGGTAGAAGGGCTGGTCCTTGTGCGGCCGGATGTGTTCCGGGATCGACAGCCAGTATTCCTCGGTGTTGGCGAAGGAGGGATCCACGTCGAAGATCACGCCGCGGAACGGGTAGACGCGGTGCCGGACGATCTGGCCGATCGCAAATTTGGCGAGTCGCGTAGTCATACGGGCGAATCTAATCCTCATCTTCTGACCGGGAGGTGAACGTAGCGTTGGAAGACGTGCAGACAAGGCCGCGCTTCCTGCACAGCTTCGCGCTTGCTACATTCGCCGCGAAATGAGGCGCGCCCAGTTGGCGAGCCTGCGAGGACGAAAGTCAGTCCATGAGTGAGGCGCCGCGTGCGCCGGGCGCCTACGGGCGTGGCCGGATGAGGTCGATGGGGGATGCGCCGTGCTACGCAGCCCTCGATCTCGGCACCAACAACTGCCGTCTGCTGATCGCCACGCCCGCCGCGGGCGGTTTCCGCGTGGTGGAGGCCTTTTCGCGCATCGTGCGGCTGGGCGAGGGCCTCAGCCAGAGCGGCCGGCTTTCGGAGGCGGCCATGGAGCGCGCCATGGCGGCGCTCAGGATCAGCGCCGAGAAGGTGCGGCGCCGCCGGGTCGTTCGCCTGCGCGCCATCGCCACCCAGGCCTGCCGCATGGCCGAGAACGGCCAGAGCTTTCTCGCCCAGGTCGCCGAGCAGACCGGCCTGCAGCTGCAGATCATCACCCCCCAGGAGGAGGCGCGCCTGTCGGTGGCCGGCTGCCTCAATCTGCTGGATCGCAGCGCCGAGGCCGCCCTGGTGGTGGACGTGGGCGGCGGCTCGACCGAGCTGTCCTGGGTGGAGCTGAAGGACGCGCCGCCTGCCGGCATGCCGCCGGTGCGCGCCTGGCTCTCCATCCCCATGGGCGTGGTGACCCTCGCCGAGCGCTTCCCCGAGGGCGAAGAGGCCACCGAAGGCTGGTTTCGCGAGATGGTCGAGACCGTGAAGGCCGAGATCGCCGCCTTCCGCCGCGCCGATCCCCTGCGCGAGGTGTTCGACGGCGACCGGGCGCACCTGATCGGCACGTCCGGGGCGATCACCAGCCTGGCCGGCATGCACCTCCAGCTGCCGCGCTATGACCGCAACCAGGTGGATGGCATCTGGATGACGCGGGCCGAATGCGACGCCGCCGCGGCGCGCCTGCTGGCGCTCAACGCCCGCCAGCGGGCCGAGCAGCCCTGCATTGGCCCCGACCGCGCCGATCTGGTGCTGGCCGGCGCGGCGATCCTGCAGGCGGTGCAGGAGGTCTGGCCCTGCAGCCGCGTCCGCGTCGCCGACCGGGGCCTGCGCGAAGGCATATTGATCTCGCTGATGGCCGACCGCGGCCGCAGGCGAAAGCGCCGCCGTCGCGGCGGGGCCTCGGCCATGGCGGCCGCCTGATGGACGAGCCGCCCCGCAAACGCATGGTCAGGCCGCCCACCGGCGGCACGGAAGCCGGGCGCGGCAAGCCCGCGCGGCTGAAGACCGCCAAGCAGCGCACGCCGTCGCAGCAGGCCTGGTTGGAGCGCCAGATCAACGACCCCTTCGCCGCCGCGGCCCGCGCCCACGGCTATCGCTCGCGCGCGGCCTACAAGCTGACCGAGATCGACGACAAGCTGCGCGTGCTGCGCCCCGGCGCCCGGGTCATCGACCTCGGCCTGGCGCCTGGCGGCTGGACCCAGGTGGCCCTGGAGCGCGGCGTGACCCTGATCGCCGGCGTCGATCTGCTGCCGGTCGATCCGCTGCCGCCCGCCCACATCCTGCAGATGGACTTCACCGATCCGGCCTGCGGCCCTCAGCTGATGGAATGGCTCGGCGGCGCGCCCGACGTGGTGCTCTCCGACATGGCCCCCAACACCGTCGGCCATCGCCAGACCGACCACCTGCGCATCGTCGGCCTGATCGAGGCCGCCGCCGATTTCGCCGTCGAGGTGCTGAAGCCCGGCGGGGTCTTCATCGCCAAGGCCTTCCAGGGCGGCGAGACCGCCGAGGTCATCGCCCAGCTCAAGGCGAGCTTCACCAGCGTCAAGACGGTGAAACCCAAGGCCAGCCGGCCCGACAGCTCGGAGATCTACCTCGTGGCGACGGGGTTCAAGGGACGGTGAACCTCTTCACAGCATTCCTCCCGACCACGGCAGCCGGCTTCCCAAAGGCACCCACGAACCCAGGCGACCAGTGAATCCAGCCGAACGCCGCGCCCACGAACCCGACGATGAGGGCAATGGTCGCGAGGTTAAATGCGATCATGGTCATTTTCGCCGACCGGCCTGCCCACAGATCAAGAAAGCGGTCGAGTCGCGATGAGGGAGCCACCTGTTCCGGCGGAGAGGTCGATGATTTGGCGCGCTCGCCCATGCGCTGGATCATCCCGTCACGACCACTGATCTGCACACCCGTTCCTCGCCTCCACGGCGTGCCGCGTCAAAGCATGCGCCAGCTGTCATCATCTCAGCCGTGGGCGCCGGTTACGGCGCGCGAAAGGACCCAGTCGGAACCCTTGTGGTGCTCTGCATGACGAGCGAGGACGGCGGCTCCTCATTTCCCACGCCATCTCCGCTAGGCGCATCCCTCCCTTTCGCGTCAAAGGGAACGGCTCAGGTTGCGACAAACCTCGCCAAGTTCTCCAGGCTCGACCTGATCCCCGCCGCGTGGTCCTCGTCGCTGATCCCATCGGGCGCATTGTCCACCGTCACCTCCACCTCCGTCCCGCCGCGCGCCTCGGCGAAGCTCCAGGTCAGGGTCATCACGCCGCCTTAGGCCGCCTCGGCGCTCTCGAACTGCGCGGCCTGCACGATGCGCTCGCCGGGAATGAGGGACACGAACCTCACCGCGACGGCGTCGCTGTCGGCCGTGGTCTTGCCGCGTCCGTCGGAGGGCCGGTCGTAGGTGAGGGTCATCCGATAGCCGCCGCCTGGCCTTGGATCGAAGGCTTCCACCTCACCGTGCATGCCGGAGGGCGGCAGCCAGGCGGCCAGCGCCTGCGGGTCCATGAAGGCGTCGTAGACGGCCCGCCGCGGCGCGGCGATGAAGCGGGAAAACCTGCATGGGTCGGTTCTAAACCCGGCTGCGGCGCTGCGCCCGCGTTGACTTGCGCAGGCCATGCGAACATACACGGCTCGCAAAACGAGGTGTCTCCATGGAGATTCGCGAAGGGCTCACCTTCGACGATGTTTTGCTAGAACCCGGCGCATCCGATGTGATGCCAACTCAGGTGGATGTC
>NZ_DASZBG010000033.1:0-4441 GCF_035944335.1 Phenylobacterium sp. | reverse complement strand
AGCAGCGCCCAGCGGATCGCCTCGCCCGGGTAGGCGTCCAGCAGGTCGTGGGCCAGGGCCACATTGCCCAGCGACTTCGACATCTTCTCCTCGCCGAAGTTCAGGAAGCCGTTGTGCAGCCAGAACCGCGAATAGATGGCGTCGTGGGTCGCGCAGACCCCCTGCGCCCGCTCGTTCTCGTGGTGCGGGAAGACCAGGTCGATGCCGCCGCCGTGGATGTCGATCGGCAGGCCCAGGGTCTGTTCGATCATCGCGGTGCATTCGATGTGCCAGCCGGGCCGCCCCGGCCCCCAGGGGCTCTCCCACTCGGGCTCGCCGGGCTTCGACGGCTTCCACAGCACGAAATCGGCCGGGTTGCGCTTGTAGGGCGCCACGTCCACTCGCGCGCCGGCGATCATCTCGTCCAGCGGCCGGCCCGACAGCTTGCCGTAGTCCGTGTACGCCTCGGTGTTGAACAGCACGTGGCCCTCGGCCGCATAGGCGGCGTTGTTGTGGACCAGCCGGCCGATCATCTCGACGATGGCGTCCATGGTCCGCGTGGCCCGCGGCTGGAAGCTGGGCGGCAGGGCCAACAGCTTCGCGGCGTCGGCGTTATAGGCCGCCAGATAGCGGTCGGTGATCACGTCGATGGCGACGCCTTCCTCGGCGGCCTTGGCGTTGATCTTGTCGTCCACGTCGGTGACGTTGGCGGCATAGACCACCGCGTCCTCGCCATAGATGTGGCGCAGCAGGCGGAACAGCACGTCGAACACCACCACCGGGCGGAAATTCCCCACGTGGGCGAAATTGTAGACGGTGGGTCCGCAGACATACATCGTCACCCGCTCCGGATCGGCGGGTTCGAAGCGCCGCTTGGCGCGGGCCATGGTGTCGTAGAGAGCCAGGGTCATCGGGCCATCATGGTCAAGCTAACGCCGCGGAACGGTTGCCGGGCAAGGCGGGGAGCCCATATACAGTTCCCCCGGATGGGTGGCCACGGGAACCCTCGCGGCCGAAACCCATCTGAAGTGAAAGGGTGGCACGCGTCATTTCCGGGACCGTCGTCCCGGCGCAACTCAGCCCTGGAAAGAACCGCTCCCACATGGACGCCATGCGCGACCGAACCCTGGTCGGGATCCCTGACCTTGATCTTGAAGCCGTGAAGCGCCCCAGCCGCGAAGAAGCGATGGAGGCCGTTCGCACCCTGATCGCCTGGGCCGGCGACGATCCGCGCCGCGAAGGGGTGATCGACACCCCCAAGCGCGTCGTCGACGCCTATGCCGAATGGTTCGAAGGCTACGGCCTCGATCCGGCCAAGGAGCTCAGCCGCACCTTCGAGGACGTGCAGGGCTATGACGACATCGTCATGCTGCGCGACATCGAGGTGGAGAGCCACTGCGAGCACCACATGGCGCCGTTCCTGGGCAAGGCCTACGTGGCCTACATGCCCACCAACCGCGTGGTCGGCATCTCCAAGCTCGCCAAGGTGGTCGAGATCTTCGCCCGGCGTCTCCAGACCCAGGAGACCATGACCCAGCAGATCGCCGACGCCATCACCGACAGCCTGCGCCCGGCCGGCGTCGCGGTGATGATCGATGCGACCCACCAGTGCATGACCACCCGCGGCGTGCACCACCGCCACGTCTCCACCATCACCACCCAGTTCACCGGGGTCTTCAAGACCGACCCGACGCTGCGCCAACGGTTCCTGGACTTCGCGAACAAGTCGTAGGTTCAGCCTTCTCGGTGGCTGCGGGAGAAGGTGTCAGCGAAGCTGACAGAAGAGGGGTCGCGTCTTCGCGTCGTGACAGCGCCCCGCGCTCGGCGCATCCTGGCGCCCATGACCAAACTCCGTCATGACGCGCGCCAAGACACCATGTGGGTCGGCAAGAGCATCCCCAACGTCTTCCTGACCCTGGTGGCGGTCGTGGTCGGCGGGACGTTGCTGGCGCTCCTCCTCCACCGGTGACCTTCTCCCCCTGCGGGAGAAGGTGGCCTGCGAAGCAGGTCGGATGAGGGGTTTCTCGGCGTCGCCGCAGCGGCGAAGCGCAGCTATTTGAGCCACGAAAAACACGAAATTCACGAACGAGCTCAAGCCCGGCCGCTCGGCTCCGCCTTTTTCGTGCCTGTTCGTGTTTTTCGTGGCCGATCTTCCTGGGGGCGCCGGCTCGACCCCTCTTCCGTCGGGCATCCGCCCGACACCTTCTCCCGCAAGGGGAGAAGGAACGACATCGTCCCGGCCTCGACGCCTGTCAGCAACGGGTTGGTCGTCGCCCCCTCGCCGGGCGCGCGCGGCCTGTGCACCAGGCTCACCAGCACGAAGCTCAGCATGATCAGCAGATACCAGCTGCCCAGCTTGCCGAACGACACCGGCGCCCAGCCGTGCCGCTGGGTCGGATAGATCCAGGCCGAGGCGAAGGTGCCGAGGTTCTCGGCGAACCAGATGAACAGCGCGACCAGCAGGGCGCCCACGATGATCGGCATCCGCCGGGGGCTGAGGTCGGGCGTGAAGGTGAACCAGGTGCGCCGGAAGATCAGGCCGGAGACGGCGAACAGGCCCCAGCGGATATCCGGCCCATAGTGGTGGGTGAAGAAGTTGGCGTAGGCCAGGATGGCCAGCAGCCACGGCGCCCAGAGCGGCGGATAGTTCACGAAGCGGATGTCGAACAGCCGCCAGGCGCGGGCGATATAGCTGCCGATCGCGGCGTACATGAAGCCCGAGAACAGCGGCACGCCGCCGATCCGCAAGAGGTTCGGCTCCGGATAGATCCACGAGCCGTGGGCGGTCTTGAACACCTCCATGATCGTGCCGACCACGTGGAAGATCGCGATCACCAGCGCCTCGTCCCAGCGCTCCAGCCGGGTCGCCAGGAACAGCGCCTGCAGGGTCAGCGCCGCCATCACCAGGAAATCGTAGCGGGCGATGGGCGCGCCGGCCGGCCACAGGAAATGGCTGCCCAGCAACAGCGCCAGCATGGCCCCGGCGAACAGGCTGGCCCACGCCTGCTTCAGCCCGAACAGCAGGAATTCGTAGAGCCCCGCGTGCCGCCGGCTCCGCGCCGCCCAGGGCCGCAGCGCGGCGTCCATGGCCAGCACCTGACCCTTGATCCGGTCCTTGAGGCTCATCGGGCCTGGCGCGCGCCGCTGCGGGTCATCGGCCCAGGCTAGCGCGACCGCGGCCGGCGGCGCCATGCCGCCAAGGCCATTGTGGACGCGAAATCGTCGACTGTCGGGAACCCGACACTTCGTCGGCCAGTTAACTCACGTTATGCCCAAATCGCAGTCCCGCGGCGGCCCGGCCGACCCCAGCGACCCGCAGGCCGTGGCGCGCGACATGCGCGAGAAGCTCGAGGCCGCCAAGCGGCGCATGCGCGCCTACCGCGACGAGATGGAAGCCTCCGGCCTGGCTCACACCCACGACGATGACGAGGCGGCAGGCCCCGCCGGCGACGGCGGCTAGGCCTCCTCGTCGAAGCCCACGAACACCGTCGCCTCGTCGACGGACTTGCGCTCGGACACCACGGCGTTGGCGGGGAATGTCTCGTCGGGCCAGCCCAGCGCGATCGACTTCATGATCACCTGGTCGTCGGCGATGCCCGCGTGCTCGCGCACCACCGGCGACTGCATGATCCCCTGGCTGTTGATCACCGCGCCCAGGCCGCGGGACCACGCGGCGTTCACCAGGGCGGTGGCGACGGCCCCGCAGTCGAAGGGCGTGTCGTCGCTGCCGTGCAGGTCCTTGTCATAGGTGACGATGATGCAGACCGGCGCGTCGAACTGGCGGAAGCCGCGCAGCACCCAGTCCTGGCGGCCCGCCTTGTCCTCGCGGGCGATCCCCATGGCGGCGAACAGCTGCTTGGCGACGCCGATCTGCCGTTCGCGGTGCTTGCCGGCGAAGGCCTGCCCGATGCGGAATTCGCGGCTGTGCGGCACGCCCGCGAGGTTCCGCTCGGTGTTCCCGGCGCGGATTCGGTCCAGCGGCTCGCCGGTGAGGACGTAGAAGTTCCACGGCTGGGTGTTCATCGACGACGGCGCGCGCATGGCGAGCTCGATCACCTCGCGGATCAGCGCCTTGGGGACCGGCTTGTTCAGGTAGCCGCGGATGCTGCGCCGGCCGAGCACGACGTCATCGTATTGCACGCAGAGCCTCCAGATATTTTCAGCAAGGCGCATCCTGGCATGTCCCGGCGTTGCCGTCGGGTGAGGCGCGTAGGGCTTCAGCGGAAGCGGTCGCCGAACCGCAACCGGGCCTCCTCCATCAGGGCCCGGTACATGGGCTCGGCTCGGGTCGCACAGCGTTCCTCCGCAGCCCAGGCCAGGCCGTCACGGAACCCCGCCTTGCGGCGCGACCAGTTGCGGAGCGTCGTCATGCACGGCGTATCCGGCTGCGCCGCCACCTGCCGCATCGAGGCGCCGGCGACCATTCGCTCCACGATCTCCGCCTCCAGCTGGTCCGACCACA
>NZ_DASZBG010000032.1:0-3726 GCF_035944335.1 Phenylobacterium sp. | reverse complement strand
ATGCTGCAGCAGACCACCGTGCCGCACGCCACGCCCTATTTCCTGAAGTTCCTGCGCCTGTGGCCCACGGTCACCGACCTGGCGAACGCCCCCGACGGCGAGGTCATGGCCGCCTGGGCAGGCCTTGGCTACTACGCCCGCGCCCGCAACCTCCTGGCCTGCGCCCGCGCGGTCGCCCGGGATCACGGCGGGGTCTTCCCGGACACCGAGGAAGGCCTGCGCGCCCTGCCCGGCCTCGGCCCCTATACGGCCGCGGCCGTGGCGGCCATCGCCTTCGACCGGCCAGCCAATGTGGTCGACGGCAATGTCGAGCGGGTCATGGCGCGGCTGTTCGCGGTCGAGCAACCCCTGCCCGACGCCAAGCCGGAGCTGAAGCGCCTCGCCGCCACCCTGATCGCCGACGACCGTCCCGGCGACTGGGCCCAGGCCCTGATGGACCTCGGCGCCACCGTCTGCCGACCCAAGGCCCCGCTCTGCGGCCGCTGCCCCGTCCGGGTCCACTGCGCGGCCTTTGCCCAGGGCGACCCGCAGACCTACCCGCGCCGCACGCCCAAGGCTGAGCGCCCGCACCGCTTCGGCGTCGCCTATGTCCTCACCCGCGGCGAGGAGGTGGCTCTGGTGCGCCGCCCGCCAAAGGGCCTGCTGGGCGGCATGCTGGCCCTGCCGACCTCCGACTGGCGCGCCGTTCGCTGGAGCGAAGCCGAGGCGCTCCGCGCGGCGCCCGCCTCGGCGGCCTGGCGCAGCGCCGGCGAGGTGGAGCACGGCTTCACCCACTTCACCCTGACCCTGCAACTCCTGCGCGCCGAGGGCGAAGCCGCTGATGTCATCTGGACGCGCCGCGCCGGCCTCGACGCCCTGCCGAGCGTCTTCCTGAAAGCCGCCCGGGCCGGGCTGAACGCATTGATCTGACCTTCTCCCCTTGCGGGAGAAGGTGGCCTCCGAAGGAGGTCGGATGAGGGGTCGCGCCAACGCATCGGCCGCGAGTAGCCGTCACCTTCGTCAAGATTGCGGAGAGGGTCTTCGACCCCTCATCCGTCAGCCTGCGGCTGACACCTTCTCCCGCAAGGGGAGAAGGTAGAGCCTCTAGGCTATTGGACCGCCTTTTCCAGGCTCTCGAGCATGCTCGCCCAGGTCTTCTCGTACATGGCCTTGTTCTTGGCGTGGTCGGGATGCTCGCCGCCGTTGGCCGCGGCCTGGGTGACCGTCACCTCGGTGGCGTCGCCGCGCGGCTTGAGCTCGAAGGTCACCAGATGCGCCTGGCCGGGCGCGGCGCCGCTCTCATGGGTGTAGGCGAGCTTCCGCTCCGGCTCGAAGCTGCGCACCTCGCCGCGGTCCTCGAACCGCTTGCCCTGGTATTCGCCCTGCATGCGGATCTGGCCGCCGATCCGCCAGTCGGCTTCCACGTCGGCGCCCATCATATAGGCCTTCATGCCTTCGCGGGATGTGAGGGTCTTCCAGACCTTGTCCGGCGCGGCCGCGATCAGCCGCGAAACCTGCGCTTCCGCCATGGTTCGTCCTCCGCTGTTCCGATGGGAAACGCGGGGGCCCGCCGGTTGGCTTCAGATGAGCTTGCGATAGACGATGAAGCCGGAGTCCTCCGCGACCCCATCGTAGAGGCGCCTGGCCGTCGCATTGGTCTCGTGGGTCTGCCAATAGACCCGCGGGCAGCCGGCGGTCCTGGCGGCCGCGTACACCGCCTCGATCAGCGCCCGGCCGACGCCCTTGCCGCGCGCCCCGTCGCTGGTGAACAGGTCCTGCAGGTAGCAGATGGGCGCGATCGCCGTGGTCGAGCGGTGGAACAGGTAGTGCGTCAGGCCGATCAGCCGCCCGTCCACCTCCGCCACCAGCCCGTGCACCGGCTCATAGGCGTCGAAGAACCGCGCCCAGGTCATGGCGGTGATCTCGTCCGCCAGGGCGGTCGGGCCCGCCCGCTCGTAGAAGGCGTTGTAGCCGTCCCACAGCGGCCGCCACTGGTCGTAGTCGCCCCGCGCGATGGGCCGGACTGCGACGCCGGCCATCAGATCGGCAGGTCCTTGCGCACCTTGGCGCGCAGCACATCGATGGGGGCCAGGCCCTTGTCGGACTTGAAGTGCCAGTAGGTCCAGCCGTTGCAGGCCGGCGCCGACTGCACCATGGCGCCCACCTTGTGGATCGAGCCGGTCATGTCGCCGATCGCCAGGCTGCCGTCCGGGCGCACGCGGGCGGAATGGCGGCCCTGCGGGCAGAACAGCATGTCGCCGGGGCGTAAGAGGCCGGCCTCGACGATCTGGCCGAACGGGATGCGCGGTTCGGACTTCTTCGAGCCGGTGACCACCAGCTCGTCCGGCGCGGCCGGGATCACCTTGGCGATCCGCTCGGCGGCGAGCTTCACATAGTCGGCTTCCCGCTCGATGCCGACATAGCGGCGGCCCAGCCGGCGCGCCGCCGCGCCCGTCGTGCCGGTGCCGAAGAAGGGGTCGAGGACGATGTCACCGGGCTTGGTCGACGACAGGATCACCCGGTGCAGCAGGGCCTCCGGCTTCTGGGTCGGATGGGCCTTCACCCCGTGGGCGTCCTTCAGCCGCTCCTCGCCGGTGCACAGGGGCAGGGTCCAGTCCGAGCGCATCTGCAGCTCGTCATTGGCCATCTTCATGGCGTCGTAGTTGAAGGTGTAGCGCCGGCTCCCGCGTCCCTTGGCGGCCCAGATCAGGGTCTCGTGCGCATTGGTGAAGCGCGTGCCCTTGAAGTTCGGCATCGGGTTGGACTTGCGCCAGACGATGTCGTTGAGGATCCAGAACCCCAGGTCCTGCAGCGCCGCGCCCACCCGGAAGATGTTGTGGTAGCTGCCGATCACCCAGATCGCGCCGTTGGGCTTCAGCACCCGGTGGCATTCCTTCAGCCAGGCGCGGGTAAAGGCGTCATAGGCCTCGAAGCTGTCGAACTGGTCCCAGTGGTCGTCGACCGCGTCGACCTTGGAATTGTCGGGCCTGAGCAGGTCGCCGCCCAGCTGCAGATTGTAGGGCGGATCGGCGAACACCAGGTCGACCGACCCGTCCGGCAGCTTCTTCAGCTCCGCCAGGCATTCGCCCTGGATGATCGTGTCGACGCTAACGCCCATCACCGCAAATCCCTTGAACACAAGAGATTGAATCCTGACCGGCTTATGGTGAAGGCCCGGTTAGCCGACGTGGTCAACGGGAAGTTAAGGCCGCCTCCGGATCAGCCTTCGAACGGCAGCTCGTCCTGCGCCAGGTCGCCGAACACCAGCATCGGGTCGCGGCCCATCAGGGCGAGCTTCACCGGCCCCCAGCTCAGGCGGTGGATCTCGCACGGCCCCAGCGACAGCAGCGCCTCGGCGTGGACCTGGGCGCGATAGCCCTTGTGGCTGGCGAAGCCATAGCCGGGATAGAGCCCGTCCATCTCCACCATCAGCCGGTCGCGGGCTGTCTTGGCCAGGATCGAGGCCGCGGCGATCGACTTCGACTTCGCATCGCCGCCCACCACCGTCGTCACCTCGCAGGGCAGCTTGAAGCGGTAGTTGCCGTCCACCAGCGCGAAGGCCGGCGCCACCGCCATGGCCTCGATCGCCCGGCGCATGGCCAGCCCGGTGGCGTGCAGGATGTTCAGCGCCGCGATCTCCTCGACGCTGGCGAACCCCACGCCCCAGGCCACCGCCTTGGCCTTGATCTCCGGCTCCAGCGCCTCGCGCGCCTTGGCCGAGAGCTTCTTGGAATCGTCCAGCCCCTT
>NZ_DASZBG010000031.1:0-7983 GCF_035944335.1 Phenylobacterium sp. | reverse complement strand
GTCGCGGTGTAGCCCTCGGCGCGCTGGATCAGCCGCCGGCCGCCGGTCGGCAGGTCGTAGGCCACCTGCGGCGCCTTCAGGGTGAGGCGGTCGTAGTCGATGACGTTAAGGTCGGCCCGATAGCCGGGCGAGAGCAGGCCCCGGTCGTAGAGCCCGACGGTCTCGGCGGTGTCGCGGCACTGGGCCTTGATCATCCGCTCCAGCGGGATCTTCGGCCCGCGGGTGCGGTCGCGGGTCCAATGGACGAGATTGGTGGTCGGAAAGGATCCGTCGCAGATCATGCCGACGTGGGCGCCGCCGTCGGAGAGGCCCGGCACAACGCAGTCGTGCTGCAGCATCTGATAGGCCGGATCGAGGGTGTTCTGCGCATAGTTCAAGAGCGGCAGGTAGAGCATGCCGCGGCCGTCGTTCTGCAGCATCTGGTCGAGCGCGACCTCGTATGGATCGACCCCACGCTCCGCGGCGATGGCGGCGACGGAATGGTCCGGCGTCGGCTCGTAGTCCGGATTGTCCTCGCCGATCGGATAGATGCGGTCCCAGGCCCGCATGGGCGACAGGCCAGGGGCGCGGGCGTTCTCCGCCTCCTCGCTGAGCAGCCGGGCGCGGAACTCGGGATC
This sequence comes from Phenylobacterium sp., assembly GCF_035944335.1. Taxonomy (GTDB): domain Bacteria; phylum Pseudomonadota; class Alphaproteobacteria; order Caulobacterales; family Caulobacteraceae; genus Phenylobacterium. The sequence goes on along the minus strand of NZ_DASZBG010000031.1, from coordinate 7,366 downwards.
GCGCAGGGCGGCCACGCGCTCGACCAGCGGGAGCGCCTTGATCTCGCGATAGCTCGGGTGCGAGCTGAACGGGTTCACCGTCAGCTCCAGGCCGAACAGCACGCCCACCGGCCGCGTCGCCACCTGGGCGCGGATCTGCAGGCCGGCGGCCTTGGCCTGGCTCATCTGCTCCAGCATGAAGCGCCACTGCTCAGGGTCGCGCGGGCTCTGCAGCAGCGAGAAGGACAGCGGCCGGCCGGACCGCTCGACGATCCGCCGCAGCATGGCGAATTCCTCGGCCGGATCGTTGAAATCGGAGACCACCTGCAGCACGCCTCGGCCGGCCCCGTTGTTGGCGGCCGCCATGCCGAGCGCGATGCCGGTGAGCTCGTCCTCGCCGGCCGTCAGCGTGGCGATGGGCGAGCCATCGGAGGATCGGTGGTTCAGGGTGCGCGAGGTGCCGAAGCCGATGGCGCCGACCTCCATGGCCCGCTTGGCGATGGCGGCCATGGCGTGGATGTCGGCCTCCGTGGCGGGCTCCCGGTTCACGCCGCGCTCGCCCATCACATAGACGCGCAGCGCCGCATGCGGCAGCTGGCTGCCGATGTCGACGTCGAAGGATCGGCTCGCCAGGCCGTCGAGGTAGTCGGGATAGCTCTCCCAGTTCCACGGCAGGCCCTCGGCCAGCACCGGGAAGGGGATGTCCTCGACGCCCTCCATCAGCTGGATCAGGCGGTCGTGGTCGCCCGGCTTGCAGGGCGCGAAGCCGACGCCGCAATTGCCCATGACCACGGTGGTGACGCCGTGCCAGGACGAGGGCTGCATGCGCCCGTCCCAGGTGGCCTGGCCGTCGTAGTGGGTGTGGATGTCGACGAAGCCCGGCGCGACGATCTTGCCCCTGGCGTCGATCTCGTGCGCGCCGGAGCCGCCGATCCTGCCGATGCCGGCGATGCGGCCATCCTTGATCGCCACATCCGCCTCGAAGGCGGCTGAGCCCGTCCCGTCGACGACGGTCCCGCCGCGGACCACCAGATCGTAGGCTCGTTCCATAGGTCGCCTCCCTCAGGCGCGTCTTCTTGGTTATCGGCGGTAATTAGCCGCCCGGACAGGCGCAGCGGTCAAGCGTGCTGTGTCGGAAACGCCCGCGTCCACTCGTCCTCGGGTCGGAAGTCACCAACGATTCAGCCTGTTTGTTCCGCCTCCGTTAAGGCCCGTGGCGGATTATGGGCGACGCGTAGACGGAGAGGGACCCGTTATGGCGCCGAAACTGTTCATAGCGGCCATCGCGGTCATCGCGATCGCCGTCGGGTTCATCCTACCTGGCCCGCACACCGACCAGGTCCAGGCCCGGTCGCAGATCCAGCTGCAGGAGGTCGGCGTCAGCTGATCTTGCGCAGGCGCCTTCACGCGCCTTTTGAGCCGCGCGCCTTCAGGCGAAGTGGGACCGGTTCGCCGACCGGAAGGCGCGCTAGCAACATTTGACGCACGGCCGAACGCAAAAGTGGGACCACTTTTGCTGGCCGTCGCTTACGCTTTGGGCCGTGAGTCGCGGCCCCTTCACCTTCTATGAGTTCTTCGCCGGCGGTGGCATGGCCCGGACGGGTCTCGGCGCGGGCTGGTCGTGCCTGTTCGCCAACGACTTCGATCCGGGCAAGGCGGCCACCTATCGCGCCAATTTCCCCGACGCCGGGGCGCATTTCCACGAGGGTGACGTCTTCGGGGCCGCGCCGGGCGACCTGCCGGGCCGCGCCGACCTCGCCTGGGCGTCGAGCCCTTGCCAGGACTTCAGCCTCGCGGGCGGCCGCGCCGGGCTGGCCGGCGGCAAGTCGCAGGCCTTCTACGGATTCTGGCGGCTGATCGAGGGCCTGGCCGCGGCGGGCCGTAGCCCGCGGGCGATCGTCATCGAGAACGTCAGCGGCCTGCTCACCTCGCACGGCGGCGCCGATTTCGCGGCGGTCGCCGAGGCGCTGGTGGCGCAGGGCTACCGGTTCGGGGCGCTGGAGATCGACGCAGCGGCGTTCCTGCCGCAGTCGCGGCCGCGGGTGTTCATCGTCGCCACCCGCGAGGCGCCATCGGCCGCGCTCATCGGCGACAGCCCCTGGCAGACCAAGGCGGTCAAGGCCGCGGCGGCGCGGCTGCCCGCGCAGCTCGCCCGGCATTGGATCGGATGGCGGCTGCCCGCCCCGCCGGCCCGCAACAACGACCTCGCCGCCCTGCTGGAGGACGACGCCGCGGTCGCCTGGCATCCGCCGGAGCGGACCGCGCGTTGGCTCGAGCTGATGTCGCCGCTGCACAGGGCGCGGCTCGACGCCTGTCGGGCGCGCGGGGAGCGGGCGGTCGGCGCGATCTTCCGGCGCATGCGGATCGAGGATGGCCGATCGGTGCAGCGGGCCGAGGTGCGGCTGGATGGCCTGGCCGGATGCCTGCGGACCCCGCGCGGCGGCTCCTCGCGGCAGGCGATCGTGGTCGTGGCCGAAGGCCAGGTCCGCACGCGGCTGCTGACGCCGCGGGAGGCCGCCCGGCTCATGGGCCTGCCGGAGAGCTACCGGCTGCCCGGGTCCGCCAGCGCGGCGCTGCAGGTGGCGGGCGACGGGGTGGCCGTGCCTGTCGTGCGCTGGCTGGCCGACCGGCTGCTCGAGCCGCTGCTGAGCCCCGCCGCCGTCATCGCGGCGGAATAGAAAAGCTGAAGCCGCCGCAAGGTCGCCGGGCTTCCAATCGCCACAGGAAGTCTTAGGTTCGCGGCCACACGGGCCGTTTTTCGCGAGAAGCCTTCCATGGACGCCACCCCCGACAAGGCCTACGACGCCGCGCGCTATCGCCGCGAGGGCCGGGGCAAGATCTTCGATTCCGTGCTGGACCTGGTGGGCGATACGCCGCTGGTGCGGCTGCCGCGGCTGATGGCGGCGCTGAAGCCCAAGGGCGAGGTGGTCGCCAAGCTGGAGTTCTTCAACCCGCTCGCCTCGGTCAAGGACCGTATCGGCGTGGCCATGGTCGAGTACCTGGAAGCCCAGGGCCTCTTGAAGCCGGGCGGGGTGATCGTCGAGCCGACCAGCGGCAACACCGGCATTGCGCTGGCCTTCGTGGCCGCCGCCAAGGGCTACAAGATCATCCTGGTCATGCCGGAGAGCATGTCGCTGGAGCGGCGCAAGATGCTGCTGCTGCTGGGCGCCAAGCTGGAGCTGACGCCGCCCGAGCGCGGCATGGCCGGCGCCGTCGCCCGCGCCAAGGAGATCGTCGACGCCACGCCGGGGGCGGTGATGCCGCAGCAGTTCGACAACCAGGCCAACCCGCTGATCCATCGGGTCTCGACGGCCGAGGAGATCTGGAACGACACCGAAGGCCGCGTCGATGCGGTGATCTCGGGGGTGGGCACCGGCGGCACCATCACCGGCGTCGGCCAGGTCTTGAAGGCCCGCAAGCCCTCGGTGCGGATGATCGCGGTGGAGCCGACCGCCTCGCCGGTGCTCTCCGGCGGCCAGCCGGGGCCGCACAAGATCCAGGGCATCGGCGCCGGCTTCGTGCCCTCGATCCTCGACCGCGGGATCATCGACGAGGTGGTGCAGGTCTCCAACGACGACAGCTTCACCATGGCCCGCCGCGTAGCGCGCGAAGAGGGCATCCCGGTTGGCATTTCCTCCGGCGCGGCGCTGGTGGCGGCCTTCGACGTGGCCTCGCGCGACGAGATGGCCGGCAAGCTGATCGTCGCCATCATCCCGAGCTTCGCCGAACGCTACGTCTCGACGGCCCTGTTCGAAGGGCTGTGACGAAGACCACCGACGTCTATTCGGCGGCGAAGCGCTCGGCGGTGATGCGCCGGGTGAAGGGCAAGGACACCTCGCCGGAGCGGATCGTGCGCAAGGCGCTGACGGCGCTGGGCGCGCGCTATCGGCTGCACCGCAAGGACCTGCCGGGCCATCCGGACATCGTGATGCCGGGGCGCAGGCTCGTGCTGTTCGTGCACGGCTGCTTCTGGCACGGCCACGACTGCGCGCGCGGCGCGCGGACGCCCAAGGCCAACCGCGACTACTGGGTCGCAAAGATCGCCCGCAATCGCGCCCGCGACGAGAGGAGCGACGCAGCGCTCGCAGCGCTCGGCTGGCGGGTCGAGACGATCTGGGAGTGCGAGCTGAAGGACGCCGCGGCGCTGCGGCGGCGGCTCGCCGGCCTGCTCGGCTAGATCGGCTCCTTCTCCTCCACCACGACCTGCGTCTTCACCGAGTTGGCGATGAAGCACTCCTCGTGGGCCAGGTGGTGCAGCCGGGCGCGCTGGTCGGCCGTGGGGCGCTCGCCGGCGTAGGCGATCTCGGGGCGCAGCGTCACCTTGGTGACCGCCATGCGATCGCCGTCGATCTTCTCCATCAGGCCCTCGGCGTCGTCGCGGTAGCGGGTGACCACCAAGCCGGCCTCGCGCGCCTTATGCAGGAAGGTCAGCATGTGGCACTGCGAGAGCGAGGCCACGAGCATTTCCTCGGGATCGACGGAATCGGGCGCGGCCCATTTGTTGCCGACCACCTGGGCCGAGGCGGTGCCCGGCACCTTCACCCCGGAGCCGAAGCCCACCGTATGGCCGCGGCCATAGCGGCCCTTGAGGAAGTCCTCGCCGGATTCGGCCAGGCTCCAGTCGCAGGTGGCGCGGTAGCGGGCCATCAGAAGGCCTCGGCCGGCAGGGCCATCATCAGCTCGGCGCCGGTCTTCAGCTTGGCGAGGTGCGAGGAGGTCTCCGGCAGGACGCGCTGCATGTAGTAGCGCCCGACGGCGAGCTTCTCGGCGTAGATCGGATCGGTCTCGCCGGCGGCGATCTTGGCCTGGGCCGTCTGGGCCATCAGGGCCCACATGTAGGCGAGCGCCGTCAGGCCGAAGAGATGCAGGTAGTCGGTGGAGGCCGCCCCGGCGTTGTCGGGATTGGCCAGGCCGTTCTGCATCAGCCACAGGGTGGCCTCCTGCAGCTCGGCCTTGGCCGCAGCCAGCGGCGCGGTGAAGGGCTTCATCTCCTCGGCCGCGGCGGCCTCGATGAAGGCGTCGACCTCGGCGAAGAAGCTCATCACGCCGCGGCCGCCGTCGGCGGCCAGCTTGCGGCCCACCAGGTCCAGCGCCTGGATGCCGTTGGTCCCCTCGTAGATCAGCGCGATGCGCACGTCGCGCAGGTACTGGCTCACGGGGAAATGTTCAGTATAGCCGGCGCCCCCGTGCGCCTGCATGGCGTCGGAGCAGACCTGGAAGCCCTTGTCGGTGAGGAAGCCCTTCAGCACCGGGGTCATCAGGGCCATGTAGTCGCGGCCCTTCTGCTGGACGGCCTCGTCGGGGCTGGCGTGGGCCAGGTCGCCGTGCAGGGCGGTCCAGAACAGGAAGGCGCGGCCGCCCTCGATGATGGCGCGGGCATCCATCAGCATGCGGCGGATGTCGGGGTGGACGATGATCGGGTCGGCCGGGCCGTCGGGGTTCTTCGGACCGGTCAGAGAACGCCCCTGCAGGCGGTCCTTGGCGAAGGCGGCGGCGGCCTGGTAGGCGGCCTCGGCCTGGGCCAGGCCCTGCATGCCGACGCCCAGGCGGGCCTCGTTCATCATCACGAACATGATCGACAGGCCGCGGTTCTCCTCGCCGATCAGCCAGCCGGTCGCCTCCTCGTGGCTGATCACGCAGGTGGCGTTGCCGTGGATGCCCATCTTCTCTTCCAGGCCCAGGCACTTCACCGAATTGCGCTCGCCGGGATTGCCGTCCGCATCGGGGATGAACTTCGGCACGATGAACAGGCTGATGCCGCGCGTGCCGGCCGGCGCGCCTTCGATGCGGGCCAGGACCAGGTGGACGATGTTGTCGGTGAGGTCCTGCTCGCCGCCGGAGATCCAGATCTTCTGGCCGGAGATCTTGTAGCTCCCGTCGCCTTGCGGGACCGCCTTGGTGCGCAGCAGGCCCAGGTCGGTGCCGCAGTGCGGCTCGGTGAGGTTCATGGTGCCGCCCCACTCGAAGGACGCGAGCTTCGGCAGATAGAGGTCCTTCTGCGCCTGGGAGCCGCCGGCCAGGATCGCCGAATAGGCGCCGTGGGTCAGGCCCGGGTACATGGAAAACGCCATGTTGGCCGCCGAGCTCATCTCCGAGAAGGCGAGGTTGACCACGTGCGGCAGACCCTGGCCGCCGTAGGCCTGTTCCGACCCGAGGCCCGGCCAGCCGCCCTCGACCAGCTGCTTGTAGGCCTCCTTGAAGCCCTTGGGGGTGGTGACCGTGAAGTCCGGGCTCCAGTGGCAGCCTTCCTTGTCGCCGACGCTGTTGAGCGGGGCCAGCACCTCGCCGGTGAATCGGGCCGCCTCCTCGAGGATCTGCTCGACCACGTCGATGGAGGCGTCGGCGAAGGCCGGCAGGTTGGCGTAGCGCTCGAGCTGCAGCAGGTCCTTCAGGACAAAGGTGTAGTCGCGGACGGGGGGCTGGTAGGTCATGGGCGCTCCGCAGGCGTGCGGGGTCGTCAAGTCAGCCGCCCCGCCCGGCGCGTCAATCTAACCTTGAATCGGGCGGTCTCGTCCGCCGCTAATGTTCGGCGCCGTCGAGCTGGCGGCGCAGCACCTGGTCGTAGTCGGCGGCGCGCGGCAGCAGGTCGGGCCGGGTGGCCAGCCGCGCCTCCATGGCCTGGCAGCCGAGCTTGAGCTGCTCGATCTGCTCGTCGATGTCGATCTTCTGGCGCTCCAGGGCGACGATGCGCTCGCGGAACTTGCGCAGGGACTTGGCCGCCTGCTGGGCGCCGCCGTCGTCCACCTCGTAGAGGTCGAGGATCTCGCCGATCTCGGCCAGCGACAGGCCGACGCGCTTGCCCTGCAGGATCAGCTGCAGGCGGGCGCGGTCCTTGTAGTTGTAGACCCGGTTGAGGCCCTCGCGGGCGGGCGACAGCAGGCCCTTGTCCTCATAGAAGCGCAGCGCCCGGGGCGTGCACTTGAACTCCAGGCAGAGCTGCCGGATCGAATAGCTGCGATGCGGCCGGCGCAGATCAGCGACCATGCGTTCCCCTCCGAAGGACGTTGCCTTACGGCGTCAAGCTAAGAACCCGCTTGCCGTTTACGTCAAGGTCAGGACGCGGCGTCAGCCGGAAAATGTGATCGCCGTTCAGTTAGCCGGAAGAGCGCCAGGGATCGCCACTTCCCCCTCCGTCATCCCCGGGCTTGTCCCGGCCATGACGGTCGGAAATAGGGGGCGGAACATCTAGCCCGATGGCCGCGCAGATGCGGGCGATCTGGGCCTCGACGGGTTCGGCGAGGAAAGCTTCGACGTCGAGGACCTCGATTTCGAGGCGGTCTTCGAGTTCGGCCTTGAGCGTGTCGCCCTGGCCCTCGCCCTCGGCCTCGGTCCAGATGAGCCGCTGAACGGCGGCGGAGAGCTTGTTCTGGTGGGCCGCGACGCGGGC
>NZ_DASZBG010000030.1:0-4135 GCF_035944335.1 Phenylobacterium sp. | reverse complement strand
CCACGCCTTCCGTCCCTGGCGGCTGCAGGCGCTGGCCTTCAAGGCCATCCGCAGGCTCTATCCCGACTACGACCTGTGGCGCGACTTCGCCTACGAGTACGAAGTCGGCAAGCTGGCCATCGACGTCATCAACGGCGGCCCCGGCCTGCGCGAATGGGTCGACGAGCCGGCCGCGACGCCGGCCGACCTCGAGGTCCTCACCGCGCCGGACGAGGCGGCCTGGGCGGAGGTGCGGGAGCCCTATCTGCTGTACTGAGCCGGCGAACATGCAGCAGCATCAGCATCGCCGGCGCCTGGTCCTGGCCGCCCGACCCGCCATCGGCGGCCATGATGCTGTAGTAGCGGCCTTCCGCCTTCAGCTTGGCGAAGGCGGCCCGGTCGACCGTGGCCCCCGAGGCCCAGGCCTCCCCGGTACGCACCGCCAGGAAGGTCGCCGCCGGCGGCATGGCGAATGAGGGTTTGAACCCAAGCCAGGCCTCGACGGCCGCATCAAGCCCCGGGATCGGCGAGGTCACGCGGAGTCCGCAGACATCGCGCCGCTCGCCTGCGCTGGTCTCAGAGGTCACATAGAGCTCGAGCGGCAGCGTACCCTTGGGCGACAGCCGGTCCGCCGCCGGATCGAAGTCCTTCGGCGCATCGGCCCCGCCGCGCCGCCAGCCCAGGGCGTCGGCCCTCGCCAGCACCGCGCCGGGTGCGAGTTCGCCGGTGCCGCAAAGCCCGCGGAACGCCGCCACGGCCTGCTGCGCCGGGGTCTCGGCCGCTTGGACCGCCGCCGTCGCCAAGGCCGCGGCCGCCAATACGCCAAAGCTCAACACGCACTTCATCCGTCGAGAGTGCCGGGCGCGACCGAGGCAGGCAAGCACCCGGGGCCGGTCAGTCGTTGTAGTAGGGCGTCTTCTTTGCCCAATAGGAGCCTTCGTAGCGCCCGTGCAGCAGTCGGAAGGCGCGGCGGCCGGAGTGGTCGTGGCTGCCGCCGAAGTGGCCCACGTGAACCAGCCAGTGCAGCGCCTCCGGCACGCGCGGGTCGGCGGGATGGGCCTTGGCGTAGTCCAGCATCTCGTCCCAGGCGTCGACGGCGCCCGGCGGCATCGCGGGCGCCGGCTTGCCGTATTCGTGCTCGGTCGAGAATAAGAAGCCACGCTCGGCCGCGGCCTTGCGCCGGTCCACGAAATCCGGAACTCGCAGCGGCGCAGCCCCGCGGCCGCACTCGTCCAGGCAGGTAAGATCTGTCAAGGCGTCGGGCCAGGGCGGCTGGCCATAGCGGTCGGGGAGGTCTCCGGTGGTTTGGTACAGGGCCAACGGCGGCGCGGCGGCGGCGGCGGGGCGCTTCAGGATGACCCAGTCGGTCCAGTAGATCTGGAAGTCGGCCACGCGCCGGCCTTCGGGGCGCACGTAGGCCGCAAGATCAGTCCTCGCCCCGGGAATCTTGGCGAGCACCAGCAGCTCGGCGAAGCGTTTGTCCGGTCCCCGTCGCGAGGCGCGGACGTCACGGAAGTCCTTGGCCATCAGCGGCAGCAGGTCGGCAAGCTCGCCCGCGAGCGCGTCGATGGCGCCCTCGTCCTGCAGCTGGACCGCCCGGCCGTAGCTGGTCAGCGCGACGTCGAGCCGCAGGGTCCTGGGCAGGCGCGGGTTGCGGGAAAGCGCGATGCGGGTGGCGAGCGGCATCCGGTCGATGGTCGCCCGCGCGTCCTCGCCGAAGCCGGTGACGCCTTGGCTCTTGGGCCCGTCGTAGATGCCTTCCGGCTGCACTTCGCCGCCGCCGTCCCAGGCCCCCCGCGCACAGCTCGGCCGCCGATCCTCCTGGTTCCAGTCTTCGTTCAGGTGCGCGCAGAGGCGGCGGCGCAGGGCGTAGCGGAGGAAATCGTCCAGACCGGACGCCACCTGCGCGCGCTGCGCGGTGAACAGGTTTCGGTCGCTGGTGGAGAGGTCGCTGCGCGCCAGGATCGCGTCCAGCCGCCTCCGGGTCTGCGCCGACGGCGCCTGGCCCATGCCGAGCCGCACGAGGTGGTACTGCGCAGTCAGCCACGCGGGGCTGGTCGCCGGCAGGCTCGCCGCCGCTTCGCTGAGCGCCTTCGCCTCCGGATCGCTGGGGCTCGCCAAGCTGAGCGCGGCTGCCAGCCATGCCACGTCGCGTTCGGCCCGCCAGCGGCTTTCGGCGCGCGCCAAGGCGGCGCGGCGGGCCGCCTCATAGCGGCCCGCGATCATTGCGGTCGTTTCTTCCTGGTTCTGCGTCAGCCGGTAGTCTGGCCTCGGCGGCTGGGCCTTCATGGCCGCCATCCAGTCGAGCGGCTCGTCGGTGATCTTTCCCGCGTCGTAGAGATCGCGCAGGTCGCGGAAGTCCTCGGCGATGTTCGGCAGCGCCTGACGCGCAGACAGCCGCTGCTGCAGCCCCACCGCGAAGGCTTTCGCGTCCTCGTGGAACCCCAACAGATTCCGCAGCCCCAAGACCTGGCTCCAGCCGTAGGTGGTCGGCGACGCGGCTTCCAGGCGGGCGACCGCCGCGTGCGCCTCGGCATAGCCGGCCGGCGTCTTTTCCATCAGCGCCTTGCGGGTCAGCGCGCGCGCCACGAGGTAGACCCCGGTCCCGCGCCACGGCGAGCCCGCGTCCTTGGCGATGTCGCTGAACCGCCGGGCGGCCTCCGCGTAGCGGGTGTCATAGAAGGCGGCCGCGGCTTCCTGGTAGGCCCGGTCCGCCTTCAGCCAGGACGGCGCGCTCGCAGGGAGCGGCGGCAGGGCCGTCGTCTTGTGACAGTTGGCGAACACTGCGTCCTGTCCGGCGAGCCAGGCGCGCACCTCCGGCGAGGCCGCGCCGTGTTTGGCGGCCCGATCCTTCAGGGTGGCGGCCGCCGTGTCGAAGGCGTCATCGAAGCAGACCTGGCTGTAGCTACCCTCGGCGCTCGGCCGCTCGGTTTCGATGTAGAGGCTCTGCGGGACGCCCGGCACGACCTTGCGCGCCTCGCTCCACTTGTTCGCGCCGCCACCCCAGTCATGCGCCCACCAGGGCGTGCCGCAGCAGGGCGTGGCCAAGGCCTGGCCCGCCACCTGGCCGACGTTCTGGCCGTGCAGTAGACGCCAGCTGATGTAGAGCATCGCCCGTGGCGCCGTGGGCATGACGATCCCGGTCCGACCCTTGAAGAAGGCCGCCGCGTCCGCCGGGTCGCCGCCGTACTGGTCGACGTACCATGGCGCTATCGGGCTGGGTCCTGAGGCCCAGGCGCTCGTCGGCGCCGCGAGCGTCGCCGCCACGGCCACCACCGTTAGCCACCTCCGGACGACCATGTCTCCACCCTCCGCCGAGCCGCCTCGAAGTCCGCCGCCGTCCAGCTGCGCGGATTGAACAGATAGACTCGCCGCCCCGCCGGCGCGCGCCGCAGGGGCGCGTCGGTGGAGATGGCCAGCGCCGTCCGGCATCGCGGCTCGGCGAAATCGCCGCCGGTCTCGAGGCGGACCTTCAGCGCGTCGCCGCCCGGTCCCATCCGGAACAGCATCGGCACGATTTCATCCACGGGCGCGCGATTCAGCCAAGCCTCGGTCTCGCACCACGAGGCCAGGGCCGTCATCGACAGGCCGACGCCGCTGGGCAGGCCCCGCCGCACGTCGGCCAGGAGGTCGAGCAACACTCGGCGTTCGGACTGCCGCACCTCGAAATCCACCTGCACGCGGCGAACCCCGGCCGCCTGGGCGAGCTGCAGCACCGCCGCCGCGGCCTGGGCCCGTTGGGTCGGCGTCCAGGCAAGCCGCCGGTGATGATCGATCTGCACATGGACCAAGGCGGTGGACGGCGGCCGCATCGTGCGCAGTGGAAAGCGCCGGCGGCGGACGAAGACGCCTTCGCCGGTCAGCACCACGAAGCCGGTCTGGGCGGCGACCTCCACCTGCGGCGGGGCGAAGCGCAGGTCCTCCGGCCGCTCCCAGGCCCAGATCACGAGCCTGGGGGCCGCCGAGGCGGGCGCTGGGAGACCCAGCAACGCCAGCGCCGCGAGCGCCGCCCACTTCACAACCTGTGCCGCCTGACCCATTCGTCCTTGGTCATTTCCCAATAGACGCTGGCCCGCGTCGTCCCGTCGGGGCGCGTCACCTCGCGCTCACCCAGGCGGCGGAAGCCGGCGGCGTCGATGCCCTTGTGGGCGCGCAC
>NZ_DASZBG010000029.1:0-14895 GCF_035944335.1 Phenylobacterium sp. | reverse complement strand
CAGCGGGAGAGGGGGACCATCCGCCGGAGAGCGGATGGTGGAGAGGGAAGGCCACCGCACTGCCGCTGGCTCGCCCTTCCCACCGCCCGCTCTTCGGCGTGCGGTCCCCCCTTCCCATCGAATGGGAAGGGAAGTGGGAACGCGCCGACCTGTGTCAGCTGATCTTCGCCGCGATCTGCTCGGCCAGCGTCTTCAGCTCGGCCATGTCGGCCATGCCGCCCTCGCCGTGGCGGCCAAGCGGCGCGCCGTCCCAGCGCGGGATGATGTGGAAATGCAGGTGGAAGATGGTCTGGCCGGCCACGGCGCCGTTGAACTGGGTGACCACGACGCCGTCCGGGTTGAGGGCGGCGCGCACCGCGCGGGCCACCCGCTGCACCCCCAGGATCAGCGGGCCCAGCACGTCGGGCGCCTCGTCCAGCAGGTTGCGCGCGCTCGAGTGCTTGGGGATCACCAGGGTGTGGCCCCTGGCCTGGGGAAAGACATCCATGAAGGCCAGCACATGGTCGTCCTCGAACACGCGGGCGGCGGGCGCCTCGCCGCGCAGGATCTTGGCGAAGATGTTGCCCTGGTCGTAAGCGCCGTCCAAGCTCATGGCCTCGTCTCCTTGGGTGTCGCAGGCGTCGTAGCAAATCGGTCGGGAGGGTGGAACGATGGCGGAGAAGCAGGTGTCGGCCACGCTGGAGGCCCACGGCCTCACCGAACGGCAGAAGAAGTGGTTCGCCTCGGTGCAGGCGAGCCTGGAACGCGACACCGGCAAGACGCTCGAGCAGTGGGTCACCATCGCCCACACCTGCCCCGAGACCAAGCCGCGGGCCCGCGCCCAGTGGCTGAAGGACAACTACGGCTTGCTGCAGAACCGCGCCATGTACGTGCTGTCGGAGGCCTTTCCGGCCGCCAACGGCTGGGACGAGCCCCAGGCCCTGCGCGAGGCGCTGTGGACCGACCCGGGCTCGCGGGCGATCTTCGAGGCGGTGCAGGCGGCGGCCGCCGCCCTCCCCGGCGCGATCATCGGCCAGCGCAAGGCCTTCACCGCCTTCTCGCGGGAATTCCAGTTCGCCGCGATCAAGCCGGTGAAGGGCGGCAAGGCCCTGCTGGGCCTCGCCATCGAGCCCGCCGCCGATCCCCGACTGCAGCCGCCGAAGACCGAGGGCTGGTCCGAGCGGCTGAAATCGAAGCTGCTGCTGGAGACCCCCGGCCAGGTGGACGCCTCGGTGGCGGCCCTGCTGAAGCAGGCGTGGGAGAAGAGCTAGCCTTCCTTTCCCGCGCAGCGGGAGAGGGGGACCGCTCGCCGAAGAGCGAGCGGTGGAGAGGGTAGGCGGCCGGCATGGCGCATCGGACAACCACACTCATCGCCAACCGATCGCGGGCGCTGCGCAAGAGCATGACCGAGCCCGAGATCATGCTCTGGTCCAAACTGAAGGGTCGGGGCCGAGGACAGCCGATCTTCCGCCGTCAGTTCGCCTATCGATCCATGATCTTCGATTTCTATTGCCCCGCGGCGAAGCTGGCCGTGGAGATCGACGGCGCCACACATTGGGACGAGGAAAAACGCGCAAAGGACGAGGCGCGTGACGCCTGGCAGGCGCGTCAGGGGATCGAGGTGATGCGCCTTGGCGCCGGGCACGTCTATTCGAACCTAAGCCAGGCGGCGGACGCGGTGATCTTGCGGGCCCTCGCGCTGAGCGCGAGGTCCTAGGCTCTGCTGCGGCTTACCCTCTCCACCATCGGCTCTTCGGCCGATGGTCCCCCTCTCCCGCTTCGCGGGAGAGGAAGTGGCGCCCTATCCCCCCTTCCGGAACGGCGAATATTCCTCGGTCAGCCATTCGATCTCGGATTCCACGCCGAGCCGTTCGCGCGCCAGGAAGGCCTCCACCGGCGCGCGCAGCGCCGGGTCGGCGATGTAGTGGGCCGAATAGACCGGCGTGGGCAGGTAGCCGCGGGCGATCTTGTGCTGGCCTTGCGCGCCGGCCTCGACGCGCGGCAGGCGCTGCGCGATCGCCCAGTCGATGGCCTGGTAGTAGCAGAGCTCGAAGTGCAGGAACGGGACCTCCTCGATACAGCCCCAGTGGCGGCCGTAGAGGCAGTCGTCGCCGATCAGGTTCAGGGCGCCGGCGATCCAGCGCCCGTCGCGCCGGGCCAGGATCAGCAGCACCCGCTCGGCCATCGTCTCGCCGAGCCTCGAGAAGAAGGCCCGGGTCAGATAGGGCCGGCCCCACTTGCGCGACCCGGTGTCGACGTAGAACCGGAAGAAGGCGTCCCAGTGCTCCTCGCCGATCTCAGCCCCGGTGAGCGAGACCACCTCCACCTCGGCCACCGCGTCGCGGCGCTCGCGCCGGATGGTCTTGCGGCGTCCCGACGACAGCGCGCCCAGGAAGTCCTCGAAGCTGGCGTAGCCGGCATTCTGCCAATGGTATTGCTGGCCCTCCCGCAGGCCGAAGCCCTGCTCGCCCAGCCAGCGCCATTCGTCCTCGGGCGGGAAGTTCACGTGGAAGGACGAGGCGCCGTGGCGCTCGCACAGGGTCAGCGCCCCGCCGGTCAAGAGCCGCCAGCCTTCTCGGGCGTCGACGCCGGGCCGCACCAGCAGGCGCGGTCCCGTCGCCGGGGTGAACGGCGCGGCCGACAGCAGCTTTGGATAGTACTGGCCGCCGGCCCGCTCGTAGGCGTCGGCCCAGGCGTGGTCGAAGACGTATTCGCCCTGGCTGTGGGACTTCAGATAGAGCGGCATGACGGCGGCGACCTGCCCCGTCTCGTCCTCCACCGCCAGGTGCTGCGGGCCCCAGCCGGTGCGCTCGACCGCGCAGCCGGCGGCCTCCAGGGCGTGCAGGAAATCGTAGTGCAGGAACGGATAGCCGGCGTAGGCGGGGTTCTGGGCGCAGGCGTCCCAGGCCTCGCGCCCGATCTCGGCGATGCGGCGGCAGACCTTGACCGCCGGCGTCAGGGTCACGCCCAAGCTCCTAGCAAGGGCGGAAGCCCTCGAAGATCAGGTTGTCGCAGCCCTCGCGGACCTGGTCCCACTGCTCCGGCTTGCGCACCGTCCAGGCGACGACCGGCAGGCCCTGGGCGCGGTAGCGCGCCGCCGCGCCGCTGGGCAGCATGTCGAGGCCGAGCGCCAGGAAGTGCGGCTTGGCGATGGCCACGTGCTCGAGGTTGGCGAAGGCCCGGCGCTGCGCCTCGCTCATGTGCGGCGCGCGATCGTAGGAATAGCTGTCGAGGCCGCGCAGCACGCCGGGGAAACGCTCGGCGAACCAGGCGTGGGAATAGGGATTGAAGCCGATCACGCAGACCGGGCCGGCGTGATCGATGAGGATCTCGTGCACCCGCTGCTCCAGCGGCCCGACGTGGCCGAAGGGCGTCTTCAACTCCACGTGCACCATGGCCCGGCGGCCGACCAGGGCGAGCGTCTCGGCCAGGGTCGGGATGGCTTCGTCGCTGTCCTTGAGGCGCAGCTCGGCGAGCTCGGCGGCCGTGCGGTCGCAGAGCCGGCCCTGCGCACCGGTCATCCGCGTCAGGTCCTCGTCGTGGAAGACCATGGCCTCGCCATCGGCCGAGAGCTGGACGTCGAGTTCGATGCCGTAGCCGGCCGCGCATGCCGCCTGGAAGGCGCCCAGCGAATTCTCCGGCGGCCCATCCGGCGCCCAGAGGCCGCGGTGCGCCACCGCGGGCGCGAACAGCAGGTCCCAGGCTTCGCCGAAGCGCGTCTTCACGACACCGACACCACCGCGTCGACCTCGACGGCGAAGTTCATCGGCAGGCGATAGACGCCCACCGCCGAGCGGGCATGACGGCCGGTCTCGCCGAACACCTCGACCATCAGGTCGGACGCCCCGTTCAACACCTTGGGAATATCGAAGAAGCCGGGCCCGGCCTGGACGAAGCCGTTCAGCTTGACCACCTGCTTCACCCGGCCGAGGTGGCCGTGGCAGGCCGCCTTCATCTGGGCCAGCAGGGAGAGGCCGCAGAGCCGCGCCGCCTGCCGGCCGGTCTCCAGGTCGACGTCCTCGCCCACCACGCCGCGGATCCCGCCCGAGGCGTCGAGGGAGACCTGGCCGGAGATGTGGATCAGCTCGCCCACCCGGACGAACGGCACATAGTTGGCGACGGGGGCGTTGGGCTCGGGCAGCGTGATCCCGAGCTCCGCGAGGCGGTCTTCGATCTGCGACATGGGCGAACCTCTAGCTCCCGCCCGCGCAAGAGAAAAGGCCCGGACCTTGCGGTCCGGGCCTCTCGATCGTTCGCGTCGCCGCGTCGGATGCTTAGCGCGTCGCCTGCAGCTTGCTGACCGTGTCGCTGACGCGCTCGTTGAGCGGCTGGACGGTGGCCTTGAAGGAGGCCTGGAAGGTCTCCGTCATCTTGCCGAGTTCGCTGACGTAGGTCTCGAAGGCGCCCTTGGCGAAGGCCGTCTGCAGCTCGAAGAGCTCCTGCGGGGTCTTGGCGCCGGCCAGCGCCTTGGCGGCGGCAGCCTGGGTCTCGAAGGCCGACTTGGTATAGGCCATGGCCTGCGCGCCCAGCGCTTCCGCGCCCTTGGTGGCCGCGGTGACGGAGGCCACGACGGCCTCCAGGTTCTTCTTGGAATGGGTGTTGGCCTCGCTCACGGCGGCCAGGGTCTTCTCGACACCGTCCTTGAAGGCGGTGTTCGCAGCGGTGGTGATTTGTTCGACGGTCGCTTCAGCGGCCTTGGCGGCCTTGGCTTCCGGCTTCAGGGTTTCAGCAGCAGCGTCCATGCGTCGCGTCCTTGGGTTTGCGGGCGGCGAGATCGCCGCGATGCGATATCCAGCTAGGGATTTCCCGACTTCGCAGTCGGTGTCTCATGCTGCACTGCAGCAGTCAAGTGAATTTTGTTGCACTGCACAATGACGAAAGCGTGACCGCCCCACCGCGACAATCGGACCCGTTCAACCCCTTGTTTACTCTACCGCAACCGTCGCAGTGTGATGGTAGAGGGATTCAAGGGCGGCCCGGATGTTGCAGGGCCGTTCGTAACGTTGAGATTCGACGGACGAAAGCATGATCCAGCACGCCCGCCGCCTTGTTGTGTCCCTCGGTTTGGCCGCCGCTACCTTGCTCGCGGTCACCCCACCGGCGGCTCAGGCGCAGATTCCCTATTTCCGCGAGATCCTCGCGGCGCGCGAGAACCGCTATGCGGCGATCGTCGTCGACGCCAAGTCCGGCGAGGTGCTCTACGACAAGCACGCCGATGCGCCGCGCTATCCGGCCTCGATCACCAAGGTGATGACCCTCTATCTCACCTATGAGGCGCTCGCGTCGGGCAAGCTGCACCTCGACGACCGCGTCGTGTTCTCGCCCCATGCCGCGGCGCAGGCGCCCACCAAGCTCGGCGTTCGTCCGGGGGATTCCATCAGCGTGGCGGACGCGATCCAGGGTATGACCACTCTGTCGGCGAACGACGCCGCGGTGGCCATGGCCGAGAAGCTGGGCGGCAGCGAGAGCCGCTTCGCCGCCCTGATGACCCTGCGCGCCCAGGAGCTGGGCATGCAGAACACCCATTTCGCCAACGCCAACGGCCTGCCCGACAGCCGCAACCTGTCGACGGCGCGGGACATCGCCATCCTGTCGCGGGCGGCGATGCGGGATTACCCGCAATATTACCACTACTTCAGCCAGACCTCGTTCACCTTCCGCGGCCGCTACATCCCCAACCACAACCACCTGCTGACCGGTGTGCCCGGGGTCGACGGCCTGAAGACCGGCTTCACCAACGCCTCGGGCTTCAACATTGCGATCTCAGGCGTTCGCGACGGCCGACGCCTCATCGTCGTGGTGCTGGGCGGCCCGACGCGGGTGTCGCGCGATCAGAACGCCGAGGACCTGCTGCTGACCGGCTTCGACGTCATGAAGCGCCGCGGCATGGGCGAACGGCTGACCATCGCCCAGAACCTGCATGAGCCGGTTCCCACCGGCCCGGTGATCCGCCCGCCCTCCGAACAGGGCGACGGCGACCAGGACGCGCTGAAGATCGAGCTGACCTCGGCCCCGCCGCCGCGGGCCAAGCTCCAGGTCCAACCGGCGCGGGGCAAGCACGCCCGCCGCGGCGAGGACTGGTCGGTGCAGGTCGGCGAGTTCCGCAGCCACGCCGACGCCAAGGAGCAGATCGCCCTGGTGAAGAAGAAGTTCGGCGAGCATTTCGACAGCGCCCAGGGCGCGGCCGAGAAGCAGGGCCGCCGCTACAAGGCGGTGTTCACCGGCTTCTCCTCGGAGTCCGAAGCCAAGGGCGCCTGCCACGCGCTGAAGGCGCGGCGCCTGGCCTGCGCGGTGCTCGGCGCGAGCTGAGCCCCGCCCATCGAGAGAACACGAGCCCCGGAGCTCCGCCTCCGGGGCTTTTTCTTTCAGCCTATTTCGGCAGCAACCGGTCGCGGGCGGCGTTGAGCTGGCTGGCGAGGCCGGAGGTGCCGCCCTTGTCCGGATGGGCCATGCGCATCAGCCGCGTATAGGCCGCCTGGATCTCCGCGGCGCTGGCGTCGGCGCCGACGCCGAGGATCGAGCGGGCCTCCTCGGCGCTCATCGGCTCGCGCAGGGAGCTCGGCGCCGGCGCGCGACGACGCAGGTTGACCCGCGCCGAGCCCATCAGGCTGACGGCCACGCCCAGCAGCAGCACCGCCGGGATCCAGGCCTCGCGGAAGGCCAGATAGGCCGCCCCCGTCAGGGTGGCGATCGAGGTCGCCGCGGAGATGAAGCGCCACTCGCGGCGGATGCGGAGCGGCTTGCCGGACCGGCCGACGGTGACCAGCACCAGGAGGACGAGGCAGCCCAGGATGAGGAAGATCATCGCCTATTCTGCGGCGATCGACTCGACCTCGGCAAATCCGGAAAGGCCGAGCGCGCTCATCAGGGCGCGAAGCTCCTGGCGCGCCGCCACGTGCTGCAGCGACATCGCCACGGGCCGGATGGCCGGCGACAGGTCGGCGATGGTCAGGCCGAACGGGAACAGCTCGCGGTAGATGACCCGGTCCCTGAGGCCCGGCCCCACCCGGAAGCCGACCTTGCGGGAGAGCGCCTGCACCCGCTCGTCCAGGCGCTTGCGGTTGCGCGCCTCGGTGGGCGCCAGGCGGTTTCGCAGCACCACCCAGTCGATCATCTTGCGGTCGACGGCGGCCCGCTGCTTGCGGCAGTCCCAGACGGTGTCGGCATAGAGGCTGTGGCGCGTCACCTCGAGGGTGACCGGGTCGACCACGCCCAGCATGTCGAAGTCCACGAAGCTGTCGTTCATCGGGGTGACGATCAGGTCGGCGCGCGCGTGCGCCGCGCGGCTGACGGCGGTGTCGCTGCCGGGGGTGTCGATGAGCACGAAATCGGCGGTCTCGCGCGCCTCGGCGAAGGCGTCCGCGAAGCGCCGGTCGGCGTCCTCGCCCACGGCCACGGCATACTCCGCCGGCATCGGAGCCTGCGCGCCGTTGGCGGCCAGCCAGGCGCGGCGGTTCGCGAAGAAGTGGGCCATCGACTGCTGGCGCAGGTCGAGATCGATCACGGCCACGCGCGCCCCGCCGTGCAGCAGGGCCACGGCGGTGTGGATGGCGATGGTGGACTTGCCCGCCCCGCCCTTCTCGTTGCCGACCACGATGACGCTGGCCTGAGGCATCTCAAGAACTCCGATTCACGAGGCGCTAGGTTGACCCTGCGCCGCCCCGCCGCGTCAACGCGGCCAGATGACTCTGGCTGTGGATGGACTTGGGCGCGCCCGCTCGTCATAAGCGCGCGCCATGAGTTCGACGTCGCCGCCTATCGTCCGCACCGTGGCCGAACTCCGCGCCCGCGTCGGCGCCTGGCGCGCCGCCGGCGAACGGGTCGGCTTCACGCCGACCATGGGCGCCCTGCACGAGGGACACCTCTCCCTGGTGCGGCTGGCCAAGGCCAAGGCCGCGCGCGCCGTGGTCTCGATCTTCGTCAACCCCACCCAGTTCGCGCCGCACGAGGACTTCGCGGCCTATCCCCGCAACGAAGCGCGCGACGCCGAGTTGCTGGCCAGCGTCGGCTGCGACCTCATCTATGCGCCAACCGCCGCGGAGATGTATCCGCCGGGATTCGCCACCACGGTCACCGTGGCCGGCGTCTCGGAGCCCCTGGACGGCGCGGCGCGGCCCGGCCATTTCGCGGGCGTCGCGACCGTGGTGACCAAGCTCATCCTGCAGTGCGGGCCCGACGTCGCCGTGTTCGGCGAGAAGGACTACCAGCAGCTGCTGGTCATCCGCCGGCTGGTCGCCGACCTGGATATCCCCGTGGAGATCCTGGGCGCGCCGATCGCCCGCGCGTCGGATGGCGTCGCCCTGTCCTCGCGCAACGCCTACCTGACCGAGGCCGAACGGCCGATCGCGGCCGAACTGCACGGCGCCCTGGCCGCGGCCGTGGAGGCGCTGCGGGCGGGACGCCCGGTGGCCGAGGCGGAGGTCCGCGCGGCGGCGCGCCTCTCCGCCGCGGGCTTCGCGCGCGTCGACTATGTGGAGGTGCGGGGTGCGGGCGATCTGGCCCGACTCGGCCCCGGTCCAATCCGGCCTCCGGCGCGGGTGCTGGGAGCCGCGGTGCTCGGCAAGACGCGGCTGATCGACAACCTGGCGGTCTGAGGCCCATGAGCTTCAGTGTGGCGCGTTGCCGCATGGCCGAGCTTACGACGCGACCCGGCGCGCAGGGGATATGGGGTTCGTCGCGGCGCTGAAGCTCGCGCTACGGTCGAGCTACGATGGCAACGATCTCGATGGCTTAACTTCGCCCACGGTTAAGCTGGTCAATAGCGCCGTTCGCTCAAATGGAGCGAAAGCTTGACCATTCAGATCATCTAGTCCGGCGCTGCATGGCAAAGCTATGCGACATCTTGCCAGAACCGAACCTTAAGCTTGCTGCGGCTATGGTCCCGCTAGCGCGTCCAGGGGGGCGTGCGCGTCAGCACCGGACCACCCCATGTCCTACCTGAAGTACGACGGCACGACGGCTGCGGCGTCGGCCGATCCAGTCTCCAACCTCTACGGCACGCCGGCTGCGGAGACCCTGACGGGCACGGCCTTGGCGGAATCGCTCTGGGGCCAGGGCGGCGACACCATGGTCGGGGGCGCTGGCGACGACACGTACTACCTGCAGGATCCAGCCGACAAGATCGTCGAGCAGCCGGGCGGGGGCGTCGACACGGTGGTCGCCTGGCAGGACGTCAACCTCAAGAATTACGCAAACGTCGAGAACGTGAAGATCGACGGCGGCGGGCTCTATGCGGCGGGCGACGGCCACGACAACATCGTCTACGCGGGCTCAGGCGCCGAACAGCTCTACGGCGGCGGCGGCCAGGACGTGCTGGTGGCGGGCTCGGGCCCGGACACCTTCATCGTCGTCAAGGGCGAGGGCGACGACGCCATCTACGGCTTCAAGGCGGCAAGCGACATGGTCCGGCTGTCGGCCGGGTTCACCACCTTCGCCCAGGTCCAGTCGGCGATGACCCAGGTGGGCGCCGACGTGAAGATCGACTTCGGCGGCGGCGATGGCGTGGTCCTGCGCAACATCCAGGCGAGCGCCCTGACGGCTGCCAATTTCGAGCTTCAGCTGGACACCTCCAAGCTGGGCGCGATGACCTTCCACGACGAGTTCTCGAGCCCGCTGTCGATCTGGAACGCCACCTACAATCCGACCGGGACGTGGCGTCCGGACTTCGGCTACCAGGGTCCCGACGGCGTTGGCTCCTACACGCTCGGCAGCAACGGCGAGAAGCAAATCTATACGTCGCCCTACTACCGCGACCACAATGGCGACTTCAGCGGGAGCCCATTCCAGTCGAACAGCGACGGGACGCTGTCGATCGTCGCCCGGCCGTCCACCAACTCCGAGCTGTTCGGCTACAACTACACATCCGGGATGATCTCCACGAAGGAGAGCTTCTCCCAGACCTACGGCTACTTCGAGATGCGCGCCGAGCTGCCGCAGGCGGCCGGCGGCTGGCCGGCCTTCTGGCTCGTCCCCGCCGACGGCTCCTGGCCGCCCGAGCTCGACGTCATGGAGACCCTGACGGCCGATCCGAACCTCGACCACACCACCGCCCACTCCCAGTCCACCGGCAGCCACACCTCGGTGGCCGCGGCGAACTTCATTCCCGACACCGCCACCGGCTTCCACACCTACGGGGTGCTTTGGACCGCCACCGATCTCGTCTGGTACGTCGACGGCGTGGAGGTGTTCCACGCCGCCACCCCCGCCGACATGAACAAGCCGATGTACATGATCGCCAACCTGGCGCTCGGCGGCTGGGGCGGGACCATCGACAACAGCCAGATGCCGGAGGAGATGCGGATCGATTACATCCGGGCCTATGGGCTGGGCAGCCTCACCGGCTCGGCCACCACCAGCCTCTCGCCGCCGGCGTCACCGCCGCCGGTGTCACCCCCGCCTGTCAGCCCTCCGCCGCCGCCCGTCAGCCCGCCGCCGGTCTCGCCGCCCCCGGTGTCGCCGCCGGGCGATCCGAACGTGGGCCATGTGGTGGCTTCCCCCGGCTATGGCTCGATCCTGGTGGGCGGCGCGGGCGCCGACACCCTGGTCTCCGACAACGGCGGGGAGACCATGACCGGTGGCGCCGGCGCCGATGTCTTCTCGTTCCCGACCAACCCCTGGACGCCCACCCACATCACCGACTTCCAGGTGGGCGTCGACCGCGTGGATATCTCGGCGCTCTACACCGACGGCTACCGCGGAACCGACCCGGTCGCCGACGGCTATGTGCAGTTCTTCTCCGACGGAGCCGGCGGCGCCAAGGTGCTGGTGGACTTCGACGGCCCGGCGGGGACGCCCCACACGGCCTATGTGTTCAACCTCGACAACGTCGCCCCGGATCACCTGACCGCCGCCCAGGTGTTCGGCGGCGCGGGTTCCGGCTCGGCGGCCTCCCCGCCCCCGCCGGTCAGCCCGCCGCCGGTTTCGCCTCCGCCCGTGAGCCCGCCCCCGGTCTCTCCGCCCCCCGTCTCCCCGCCGCCCCCCGCGGCGGGCGGCGGCGGCGGGTCGACCGGCGTGACGGCCCCGACTGACCAGACGCTCATCGGCCACGCCGGCGGGTCGACCCTGCAGGGCGGCGCCGGCGACGACAGCATCACCGGGGTCGATGGGAACAACTACCTGCGCGGCGGCGCGGGCAACGACTCCATCCAGGGCGGCCCCGGGTTCAACGACATCAACGGCAACCAGGGCGACGACACCATTGTCGGCTTCTCCAACGTCGGCGACTGGCTGGTCGGCGGCCAGGGCAATGACATGATCGTCAGCCACGGCACGGGCGACATCCTCTATGGAAACCTCGGGAACGACACCCTGATCGGCGGCTCCGGCGCGCAGATCCTGCGCGGTGGCCAGGGCGACGATTCCATCATCGCCGGTTTCGGCGCCGACTGGATCAGCGGCGACCGCGGCAACGACACCATCCAGGCCGGCGCCGGGCCCGACACCTTCCACACCTTCTCGGGCGCGGGGATGGACCGCGTCCTCGGCTTCGACGCGGCCAAGGGCGACCACGTGCAGCTCGATCCGGGAACCCACTTCACGGTCAGCCAGGTGGGCGCCGATACGGTCATCGACATGGGCAATGGCGACCAGATGACCCTGGTCGGCGTGCAGGAATCGACCCTGCCGCCCGGATGGATCTTCGGCGCCTGACGTCGCCTACGGCCCAGCCTGCGACCGGCCGCCACACTCAAGGCGGCGGGCCGTCGCACCTGGCGCGGCCGGACGTCGCGGCGTACCGGCGTTATCTGCGTCAGGCCGCCACACTCAAGCCGTGACACGGCGCCACAGTAGAGGTGTGCGGATCCGCGCAGCCAAGCGCTTGCAAGCGCTACTTTAGATGATTGTTATAGCAGCGCTTTTTATCCTGTTTCAGCGCGGACATTCAGCCGCTTAGGGCCCTTGCGCTAGAGCTTGCGGCCGGTCGAGGTCCGGCGCCGGAGCGGCCCGGCGTGAGCCATACCGCCGTTCGCCGTCCTGACCGCGTGCGACATCTGGGGGTGGTGTGCGGCGCGGCGCGCTCAAGCAATTTCCCGTCGTCGCGAGCGTCGAGGCCGCGACTTAAGCGGCCCTGCCGCCGACCTCAAGGACGGGAAGACCGACACCATGAGCTACCTGAAGTACGACGGCTCCGCCGCCGGCGAATCGAGCACGCCGGTCGCCAACCTGTACGGCGCGCCGGGCGCGGAGACCCTGACCGGGACCGCGGCGGCGGAATCGCTGTGGGGCCAGGGCGGCGACACCATGGTCGGGGGCGCCGGCGACGACACCTACTACCTGCAGGACGCGGCCGACAAGATCGTCGAGCAGCCGGGCGGGGGGACGGACACCTTGGTGGCCTGGCAGAGCGTCAGCCTGACCAACTACGCCAATGTCGAGAACCTGAAGATCGACGGCGGCGGCATCTACGCGGCGGGCGATGCCCACGACAACATCGTCTACGCGGGCTCGGGCGCCGAGCAGATCTACGGCGGCGGCGGCCAGGACGTGCTGGTCGGAGGCTCGGGCCCGGACACCTTCATCGTCGTCAAGGGTGAGGGTAACGACGCCATCTACGGCTTCAAGACCGCCAGCGACGTGGTGCGGCTTTCGGCCGGCTATTCGAGCTTCTCCGACGTCCAGGCGCACATGACCCAGGTTGGCGCGGATGTGAGGATCGACCTCGGCGGGACCGACGGTGTCATCCTGCACGGCGTGCAGGCCTCGCAACTGACGGCCGCGAACTTTGCGCTGCAGATCGACCCGACCAAGGTCGGGGCGATGACCTTCCACGACGAGTTCTCGAGCCCGCTGTCGATCTGGAACGCCACCTACAATCCGACCGGGACGTGGCGTCCCGACTACGGCTACCAGGGCGCGGACGGCGTCGGCTCCTACACCCTGCCCGGCAACGGCGAGAAGCAGATCTACACCTCGCCCTACTACCGCGACCACAACGGCGACTTCAGCGAGAGCCCGTTCCAGTCGAACAGCGACGGCACCCTGTCGATCGTCGCCCGGCCGTCCACCAATTCGGAGCTGTTCGGTTACAACTACACCTCAGGCATGATCTCCACGAAGGAGAGCTTCGCCCAGACCTATGGCTACTTCGAGATGCGCGCCGAGCTGCCCCAGGCGGCCGGCGGCTGGCCGGCCTTCTGGCTGGTGCCGGCCGACGGCTCCTGGCCGCCCGAGCTCGACGTCATGGAGACCCTGACCAACGATCCGCACGCGGACCACACCACCTGGCACTCCGGGCTCGGGGGCGTGCACACCCAGAACGGCATCGCCTCCTTCATTCCCGACACGGCCTCGGGCTTCCACACCTATGGCGTGCTTTGGACCGCCACCGACCTCGTCTGGTACGTCGACGGCGTGGAGGTGTTTCACCAGGCGACGCCTTCCGACATGAACAAGCCGATGTACATGATCGCCAACCTGGCGCTCGGCGGCTGGGGCGGGACGATCGACAACAGCCAGATGCCGGAGGAGATGCGGATCGACTACATCCGCGCCTACGGGCTGGGCAACGGAACCACCTCGGGCCTGACCACGGTCAGCCCTCCGGCCGCCTCCCCGCCTCCGGTAAGCGCGCCTGCGGCCCCGCCCCCGCCCGTCTCGCCGCCGCCGGCTGCGGCGGGTCAGACGCTGACCTCGCATGGCTATGGCTCGACCCTGGTGGGCGGCGCGGGCGCCGACACCCTGACGTCTAACCAGGGCGGCGAGACCATGACGGGCGGCGCTGGCGCGGACGTGTTCGCCATCCACGAGAAGCCCTGGACGCCCGTCCACATCACCGACTTCCAGGTGGGCGTCGACAAGCTCGACTTCTCCGGCCTCTACGTGGACGGCTACAAGGGCTCCG
The DNA here is from genome assembly GCF_035944335.1 of Phenylobacterium sp. Lineage (GTDB taxonomy): Bacteria > Pseudomonadota > Alphaproteobacteria > Caulobacterales > Caulobacteraceae > Phenylobacterium. Next base: position 1,076 of record NZ_DASZBG010000029.1, on the reverse strand, counting down.
AGCCGATCGCCGACGGCTATGTGAAGCTGTTCGACGACGGTAATGGCGGGACCAAGGTGCTGGTCGACCTCGACGGCCCGGCCTCGGGCCACCCCTGGCCCGACTACATCGTCAACCTCGACCATGTGGCGCCCGGCCAGCTCACCGCCGCGAACCTGTTCGGCAGCGCGACCGCGGTTTCGCCGCCGCCCGCGACCACGCCGGCCGCCCCGCCGCCCCCCGTGTCGCCCCCGGCGGTCGCGCCCGGGGTGGCCGTGACCTCGCAAGGCTACGGCTCGACGCTGGCCGGCGGCGCCGGCGCCGACACCCTGACGTCCAACCAGGGCGGCGAGACCATGACCGGCGGAGCCGGGGCCGATGTCTTCGCGATCCACGAGAAGCCCTGGACGCCGGTCCACATCAGCGACTTCCAGGTGGGCGTCGACAGGCTCGACTTCTCCGGCCTCTACGTGGACGGCTACAAGGGCTCCGATCCGATCGCGGACGGCTATGTGAAACTGTTCGACGACGGCAATGGCGGAACCAAGGTGCTGGTCGACCTCGACGGCCCGGCCTCGGGCCATCCCTGGCCCGACTACATCGTCAACCTCGACCACGTGGCGCCAGGCCAGCTCACCGCGGCCAATCTGTTCGGCGGCGCGAGCGCCACGGCTTCACCGCCGCCTCCGGGCGCGCCGCCGGTGGTGCCCGGCGTGGCGCTGACCTCGGCGTTCGTCGGCGACACCCTGACCGGCGGGGCGGGCGCCGACACCCTCAACGCCAGCCGCGGCCAGGACCTGCTGACCGGCGGGGCGGGGAACGACCACTTCGTGTTCTCCGACGTGCCCTGGGCCCCGGCCCAGATCACCGACTTCACCCACGGCCAGGACGTGCTCGACCTGAGGGGCGTGTTCGCCCACTCCAACTACTCCGGCAATGACCCGGTCGCCGACCACTACCTGAGCTTCATCTCCGACGGCCAGGGCGGGACCACCGTGCTGTTCGACGCCGACGGCCCCGGCACGGCCCAGCAGTGGGGCCTCAACATCATCCACCTGCAGCACGTCGATCCCACCACCATCACCAGCGCCGACTGG
>NZ_DASZBG010000028.1:0-10852 GCF_035944335.1 Phenylobacterium sp. | reverse complement strand
GGCACGTCATTGGCCCGCAGCAGCTCCAGCCACTCGTCGCGCGGCCGGCTGGCGAAGATCTCGATCAAGAGGTCGCGGGCGGCGACCATGTCGACCTCGAAGGCCTCGAAGGCGTCCTCCAGCCCGATGACCTCGAAGGCCTTGCGGTAGAAGTTGGTGAACAGCGTGCCCAGGAAGAACCATTGGCCGTCCGCGCACTGGTAGAGCCGGTAGCGCGGGTTGGCGCCCGGCGGGATGCCGCGCGGCAGCGGCGGGAGCTCCAGCGCCCGCGAGGGGCCCGACACCTCCGAGACCCCGTGCAGGCCGCTGATGACCAGCCCCTGGCCTCGCCCGCTGCGGCTGCGTTCATGCAGCGCCGCCCCGATGGCCAGCGCCCCCATCACCGCCTGGCCATACCAGGCGACGGGCAGCACCAGATGCACCGGCTGGTCTGCGTAGGCGCCCTGCTTGAACGCCATGCCGGTCAGGCCCGCCAGCAGGCTGTGGCGGGCCGGCAGATCGCTCCAGCGCCCCTCAGTCCCATAGGGCGGCATCCAGGCGTGGATCAGGCCCGGGTTGGCGGCGCCCAGCGTGGCCGCATCGAGGCCGAACGCCTCCAGCCGGCCGGGCGGATGATCGAAGATCGCCACGTCGGCGCCGGCCACCAGCGCGCGGGCCGCGGCGAGCCCGTCGGCGCTCTCCAGATCGAGGGTCAGGACCTGCTTGTTGCGGTTGAAGGCGAGGTAGCCCGGCTGGTCCCTGATCCGGTCGCCGCCCGGCGGCTCGACCTTGACCACCTCGGCCGCGAAGTCGCCCAGCAGCATGGCGGCCATCGGCCCGGCCACGCCCTGGCTGAAATCGGCGATTCGGATGCCGGCGTAGGCGGTCACGCGCGAGGTCTCCCCTGAGGCCCCGCCATCAAACCCGGCGCGGCGGGCGCGGGCAACCGGTCAGATGCGCAGCACCGTGGTCTCGACGACCGGGCGGCGGCCCCAGATGCGCTGGCTGGCCTTTTTCACGGCGCGCGACATGGCGGTCTCGATCTCCTCGTCCAGTTCCCGCTGCTCGCCCTTTAGCCGGCCGAGCGCCTGTTCGGCCTCCTCGGCCAGATCGTCGAGCACGTCGTCCAGCGGATAGTCCTCGTCGGTAGGAAGGCCGAGCGCGCGGACCTGGGGGCCGGAAACGATCTTGCCGCGGCCGTCCAGCGCCACGGAAACCGCCAGCACCCCGTTGAAGGCCGCGTGGCGGCGCTCGCGCAGCGCCTCGCCGTTCTCCGGCGTCAGCACGCCGCCGTCCACATAGAGCCGGCCCGAGGGAACCTCGTCGATGATCTCCGCGCGGCCGGGCGCCAGGCGGACCATGTCGCCGTTGCGCGGCGTCACCTGTTGCGGGACCTGCAGGTCGCGGGCGAAGGCGGCGTGTTCCAGGAGGTGGCGGCGCTCGCCGTGGGTCGGCACGGCGATCTGCGGCCGGGCCCAGCGGTACATGTCGGCCAGCTCGTCGCGGCACGGGTGGCCGGAGACGTGGATGCCGGGATGGTCGCGCTCGGTGTAGAGGCGCACCCCGCCGTCGGCGAGCTTGTTCTGCAGGTTGCGGATCGGGATCTCGTTGCCGGGGATCACGCGGCTGGAGAAGATGCAGCTGTCGCCCGCGCCCAGCTTGACGTGGGCGTGGGTGCCGTCGGCGATCCGCGACAGGGCGGCGCGCGGCTCGCCCTGGCTGCCGGTGCACAGGTAGAGCACCTTCTCCGGCGGGAACCGGCCCGCCTCGCTCTCCTCGAGGAACGGCTGCAGGTCCTCCATGAGGCCCACGGACTTGGCGGCCGACGACATCCGCCGCATGGACCGCCCGACCAGGCAGATGCGCCGCCCAGCGGCTTCGGCCGCGTGGCAGACTGAGTCCATGCGCGCCACGTTGGAGGCGAAACAGGCGACGGCGACCTTGCCCTTGAGGCCCGCGATCAGCGGCATCAGCTTGGCGCGCACCTCCGCCTCGGAGCCGGCGCGGCCGTCGACGAAGACGTTCGTCGAGTCGCAGACCATGGCCAGCACGCCGCCGTCGCCGAGCTTCTGGATGGCGTCGATATCGGTCGGCCCGCCCAGCAGGGGGTCGGGATCGATCTTCCAGTCGCCGGTGTGCAGGATCACCCCCAGCGGGGTCTTGATGGCCAGGCCGTTGGGCTCGGGGATCGAGTGGGTGAGCGTGATCAGCTCCAGCTCGAAGGGCCCCAGCGAGATCTTGCCGCCCAGCGACACCTCGGTGATCTCGGCCTCGTCCAGGAGGTCCGCCTCGCGCAGCTTTTCGCGCAGGATGAAGGCGGTGAACGGGGTGGCGTAGATCGGCGCCTTGATGCGCGGCCACAGCCAGGCGACGGCGCCGATGTGATCCTCGTGGGCGTGGGTCAGGACGATGCCCAGGATGCGGTCGGCGTGCGCCTCGATGAACGTCGGGTCCGGCAGGATGATCTCCACGCCGGGCGTGGTCTGGTCGCCGAAGGTCACGCCCAGGTCGACGACGATCCAGCGCCGGTCGTGCGGCGGCCCGAAGCCGTAGAGATTGAAGTTCATGCCGATCTCGTTCGACCCGCCGAGCGGCAGGAAGACGAGCTCGTCGTCGGGTCTGGGTTTCGCCATCTAAGCCTTCGCCGTGTTCCGGCGATAAATCTCCAGCATGCCGCGGATCGTCAGGTCGGGATCGAAGTGGTCGATCGAGGCCGTCGCGCCATGGAAGAGCGAGGCCACGCCGCCGGTTCCGATGACCGTCATGGGCCTGCCCCATTCGGCCTTGATGCGCGCCACCAGGCCCTCGATGAGCGCGATGTAGCCCCAGAACACGCCGGCCTGCATGGCCGCCACGGTGTCCTTGCCGATGGCGGTGTTGCCGCGCGGGCGCTGGATGGCCACGCGCGGCAGCTTGGCCGCGGCCTGGTGCAGCGCCTCCATCGACAGGTTGATGCCCGGGGCGATGGCGCAGCCCTCCATGCCGCCGTCCGCGGCGATCACGTCGAAGGTGGTGGCGGTGCCTGAGTCGATGACGATCAAGTCGCCCGGATAGACCACATGGGCGCCGATGGCGTTGACCAGCCGGTCGGCGCCGGCCTCCGACGGCTTCTCGATCCGCACCTCGATGCCGAGGTCGACGTTCTCGCCGATCACCATGGGCTCCACGTGCAGGTAGCGGCGGGCGAGGTTGCGCAGGTTGAAGATCGACTGCGGCACGACGCTGGAGATGATGCAGCCGTCGAACACGCCCATCTGCAGGCCGGCCATGGCCAGCAGCTGCGACAGCCACACGGCGTATTCGTCGGCGGTGCGGCTGGAATGGGTGGCCGAGCGCCACTGGGCGGTCCACCGCTCGCCGTCGTGCACGGCGAACAGGGTGTTGGTGTTGCCTTGCTCGATGGCCAGCAGCATGGGCGCCTTCTACCCTTCCCCGAAGAACACGTCGCCCGCCGTTATCCGCTCCAGCGACCCGTCGTCCAGCCGCAGGCGCAAGGCGCCGTCCGGATCGAGACCCTCGGCCATGCCGGTCACGGTTCGGCTGGGCAGTCTGGCCTCGCACCGTTGGCCCAGGCCCGCGGCGCGCTCGGTCCAGGCCCGGGCGATCGGCGCGAAACCCTCGGCGGTCCAGGCCCGGCGCCAGACCTCGAAGCGGGCGGCCAGCACCTCCAGCGCGGCCGGCGGTTCGGGCGGCTCGCCCATGTGCTCGGCGAAGGCGGTCGCGGGGCGCTCGAGGTTCTGCGGCGCATGCGCCAGGTTCACCCCGATGCCGACCGCGAGCCACAGGCCGCCGTCCGGTCGCGCCCCGGATTCCACCAGGATGCCGACCGCCTTCCTGCCATGGACCAGCACGTCGTTGGGCCACTTCAGGCGGGCCACGCCCGGGCCGAGGCAGGCTTCCGCGAGGTCGGCGGCCGCCAGGGCGGCCACGAAGGAGATCTGCGCGGCCTCTACCGGCGGCGCGTCGGTCGTCATCAGCAGGGTGGCGGCGAGGTTGCCGCGCTCCGTGGACCAGGCCCGCCCGCGGCGGCCGCGGCCGGCGGTCTGCACGGCGGCGGTGATCCAGACCGGACCTTCCGCCCCGGCCTCGGCGCGCCGCCGCGCCTCGGCATTGGTGGAGTCGAGCTCGTCGTAGGCTTCGACCGGCGGGTGGGCCGCCAACCTAGGCGAGGCCAAACGCGCGGGCGGCGGTGGCGGCGAGCGGGTCCAGCCAGTGCAGCGCGGCCATGACGACCGGGAAGGTGAACAGGGCCAGGGCCACGGCGATGACGCGGGCCTCGGCCGGCGGCTTGTCGGTGGCGCCGGCGCCGGCGTCGAACCACATCACCTTGATCAGGCGCAGGTAGTAGAAGGCGGCCACGACCGAGCCGACCAGGCCGGTCACCGCCGCGACGCCGAGCCCTGCGTGGATCGCGGCCTTGAACACATAGACCTTGGCCCAGAAGCCGGAGAACGGCGGCAGGCCCAGCGCCGAGAGCGAGAAGGCGGTCATGGCCAGCGCTATGCCCGGCTGCTCCTTGATCAGCCCGGCCATGTCGTCGATCGTCTCCATCGCGCGGCCCTTGCGCGACAGGGCCGCGAGGCAGGCTAAGAAGCCTGTCACGTCGATCATGTAGAGAACCATGAACACCAGCATCGACTGCACGCCCTCGGCCGTGCCCGAGGCCAGGCCCAGCAGGGCGTAGCCGACGTTGGCGATCGAGGAATAGGCCCACAGGCGCTTGAGGTTCGTCTGCGCAAGCCCGGCAAACGCGCCCACCGCCACCGAGATCAGGCCGAGCGCCACCAGGATCTGCTGCCACTGCACCGCAGCCCCGGCGAAGCCCTGGCCCAGCGCGCGGGCGAACAACACCATGGCGGCGAGCTTGGGGGCGGACGCGAAGAAGGCCACAACGGGGGTGGGCGCCCCCTCGTAGACGTCCGGCGTCCACATGTGGAAGGGCGCGGCGGAGACCTTGAAGGCCAGGCCGCAGATCAGGAACACCAGGCCGAACAGCACGCCCACATGGGCCCCGCCATGCACCGCGAGCGCGATCTGCGAATATACCACCGAGCCGGCGAAGCCGTAGATCAGGCTCGCGCCGTAGAGCAGCAGCCCCGACGACAGGGCGCCCAGCACGAAGTACTTGAGGCCCGCCTCGGAGGCCTTGGCGTCGTCGCGGTGCATGGCGGCCAGGACGTAGAGCGCCAGGGACTGCAGCTCGACACCGACATAGAGCGAGATCAGGTCGCCGGACGAGGCCATCATCCCCATGCCCAGCGCGGCGATCAGGATCAGGATCGGGAACTCGAAATTGTGCACCCCGCGGCGGGCGAACCAGCGCTGGCCGAGCGGCACGCAGACCGCGCTCGCCACATAGATCGCCACCTTGGCGAAGGCGGCGCCGGCGTCGAACACCAGGCCGCCCGAGAACGCATTGCCGAACGGCTGGGTGGCGGCGGCCACGGCCGCGCCGATCAGCACCAGCACCGCGGCCGCGCCGATGACCATCGACATCTTCGGCGCAAAGGCGCCCCAGACCAGCAGCACCAGGGCCCCGACGCCTAAGATCAGTTCCGGATAGGCGACCGCGAGATCGGCGGAGAAGTTCATCTGCGACTTAGCCCCCGATGGCCGCGCGGTAGGCCTGGGTCAGGTGGTCGACCGAGGCCTGGGTGATGTTGAAGACCGACGACGGCACGACGCCCAGATAGAGGGTCGCCGCGACCAGGGGTGCGAAGATCACCACCTCGCGCCAGTCGAGATCGGTGATCGCCGAAAGCTTGGCGTTGGTCAGCTCGCCGAACACCACGCGGCGGTAGACGCTCAGCATATAGACCGCCGACAGGATCACGCCCGTGGTGGCGAGGATCGCCGTCCAGGTGGAGGCCCGGTAGGCGCCGGTCATCGACAGGATCTCGCCCACGAAACCCGAGGTCCCCGGCAGGCCGACGTTGCCCATGGTGAACAGCATGAACACCGCCGCATAGATCGGCATCCGGTTCACCACCCCGCCGTAGAAGGCGATCTCGCGGGTGTGCATGCGGTCGTAGACCACGCCGACGCAGAGGAAGAGCGCCCCGGAGATCACCCCGTGGCTGAGCATCTGGAAGATCGCGCCCTGCTCGCCGACGACGTTGCCGGAGAAGATGCCCATGGTGACCAGGCCCATGTGGGCCACCGAGGAATAGGCGATCAGCTTCTTGATGTCGGTCTGCCGGAAGGCGACCAGCGAGGTGTAGATCACCGCGATCACGCTGAGCGCGAAGATCAACGGCGTGAACAGCTGCGAGGCCTGCGGGAACATCGGCAGGCTGAAGCGCATGAAGCCGTAGCCGCCCATCTTCAGGAGGATGCCGGCCAGGATCACCGAGCCCGCGGTTGGCGCCTCCACGTGGGCGTCGGGCAGCCAGGTGTGCACCGGCCACATGGGCATCTTCACCGCGAAGGAGGCGAAGAAGGCCAGCCACAGCCAGGTCTGGATGGCCGGGTCGAAGTGATAGGTCATCAGCACCGGGATGGAGCTGGTGCCCGAGATGCCGATCATGCCCAGGATGGCCGCCAGCATCAGGACGGAGCCCAGCAGGGTGTAGAGGAAGAACTTGAAGGCGGCATAGACCCGCCGCTGGCCGCCCCAGATGCCGATGATCAGGAACATCGGCACCAGGCCGAACTCGAAGAAGACGTAGAACAGGATGATGTCGAGCGCGCAGAAGACGCCGATCACCAGCGCCTCCAGGAGCAGGAAGGCGATCATATATTCGAGCACGCGGACGGTGATCGACTTCCACGAGGCCAGGATGCAGATCGGCATCAGGAAGGCGGTCAGCAGCACGAACAGCACCGAGACGCCGTCGACGCCCATCCGATAGTGCAGGCCCGCGAACCAGGGCTGATCCTCGACGAACTGGAAGGCCGAGGTCGCGCGGTCGAACTGGGCGACCAGCAGCACCGACAGCGCCAGGGTGGCGACCGTGGTGACGAGCGCGATCCACCTGGCGGCCTCGACCGTGCGCGCGTCCTCCGGCCTGCCGAAGAGCCGCAGGACGAGGATCGCCAGCACCCCCACCAGGGGGGCGAAGGTGATGAGCGACAGGATGCCGGTCATGTGTCCCGTCCCTCCCCTAGTGGTTCCACGCCCAGAGGGCGTAGGTGAGCAGGCCCGCGACGCCCAGCAGCATCACGAAGGCGTAGTGGTAGACGTAGCCGGTCTGCAGCAGGCCCGTGCGGCGGCCCACGGCGTAGGAGACGGCGGAGACGCCGTCGGGACCCAGGCCGTCGATGACTTTCTGGTCGCCGCCCTTCCAGAACAGGTCGCCCAGGATGCGCGCGGCGCGCACGAAGGTCGCGTCATAGAGCTCGTCGAAGAACCACTTGTTGTAGAAGAACAGGTAGAGCGGGCCGCGTCGGGCGGCGAGGCGCGCGCCCATGCCCTCGTGCATCAGGTACATGTAGACGGCGACCAGCAGGCCGGTCACGGCGGCGATCAGCGGCGCCTGGACGATCAGCAGCGGCGCGTGCAGCGGGGCGAGGACATGGTTGCCCGCAGCCGTGAAGATCGCGCCGCGCCAGAACTCGTGCTGCTCGGCGCCGACGAACTTCTCCTCGAACAGATAGCCCGCGCCGATGGCGCCGATGGCGAGCGCGATCAGCGGCAGGCGCATGGTCCAGGGGCTCTCGTGCGGCCGGTGCTGGTGGCCGCCGTGGTCCGGCTCGGAATGCGTCTCGGCCTGGGCGGGGCTGGCGTGGTCGTCGGGCCCGTGGGCGTGGGCGTCGTGGTCGCGGTTGTGCCAGTGGTGCTCGAGGTCTTCGCTGGTCCAGCGGGCGTGGCCGTTGAAGGTGAAGAACACCACCCGCCAGGAATAGAAGGCGGTGAGCAGCGCCACGAAGACCCCGATGATGAAGGCGAAATAACCCATGGCGTCGCCTGCCTGGCCGGCGGCGTAGGCGGCGTGGATGATCGAGTCCTTGGAGTAGAAGCCGGCGAAGCCCAGCTCCAGGCCGGGAATGCCCAGGCCGGTGATGGCGATGGTGCCGATGGTCATCACCGCGAAGGTGACCGGCAGGTACTTCGCCAGCCCGCCATAGCGGCGCATGTCCTGCTCGTGCGCCATGCCGGCGATCACCGAGCCCGCGCCCAGGAACAGCAGCGCCTTGAAGAAGGCGTGGGTGAACAGGTGGAACATGCCGGCCTGGTAGGCCCCGACGCCGGCGGCCATGAACATGTAGCCGAGCTGCGAACAGGTCGAATAGGCGATCACCCGCTTGATGTCGTTCTGGGTCATGCCGACGGTGGCCGCGAACAGGGCGGTGAGCGCGCCGATGAACACCACGATGGTCTTGGCGATGGGCGCAAATTCGAACATCGGCGACAGCAGGCAGACCATGTAGACGCCCGCCGTCACCATGGTCGCCGCATGGATCAGGGCCGAGACCGGCGTCGGGCCCTCCATGGCGTCGGGCAGCCAGGTGTGCAGGAAGAACTGCGCCGACTTGCCCATGGCGCCCACGAACAGCAGCGTGCAGGCGAGATCGACGAGGTTCCAGTTCTGGCCGGCGAAGGCCCAGCCCTGGTGGGCATGGGCGGCGATCATCGGGAACAGCTGGGCGAACTGGATCGTCCCGAACGCCCAGAAGGTGGTCATGATGCCGAGCGCGAAGCCGAAGTCGCCGACCCGGTTGACCACGAAGGCCTTGATCGCCGCGGCGTTGGCGGTGGGCTTCTTGAACCAGAAGCCGATCAGCAAATAGCTGGCCAGCCCGACGCCTTCCCAGCCGAAGAACAGCTGCATGAAGTCCGAGGCGCTGATCAGCGCCAGCATGGCGAAGGTGAACAGCGACAGATAGCTGAAGAACCGCGGCTTCGAGTCATCCTCGGCCATGTACCCCCACGAATAGAGGTGCACGAGCGAGGAGACGGTGGTCACCACCACCAGCATGACGGCCGACAGGCCATCGAGGCGGAAGCTCCAGTTGGAGACGAAATTCCCCACCTGGATGAACGGCGCATAGGTGACCGTGAAGGGCGCGAGCCCGCCCCAGGTCCATTGGGCGAAGACGTCCCACGACAGGATCGCCGACAGGAACAGCAGGCCGGTGGTGATCGCCATGGAGGCGACATCACCGATCCTGCGGCCCAACAGGCCGGCGATGGCGGCGCCGATGATCGGGCCGAACAGGATGATGGTGACGAGCAGTTGCGGTGACATGCGCGGAGGCTCAGCCCTTCATCACGGAGGCGTCGTCGACGGAGATGTCGCCGCGGTTGCGGAAGAAGGTGACCAGGATCGCCAGGCCCACGGCGGCCTCGGCCGCGGCCACGGTGAGCACGAACATGGCGAACACCTGGCCCACCACATTGCCGAGATAGACCGAGAAGGCGACGAGGTTGATGTTCACCGCCAGCAGGATGAGTTCGATGCTCATCAGGATGACGATGATGTTCTTGCGGTTCACGAAGATTCCGAACACCCCGATCGTGAACAGGATGGCGGCGACCGCCAGGTAGTGCGACAGCCCGATGGTCATCGTCCCGCGCTCCCCTTGGCGCTGCGGCCGATTGCGCCAGCCTTGGCTCCTGGAACCCGACGCGCCGGGGGCGGGGCGGCGGGCGCCGGCTCCGTCCCTTCGCCCGGCTTGAGCGAGACCACGCGCATGCCGCTCTTCGGGCTGCGGGCGACCTGGTCGGCGATCACCTGGCGGCGCACGCCGGGCTTGTGGCGCAGGGTGAGCACGATGGCCCCGATCATCGCCACCAAGAGCACCATGCCGGCCGCCTGGAAGAAGTAGATGTACTGGGTGTAGAGCACCCGCCCGATCGCCTCGGCGTTGGTGACGCCGATCGCCGGATGGACGCCGGAGGCCATGGGCGTGTCGTTCAGCCGGGCGGCGCCTTGGGTGGCGACGGTCGTGGAGACCACCACCATCTCGACCGCCAGCGCGCCGGCGACCAGCCCGCCCAGCGGCATGTAGCGGGCGAAGCCCTGGCGCAGCGCGGCGAAGTCCACGTCCAGCATCATCACCACGAACAGGAAGAGCACCGCGACCGCGCCGACGTAGACGACCACCAGCAGCATCGCCAGGAACTCCGCGCCCATCAGCACGAAGAGGCCGGCCGCCGAGAAGAAGGCCGCGATCAGGAACATCACCGAGTGCACGGGGTTGCGCGCCGAGACCACGGCGAATCCCGAGGCGATGGTCACCGCCGCCATCAGGTAGAATGCGATCGCCTGCAGGGCCATCCGGCTCTTCTCAACCCCTCGAATTACGCTCTTCCCGCGGCCTCGTTGAGCGCGCGCGGGATCGTCCATTCAGCTCAGCGGAATCGCGCCGCCCTCTTATCGGTAGGGCGCGTCCAGTTCCAGATTCTTCGCGATCTCCCGCTCCCAGCGGTCGCCGTTATCCAGCAGGCGCTCCTTGTCGTAATAGAGCTCCTCGCGGGTCTCGACGGCGAACTCGAGGTTCGGGCCTTCCACGATGGCGTCCACCGGGCAGGCCTCCTGGCACAGGCCGCAGTAGATGCACTTGACCATGTCGATGTCGTAGCGGGTCGTCCGCCGCGAGCCGTCGGCGCGCGGCTCGGCCTCGATGGTGATCGCCTGGGCCGGGCAGATCGCCTCGCAGAGCTTGCAGGCGATGCAGCGCTCCTCACCGTTGGGATAGCGGCGCAGCGCATGTTCGCCGCGGAAGCGCGGGCTCTGCGGATTGCGCTCGTGCGGATACTGCACCGTGTGCTTGGGCGCGATCATGTACTTCATGCCGAGCATGAAGGCGCCGGCGAAATCCAGCAGCGCCGCGCCCTTCACCGCCTGTCCGATGCGTTGGAACATGCTCACTTCCTCTCGCAGGCGTAGTTGCCCATCCAGCTCGGATCGCCGCTCTTCAGCACCAGGTT
>NZ_DASZBG010000027.1:0-4115 GCF_035944335.1 Phenylobacterium sp. | reverse complement strand
CGCACTGGACGAGGCGCATGGCGGTCGCGTAAGGCCCAGGCCATGGCGAAGACCGGTCCAAATGTCGCAGACGCGCCGACGGCCATGCGCACGCTGGGCTGGGGCGACTACGCCCTGCTGGACTCGGGCGCCGGCCGCAAGCTGGAGCGCTATGGCCCCTACACGGTGGTGCGGCCCGAGCCGCAGTGCCTGTGGACCCCCCGGCTGCCGGTGAGCGCCTGGGAGGGCGCGGACGCCGTGTTCGAGCCCACCGACGAGGACGAGGCGGGGCGCTGGCGCTTCAAGGGCCGGCCGAAGGAGAGCTGGCCGCTGGCCTGGGGCCCGGCGAAGTTCCACGGGCGGTTCACCAACTTCCGCCACCTGGCCTTCTTTCCCGAGCAGGCGGCGAACTGGGCATGGCTGGAGGGCCAGGTGCGCCGCGCCGTGGCATCGGGCCAGGTCCAGCCGCGGGTGCTGAACCTGTTCGGCTACACCGGGGTCGCCAGCCTGGTGATGGCGGCGGCCGGGGCGGCGGTGACCCATGTGGACGCCTCGAAGAAGGCAGTGGCCTGGGCCCGCGAGAACGCCGAGCTGGCCGGCCTGGCCGACCGACCGATCCGCTGGATCACCGAGGACGCGCGCAAATATGTGCAGCGCGAGGTGCGCCGCGGCTCGACCTATGACGGCATCATCCTCGATCCCCCGAAATATGGCCGCGGGCCGGGCGGCGAGGTCTGGCGGCTGTTCGATGACCTGCCTGAACTTGCGGCCCTATGTGGCCAACTTCTTTCGCAAAATGCCGCGTTCCTGGTGCTGAACGCCTATGCCGAGCGGATCTCGGGGGCGGCGCTCTCAGGCCTGCTGGCCGAGGTGCTGAAGGACCGGGCCGGGACCATCGAATGGGGCGAACTGGCGCTGGTGGAGGAGGCCGGCGCCAAAGAGGGGCCTCGCCAGGTGGGCATGAGCTTCTTCGCCCGGTGGTCCAGGTGACGCCCCGGATCACCTCGCTGGCCAACCCGACCGTGAAGGCGGTCCGCGCCCTGCACCTGCGCAAGGAACGCGACGCCACCGGCCTGTTCGTGGCCGAGGGCCTGAAGACGGTCACGGAAGGGCTCGAGCTAGGCCACGCGCCGCAGATCCTGCTCTACGGGCCGCAGGCGGATCATCCCCTGCTCCGCAAGGCGATCGCCGCCACGACGACGGCCGGCGGCGAGGCCATCGAGGTCACCGAGGCGATCCTCGCCAAGGTGTCGCGCAGGGACAATCCGCAGGCGGTGGTGGGCGTGTTCCGACAAGTGTTCCGCCCGCTCGACACCCTGGAGCCGCAAGCGGCCGTCTGCTGGGTGGCGCTGCACCGGGTGCGCGATCCGGGCAACCTCGGGACCATCGTGCGCACGGCCGACGCGGCCGGCTGCGGCGCGGTGATCCTGGTCGGCGAATGCTGCGATCCCTATTCGGTGGAGGCGGTCAGGGCGACCATGGGCTCGATCTTCGCCGTGCCCCTGACCCGGGCCTCGGAGGCCGAGTTCGCGGCCTGGCGGTCCCAGTGGCCGGGATCGGTGGTGGGCGCCCTGCTCAGCGCCACGGTCGACTACCGCGCCGCGGCCTACCAGACGCCGTCGCTCCTCCTGATGGGCAACGAACAGCAGGGCCTGCCGCCGGAGATGGCCGGGCTCTGCGACGTCAACGTGAAGATCCCCATGCGCGGCCGGGCCGACAGCCTGAACCTGGCGGTGGCCACCGGGGTGATGATCTACGCGGCGACGGGCTAGGGCGGCCTCAACCCGCCATGGCCGACAGGTTGGCGAAGCTCTGCTGCAGGGTCTCGAGAACGGGGCGGGTGAACGGCGGCTCGTGCTCGACGAAGAACTCGTGGACGCCCGCGGCATAGGCGGCGGGCAGGAGACGTTTCCAGTCGATCACCCCAGCCCCCACCGCCGTGGTCGTGACCCGGAAGGCGAAGTTGGGTTCGACGCCGGCCGCGACATCCTTCACGTGCATCATCTTGAACCGGCCGGGATGGGCCTTGACGAGGGCGACCGGATCGACGCCGCCGGCGACCACCCAGCCGGCGTCCATCTCGAACTGCACGAGCGCCGGGTCGGTCTCGTTGAGCAACAGATCGTACGCGGTCCCCCGCTCCAGCGGCGCGAACTCCGGATTGTGGTTGTGGTAGGCGAACTGCAGTCCCTCGCGCTTCAGGCCCGCGCCGACCCGGTTGAGGAAGGCCGCGGTGGCCCTCCAGTCGTCGAGGGTGAGCGGGGACCGGAGCGTCTTGCCCTCCGGGACCAGGAAGCTCGGCATGACCACGTGGCGGGCGCCCAGCACATGCATGTCGGCGGCCAGGCGTCCGAGATCGCCGGAGAGGTTGGGCTCGGGCCCATTGCCGCGCGGCTGGACGTGGGCGCTGGCGCAGGTCAGGCCGTGGGCGTCGAAGGCGGCGCGCAGCGCCTTCACCGCGTGGCCGCCGTAGCCGGCGGTCTCGACAGTCTTGAAGCCGATGCCGGCGACCGCCTTCAGCGTCGCCTCGAGATCGGCGCGGAGCTCGGCGGCGACGGAGTAGAGCTGCAGCCCGATGGGCAATTGGTGACCTCGAAAAAACGGGCGCGGCGCGGCCGATGCGATCGCGCCCGAACCCAGCCACGCGGCTGACGATGCGATGAGACGGCGTCGCGTGACCAGCATGTTGATCTCCCCGGAGAGCTAGTCAGCCGGGTTGACGGCGGCTTGGCAAGCTCAGGTTCCGCGCGGCTTGGCCCGCGTGGTCGGCTGGGCGGCGGCGGGGTCTTCCGGCCAGAGGTGCCGGGGATAGCGGCCGCGCATGTCGGTGCGGACGTCCTTCCAGGAGCCTTTCCAGAAGCCCGGCAGGTCCTTGGTGGTCTGGATCGGGCGGTGGGCTGGCGACAGCAGGGACAGGGTGAGCGGAACGCCGCCGACCCGCGGATGGGCGGCCAGGCCATAGACCTCCTGCACGCGGACCTCGACGCGGGGACCGCCCTCGGCGGCGTAGTCGATGGCGAAGGCATTGCCGGTGGGCGCGGTCCAGCGGGCGGGCGCTTCAGTGTCGAGGCGGCGCTGCAGGTCCCAGGGGATCAGGCCGCGCAGCACGGTGTCGAGGGCGTCGGGCTTGAGGGCGGCGAGCGACCGGACGCCGGTGAGCAGCGGCGCCAGCCAGTCGTCGAGGTGGCCGATCAGGGCGGCGTCGGACAGGTCGGGCCAAGCCGGGTTGGTCTGGCGCAGGAAGGCCACGCGCTGGCGCAAGGACCGGACCGCGTCTCCGAACGGCAGGGCGGCGAGGCCCTCGGCGCGGACGCGGTCGGCGAGCGCCTGGGCGATCAGGGCCGGATCGGGATTGTCGACCAGGGTCTCGCGGAGCGTGAGCCTGCCCAGCCGCAGGATGCGCTTGGCGCGCAGCTTGCCGGCGCCGCTCGCCTCCAGCCGATCCTCCTCCTCGAGCTGGTCCGCGAAGGCCGCCTCGATCTCCGCGTCGTCGAGGGGCGCGGCCAGCAGGATGCGGTCGCGCACGCTCCCGCCGCCGAGCTCGCCCACCGCCAGCCAGGTTTCGCGGGCGAGCGCATCGGTCGGCTCCACGAAGGCGCCGCGGCCGGAGACCAGCTGGAATTCGCCGGCCGGACCGCGGGCGCGGGCGATGCGCTCTGGATAGGCGAAGGCGAGCAGCAGGCCGTCGGAGCACGGCTCGCCCCGCCCCGCCTTGCCGGCGAGGCCCGTCCAGCGGTCGGCCAGCGCCTTGGCGTCGCGGGCGCGGGGGCTGCGGTCGCGCTCCAGCGCTTCGAGACGATGGCGCAGGTCGGCGTCACGACCGCCCAGGCCGCGCTCGGTGAGGAGGGCTGCGATCCGCGCGGCGCGCGGGGCCTGCGCGTTCGCCTGGGCCTTGAGGATCATGTGCGCCAGACGCGGGGCCAGCGGGAATTCGGCGAGCGCGCGGCCGTGCGGGGTGAGCACGCCGTCCGGCGCGAGGGCCTCCAGGCGGATCAGCAGGCTGCGCGCCTCCGCATAGGCCGCGGCCGGCGGCGGATCGAGGAAGGCGAGGCCGGCCGGATCCTTGGCGCCCCAGCGGGCGAGGTCCAGCGCCAGGCCCGAGAGGTCGGCGTCGAGGATCTCCGGGTCCGCGTAGG
>NZ_DASZBG010000026.1:0-2706 GCF_035944335.1 Phenylobacterium sp. | reverse complement strand
GGCCCGCAGCTTCTCGGTCATCTCGCGGGCCAGCGCACGGTTGTGGAGCCCCTCCGCCGTCTGCTCCGCGGCGATGGCGATCAGCACGCCGATGACGATGGTGCCGATCTCCTTCAGGAACTCGCGGACGCCGTGCCAGGGCTTGGGTCTGTGGATGTCCATGCTGCCCCCCGGCGGATCGCCCTGCAGCGACTGTAAGCGATCTCGCCAAAGCTCCGCTATGGGTCGGAAGCGGTCTTAGGCTTCTTGCCCGCAAGAGGCCGCCGATTTCCCTGACTAGCGATCGGTGGTGATGCTGCCGCTCACCCCTACCCCTCCGACACTGGTCTCGCCCGGCTTGGCCGCGGGGCCCGTCAGTCCCCTCATGATCATTTCGTGCGTATCAGTGACGTCGATCGGTGGCTGGCAGATCGGCATCGATCTGGCCTGGACCAGACCTTCATCGTAGGCATCGCGGAGCTGCTTGCGGTCGAGGAAATCGGACCGCAAGATCAGTGTCTCCACCTGGCGTCCGGACGCGCGCTGCCCATTGGCGTATTGGTTCGCGCGGCCGAGGTTCGCCCGCAAATTGGCGATTTCGACGCCTGATGTGGGACGCCCAGGCCCGACCATGGTGTTGAGGACGGCCCACGCATCCTGCTCGGCATTGCGCATTGAATGCAGGTTCTCGAGGTAGTTCGCCATCGCAGACAGCAGGAGCTGGTCGCGGTTCGACATATGGGCGAGCGTCTGTCCCGAGGTCAGGCTGGACCAACTGCGCATCGTCCAACCGGGAACCGACGGCCCGCCACTTTCGCCGACCGCTGGCAGTCTCTTGGTGACCTCTGCCCGATCGAGGGCGTCGCTGAACTGGGCGAGCCGATTGGCCACGCAGGGGCTGGTCGCGTCCTTGCTCGCGGCCTGGCCTAGGACGCGGCGAAGATCAAAGGCGATTGCGCCCCTCGCGACCTCCGCTTGGTGGCGCCAGTGCAGAGTCTCCACCGCCTGTTCCGCACCGAGCGCGATGATCACGCCCAGCACGATGGTGCCGACCTCCTTGCTGAATTCGCGCCACCCACTCCACGGTTTCGGCTTGTGAACTTCCACGCCCCCCGCTCCCCCGAAGCGAACAAACTTGGCTGTACGGTAAGCGGACTCTGCGGAGATCGCCTAGGGTCGGAAGCGGATGTCAGCTTGTTCGCCAGACGCGGACCTTCGCCACCTGATCTCGAAGCCGGCTTCGGTCGGGTGGCTGGCGCGGTCGGCCAGACCACGACGCAAAGAGGCCCGGACGTGGGTCCGGACCTCTTCGGGCGCGGCGTCGCAGATGGCCGAAGCGGCCGCTGAGATGGGCGCGAACCTTGGACTAGCGCGGCGGCGTGGAGGCTGCGCCTGCGACAGCGCCCGTTGGGGCGCCCACGGCGGCGCCAACCGCCGCGCCAGGGGCGCACCCGATGGGGAGCGTCACAAGACACCCGATCGCCGCGCCGACACCGGCGCCCGTCGCTGCGCCGGCCAAGGCGCGCGCGCCCGGATCAGGGTGCCAACGCCCATCGCGATCGTAGTATCCGCGGTCATTGTCGGGGTCGGCCAGCCAGTGCACATGCTCGTCGGTCCGGTGGGCGTCGTACCAATCGGAATTGTAGTAGATGATCGGCGCGCTGGGGCCGTAGGCATACCTCTCGTGCACCCGCCAGCATTCGCCATACTGGTTGCAGGCCACATAGGTCCGCGCGACCGGTTGGGCGGTCGCCACCGTCGGGATCGCGGCGCTCCCGGCCAGGGAGGCGATCAACGAACTCGCTGCGAAAGCAGCCGTCAGGGTCTTCATGGTGTCATCCTTCATGGCGACGGGCCGCAGGCCCGCCAGATGTCCAATCGGCTAGCAACAAGGCGCAAAGGACCTGGGTTCCGCTACGGAACCGGGCGAACGGTCCCCGCACCTGGACCTTTGCACGACCTCCGGCGGCATGATGTTCCTATTTTGTTCTTGACAGCCTCCACCGTCCCGCGCTAATCTCCGAGCCTGCCACCCTTCCGCCCGCGGCTTCCCCCGCCGCCCGCGCCCACACGGACCCACACCCCCATGCCCGACGACGAGACGCCCCCTCGCCGGCGCAAGCCGGCGCGTGCGCCCGCGGCCTTTTCCGAAGCCCTGGCGCAGACCCTCTGCGCCCGCGTCGCGGCCGGGGAGAGCCAGGTCGCCATCTGCGCCGAGCCCGGCATGCCGTCGCGCGCCACCCTGTGGCGCTGGGTCGCCAGCAAGCCCGCCTTCGCCGAGGCCTTCTGGGCGGCGCGGGTGGCCGGCGGCGTCGGCCAGTCGAACGGCCGGGCGTCGACCTTCTGCGAGGCCACCGCGGCCGAGGTGTTCCGCCGCCTGTGCGAGGGCGAGAGCGCCACCTCCATCTGCGCCGACCCGGCCATGCCGGCCTTCTCCACCCTCTACTATTGGCGCCGCCAGTTCCCCGACTTCGCCGAGGCCATGCGGGTGGCGCGCGAGATCCAGGCCGAGCGGTTCTGCGACCAGGGCTGGGAGATCGCCCAGGCGACCACGGCCGAGAGCGCGCGGGCCGACCGGGTGAAGCTCGCCCAGCTGCGCTGGACCGCCGCGGTCCTGGCGCCCAAGCGCTTCGGCCGGCTGAAGCCGCAGGAGCCCGACCGAACCTGGCAGGGCGGCGGCATGACCATCTACATCAAGCGCTACAGCCCCGAGGTGAAACACCCCAC
>NZ_DASZBG010000025.1:0-75073 GCF_035944335.1 Phenylobacterium sp. | reverse complement strand
TTGAAGTACCAGAGCAGGCCGATCCACATGATCCCGAACGTCACGTGCAGCCAGCGGAACACCGCCTGCCAGAAGATCGCGTCGAACGAGCCGTAATGCATGCGGTAGCCCGCGATGATCACCAGCGCGAGAATGAAGCTCACGATCATCGTATTGCGCAGATTTGAAAGCATCGCCGCCATTTGAACGTCCCTCACGAGTCCTACCCTGGGACCCGGTATAGGTCGTTTCGACGCAGGCCGGAAGTCGGCGAGGTTCGGCGCGGCTCAGACCGCGATCAGGGCGGCGGCCAGGCGGCGGCCCTCGGAGGTCAGGACGTTGTAGAGCCGGGCCGCGGCGGCGGTGTCCATGAACTCCAGTCCCATGCCGGCGGCGAGCAGGCCCTCGCGGACCGCCTTCGACGGCAGGGCGCCCACCGCGCCGACGCCGAGCAGCAAGAACTCCACCTCCGCGCGGCCGGCCTCGAACACCGGGCTGAGCGTCTCGCGGGTCACCTCGGCGAGGCTCGTCACCGGCCAGGCGCGGGCTTCGTCGCCGACGATCAGCAGCGAGCCGGCATGCCATTGGCCGGACAGCCGGAACCCGCCGCCGCCATAGCTGTCGATGGTGGGCGCGCTGCGGGACACGGGCGGCGCACGATCAGGAACGCGCCGGCCGCTTGGCGCCCGGCGGAAGGATCGGCTCGGCCTCCTCCTCGCCGCGCTTGACGCCCCACAGCAGGATCACCGGGGCGGCGATATAGATCGAGGAGTAGGTGCCGATGGCGATGCCGAACAGCATGATGATCGACAGGCCGTGCAGCGACGGGCCGCCGAACACGGCCAGAGCCACCAGGGCGATCACCGCCGTCAGGCTGGTGATGATGGTCCGGGTCAGCATCTCGTTGATCGACATGTCGATCACCTCGTCCACCGGCATACGCTTGTATTTGCGCAGGTTCTCGCGGAACCGGTCGAACACCACCACCGTGTCGTTCATCGAGTAGCCGATGATGGTCAGGATCGCGGCGACCTCCTGCAGGTTGAACTCGATCGGTAGAATGGCGATCAGGCCGAAGGTCAGGATCACGTCGTGGAACAGGGCCGCCACCGCGCCCAGGCCGAACTGCAGCTCGAAGCGGAACCAGATGTAGAGCAGCATCAGCAGGATGGCGCCGCCCAGCGCCAGGACCCCGGAGGTCAGGAGTTCGCCGGAGACCTTGGGGCCGACCACGTCGGCGCGGGTGAACTTCACCGGGTTGGTCACCTGGGCGATGCGCGCCTTGACGGCGTCAGCGGTGTGGCTGGCGTCGGCGCCGGCCGGCGTCTGGAAGCGGACCATCACCTGAGACGGGCCGCCGAAGCCCTGCACCTGCACGTCGCCGAGGTGCATCGACCCCAGGGCCGCGCGGATCCTGCCCGGATCGGCGGGCATGGGGGCGGTGGTCAGCTCGATCACCGAGCCGCCCTTGAAGTCGATGCCGCAGGTCAGGCCGCCGCAGGGCGGGGTGAACGGGAACAGGGTCACGTAGAGCGCGCCCGCGATCGCCACCACCGACAGGGTGGAGAAGTACTTGGACAGCCGCACGAACTTGAAGTGCGTGCGGACCGGCAGGATCTTGATGAGAGGCCAGAATTTCATGGGCTCGGCCTCCTCACGCGATCGGCAGGGTCTTGGGCCGGGTGGTATGGAACCACCAGGCGAGCAGCACTTGGGTGACCAGCACCGCGGAGAACACCGTGGTCAGCACCCCGATGGAGAGCGTCCAGGCGAAGCCCTTCACCGGGCCTGAGCCGAACTGGAACAGGATCAGCGCCGACAGCAGGTGGGTGATGTTGGCGTCCATGATCGTGCCGAAGGCGCGGCCGAAGCCGGCGTCCATGGCCGAGATCAGGCTGCGGCCGGCGCGCAGTTCGTCGCGCATCCGCTCGTAGATCAAGACGTTGGCGTCGACCGCCACGGCGAGCGTCAGGATCAGGCCGGCGATGCCGGGCAAGGTCAGGGTCGCGCCGGTGAAGCTCATGACGCCGATGATCATCAGGCCGTTGACCACCAGGCCGATCAGCGACACCCCGCCGAACAGCAAGCCGTAGATGGCGACCATGAAGACCGCCACGGCGCCGATGCCCACGAAGGCCGAGACGGCGCCGGCGCGCACGGCGTCGGCCCCCAGCTCCGCGCCCACCGTGCGCTGCTCCTCGATCTTCAGCGGGGCCGGCAGTGCGCCGGCGCGCAGCAGCACCGACAGGTCGTTGGCGCTCTCCGGCGTGAAATTGCCGGTGATGCGGCCCGAGCCGCCCTGGATCGGCCCCTCGATGACCGGGGCGGAGATGATCTTCTGGTCGAGGACGATGGCGAACCGCTTGCCGACATTGGCCAGCGTGACGTCGCCGAAGCGCTTGGTGCCGATGCCGTTGAAGCGGAAATTGACCTCGGCGCGGCCGGTCTGCTGGTCGAAGCCGGGCGAGGCCGAGGTCAGCATCTCGCCGGTGACCACCTGGTGGCGCTTGACCAGCAGGGGCGCGCCGTCGGTGGCGGTGGCGTAGGGCAGCAGCTCGTCGCCCGGCGGCAGGCGGCCGGCGGCGGCTTCCGCCGGCGAGACGCTGTCATCGACCATCTGGAAGCTCAGCTTGGCGGTCTGGCCGATGAGGTTCTTCAGCCGCTCCGGATCGCTCTCGCCGGGCACCTGGACGAAGATGCGGTTCTTGCCCTGGCGGGCGATGTCCGGCTCCTTGGTGCCGAGCTGGTCGATGCGGCGGCGCACGATCTCTATGGACTGCTCCACGGCGCGGGCCGCCTCGGCGTCGAAGGCCTCCGGCACGAAGGCCAGGCGCAGGCGCTGGTCGGGGGCGGTGGCGACGGTCACCTCCGCGCCGCCCGCGGCGCCGGCCAGCGGCACGGCGAGGATCCGGCGCAGCGCGTTCTGGGCCTCGGTGACCTGGTTGGGATCGGTGATGCGCACCGTGATCCCGCCCGACTGCTGGCCGAGATCGGTGAAGTTGATATTGGCGTTGCGCAACGTCGTGCGCACGTCCTCGACCATGTTGGTCAGGCGCTCGGCCATCAGGGCGTTGGTGTCGACCTCGAGGAGCAGGGAGGAGCCGCCCTGCAGGTCGAGGCCCAGCGCCAGCACCTTCTTGGGCATGAAGCCCGGCAGGGCGGCGAGGGCGGAGGCGGGCAGCAGGTTGGGCAGGGTGAAGAGCAAGCCCAGCACGGTCGCGATCGCGACCAGCGTCACCTTCCACCGCGAAAGGTTCATCATGGCGGGGACGTCGCCCTAGCGCTTGGAATCGTTGGCCGGCGCGGGCTCGCCGCGCGTCCGCACTTCGGAGATCATCGCCTTGACGACCTTGACGGTGACGCCCGTCGCGATCTCCACGCCGACTTCGGCGTCCTCGACGCGGACCACCTTGCCGATCACGCCGGAGGGCAGGACGACGGTGTCGCCGCGCTTGATGGCGGAGATCGCCTGCTGGTGGGATTTCATCCGCCGCTGCTGCGGCCGGATCATCAGGAAGTAGAACAGCACCACGAGCGCGACCAGCGGCAGGAACTGGATCAGCATGTCCTGCGGACCGCCTGAGGCGGCGCCGGCGGCGGTCTGAGCGAAGGCGGGGGTCGCGAACATGGCCTCTCCGAATGGCGGTCGCGGGGGCGCGAAGCAGGCCCCCGGCAAAGTCGGCGGAAGCTATGGCTTCCCACCCGGTTTTGCAATGGAACCCGCTGGGGGCTAAGCGGAGCGGATGGACGCGGCCCTGAAACCTCTCCTGGAACGCATCGCCGAGGCGCTGGAGCGGCTGGCGCCAGCCCGGCCCCGGACGCCGGACTTCGCGAGCGCCAAGCTGTTCCGGCACGATCCGGCGACCGGCGTCTTCCATGCCGCCCCGGACTATCCCCTGGCGCTGGCGAGCCTGGTGGGCGTCGACCGGCAGAAGGCGCGGGTCCTGGAGACCCTCGAACGGTTCGCGGGCGGCCTGCCCGCCAACCACGCCCTGCTCTGGGGCGTGCGCGGGACCGGCAAGAGCTCGCTCGCCAAGGCGGCGTTCATGGCCGTGGCCGAAACGGCGGCCTCGCTGAAGCTCGTCGAGGTCGACCGAGACCAGGTCACCGCCCTGCCGGAGCTGTTCGACGTGCTGCGGGCGCGGTCGGAGCGGTTCGTCGTGCTCTGCGACGACCTCTCCTTCGAGGAGGGGGCGGCGGCGGCCAAGGCGCTGAAGTCGGCCCTGGAGGGCGGCGTGTCCGGGCCGCCGGCCAATGTGCTGTTCGTGGCCACCTCCAACCGCCGCCACCTGATGCCGCGCGGCCATGCCGAGGACCGCGGCCTGGTCGCCATCGCCGAGGACGCCGAGGAAGAAGTCAGCGTCTCCGACCGGTTCGGCCTGTGGATCGGCTTCCCGCCCATGGACCAGGAGACCTATCTGGCCGCCGTGGCGGGCTATGCGAAGCGCTACGGCCTCAAGGCGCCGGACCTGGAGCGGCGCGCCTTGCAGTGGGCCCAGTTGCGCGGCGCGCGCTCGGGGCGCGTGGCCTGGCAGTTCATCCGCGACCTGGCGGGCGAGCTGGGCAAGACCCTGCCGATGTGAGGTTTTCCCTCCCCTTCATGGGGAGGGATAGACCGCGAAGCGGTCAGGGTGGGGAAGCGTCGGGCGGGACCTCGGCGTCCCAGGGTTTGGACGTGACTTCCCCACCCGTCTGTCGCTTCGCTCCAGCCCCCCTCCCCATGAAGGGAGGCAAAGCGTTACCGCGGCAACACCAGCTTGGGATCGATGGGCCTCGCCCGATCGAGGTTGTTCGGGCGATAGCGCACCTCGAAGTGCAGCTGCGGGGCGCTGACGCCGCCGGTGGAGCCCGCCTGACCGATCTCTTGGCCCTGCGTCACCTTCTGCTGCATCTTCACCTCCAGCCGGGAGAGGTGGCTGTAGGCGGTGACCCAGCCGTCGGGGTGGGTGATCAGCACCAGATTGCCGTAGCCAGGCACCTGGTCGCCGGCATAGGCGACCTCGCCGGCGGCCGCGGCGTGGACGGCGTCGCCGACGCTGGCCTGGATGTTGATGCCGTCGTTGCGCTGGCCCTCGGCCTTGGGGCCGAATTCCGAGAGTATCTCGCCTCGCAGCGGCCACAGGAACCGGCCGCGGCCGAGCTCGGAGATCTGGGCGTCGGTGGGCGGCGGCGAGGAGGTCGGCGCCTGGGCCGGACCTGCGCCGGGCGTCATGGGCGGGCTGTAGGCGCGCGGGCCGGTGGGAATCGGAACCGGGACCGGCACATAGGGCTGCGGGCCCGCCGGGCGGGCGCCGCCGCCGTCGGGCTGCGGCGTCGAATAGGGCCGCGCGATGACCGGCCGCTCGGCGGCGGTCGGGCCGTGGTCGCGGTAGCCGGAGGGCAGGCGCAGCCGCTCGCCGGTGTGGATGGTTCCGCGGCGGCCCATGCCGTTGGCGGCGCGCAGCGCCTCGATGCTCACCCCGAACCGCTTGGCGATGCCGTAGGTGGTGTCGCTGGGCCCGACCACATAGGCCTTCACCATGCCGCCCGGGGCATGCAGGGTCTGGCCGCGGCGCAGGTGGGACGAGCGCAGGTGGTTCTGCTTCTTGAGCTGGGAAACGCTGACGCCCAGCCTGTCGGCGACCTTCTCGAGGGTGTCGCCCTTGCGGGTCCGATATGTGCGCGGCGGGCCCGGGACCTCGGTCACCCGGCCCATGGAGCCGCGGTCGGCGCCGGCGCTGGCGATCGGCGCTTCGTCCTCGGCCGGCGTGGTGAGGCGGCCCCGCATCCGGCGCGACGTCGCGGTCTCTGTGTCGGCCTTGGGCGCGCCGTGGTCGCGGGCGCCCTCGGGCAGGGTCAGGCGCTGACCGGACTTCAGGCTGACGCCGCGGCGGCTAAGGCCGTTCTGCGACTTCAACGCCTTCTCGGTGACGCCGAACCGCTTGGCGACGGCGGCGACGGTGTCGCCGCGGGCCGCCACATAGGCTTTTTCCGTCGACCCTGGACCCTTCAGCACCTGGCCGGCGCGAATGGATGTGCCCTTGATCTTGTTCAGTTTCTTGAGCTCGGCGACCTCGACGCCCAGCTTGGCGGCGACCTTGGCCAGGTTGTCGCCCTTCTTGACCTTGTAGGTCTCGCCGGCGCTGGCGACCTCGGTGACGTGGCCATTGGCGCCGGGGACGCCGGCATCGGCCTCGTCGGCGGCGGCCTGGGCGGCGTGATGGCCCTTGCGGTGACCCCTATGGTGCGACGTCGCCTTGTGCGCCGAACCCTTGGCCGCGGCGTGATGCTTGCGATGGTGCGTGGCGGCCAGGATGAGCTGCGGCGCATCGGCGCCGTCCCGCATCACCGCCGGCGTCGCATGCGCCGAAGGGCTCGCGCCCGCCGCGCCGGCGCCGGCGACCAAGGCGCTGCTGGCGAACAGGGCCAGGACGGATCGTGCCAGGATTTGCGTCATTGCCGCTCCGTATGGGCAGTCAAAGGAATCAAAGGGCGGTCGGGGGAGTTTGGTGGATGCGCATCCCCCCCGCCACCCGCAAAGCGCCGCAGAGGCCTAAAGCTCCTTGGCCACCCCGTCCAACAGCGGGACGAAGCGCACGTCGGTGAGCGCCTCGGCGGTGAAGCCGCCCTCCCCGTCGCCGGTGTAGCGACGCAGCGACTGGACAGGCCCCTTGCCGATCGGCGCGACCAGGATGCCGTTCGGCTTCAGCTGCGAAAGCAGGGCCTTGGGCTCCGAAGGCGCCGCGGCCGTGACCATAATGCGGTCGAAAGGCGCCTGCTCTGGCCAGCCCTGGCCGCCGTCGCCGAACTTGGTGATCACATTGGTCAGGCCGAGCGCCTTGAAGCGCGCCTCGGCCTCGCGCAACAGGGTGCGGTAGCGCTCCACCGTATAGACCAGCCGCGACAGCTTTGAGAGGATGGTGGTCTGGTACCCCGACCCGGTGCCGATCTCCAGGACCCGCGAGCGCGGCTCGAGCTTCAGGGCCTGGGTCATCAGGCCGACGATGAACGGCTGGCTGATCGTCTGGCCGCAGGCGATGGGCAGGGCCGAGTCCTCGAACGCGCGCTCCTTGAAGAGGTCCGGGGTATAGATCTCGCGCGGCGTGGTCTCGATGGCGTTCAGCACCGCGCCCTCGGTGACGCCCTGCGAGCGCAGCGCCAGGATCAGCCGGGCCATGGCCGTCCCTGAGGTCCCCTCGGGGGCGTCTTCGGGGATGTCGCCCTTGCCCGCCATCTAGAGCCTCGGCGGGGCGCCGCCCACGACCTTCTTCAGCGCGTGGACGCTGGCCATGTGGGTCAGGTCGATGTGCAGCGGGGTGATGGAGATGCGGCCTTCGTAGAGGGCCCTGAGGTCGGTGCCCTCGGCGGGCTTGGAGCGCTCGGCGCGGAAGCCCATCCAGTAGTAGTCGCGGCCCCTGAGGTCGGTGCGCTTCTCGGCGATCCGCACCTGCACGTCGCGGAAGCCCTGCCGGGTCACCTCGACCTCGGCGATCTCGTCCAGCGGCTTGGCGGGGAAGTTGACGTTCAGCACCACCTCGGCCGGCCAGCCCACCTCGATCAGCCGCGCAATGACGCCCGGCGCGAAGGCCTCGGCCGGCTCGAAGAAGCTGTCGAGCGGCTCGTAGGCGCCCATCTGCGAGAGCGCGATGCCACGCACGCCCAGAGCCATCGCCTCGATGGCGCCGGCCACCGTGCCGCTCATGGTGACGTCCTCGGCCAGATTGGCCCCGCGGTTGACGCCGGAGAGCACCAGGTCGGGCGCCTTGCCCTCCACCAGCTCGCGGACGCCCAGCATGACGCAGTCGGTGGGGGTGCCGGTGGTGGCGAACTTGCGCTCGGCGACCTTGCGCACCCGGATCGGCTCGGCGAGCGTCAGCGCGCGGCTGGCGCCGGACTGTTCGTATTCCGGCGCGCAGACCCAGACGTCGTCCGACAGCTTGGCGGCGATGCGCTCCAGGGCCGCCAGCCCGTCGGCGTTGATGCCGTCATCGTTGGTGAGGAGGATCCTCACGCCTCGCCTCCGATATGGGTCAGGCCGGGCAGGTAGGGATGCAGGGCCTGCGGGATGGCGATGCGGCCACCCTCGTCCTGGTAGTTTTCCATGATGGCCACGAGGGTTCGGCCGACGGCCAGGCCCGAGCCGTTCAGGGTGTGGACGAAGCGCGTGCCCTTTTCGCCGGCCTTCTTGGACCGCGCGTCCATGCGGCGGGCCTGGAAGTCGCCGCAGTTGGAGCAGGAGCTGATCTCGCGGTAGCGGTCCTCCGAGGGGATCCAGACCTCCAGGTCGTAGGTCTTGCGGGCGCCGAAGCCCATGTCGCCGGCGCACAGCAGCATGGTGCGGAACGGCAGCTCCAGGCGCTTCAGCACCGCCTCGGCGCAGCCGACCATCCGCTCGTGCTCGGCCTCCGACTGATCGGGCGTGGTGATGGAGACCAGCTCGACCTTGTTGAACTGGTGCTGGCGGATCATGCCGCGGGTGTCGCGCCCCGAGGCGCCGGCTTCGGAACGGAAACAGGGGGTGAGGGCGGTGAGCCGCATCGGCAGCTCCTCCTCCGTCACGATCTGGCCCATCACCAGGCTGGTCAGCGGCACCTCCGCGGTGGGGATCAGCCAGCGGCCGTCGGTGGTCTGGAAAAGGTCGTCAGCGAACTTCGGAAGCTTGTCGGTGCCGTAGGCGGCCGCGTCATTGACCAACAGCGGCGGGGCGACTTCTAGATAGCCGTGCTCGCGGGTCTGCAGGTCGAGCATGAACTGGCCGATGGCGCGCTCCAGCCGGGCGAGCTGGCCCTTGAGCACGACGAAGCGCGAGCCGCTCATCCGGGCGGCGGCCTCGAAGTCCATCAGGCCGAGCCCCTCGCCGATCGCCTGGTGGTCTTTCGGATTGCGGATCGCGAACGGCTCGCCCCAGCGGCGCACCTCGAGGTTGTCGTGCTCGCTCTGGCCGGGCGGCACGTCGGGCGCGGGGATGTTGGGCAGGGTTTCGACGATGGCTTTCAGCGCTTCGGCGGTCGCCCGCTCGACCTCCGCCTCGACCTCGAGGGTTTTCTTCAGGGTTTCGACGTGGGCCATCAGGCGCGTGGCCTCGGCCTCGTCCTTCTTGGCCTTGGCCTGGCCGATCAGCTTGGAGGCTTCGTTGCGCTCCGCCTGGGCGGCCTGCAGCACGGTCTGGGCGGCGCGCAGCCTGGCGTCGAGGTCGACGATTTCCGCCACCAGGGCGCCGCCCGACAGGCCCTTCGCATCCCAGGCTTTCTCGTAAAGCTCGGGCGTTTCGCGAATGGCTCGGATGTCGTGCATGGCGGCCGCGTTGGGGGTTGGAAGCGGCTTCTCTAGAGTGCGTTGACGGCTACGCCAAGGCAGGTCACGCCGCCGCCGCGTCTTCCTCGCCGCGCTTCTTCTCGATCAGCTTCACGCAGCCGATGGAGATGAAGTAGAGCGCGATGATCGGCAGGGCCAGGAGCGTCATGCTGATCGGGTCCGGCGGGGTGACGATGGCCGCGGCCACCACGATGCCGGCGACCGCGAAGCGCCAGCCCTTGATCAGCATGGCGGCGTTCACCAACCCGGCCATGGCCAGCAAGGTCAGGATCACCGGCAGCTGGAAGAACAGGCCGAAGCAGAGGATCAGCGTGGTCAAGAGGTCGAAGTAGTCGGAGACCTTGGGCAGGAGCTGAACCGAGATGCCCGCCGTGCCGACGATCTGCTGCGAGAGCGAGAACCAAAGCACGAACGGCATGATCATGTAGTAGACGAGGCCCGCCCCCATCAGGAACAGCAGCGGGGCGGCCAGCAGGAACGGCAGGAAGGCGCGGCGCTCGCGCTTGTAGAGGCCGGGCGCGACGAAGGCGTAGATCTGCCAGGCGAGGATCGGGAAGGCGAGGATCAGGCCCCCGAAGGCGCCCAGCTTCACCTTGGTGAAGAAGAACTCCAGCGGCGCGGTGAACACCAGGCTGGTCACCTTGCCGACCGGCGCCGGCAGGTGCAGCACGCCCACCAGCGCCAGGAACATGTTCTGCGCGCCGACCAGCATGCCGAGCACCTGACCGCCGGCGCCGTGGGCGGCCTCCCCCTGGCGCAGCGCCAGCAGCTGGGCGGCGATGGAGAAGGGCCGCAGCAGGAACTTGAACAGCGGCTCGGCGAAATAGAAGCAGACCAGGAAGCCCAGGAAGATCGCCCCGACACTGGTGATCAGCCGCTGGCGCAGTTCGATCAGATGGTCGAGCAGGGGCGCGCGCGAAGCCTCGATCTCGGACTCGTCGGGGGCGCTCACGGCTTGGCCTTCCTGGCTGCGGGCGCCTTGGCGGCAGGCTTGCGCGCGGCCGGCGTCTTCGTGGCGGGCTTCTTCGCGACCGGCGTCTTCGCGACGGGCGCCTTGGGCTTCGGCTTGGCGGTGGTCTTCGCAGCCGCGGCCTTGGCGCGGGGCTTGGGCTTGGCCGCGACCGTCACCGGCGGGGCCTCGGCCGCGGCCTCGGCATATTGGTAGCTCATCGGCGGATGCAGCTGCACGCCCACGTCGGCCAGCCCCTGGTGGATGTCGTCGATGATCTGGCTGGTCTCGGCGCCGCCGGCGTGGGCGGCGATGTCGGCGAGCTGGCCCTGGCGCAGGGCCTCGACCTCCTTGCGCAGCTCGTCGAGCTCCGACTGGCGGGCCATCTCGTCGAAGCTGGCGCGGAACTCCGCCGCCATGCCGCGCAGCCGGGCCATGAACTGACCGAACTTGCGCAGCAGCACCGGCAGGTCCTTCGGGCCCACGACGATCAGCGCCACGACGGCGGCGATCATCAGCTCGAGGGTCTTTCCTTCGAGGAACATGGCGCTGGCCTTAGCGCGCTTTCAGGCGGAGGGGAACGCGGGGACCGACGGCGCGGCCGGTCAGCTGCGGGCCTTGTCCTTGCCGGTTTCCTTGGGCAGCGGCTTGGCGTCGGCGGCCGGCGGGGTCTCTTCCTCGCCCTTCAGGCCTTCGCGGAAGGCCCGGATACCCTTGGCGGTGTCGCCCATGATGCCCGAGATCTTCCCGCGCCCGCCGAACAGCAGGACCAGGATGGCGCCCAGGATAATCAGGTGCCAGATCGAGAAAGTACCCATAGCGACGACAACTCCCTGTGCGGTTCGCGGGCCCGCGCCCGCGCCCCCGCGAGATCTTCAGCGGGCTATATAGTCGGTTCCAAGACGACGCGCCACGCGGCCGATTATTCCGCGGCCGGTTCGGTCTCGCCCATGAAATCGGTGTGGAACTCGTGGTCGTCGCCGTCTTCCAGGGGATCCTCGTCGGGGCCGAGGCCCATGGGATCGGGGACGGCGAAGTCCGGCGGCAGGTCCAGCGACAGCAGCCCGGCGGCCCGCATCTCCGCCACCCCCGGCAGGTCGGTGAGCGCGGCCAGGCCGTAGTGCTCGAGGAACGCCTCGGTGGTGCCATAGGTGACCGGCCGGCCGGGCGTGCGCCGCCGGCCGCGCATGCGCACCAGGCCCAGCTCGAGCAGCACGTCGAGGGTGCCGCGGCTGGCCTGCACGCCGCGCACGGCCTCGATCTCGGCGCGGGTCACCGGCTGGTGGTAGGCGATGATGGCGAGCGTCTCTTGCGCGGCCTTGGAGAGCCGCCGAGGCTCGTCGCGCTCCTCGGTCATCAGCCAGGCGAGGTCGGCGGCGGTCTGCAGCCGCCAGCGCTCGGCGACGCAGACCAGCTCCACCCCGCGGCCGGCGTAGCGGGCGGCGAGCGCCGCCAGCGCGCCCTCGACGTCGGCGCCTTCCGGCAGGCGGCGCGCCATGTCCTGGAGGCTGAGCGGACCGGCCGCGGCGAACAGCAGCGCCTCGACCTCGCGCTCGGTGTGGATCACGTCGCTCATGCCGCCTCATCCCTGACCGCGGCCCGGGCCCGCAGGAAGACGTCGGCGAAGGCTTCCAGCTGGCGGGCCTCCAGGGCGCCGTCCTTGACGAGCTCCAGGCTGGCCGACAGCGTCGAGGCCACATAGGAGGCGCGGCTCGGGCCCTGGTCGGCGGCGCCGAGCGGGGCGACGCCGGCGAGCGGCGTCCAGCGCTCCAGCTCCGGCAACAGGCGGCGCAGGCGCTCCCGGGCGTCCTCCAGCGGATAGGCGGTCGGCGGGGCGGGCGTATAGCGCCGGGCGCTCTCCTTCTGGCGCTGGCCGATGTAGGCGCTCATCAGCGAATAGAGGTCACCTTCGATGCGGCCGGAGGGGATGATACGGATGGCCTGCGGATCGCCGCGGCCGAACACGTCGCGGCCGAGCTGCGGGCGGGTGCGCAGGGCTTCGGCGGCCGCGCGCATGGCGTCGAGCTTGGCCAGGCGGAAGGCGAGGCGGGCGGCGATCTCCTCGGCGGGGACCTCGTCGGGCTTCAGCTTCTCGGCCTTGGGCAAGAGCAGGCGCGATTTCAGGTAGGCGAGCCAGGCGGCCATGACGAGATAGTCGGCGGCCAGGGAAAAGCGCCGGCGCCGCGCCTCGCGCACGAACACCAGATACTGTTCGGCGAGCTTCAGCACCGAGAGCTTGAGCAGGTCGACCTTCTGGCTGCGAGCCAGCGCCAGGAGCACGTGCAGCGGACCTTCATAGCCCTCCAGGTCGACGATCAGGGCCTCGCCGTCGAGGGCGGCGTTCTCGGCGGCCGCGAAATCGAGGCCCGGCTGGTAGGTCACGCTCATGCGGCGGGCCGGGTTTCGAAGGCGGCCTCGAAGCGGGCCACCGCCTCGGCGAGGTCCAGCGGCTCGGCCTTGCGCGGGAGGCGCGCCAGCGCGGCGTCCGCGCGGCGGGCGGACTTGCCCCTCAGAGGGCCGGTCCCGGCGACCACGGCCTTCATCTCCCCCATGTCGCCATTGCAGTGGAGCACCACATCGCAGCCGGCGGAAAGCGAATCCCGCGCCCGGTCGGTGAAATCGCCGCTGAGCGCTTTCATGGAGAGATCGTCCGTCATCAAGAGGCCGTCGAAGCCGATCGCCCCGCGGATCGCCTTGCGGTGGACCTTCTTCGAGGTGGTGGCCGGGTGCTTGCGGTCGATCGCCGCGTAGATCACGTGGGCGGTCATGGCCATGGGCATGTCGGACAGCGCCCGGAACGGCGGGAAGTCGCGGGTGTCGAGCTCGTCCCAGGACGCCTCCACCACCGGCAGCTCGAGGTGGCTGTCGGCCATGGCGCGGCCGTGGCCGGGGATATGCTTGATGACCGGCAGGACGCCGCCGGCGATGAGGCCCTCGGCGGCGGCGCGGCCGAGCGAGGCGACCTCGTCCGGGGTCTGGCCATAGGCGCGGTCGCCGATGATCTCGTGTCCGGCGGGATCGGGCACATCCAGCACCGGTACGCAGTCGACATTGATGCCCAGCGCCGCCAGGTCATGGGCGATCAGCCGCGCGCCGAGCCGGGCGATCTCGCGCTTCAGCAGGGGATCGTTGCCGGCCAGCCGGCCGTAGGCGCGGCCCGGCGGATAGGTCCGCCAATGGGGCGCGCGGAGCCGCTGCACCCGGCCGCCCTCCTGGTCGATGAGGATCGGAGCATCGGGGCGGCCCACCGTGCCGCGCAGGGCGTCCGTCAGCTTGCGGACCTGATCCGGCGTCTCGACGTTTCGTCCGAACAGGATGAAACCCCACGGCTTTACGTCCCGGAAGAAGGCGATCTCCTCCTTCGAGAGCGTCGGGCCGGCGCAGCCGAGGATGCAGGCGCGGGGGCTCATTTGACGAAGCAGGCCTTCCCGGCGTCCTTGAGCTTGGCGCAGAAGGCCTGGGCCTCGGCCTTGGACGCGAAGCCGGTCACCGAGGTCCGGTAGAGCGTCTTGCCGTCCTTCTCGACCTTCTCCACGCCCTTGCCCTTGCCGGCGGCCATGCCCGGCGAGACGGCGACGGCGTCGTTCCAGGTCTGGTCGGCGAGCGCCGTCGAGGACACCGCGCCGATCTGCACCGCCGCCGCGCCCGCCTTGGCGGTGGCGGCGGACTTCTCGGCCGGCTTCTCGGGCGGCTTTTCGGCCGGCGGCTTAGGCTTCGGCGTCGCGGCCGCCTTGTCGACCGGCGCGGCCTTGGGCGCCGGGATCGCCGCGGCGCTCTTCGGGACGACAGCCGCCTTCGCCGGCGGCTGGGCCGCAGCCTGCGCCGGCGGCGGAGGATTCTGGGCGGGGCGCAGCGCCGGCTGGGTCGCCTGGGCCGGCGGCAGAGGCGTCGCGGTGGGCGCCGGGGCGGCGGGCGCGGGGGTGATCACCACCGGCGGGCCGGCCTGTGGGCGCGCCTGCGGCTGCTCCGGCGGCGGGGCGAACTTCGGCTGGGCCGGGACCATCTGCGGCGGCTGGCCGGATTCGGAGCGGTAGATCTCCAGGCCCGCGGCGGCGTCCTGCGGCTGGGCGTCGGCCGGCGCCGCGGCCTTGAGGCCGCCCACCGGGGTTCCCACCACCTGCGGCGGTCCGGCCGCCTGGCGCACGCCGGAGCGGTAGAAGACGAAGATCGCCGCCGCCAGGCCGAGGAGCACCAGCACGCTGACCACGAGCGTCAGGGGGAACGGCCGCGCCCCGCGCACCGGCTGGCGCGCCTCGAAGGCCAGCGGCGCATCGGTGGGCGGCGTATAGGCGCCGCGCTCGTGGTCGGACATGGTCAGGCTCCGGGCGAATCACGCGCGTCGAAACCCAAGTCTAGCGGGGGTTGCGTCCCGGGTGGTCCTCAGGGGCGCATTTTCTGTGGGCGAGCGGGCGGCCGGAAGGTGACGTCGAGACGCATCCCTTCCGTAGAGAGGCGGGATCGCTTGGGCGCTAACCCCACACGTCCAGGTGGAAGAGCTTCCTGTGCTCTTCGATGGCGAAGCGGTCGGTCATGCCGGCGACGTAGTCGCAGACAACGCGCGCGCGGCCGGCCTGGTCGCGATCCTGGGCCCGGGCGCCCCATTCGGCGGGCAGCACGTCGGGCTCGGCTAGGAACAGCTGGAACATCTCGCCCAGCATGCGGCGCGCCTGGCTCCGCGTGCGGTTGACCCGCCAGTGGCGATACATCCGCTCCATCAGGAAGGCCCGAAGCGCGCCCAGGTCCTCGACCATGTCGCGGGAGAAGGCGACCAGGGCGTGGCCTAGCATGCGCACGTCCTCGGGGCTCTCGACCTTGCCAGCCTTGGCGCGACGGCGCGTCTCGGCCAGGACGTCGTCGACCATGGCCCCGATCATCCGGCGCACGGCCTCCATGCGGATGATCGACTGGTCGCAGTCGGGATAATCCGCAAGCGCGCTCGCCACGTGCGGCCCGATCAGGGGCACGTCGAGCAGCTCCTTGAGGAAGAACAGCCCCGCCGAGACCCCGTCGTCGACGTCGTGGTTGTTGTAGGCGATGTCGTCGGCCAGGGCCGCGACCTGGGCTTCGGCCGAGGCCCAGGTGTCGAGCCGCAGGTCGTAGTCGGCGTCGAACTCGGCGATGGCGCGCCAGGACGGGCGGTCCAGCCGGTCGGCCACCGGCCCGTTGTGCTTGATGACGCCTTCCAGCGTCTCCCAGGTGAGGTTCAGCCCCTCGAAGCGCGGATAGCGGCGCTCGAGCTTGGTGACCACCCGGAAGGTCTGGACGTTGTGGTCGAAGCCGCCGAAGCCCTCCATCTGGATCTGCAGCTCGTCCTCGCCGGCGTGGCCGAAAGGCGGGTGGCCGAGGTCGTGGGCCAGCGCAATGGTCTCGGCGAGGTCGGCGTCGAGGCCCAGGGCCGTGGCCAGCGAGCGGGCGACCTGCGCCACCTCCAGCGAGTGGGTCAGGCGGGTGCGGAAGTGATCGCCCTCGTGGGCCACGAAGACCTGGGTCTTCTCCTTCAGCCTTCGGAAAGCCGTGGCGTGGATGATACGGTCGCGGTCGCGCGCAAACGGCGTGCGGGTGCGGCTCTCCGGCTCGGCGACCTTGCGGCCGCGGGAGGCGGAGGGATCTTCGGCATAGGGGGCGCGAGACGGGACGGACGGCATTGCGGCCTTCAAATAGCCGGCCTCTTGGTCGAAGCCGCAGGGGACCTCATATAGGCTAAGCCGACATTTCGTTTAACAGACATGACCATAGCCCCCGCCAAGACCACCGATCTCACCCTCTCCGCCGCCGCGGCGGCGCGTCTGCACGCGCTTTCGAAGGCCGACGGTCGCGAGGTGCTGCTGCGCCTGGCGGTGGAAGGCGGCGGCTGTTCGGGCTTCCAGTACGAGTTCAGCCTGGTCCACGAGATCGCCCCCGACGACTTGGTGATCGAGCGCGACGGCGCCCACGCCCTGGTCGACGAGATCTCCCTGGTCCTCCTGAAGGGGTCGGAGATCGACTGGGCCGACGAGCTGGTCGGCTCCCAGTTCCAGGTCAAGAATCCCAACGCCAAGTCGAGCTGCGGCTGCGGCGTCAGCTTCTCGATCTGAGCCGGGCGGCGTAAGCTGCACCGATCAAGTTCGGGGAATTCGCCTATGTCATTCGTACAATCCGCACGCCTGACCGCGCTCGGCTGCGCCGCCGCGCTCCTCCTCGCCGGCTCCGCGGCCGCCCAGGCCCACGACGGCGACTATGCGGGCGTGCTGAAGGCCGGACCGCAACAGTTCCACCTCGTGCTGCACGTGAAGACCGACAAGGGCGAAACCAGCGCCGTGGTCGACAGCCTGGATCAAGGCGTCTCCATCCCGTCCGCCGCCATCAAGTGGGATGGCCCCAAGGCCAGCATGCTGTTCCTCACGGCCGGCGCCGAGCTCGAGGGCGAATTCTCGGCCGACAACACGACGTTCAGCGGAACCTGGAAACAGGGGCTGGCCCTGCCGGTCACCCTGACGCGGCAGGCGCCCGCGCCCAGGCCCTAGGCTGGGACCTTCGCCAGCACGCCCGCCAGGCGGTCGATGATCGCGTTGGTGCCGTGCTCGCGGCTGCCGGCGTCGTCGTAGCCGTCGAGATAGGCGCCGGTCTCGGTGAGCTGTAGCCGCGCGCCGGCGCCGGCCCTCTTGAACTCGATCGTCGCCAGCGACACGGAGATCTTGGTCCCGTTCAGGGTCATCTCGTAGGCGTAGACGATGCGCTCGTCGGGCACGATGTCGAAATAGGTGAGGTCCATGCGAGTGACCGTGCCGTTGTCCCATTGGCCGACCAGCACCTCCTGGCCGCCCTCGCGGAAGTCGAACGCCTTCTCGACGATGGCGTAGCCCTCCCCGCCATGGAACCAGGCCGCCTTGGCCGCCTCGGAAGCGAAGGCGGCGAACACCGCCGAGCAGGGCGCGTCGTAGGTGCGTTCCAGGCTGAAGCTGCCGTGGGTGATGCTTCTTGGGGTGAGGCGGCGTTCGGTCATGGCGTCTTCCCTTTGGTCTCGTCTTTGGTCTGTAGGGCGAGGTAGTCGCCCAGGCGATCGAGGCGGCGCTCCCACTGGATCCGCCGCTCGTTGATCCACTGCTCGGCGCGCTGCAGCGACCCGGCCTCGATCTGGCAGGTGCGCACGCGGCCGATCTTCTCGGTCCGCACCAGGCCGCTGCCCTCCAGCACCGCGATGTGCTGCACCACGGCCGGCAGCGACATGGCGAGCGGCTGGGCGAGCTCGCTCACCGAGGCCGGCCCGCGGGTCAGCCGCTCCAGCATGGCGCGCCGGGCCGGGTCGGAGAGCGCCTGGAAGACGCGGTCGAGAGGCTCAGGGCTCATCCCGGGAACATATGGAAATAGGGCTCAAGTTCCGTGAGCGCGCGGGCGAAGGACGGGCGGGCCTTGAGGCGCTCGAAATAGGCCCAGGCGGCCGGGTGGCTCGCCGCGAAGGGCTGGACCTTGTCAGCGTAGAACAGGGCCGGGGCGGCGGCGCAGTCGGCGACACTGAACACCTCCCCCAGCGCCCAGGTGCGCTCGGCCATCTGGCGATCCACCAGGTCGAGCGCGCGGCCGAGCGCGGCCCGCGCGTCGGCGACGCCGATCGGGTCCTTGCCGTCGGCCGGGCGCATGATGTCGGCGACGATCTTCTGCATCGGGACCTGGACGTGCAGGTCGAAGATCTGCTGGGCCAGGCGCGCCCGCCAGGCGAGGTCGGGGTCCCTGGGGATCAGGGCGATGCGGCCCGGATACCAGGTCTCGAGGTATTCGATGATGGCGCTGGTTTCCGGCACCGTCTCGCCGCGATCGGTGTCCTGCAGCACCGGCATCTTGCCGAGCGGCCACAACGCGAAGAAGCGCGCGCGATGGCCGGCGTCGCCCAGGTCGAGCATCTCGAATTCGAACGGCGTCCCCAGTTCGTAGAGGGCCATCTCCACCTTCATCACGAAGGTCGACAGCGGGTGGCCGTGCAGCACGAGCATAAGGCGACTCCATCAGTTAAGTGATTGCTTAAGTATCATCGTGCTTCGGCCGGTGCAAGCCGGGCTTTCCGCCTCGCCGTGGGATCGAAGCTTCGCGGCGGAAGTTTAGAGCAGCATCGCTTCGCGTGCTCTGGGACGGCGCACGGGTTCTTGAGGTCCTGATCCATGGCGTCCGACGCAGCATCCTCCTTCGGCTTGCCCCTGCACGATCCTGCGGGCGGCGAGCGGCGCGACCGCGCGCGCTCGGTCTCCGCCGACCTGGAGGCGATCTTCGGCGAGACGACGGCCGCGCCCCCTGAGCCGCGCGCCCGGCGGGTCGCCCGCGCCCCCCTCGCGCCCGGCCATCGTGTACGCCGGCTGTCCGCCACGACCCTCGGCGGCCTGGCCGCGGCGGCCCTGGCCGGCCTCGCGGCCGGCGCCCTCCTCGTCCAGACGCCGCATGGCGCCAGGCCCCCGCGGACGCACCCTTCCGCCATTCCCGTGGAGATGGTCGCGCCGTTGCAGACCCCGCAGGCGGCCGACGCCGCCCTCGCCGCGCCCGCCCCGGTCGAGGCTGCGAGTACAGGCCCGGCCGCTTCCGCCCTGCGCCACGCACGGCCGCGAGCGACCGGCTATGCCCAGGTCCAGGCCGCCGATCGCCGGCTGCGCGCCGCCTATGCCGCAGCGATCCGCGCCGGCGCGCCGCGCGCCATCCTGGTGGACGACCGCGACCGCTGGGCCTCGCTGCGCCGCCGGGGGGCTCGCGATCCCGCGGGCCTGGTCGCCGGCTACGGCGCCCTGACGCGCGACCTCGACCGCGCCGCCGCCCGCAGCCGCGGACGCGAGGTCCGCACCAGCGCGGGACGTGACCGCTTCCTCCCACGGTTCCGTCCATGGTGGTGACGGAAGGGCCCCAGCCGGCGGCGGGCAAGGTCGGGGGCGAGCTGGTCTATGCGATCGGCGACGTGCATGGCTGCTACGAGCTGATGAAGGACGTACTGGCCCGACTCGCCGCCGACTATGCCGAACGCGCACAGGGCCGCCGACCGATCCTGGTGTTCCTGGGCGACTATGTGGACCGCGGGCCACATTCGGCGCGGGTCATGGAGGCGCTGGTCTGGTTGCAGCGGCGCGGCGACCTGGAGATCCACTTCCTGAAGGGCAACCACGAGCAGGCGCTGCTGGAATTCCTCGACGCGCCCGAGCGGGGCGGCCCGTGGATCGGGTTCGGCGGCGCGGAGACCCTGCTCTCCTACGGCGTCGAGCCGCCGGCGGCGGAGGCGGGCGCCGAGGCCTATCTGCAAGCCCGCGACGAACTGCTGGAGCGGATGCCAGCCTCACATCTGCGCCTGCTGCAGCAGCTCGAGACCATGGTGGTCATCGGCGACTACGCCTTCGTCCACGCCGGCGTCCGGCCCGGCGCCCCGCTGGCGGAGCAGGCCGAGAACGATCTGATGTGGATCCGCCGTGGCTTCGTCGATCAGCCGGGGCCGTTCGAGAAAGTGATCGTCCACGGCCACACCTGGCTCTCCGAACAGCCGCAGATCACCGAGCACCGCCTGGGCCTGGACACCGGCGGCTATGCGACCGGCGTGCTCACCGCCGCCCGTATCGAGGACGGGGAGTTCGAGATCCTGCAGGCCAAGCGGGGCGACGTCTGGGCGCCCGAGCAGATCGTGGCCTGAAGCGACAGCCAGCAAAAGTGGGAACCACTTTTGCGTCCGGCTGCGCGTCAGGAATCCTTGTTGGCGCCCCTTCCGGGCGGCGAACCGGGTCCCACTTCGCCTGAAGGGGCGCTAATCCATGTAGTAGCCCGAGAAATCCACCGTCTCGCCGCGCAGCCGGCGGACGACGCGGCGCATGCGCGGGCGGGTGAGCAGCCAGGCGTTGTAGGCGCCGGTGAGGGCGACCGAGGCGATGACGCTGCGCGACACGAGGTAGGCGCCCACCAGCAGCACCAAGCTGCTGGTCAGCCAAAAGGCGATGGCGCGGACATCTCGGGCCCTCATGGGCGCATCTCCTGCTCGTCGCATGCGGGACCTCCTCAACGGCTGGGCGCCCTCAAGGCTCCGTCGAGGCGGACAGAGGGCGCGTTTGGCGCGGTGTCCAACGTCCTGCTAGCCTCGGCTCATCCATCCGGGGGAGCCATCGATGCGCGCCGTCCTGTTTTCGGCCCTGATCGCCCTTGCGCCGCTGGGCGCGCGGGCCGCGCCCGAGGACGCCCACGCCCGGGCGCTCGCCGCCGGCTACAAGGCGGCCTTCCTGTGCAGCGGCCTGTTCAACGCGCACCAGACGGCCGAGCAGATCGCGGCGGATGACCTGGAAGGAATCTACCCCGAATACCAGGCGCTGGTGCGGATCCTCCCGGCGAAGATCGACACCGCCGCGCGCACGGTCAGCGTCGCCTTCGACGCCAAGCTGCCACCGCGCATCTCCGCCTGGCGGCCGGGGCTTGGCTGCTCGGAACTGCCGATCGGCGCGGGGCCGCAGGTCATCGCCCGGCTGCCGCGGCTGGCCGTCAAGCCACCGCCGGGCGACCCCGACGCGCGCGCCTGGCCCGATGGCGACCGCGACGCCACGGCGCCCGCGCCCCCCGCCCTGGCCGCCGCGGTGGCGCGCCTGTTCGATGCGGCGGTGACGCCGGCCGGCGGCACGACGACGGCCGTGCTGGTGATCAAGGACGGCGCCATCCTGGCCGAGCGCTACCGGGCGGGCTTCGACCTGCACACCCCGCAACGCACCTGGTCGGCGGCCAAGAGCCTGACCGCGACCGTGATCGGCCGCGCCAATCAGCTCGGCCTGGTGAAGGTCGATGCGCCGGCCAACATCCCCGAGTGGCGCGCGCCGGGCGATCCGCGGGGGAAGATCACGCTCGCCGAGCTGATGCACATGGCCTCGGGCCTGTGGACCAACGGGCCCGGCAACCGGACCGACGAGATCTATCTGGGCGGGGCGTCGGTGACCCAGGCCGCGACCATGATGCCGCTGGAGGCCGAACCCGGGACCCGCTGGCGCTATTCCAACGACGACACCCTCTTGGCCTCGCGCAGCGTTCGCGCCGCGCTGGGGGACGGACAGCGGGCGATCGATTTCCCCTTCGTGCAGGTGCTCTGGCCGATCGGCATGCGCCACACGACGCCGGAGACCGACTGGCAGGGCAATTTCATCCTCTCCAGCCAGGTGTGGACCACGGCCCGCGACCTGGCGCGGCTGGCCCTGCTCTACGAGAACGACGGCGTCTGGCATGGCCGGCGTCTGCTGCCGGTCGGCTGGTCGAAGTTCGTGGCCGCGCCGGCCCCGGCCCAGCCGGACACCGCGGCGAACGGCGGTCCGGGCTATGGGGCGTTCTTCTGGCTGCCCGGCGCCAAGGCCGGACTGCCGGAGGGGACCTATTACATGAACGGCAATCGCGGGCAGTTCGTGTTCATCGTGCCGTCGAAGCACGTGATCCTGGTGCGGCGCGGTTTCGACCCGGCTGTGGGCGCGCGCTTCGACGAGGCCCGGTTCGCTCGCGAGATGCTGGCGGCGCTCGGAAGCTAGCGGCCGCGCAGCACCACCCCACCCGCGGTCTGCTCGGCCCTGACGGGGGCGAAGCTCTCCAGCCGGCGCAGGACCGCCGGCTCGCTGTCGGTGACCAGCACGCCGGTGAAGCGGATCGCCGCGGTGCGCGCATCGGCGATCGAGACCGGACGGCCGAAGCGGCGGGTGAGGTCGGCGGCCACCTCGGAGAGCGGCCGGTCGCGATAGATCAGCTGGCCCTGTGTCCAGGCGAAGGCGTCGTCGGCATTGACCGGCGTGACCACCGCCACGTGGCTGCCGTCCTCGTGGGCGAGCTGCTGGCCCGCGGCCACCTTGACCACCTGGTCACCAGCGCCAGGCCGCACCTCGACGACGCCGCGGCGCACGGTGAGCTGCGTCGCACCGGCCCGATGGCGCAGGTCGAATTCCGTGCCGACCACGCGCACCTGGCTATCGCCGACGGTGATCAGGAACGGCCGCTCGGCATCGTGGGTGACGTCGAAGGCGGCTTCCGCGTCGGCAAGCTCCACGCGACGCGCGTCGCGGGCAAAGCTGACCTTGAGCGTCGAGGCTGCGTTCAGACGCACTTGCG
Organism: Phenylobacterium sp.; assembly: GCF_035944335.1. Lineage (GTDB taxonomy): Bacteria > Pseudomonadota > Alphaproteobacteria > Caulobacterales > Caulobacteraceae > Phenylobacterium. The sequence continues at coordinate 52,794 of NZ_DASZBG010000025.1, read as the reverse complement.
AGCCGTCCGCAAGGCGGATCGTGCGGGTCTGTCCGGGCGCCGCGGCATAGATGGTCGCCGGAGCCACCGGCGCGGGACGCTCGGCGATGAACACCGCGACGGCGAGGCCGGCCGCGATCGCGCCGCCGATGCCGAGCCAGCGCGCTCGCCGCACCGCGGCTTGACGGGGCGCCGGGCGACGGTCGCGGCGCGGCGCCGGACGCGGCGTATCGAGCACCGCGGCGATGGCTGGGGCCTGGTCGTCCAGTTCGACCCAGATGGCTTCGATGTGCTCATAGGCCCGGGCATGGACCGGCGCGGCCTGCAGCCACGCCTCGAACGCCTGCCAGTCCTGGGGGGCGGCGTCAGGCGCCTGCAGGCGCACGAACCAGGCCGCGGCCGCTTCGGCCACGCCGTCGTCGTCGAGATGTTGCGGCGTCCTGGTCATCGATCCGTCGCTCGGCGGCGACATGCCGCCCTGCGTTGAATCAGATGACGCCACCGTGGCTGAATCACCTCCAAGTTGCGGCGGCCGGTCATGGCAGTCGCCTCGCGAGATGCTTCAGGACCGCGATCATGTGCTTCTCGACCGCGCTGCGGGAGATGCCGAGCTGGGCGGCGGTCTCGGTGTGGCTGAGCCCCTCCAGCTTGTGCAGCCGGAACACCCGCTGGGTCTGCGGCCCGAGCTCGGTGACCGCCTGCACGATGCGCTCCAGCCGCTGGCGCGCCTCGAGGGCGGCGAGCGCGTTCGGGGTCTCGTCGACCTCGTCGGAGCCCACATCGGTGCGGTGGGTCTCGCGCCAGGCCCGGTCGCGCGCCGCAGCGCGCCGCTCGCCGCGCATGCGATCGAGCATCAGGTTGGAGCCCAGGCGATAGAGATAGGCCGTCGGGCTCTGAATCTCGGCGTCCGGACCTTCCCGGCTCGACAGGCGCAGGTAGATTTCCTGCACCAGGTCCTCGGCCGCGGCGGCCGAGCGCAACCTTACGGTGAAAAACCGCACCAGATCCTGGCGGCGTTCGAGATAGACCTCGATGAGAGCGGAATTGCCCTGACGCGCCAAAGGGATCCTCGAAGCCGCGGCGCCGGGCGCGAAAAGCCCGACAAGGCTCACCACCGCGCGCCGCGTCCAATGTCAAGGCCACCGTCAGAAGCTCCGCGTCACGCGCAAGCCCACCGTGCGGGGGCGCAGGGGCGTGGTTTGCCGGGCGCGGGCGCGGCTGAACGGGTTGCCGAAGGCGAAGGTGTTGGCGGTCCCGTCGGTGACGTTGCTGACATAGCTCTCCACCCGCCAGCGGTCCTTCTCCAGCGTGGCGGCCACGCGGCCGGCGCCATAGCCGCCCATCAGGGCGTCCTTGCCGGCATCGAAGGTGACGTAGGACCGACCCACGTAGTTGGCCTCGGCCGAGGTCTCGAGGCTAAAGCCGTGGCCCACCGGCCAGCGGTAGCGCACGTCGGCCGCCGCGGTGCCGTAGGGGACGCCCGGCAGGCCCTTGTCGGGAGTGGCGGGCAGCAGGCGCGTGGTGCGCGTCAGCTGCGGGTCGTTGAGCAGGATGCTGGCCCGCACCTGCAGTCGCTCGTCGGGGCGCCAGAGGAATTCGGTCTCGAGGCCGGTGTTGGAGCCGTCGCCGACATTCACCGTCAGCGGCAGGCCGTTGGCGAAGTACTGGTCGGTCTGCACCGAGCGCCACTCTGCGTGGAACACTGCCGCCCGCAGGACCAGCCGGCCGTCGAACAGCGGCGCCACGCCGCCGACCTCGTAGTTCCACATCCGGTCGGGGCGGAAGGCCACGGCCCCCACCACCGGCCCCGGATTACGCCGGGCGAAGGACGGCAGGTTGAAGCCGCCGGCGCGGTAGCCCTCCTGCGCCTGGGCGTAGAGCGCCACGTCGGGCGCGAAGGCGTAGCTGAGCCGCAGTTTGGGCGCGACGCCGCGGTTGATATGTTTGCCGTGGACGACTTCGGTGGGGTCGCCCGCCAGCCCGAAGTCGTCGCCGACCGTCGAGGTGCGGGAGATGAAGGCTCGCAGGCCCGCAGTGAGCGTGAACCTGGAGGTCAGGTCGTAGGCGGCCTCCCCGTAGATCGCCTCCTCGGCCAGTTCGTCGCGGCGGTGATAGAGCGTCAGGGAGTCGCCGGGCGGCGTCACGAAGCGCAGCAGGGCGCTGTCCTTCTCGCGGGTGTGGGTGGCGAACATGCCGGCCAGCCAGCGCAGCCGCCCGGGCGTGGTCGAGGTGAGCGTCGCTTCCAGCACCCCCAGGTCCACGCGGCGGCCCTCGTCGTAGGCCTTCACGGCCCCGGGCGTCTCGTCGACCGCCACGAAGGCGCCGGTCGCGTCGTAGGTGGTGTCGAGGCCGTGCTGCACGAAGCCGGCCGACACCTTGAGATCGGCCCAGGCGCCGGCATGCACGAGGCCAAGGCCGAGCTGGGTGAAGTTGTTGTCGTGCGGCTCGCGCACCTCGGTGTTGCGGGTGAGCGGGCCGAAGGGGCCTTGCGCGTACTGCGCCGCGTTGGTGTCGATCGTTTGGTGCGCGAGGTTGGCGTCGACCCGCCAGCCGGAGCCGAGGTCGGCCGCCCAGGCGATGCGCCCCCCGGTCCGGCGGCTGCTGTTGAGGTCGCGCAGGCGACGCGGCGGATTGTCGATGAAGCCGCCGATGTCGTCGCGATAGGCGACCGCCCGCACCGCGCTGCGGCCGCCGAACATCGGCAGGTTCAGCATGGCGGCCCAGCCGGAGGAGTTGGCGCCGTGCTCGGTGGCTTCGACGCCCGCCTCGGCCCAGGCCTGGCGCGCCGCCGGATCGGGCTTGGCGGTGACGATCCGCACGATGCCGCCGATCGAGCCGGAGCCGTAGAGCGTGCCCTGCGGGCCGCGCAGCACCTCGACCCGGTCCACGTCGACCAGCCGCAGGTCCGGATCCGGCGCGTCGTAGGTGATCGGCAGGTCGTCGAGATAGAGGCCGACGGTGGATTGGGTCTTGCCGGTGAACGAGCCGTCGGAGAGGCCGCGGATGAAGATCTTGTTCCGGCCGGGCCCGAGATTGGTGACGGTGACGCCGACGAACTGCGCGGCGACGTCCTCGAAGCTGTCCCCGCCTAGACGCTGCAGGCTGGCGCCGGTGAGCGCGCTGGCCGGATAGGGCGCGCCGGTCAGCGGCTCGGGACGCCGCTCGGCCGTCACCACCAATGGCGCCACGGCGTTGGCCATGACGGGCGACGCCGGCCCGGCCGGCGCGCCGGCGCGGCCCCCGATCACCTGAAAGGTGCGGGCGTCGATCGTGCGGAAGCCGCAGCCGGGCGGCAGCATCGCGGCCAGCGCCGTCTGCGGGCTCATGGCTCCCTGGACCGGGCGGCTGCGGCCCGTGCAGCCCGTCGCCGGCAGGCCCCCCACCGAGACGTCGCCCTGCACCGCAAAGCGCACCAGGGCCTCTTCGAGGGATTCCGACGGCAGGCGGAAAATGCGGGTCGCCGCGTGCGCCGCCTGAGGCGTCACGGCCGCGCCCAGCCCGGCGAGCGCAACAAGCACACGCAGGCCGAGGCGGGGCGTGGCGCCAAGGCGACTGAGGCGCCGGCGCGTCGGTGGCGTCGAAGATAGCAAACGGAATCTCCTGCCGGCGAAGCCAACAGATCGATGGCAGCAAGTCCACACATTCGCTTTGTCCGCCACCCAGGGGAGCAGCCATGAGCGTCGCGCGCGAGCCCTACACGGAATGGGCCCCCGTCCCCTGGCGGCCGGGCCTTGGGGCGGCGGCGACGGCGCTCTATTGGCTGGCGGCCGCCCTCTTCGCCGCGCGCGCCTACGACCTGGGCTTCCACCGCTACGAGCCGAACGGCTCGCTGTTCTCCGGAGCCGGCGACAAATTCGCCCTGCTCGTGGCCCGCGACGCCGGCCTGTGGGCCGCGACCGCGACGGCCGCGGCGGCGCTGGCGCTATTCCTGGTGATCCTGGCGTTTCGCGAAGCCGCCGCGCGCCTAGGGCGCCGGATCGGCCCCGACCGCTAGGGCCTCTGGCGGCGGCTGCGCACGGCCGCCCAGCCGATGACCACCAGGGCCACGATCGGCACGCCGGTGAACAGCGGGTGGAGGCTCGCCTCGGTGATCAGCTCGTGCACGGGATGGAATCCTCACCGCCTCGACGGGGCGGCACAAGGCGCGCAGCTTGCGTTCGCTTCGGGGCCGGAATGTTGTCGCCCGGTCAAGATGTGACCGCGCCGCAAAACTCCGCCTAGCTTTCGACGCCATAGTCCGCGAAGCACGGCGGCGGGGACGCACGCCGCACCGGGTTTCGGGGATCCATGAGCCATCGCAGACTGAGCGGGCGCAGCACGCCGCCGGCCGCGGCGCTGACGCTGCTCATGGCCGGGGTATGGAGCCTTGCCGTGGCCCAGACCGCGCCCAAGCCAGCCGCGGCCCGGACGGCGCCGGCGAAGCCCCCGGCCGCGACGGTCTCGGAGCTGGTGGTCACCGCCGATCCGGACCGGCCCAAGCCCGGCGCCGTGGTCGGCGACATCAAGCCCGAGCTGACCCTCGATCCCGACGAGATCCAGGCCTATGGCGTCAGCACCCTCACCCAGCTGATCGACGAACTGGCGCCGCAGATCCGCAGCGACCGCGGCCGTGGCGGCGAGGCGCCGGTGATCCTGCTGAACGGCCGCCGCATCTCCGGCTTCAACGAGATCCGCGACCTGCCCACCGAGGCGATCCTGCGCGTCGAGATCCTGCCCGAGGAGGTGGCGCTGAAGTACGGCTACCCGGCGAACCAGCGGGTCGTGAACATCGTGCTGAAGCCGTTCTTCCGCGCCGTGACCGCCGAGGCGGGCGGCGGGGTGGCGACGGAGGGCGGCGCCGAGACCGGCCAGGCCGAGCTCGACCTGGCGCGCATCAAGGGCCCCAGCCGGCTGAACGTCGACCTTAAGGTGCAGGGCCAGGCGGCGCTGACTGAGGACCAGCGCAACCTGACGCCGCTGAGCGCGGGCCAGCCGTTCGACGTGCTCGGCAATGTGGTCTCGGCCACGCCCGGCGGCGAGATCGACCCCGCCCTCAGCGCGCTGGCCGGCCGGCCGGTGACGATCGCCGGCGTTCCCGCCGCGGCGACGGGCGGGCGGCCGCTCAGCCTTTCGGACTTCGCCTCGACGGCGGGCGTGCAGAACACCACCCACGACGGCCGCTTCCGGACCCTGCAGCCCTCCACCCGGCAGGTGTCGCTGAACGCCGTCTACAGCCGGCCGATCTTCGCCGGCATTTCCGCCACGGTGAACGCCACCCTGGGCGCGACCACCAGCCAGAGCCTGCAGGGCCTGCCGAGCCTCAGCCTGCTGACGCCTGCGGGCGATCCGTTCTCGCCCTTCGCGGCGCCGGTGCTTGTCGACCGCAGCCTCACCGGGCTCGGGCCGCTGCGCCAGACCAGCGACGGCTGGACCGCGCACCTGGCCACGACGCTCAACCGCGACGTCGCCAAGTGGAAGCTGACCCTCACCGGCGCCTATGATCACGCCGACAGCGTGACCCATGTTGACCGCGGCCTCGACGCCACGAACCTGCAGGCGCGGCTCAGCGCCGACGATCCGGCGTTCGATCCGTTCGTCGCCCCCTCCGCCGGCCTCCTGGCGCTGCGCCCGCAGGACAAGGCGCGCTCGCAGACCGACGCGCTGGAAGTCCACGCCATCGCCATGGGCCCGCTCATGAAGCTGCCGGCCGGGGACCTGCTCACCACCTGGCGGGTGGGCGAGGCGCAGAGCTGGTCGTCATCGCGCTCGGAACGCTTCGGGGCGGTCCAGTCTGTGGACCTGGCGCGCAACGACGTCAGCGGCCATCTCAACGTCGACGCGCCGCTGACCAGCCGCAAGGCGGGCGTCCTGCCGGCGATCGGCGACGTGACGCTCAGCTTCAACCTCGCCGGCGACCACCTCTCCGACTTCGGCGACGTCACCACGCTGGGCTACGGCGTGCACTGGACGCCGATCACGCCGCTGACGTTCAACATCTCCGGCACGCGCGAGGAGAAGGCGCCGACCATCGCCCAGCTGGGCTCGCCGGTGATCGTCACGCCCGGCTCGCGAATCTTCGATTTCGTGACCGGCCGCACGGTCGACGTCCGAGTGGTCTCGGGCGGCGTCGCCGATCTGATCGCCGACCATCGCAACGTGTTCAGCGTGGGCGCCAACCTGAAACCCTGGTCGGCGCAGGACCTGACCTTCAGCGCCCGCTACGTGCGCAGCCAGACGATCAACCCGATCAAGACCTTCGCGGCGGTGACCGCCGAGATCGAGGCCCTGTTCCCCGACCGCTTCGTTCGCGACGCCTCGGGCCAGCTGACGCAGGCCGACCTGCGGCCGGTGAACTTCGCCTCGGAGACCACCGCGGACCTGCGCTGGGGGATCAACTTCACCAGGCGGCTGGGCGCGCCGCCGCCGCCCCGCGTCCGCGCGCCGGGCGGCGACGACCGGCCGCGCGGGCCCGACGGCCGGCCCGGCGGCAGCTTCGGCGGTGGCGGTGGCGGTGGACGTGGCGGCGGCGGCGGACGCGGCTTCGGCGGCGGCTTCCCCGGCGGTCCGGGCGGCGCGGCGGCGGTGTTCGGCCGGCCGGGGGGCCCGCCGCCGACCATCGTGCAGTTCTCGATCTACCACACGGTCCACTTCGCCGATGAGTATGTGGTCCGGCCGGGCGTGCCGAAGTTCGACCTGCTCGACGGCTCGCCGGGCGCGGGCGCCGGCCAGCCGCGGCACGAAATCGAGGCCCGCGCCGGCCTCACCAAGAACGGTTTCGGCGGCAACATCGTCGCCAACTGGCACAGCGGGACCGTGGTGCGTGGCGACCTGGGCTCACCCACCGGCGACCTGACGTTCTCGAGCGTGGCCAAGGTGGACCTTCGCCTGTTCGCCGACTTCGGCGTGCAGCGCGGCTGGATCGGCCGGCAGCCGTGGCTGAAGGGCGTGCGGGCGACCCTCGCGGTCAGCAACATCTTCGACACCCGCCAGGAGGTGCGCGACGCGTCGGGCGCCACGCCGCTCAGCTACCAGCCGGACTTCCTCGACCCGGTGGGGCGCGTGGTCCGCTTCAGCGTGCGGAAAATCTTCTTCTAGGGGTGCGCCGGGGCGAGCTCGCCCTGCGGCCCGCCGGGCGCGGGCGGACGCGGCTTCAGGGCCACGGCGCCGGCCTCGGGGTCGTAGAGCACGCTGAACGCGAAGTAGGGCATCAGGCCGGCGTAGATCACCGTGCCCGGGACATGCGCATCCTCCGAGAAGCCGAGGTGCGAGGCATGCGCCCGCAGCCCCACCGTGAAGCTCTCGCCGGCCACCGCATGGCCGTGCTCGTCGGCGAAAACCAGCAGGCCGGGGGTGTTCTCCGGCCAGGGTTGGCCCCCCAGGCCGCCGTTCGCCAGGCCCAGGCCTGGCGCGCCGGAATCCAGCAGCACCGCGCCGCAGGCGCGCTTCTGGGTGGCGCGGTTGACCAGGCAACCGGGCACGGCGTCATGCAGGCCACCGTGCTGGTCGCGGAACGCCGCGATGACCTTCAGCGGCGCATAGCCCGCCGCCTCGTCGTCGGTCGGGTTGAGGATCAAGCGGCCCGGGACGCCCTCGCCCGGCCGCGGCAGCTCGACGATCCAGCGGCGCGCGCCCAGCGCCCGAAGCGGCGTCTCGGCGTCGGCGCGGGCCATGTTGATCCCGATGATCGCCTTGAACCCCTCCTTCGGCAGGCCATCGCCCTGGATGCCGTAGTCGGCGGCCGAGACCCGGGTGGCCGGGCAGCGGGGTTTGGCTTCGGTGCAGCCGACGTGCTCGACCAGCTCGACCTCGATGGGGGCGGACGCCGCGCCGATCGCCACCGTCGCCTGGGCCGAGATGCCGTCCAGCTTCACCCCGGATCCGTAGGCGTAGGGCGCTGTGCGGCTGCCCGCCCTGGCATCCGTCGGCCCCAGCGTGTTGGGCAGGATGCGCAGGCCCGTGGAGCCCGTGTCGACACCCGCCTCGATCGGGGTCGCGCCGACCGTGACGGTGATCGCGTAGCGGCGCGTGCCGTCGCTCAGCACCACCTCCTTGATCGGGACCTCGGCGCGCGGCGCGGCCGCCAACGCGTGGCTGGCGAGCGCCAGAACGCCGCCGAGAACCGCCCAGACCAAACCCCGCCGCGCCATGCGAAACTCCTGACAGAAGCCCGACGCCACCATGGCGTGCGCCTGATCCGTCCGCCAGTCCCGCCCAAGGCCGCAGAAAATCTGCGGCCGCCTTCAGCTTATCCCTATTCATCTAATAGGAATTATCGGAATAGCTTCACGGCACGCTGCTGAGGGAGCCCGAAATGATTGCCCGCGCGCCGGTCGCCCGGCTGGTCCCGACCGCCGCCTTCGCGGCCCTGCTGTGCAGCGTCGCGCCCGCGGCGCTGGCCCAGGCGGTGACGACCGCCGCGCCGGCGGCGAGCGGTGTCAGCCAGGAGCAGGCGCTGAGCCTCGCGGCCCGCCTCGACGCGCTCGAGAAGCGCAACGACCAGCTGGAGGCCCAGGTCGCGGACCTGAAGGCCCAGGTCGCCGCCGGGCAAGGCGCGATCCGCGAGGAGGTCCACAGCCAGCCCAGCGTCTCGCTGGCGGGTAGCCGCCCGACCTTCGCGACGCCGGATGGGACCTTCAAGATCGCCCTGCGCTCGATCGTCCAGCTCGACGCGGCTCACTACGACGTAAGCCCGCTTCGCACCGATAACGATCTGGGCTCGGGGACCAATTTCCGCCGCGTGCGGTTCGGCTTCGACGGCACGGCCTACAGAGATTGGAACTTCGCGCTGTGGGGCGAATGGGGCGGCAGCGGCGGCGAGACCCCGGGGCTCAACCAGGCCTGGGTCGAATACGCCGGCTGGAAGCCCTTCGGCCTGACCGAGCCGTTGCGCCTGCGGGCCGGCGCCTGGGCGACGCCCACCGGGCTGGAGGACGCCACCGGCGCCGCCGACTCCCTGTTCCTCGAGCGCGCGGCCATCGCCGAGCTGGTGCGCGGCCTGGCGGGCGGCGACGGGCGAGCCGGCGTGGGCGCCTTTGCGCGCGGCGAGCGCTGGTACGCCGGCGCGGTGCTGACCGGCAAGGTGGTCGGCGTGCCGACGACGCCGGAGCTCAGCCAGCAGTCCGGCTACATCCTGCGCGCCGCCTGGAACCCGATCCACGGCGCCGACTACGATGTCCATGTGGGCGCCTCTCTGCAGGGCGTCCTGGAGCCGGCTGACACGGCGCTCGGTCCGGCGGAGGCCACGGCCGTCCGCCTGCAGGAACGCCCCGAGCTGCGGGTGAGCGGGACGCGCTTGGTGGACACCGGCGCGATCGCCTCGAACGGCGTGCAGGCCCTGGGCCTGGAGGCCGGCGCCAGCTGGAAAACCCTCTATGCGGCCGGCGAGTGGTTCAAGATCGACGTCAGCCGCCAGGTCGTGGGGACGGCGCCCTCGCCGTTCGATCCCGCGTTCAGCGGCTGGTACCTGCAGGGCGGCTGGACACTCACCGGGGAACGGCGCGCCTGGTCGAGCGCGAGCGGCGGCTTCAACGGCATCCGGCCCGCCCGGCCCTTCTCGCTGCACGGCGGTGGCTGGGGCGCGCTGGAACTTGGCGGGCGCTACAGCGTCCTCGACCTGAACGATCACGCAGGCGTGCTTGGCGCCGCAGCCCCGCTCGGCGGCATTCGCGGCGGTGAGCAGAAGATCAGCACTGTCGCATTGAATTGGTATCCCAACAGCGTTGTTCGTTTCCTGCTGGACTATCAGTGGATCAATGTCGACCGGCTGAACACGGCCGGCGCCCGTATCGACACCGACGTGAACGTCATCTCGCTGCGTTCCCAGTTCGCGTTCTGACAGCCCGCTCCATTTCAGGATGACCCGAATGACCGATATCTCGATCACCCGGCGCGAATTGGTGGGCGCGGGCGCGGCGCTGGGCGGCGCGGCGGCCCTGCCCGGCATGGCCCTGGCGGCGCCGGCGCTCGGCAACACCCTGCTCAACGTCAGCTACGACCCGACGCGCGAGCTCTACAAGGACATCAACGCCGCCTACGCCAGTTACTGGAAGGCCAAGACCGGCCAGACCATCACCGTCAACCAGAGCCACGGGGGCTCGGGCAAGCAGGCCCGCGCGGTGATCGACGGCCTGCAGGCCGACGTGGTCACCCTGGCGCTCGCCGCCGACATCGACGAGATCGCCAAGCGCGCCAAGCTTTTGCCCGTCAACTGGCAGAGCCGGCTGCCGAACAATTCGACGCCCTACACCTCGACGGTCGTGTTCCTGGTGAAGAAGGGCAACCCTTGGAAGATCCACGACTGGCCGGACCTGATCCGCCCGGGGATCGGCATCATCTCGCCCAACCCGAAGACCTCCGGCGGCGCGCGCTGGGCCTATCTGGCGGCCTATGCCTGGGGCCTGAAACAGGGTGGCGACGCGGCGGCCCAGGCCTATGTGGGCAAGCTCTACAAGCAGGCGCCGGTGTTGCCGACCGGGGCCAGGGACGCCACCACCACCTTCGCGCAGCGGGGCCTGGGCGATGTGCTGCTCTCCTGGGAGAACGAGGCCTATCTGACCATCGAGGAGTTCGGACCGAAGTTCGACATCGTCTATCCGTCCCTGTCGATCCTGGCGGAACCGCCGGTGGCCGTGGTCGACAAGAACGTCGAGCGGCACAACACGCGCTTCCTGGCGGAGGGCTACCTGAACTTCCTCTACAGCCCGATCGCCCAGGACATCATCGGCAAGCACCACTTCCGGCCCCGCGAGGCCAAGGCCGCCGCCAAATATGCCGCCAGCTTCAAGCAGCTCCCGCTGGTGACCATCGCCGATGCCTTCGGCGGCTGGGGCAAGGCCCAGGCGACGCACTTCGCCGACGGCGGAGTGTTCGACAAGATCTACAAGCCCTCGTGACGGACCAGGCCCACTCCCTCTCGCTCCCGCGCTGGAAGGAGCCCTCGATCCTGCCGGGCTTCGGCGTGGGCGTGGGGCTGACGCTGACCTATCTGGGGCTGATCGTGGTGCTGCCGCTCGCCGCGCTCGCCATCCGGCCCTGGGAGCTGGGCCTGTCCGGAGTCTGGCATGAGCTCGCGGCGCCCCGGGTCACCGCGGCCCTGAAGCTGAGCTTCGGCCTGTCGGCGCTGGCCGCCCTGCTGAACGCCCCGCTCGGCCTGCTGATCGCCTGGACCCTGGTGCGCTACCAGTTCCCCGGCCGGCGCATCCTCGACGCCCTGGTCGACCTGCCGTTCGCCCTGCCGACCGCGGTGGCCGGCATTGCGCTCAGCGCCATCTATGCGCCGAACGGGCCGTTGGGCTCGATCGCCGCCAAGGTCGGGATCAAGACCGCCTATTCGCCGCTCGGCATCTTCATCGCCCTGGTGTTCATCGGCCTGCCCTTCGTGGTGCGCTCGCTGCAGCCGGTGATGCAGGACCTCGACGCCGAGGTGGAGGAAGCCGCCCAGACGCTGGGGGCCACCACCTTGCAGCGGGTCATCCGCGTGGTGCTGCCGGCCCTGGCGCCGGCCCTGATCTCCGGCGTCAGCCTGGCCTTCGCCCGCGCGGTCGGCGAATACGGCTCGGTGGTGTTCATCGCCGGCAACCTGCCCATGAAGACCGAGATCGCGCCGCTACTGATCGTCATCAAGCTGGAGCAGTACGACTATGCCGGCGCCGCGGCGGTGGGCCTGGCCATGGTGGCCATCTCCTTCACGGCCCTGGTCGCCATCAACGCCGTCCAGACCTGGTTCGCCGGGCGGGGGCGGGCATGACGACGGCAGCCATCGCGGCGCGCCCTCGCCGCCCCTCGTCGCTTCGGCGGCCGGGCATCGCGCCGGTGCTGATCCTTGCCTCCATCGCGGTGATGGCCGGGCTGGTGATCCTGCCGCTCCTGACGGTATTCCGCGACGCCTTGGCAAAGGGCGTCCCGGCCTATCTGGCCGCGATCAGAGAGCCGGACGCACGCGCCGCCATCCGCCTGACCCTGATCGTGGCGGCGATCTCGGTGCCGCTGAACGCCCTGTTCGGCGTCGCCGCGGCCTGGTCGGTGACCAAGTTCGAGTTCAAGGGCAAGGCCGCCCTGCTGACCCTGATCGACCTGCCGTTCTCCATCTCGCCGGTGATTTCCGGTCTGGTCTGGGTGCTGCTGTTCGGGGCGCAGGGCTGGTTCGGGACCTGGCTGGCCGATCACGACGTGAAGATCATCTTCGCCCTGCCCGGCCTGGTGCTGGCGACCATCCTGGTCACCCTGCCCTTCGTCGCCCGCGAGCTGATCCCCCTGATGCAGGCCCAGGGCTCCGACGAGGAGGCCGCGGCCCTGACGCTGGGCGCCTCGGGCTTCACCACCTTTTGGAAGATCACCCTGCCCAACATCCGCTGGGCGCTGCTCTACGGCGTGCTGCTCTGCAACGCGCGCGCCATGGGGGAATTCGGCGCCGTCTCCGTCGTCTCCGGACACATCCGCGGCCAGACCACGACTTTGCCGCTGCACGTCGAGGTGCTCTACAATGACTATGATTTCGTCGGGGCCTTCGCGGCCGCGTCGCTCCTGGCTTCCCTCGGGCTCATCACCCTCGTCCTCAAGACCGCTTTGGAGTGGCGACACTCAGGTGAACTTGCCGCAGCCCGCAAACCTTGAAGCCGCGCCCATGGCGCTGGAGATCCGTGGGATCTCCAAGGCGTTCGGCCGTTTCCCGGCCCTGAAAAACGTCTCGCTGCAGGCGCATGACAAGGAGTTCCTGGCGCTCCTGGGCCCCTCGGGCTCGGGCAAGACCACCCTGCTGCGCGTGCTGGCGGGGCTGGAGACGCCGGACGCCGGCGAGGTCAATTTCGGCGGCGAGGATTTCCTCTCCCTGCCGGTTCGCAAACGCCGCGTCGGCATGGTGTTCCAGCACTACGCCCTGTTTCGGCACATGACGGTGGCCCAGAACATCGCCTTCGGGCTCAGCGTGCGGCCGCGCGCCGAGCGGCCGTCGAAGGAGGCCGTGAAAGCGCGCGTGAGCGAGCTCTTGTCCCTCGTGCAGCTCGATGGGCTCGAGAAGCGCTTCCCGACGCAGCTCTCCGGCGGCCAGCGGCAGCGGGTGGCCCTGGCGCGGGCCCTGGCCATCGAGCCGCGCATGCTACTGCTGGACGAGCCGTTCGGCGCCCTGGACGCCCAGGTCCGCCGCGAGCTCCGCCGCTGGCTGCGCGAGCTGCATGACCGGGCCGGCGTGACCACCGTCTTCGTCACCCACGACCAGGAGGAGGCCCTCGACCTCGCCGACCGGGTGGCGATCCTCAAGGATGGCGAGCTGAAGCAGCTCGGCCGGCCCAACGAGGTCTACGAGAACCCGGCCGATCCCTTCGTCTACGACTTCCTGGGCGCGGCCTGCCGGATGCCGGGCGTGGTGCATGGCGGCCGGCTGACCGTCGCCGACTGGGAGACCAAGGCCCCGGTCGGCGCGCCCGACGGCGCCGTGGAGGTGTTCTTCCGGCCCGACGAGGTGACCTTCGCGCCCTCCGACGGGGCGGGGCTGGCGGCCGAGGTGCGGGCCATCGCCGCCCGCGGCCCGGACGTGCGCATCGAGTGCCTGATCGAGGGCCGCATCGTGGAGCTGGAGGCGCATGGGCCCACGCTGCCGCCGGGCGTCGCGCCGGGCCTGTCGCTGCGCATCAAGCCCTTGCGGCCCAAGGTCTACGCCGGCGCGGCTTGAGCCAGACCTCCAGCGCCGCTAGCGTCCCGCGCCATGCGCATCGCCACCTGGAACGTCAATTCGATCAACGCCCGTCTGGAAACGGTCGTCCGCTGGTTCGAGGAAGCCAAGCCCGACGTCGCCTGCCTGCAGGAGATCAAGTGCGTCGACGAGAAGTTCCCGGCCGAACCCTTCGAGCGGCTGGGCTACAATCTCGCCGTCCACGGGCAGAAAACCTACAACGGCGTGGCGCTGCTCTCGAAGGCCCCGCTGGAGGATGTGCGACGCGGCCTGCCCACCCACCCCGAGCACGGCGGAGATGACGACGAACACGCCCGCTACATCGAGGCGGTGATCTCCGGGCCGAGGCCCGTGCGGGTGGCCTCAATCTACCTGCCAAACGGCAATCCGATCGGCACGGAGAAGTTCGCCTACAAGCTCGCCTGGATGGGGCGGCTCAACGCCCACGTCCGCGCGCTGATGGCGCTGGAGGAGCCGCTCGCCCTGCTGGGCGACTTCAACGTCATCCCCGAGCCGCGCGACGCGGAGTTCCCGCAGAACTGGACCGGCGACGCCCTCTTCCAGCCGCAGAGCCGCGAGGCGTTCCGCGCGCTGAAGTGGCTGGGCCTGACGGACGCCTACCTGCAGGCCGACGGCGCGCCCGGCGCCTACACCTTCTGGGACTACCAGGCCGGCGCCTGGCAGCGGAACAACGGCATCCGCATCGACCACGCCCTGCTTTCCGCCCAGGCCGCCGACCTGTTGCGCGGCGTCTCGATCCACAAGGACGTGCGGGGCTGGGAGAAGCCATCCGACCACGTGCCCTTCATGATCGAGCTCGACGTCTAGGTAAGACTCACCTTGCGGGCGTAGCCTTCGCCCTATGGGCGATGTGCTTCGTCTCCTCCTGTCGCTGGGCCTGGCCGCGCTGGCCCTGACGCTGGCGGGCGGCGGCTACATCTGGTCGATGGACGAGAGCCGCCGGCTGAAGCGGAGCCTGACGCGCGTGCTGGGCGAGCCGGCCCACGCCCTCTTGATCGCCCGCGGCCGCGGCAAGGCGGTGGGCTTCAACTTCACCACCAACCAGCTCGCCGTCTCCTGGGACACCGGCGCCTGGTGCCTGATCTACCGGGTGGAGGAGCTGGTCGGCGCCGAGCTGATCGTCGATGGCCGGGTGCTCGCCCGCGTCTATCGCGGCGAGACGCGGCGCGCGCTGGACGTGATGACAGGCGCCGATGCGCAGGTGCGCCTGCGGCTGGTGTTCGACGACCTGCGCCACCCGGATTTCGTCATGGACCTTTGGCTGCCGCAGGACGACGGGCGCAAGGGCGCGATGAGTGCGCCTGAATCCGTGCAGGAGGCCAACCGCTGGCTGGCCCGCTTCGAGGCCGTGCTGCGCCGCCCCCTGCCCCGCCGGGACCCACCGCTCGCCGACCCACCACCCATCCCGCCCCCGATCCCCCCGGTGGTCCCGCCCTCGCCGCCCGCCGGCCTGGAGCGTGCGCCGTGGGATCCGGACATCGACGACGACGCGTACCAGGCGGAGGACGAGCACGATGACGACGCCATAACTTGACAGTGTAAAACGATAGCGCGACCGTCCGCCCCGGAGGGCCTTTCCATGCTGATGCTGATCCTCGCCGTCGGCTTCTTCCTGACCATCCACCTGTTGGTGTCCGGCACGCCGGTGCGCGACGCGCTCACGGCCCGGATCGGCCAGGGGGCCTATATGGGTCTATTCAGCCTGGCCTCGGTGGCCGGCCTCGCCTGGTTGATCTTCGCCTTCACAGGCGCCCATGGGGCCGCCGCCAACGAGGTGCTCTGGAGCGTGACGCCGATCACCCGCTGGCTGCAGATCGTCCTGCAGCTCGCCGCCATGCTGCTGATCGTGCCCGGGCTCGCCACGCCGAACCCGACCAGCGTGCGGCAGGAAGCGACCCTGCAGAAGGTGGACGTGGTCAAGGGCATGCTCCGGATCACCCGCCACCCCTTCCTGTGGGGCGTGGCGCTGTGGGCCGCTGGACACCTGCTGGTGAACGGCGACATCGCCGGCATCGTGCTGTTCGCCGCCATGCTGGCGCTGGCGCTGTTCGGCACCGTGAGCATCGACACCAAGCGCCGGCGCGCTCTGGGCAAGAGCTGGGACGCCTTCGCCGCCCAGACCTCCAACGTGCCGTTCGCGGCCATCGCCGCGGGACGCCAGCAGCTGAGCCTGGGCGAGATCGGCTGGTGGCGGATCGCCCTGGGCATCACGGTCTGGGCCGGACTCGCCTGGGGCCACCCCTATCTGTTCGGCGTACGCGCCTTGCCCTAGCCCAGCGCGAAGTCCACCGCCGCCTCGCAGTGGACGATGGCGGTGTCGACCGCCGGCAGGTCGAGCTCGGCGGGGTCGATCAGCAGGCCGATCTCGGTGCAGCCGAAGATCACGCCGTCGGCGCCGGCCGCCCTGCCGCGATCGATCATGGCGAGCGCCGCGGCCTTGGAGTCCGGCGTGATGACGCCCTTGACCAGCTCGTCGAAGATGATCGCCTGCAGGCGATCGCGGTCGGCGGCGTCCGGGATCAGGCTCGGCAGGCCCAGCGCCGCCAGCCGGTCGCGGTAGAACGGCTTCTCCATCGTGTAGCGGGTGGCGAGCAGCAGCGGGCGGGCGACGCCGCGGGCCGTCAGGGCCGCGGCCGTGGCGTCGGCGATGTGGATCAGCGGGATCGCGGTCGCGGCCTGCACCTGCGGCGCATTGATGTGCATGGTGTTGGCGCAGATGACGATCGCCTCGGCGCCGGCCGCCTCGAGCCGGCGCGCGGCCTCCGCCAACGCCCGGCCGGTCGCGTCCCAGTCGTCCTTGGCCTGCCACGCCGCGATGGGAGCGAAGTCCACGGACCACAGGATCAGCGCGGCGGAATGCAGGCCGCCCAGGCGCTCCCGCACCAGGCGGTTGATCTCTCGGTAATAGACCGCCGTACTCTCGGCGCTCATCCCACCGATGAGGCCCAGGGTCTTCATCGGGGCCTCCGCATCAGATGTCGGCGTAGACATGCCGCTCGGCCGCCGCGCCGGGGTGGGTGACGGCGCCCAGATGGGCGGGGCCGACGCCTTGCGCGAACTTCCAGAGCGCGCCCGAGCCATAGGCGGTCTGGCGCGGCGGCTCCTTGGCCAGCTCGTGGGCGCGGTGTTCCAGCTCGATGGGATCGACCTCCAGCTCGATGGTCCCAGCGTCGGCGTCGATGGCGATGATGTCGCCATCGCGGACCAGGCCAATGGGACCGCCGGTCGCGGCCTCGGGCCCCACGTGACCGACGCAGAGGCCTCGCGTTGCGCCGGAGAACCGGCCGTCGGTGATCAGGGCGATGTTCTCCACCTCCTGGCCGTAGAGCGCCGCGGTCGTGGACAGCATCTCGCGCATCCCGGGGCCGCCGCGCGGGCCCTCGTAGCGGATGACCAGCACGTCGCCTTCCTTGTAGTCGCGCGCCGCGACCGCGGCGAAACAGGCCTCCTCGCCGTCGAACACCCGCGCCGGGCCGCGATGGCGGGTGTGCTTGAGGCCGGCGACCTTGACGATGGCGCCGTCGGGGGCCAGCGACCCCCACAAGCCGACCAGGCCGCCGGTCGGCGACAGCGGACTGGAGACCGGCCGGATCACCTCCTGGTCGTCGCGCCAGATCACATCGGCCAGGTTCTCGGCGATGGTCTTGCCGGTGACCGTCATGCAGTCGCCGTGCAGGAAGCCGCCCTCCAGCAGGGTCTTGAGCAACATGGGCACGCCGCCCGCCTCGCCCATGTCTCTGGCCACGAACCGGCCGCCGGGCTTCAGGTCGGCGATGTAGGGCGTGCGCGCGCAGATTTCGGCGAAGTCGCGCAGGGTGAATTCGATGCCGGCCTCGTGGGCCATGGCGGGCAGGTGCAGGCCGCCGTTGGTCGAGCCGCCGGTCGCGGCCACCACCACGGCCGCGTTCTCGAACGCCTGGCGTGTGCAGATGTCGCGCGGGCGGATGTTGCGCTCAATCAGCCGCACCACGGCTTCGCCGGAGGCGCGGGCGTACTGGTCGCGGTCCACATAGGCGGCCGGCAGGGCCGAGGAGAGCGGCAGGGCTAGGCCAATCGCCTCGGAGACGCAGGCCATGGTGTTGGCGGTGAACTGGCCGCCGCAGGCGCCGTCGCCGGGGCAGGCGACCCGTTCCAGCGCCGCCAGCTTGGCGTCGTCCATGTCGTTGCGCCCCGCCGCATGGGCGCCCACCGCCTCGAACACGTCGAGCACGGTGACGTCGCGCCCCTCGAAGCGGCCGGGCAGGATGGAGCCGCCATAGATGAAGACGCTCGGCACGTTGAGCCGGAGCATGGCCATCATCATGCCCGGAAGGGACTTGTCGCAGCCGGCGACGCCCACCAGCGCGTCATAGGCGTGGCCGCGCACGGTGAGCTCGACCGAATCGGCGATCACCTCGCGGCTGACCAGCGAGGAGCGCATGCCCTCGTGGCCCATTGCGATGCCGTCGGTGACGGTGATGGTGCAGAATTCCCGCGGCGTCGCGCCGGCCGCCTTCACGCCCTCCGAGGCCGCATGGGCCTGGCGCATCAGGGCGGTGTTGCACGGCGCCGCCTCGTTCCAGCAGGAGGCCACGCCCACGAAGGGCTGGGCGATCTCGCGGCTGCCGAGCCCCATGGCGTAGTAGTAGCTGCGGTGCGGGGCGCGCGACGGGCCCTCCGTCACGTGGCGGCTGGGCAGGCGCGTCTTGTCCCAGGATCCATCCGGGCGGCGGTGCATGAGGGCTGCTCCTGAAGCGAGGCCGCTTTCCATAGGCGGCCGGCCTCGCGCAGGGAAGACGCCACGCGTCGGCGACGCCCGCGCGGAGCGCCCGCGGCCGACCGGGCGACGCCGCGGCGACGCGGAAATCCAATGATGTCAGGACGATGGATTCCGAGGCCGGATCGGGGCGGCCGGTAGAGCAGATATTCGCATCCCTAGGTTGTCGCGACGGAAACCGGAGAACCGGTGGCCGGCCTCAAACGGGAATCGCTTGTCCCCCACCTGTGTCCTCGGCGCCAGCATAGGTGAGTGTTAGTAACTTATCGACGATAATACATGACGAATCCGTTGACGGGTATGGGGTTGCTGCTGCAGCTACGCCTCCCCAGGCGCACCGAAATAGCGTCCCAGCCCGCTGCGGGGAGGCAGCAAACATGCAGTTCAGATATAGCCTCTTGGCGACCACCGCCGTGCTAGCCGCCGCGCTCGGATCGACGGCGCAAGCCCAAACCACAAGTAGTACGACGGCGGCCTCGTCGAACACCATCGAGGAGCTGGTGGTCACTGCGGAGAAGCGCCAGCAGAGTCTGCAGGACGTCCCGGTGGCGGTCTCGGCCTTCACCTCCGAAAAGCGTGACCTCGTCGGGATCAATACGATCACCGACATCACGAACTTCACGCCGGGTCTGGAATATAACGCCTCCAACGACCGCAATACCTTGCGCGGCGTCGGCCGCCTGACCAACGTGCACGCCGCCGACATCAGCGTCGCGCAGTACTCGGACGGCATCTACACCTCCTCGACCACCGAAGCCGGCAAGACGCCGCTGTTCGTCGACCGGGTGGAAGTGCTGCGCGGTCCGCAGGGCACCCTCTATGGGCGCAACTCGATCGGCGGGGCGATCAACATCATCTCCAAGCGGCCGACCGAGGACTTCTACGCCGAGGTCCGCGCGCAGGTGCAGAACTACAACCACACGATCCTGGAAGGCGCCGTATCGGGTCCGACGATGATCCCCGGCGTCCAGTTCCGCTTCGGGGCCAACTGGGAGAAGCAAACCGAAGGCTGGTTCCACAACGTCGTGGCCGGCGGCAAGGACGAAGGCGGCATCATCGATCAGCGCTATGTCGAGGGTCAGCTAAAGTTCCGCTTCAACGACAACTTCGACGGCTGGATGAAGCTGGCCTGGCAGGACTGGCACAACAACGGCGGCGGACCGGGGGCGCGCACTGGCTACACGCCCGGTCCGTTCGCGACCTATCAGACCAATAGCCCGGGCTTCTATATCAACCCCGGCTATGCCTGCTTCCCGAACACCGGCGTGACCAACGTGGTCACCGCCGGCGGCGTGTCGCTGGCCCAAGCCTGTAGCAACCCCGCGAGCAGCGACCCGCGCAAGTTCTCCTCGACCATCAATTCGAGCGAGAAACTGACCGGCACGATGATCTTCGCCAGCGAGTTCACCTACCACTTCGCTGACATGGACCTGAAGTACATCGGCGGCGGGTCAGCCTATAACTATAGCGAAATCCTGCCGGCCGACTCGCCGGCGATCCTGCAGTTCACGGTGCCGAGCTTCGTCGGCGGCCCAGGGTCGGTCATCCGTCCCCGGAACGCCTCTGAGTATCGCGAGGCGCTGAACTGGGTCAGCCACGAGGTGAACCTCTCGTCGACCGACAAGGGGCCGCTGCAGTGGATCGCAGGTCTCTACTACTACGACGAAGAATACCTCCAGCCGACCGGCGGGGTGCTGCTCGACCAGTCGACCATCAACGGTCGCTTCTTCACCAACGCGACCTGCACGATCACCGGCGGCGTCTGCCCGGCCGCGCCTGGCCTGAACCGCTACTACGACTCCCGCCCCGACATCTTCACCAACAGCCAGGCGGTCTACGGCCAGATCGACTGGAATTTCACAGAGCATTGGAAGACGACGCTCGGCGCGCGCTACACCATGGACACCAAGCACGGCACCGAAAGCGGTCGCCTGCTGTGCGTCGACGTGGCGGCCTGCACCGGCGGGTTCGGGCCCGAGGGCATCGGTCAGAACTTCCTGGTCGACCTGACCCAGCTCGGCAGCGTGACCAACGGCCTGACCCCCGGCAGCCCAGGCTCCCCCGGTCAGGCGGGCGGCGTGTCGTCGACCACCACCATCGACCCGGCTACCGGCTTCGCCACGCGTCACTACAACGACAAGTGGAACGCCGTCACCGGCACCGCCGGCCTGCAATGGGATCCCGAGGCCGGCACCATGGCCTACTTCCGCTACAGCCGCGGCTACAAGGCGGGCGGCTTCAACATCGGCAACGCTGGCTTCTTCGGCGCCAATCCGGAAACCAATCCGGAGCACTCGAACGCGTTCGAACTCGGCCTGAAGAAGGACTTCGGGCGGACGTTCCAGGCCAATATGGCGCTGTTCTATTACGACTACTCCAACGCCCAGGTGCCGATCTCGATCGTCCCCACCGGCGGCGGCGTCGGCACCACCCAGCAGGTGTTCTTCAACATCCCGAAGTCGGTGTCGCAGGGCTTCGAGCTGGAATCCATCTGGCAGCCGATCGACCACCTGCAGGTCCTGTTCAACTACTCCTACCTCGACGCCCACATCAAAAAGGGATCGGGCGTCATCGACCCGGCGGACCCGAGCGCGATCGCGCCCGGCGCCAAGCCGACCTCGGCGGGGGGCGCATGCACCGCCGCCCAGCCCGGCTGCGACATCTTCACCGGGACGTTTTCGCGCGGTCAGGACCTGTCGGGCGGCAATCTGCCCAACGCGCCGAAGAACAAGGTGGCGCTGAACGTCAACTACACCGTGGAATTCCAGCCGGGCTCGTTGACGGGGTCCGTCAGCTACATCTGGCGCGACAAGCAGTATGGCTCGATCTTCAACCGGAGCTACTACCAGGCGCCGGCCTACGATCAGGTCGATGCCCGCCTGACCTGGAAGGACAAGGACAACAAGTACTCGGTGATCGGTTTCGTGAAGAACCTGTTCGACGACCTCGGCTACGAGGGCGGGGCGACGGCGAGCCGTCGCGCGGGCTTCGTGCCGGCCTACACCTTGGGCCTGCCCGGCATCGGTCCCACGCCGGTGAACCAGGGCATTGCCACCACCTACTTCCTGACCCCGCCGCGCACCTACGGCGTGGAACTGCAGTACCGCTTCTAGGCCACAGGGCCTTTGCGACGAGGGCGTCCCGCGCCAGCGGGGCGCCCTTTTCGTTGGGGATTCAGGCAGCCGCCGTGATCGCCTCGACGCGATCGACCAGGCCACGCCAGGCGGCCGCGTAGGCCGGCGTCCACTCCGGCCCCAGCAGCTCGGCGAAGGTCTCCACCGCCACGTCGAAGAACCGCGGGAAGGTCTCGCGCGACACCCCCACGCCGTCGTGGTTGACCACCTCGCAGGCGATGAAGTTGGCCGCGTAGGCATTGGCGCCGGAGAGGTCGAGGGCGATCTCGAAGACCTTGGCCAGCATCTCGCCCTTCACCGCGCCGTCGACATCGCGCACGAACAGCGCCTCGGTTTCGGGATAGCGGGCGAACAGCCGCGCATAGACCGCCCGCGTCGGGTCGCCCGCCCGCTCGGCCAGACGCTCCAGGCTCTCCTCGATGACGGCGTGGGCGTCGCTCATGCATCCCCGGGGACTTGACGTTTGCAGCGAAGACTTGCCCATGCGTCCAGCCGGGGCAAGCGGCGGTCGGAGGCGCAGGACATGGCGTTCGAAGAGATCATCTACACCGCGGCGGACGGCGTGGCGCAGATCGTCCTGAACCGGCCGCAGTATCGTAACGCCCAGGGCTACCGGATGCTCGACGAAATCGACGCGGCCTTTGCGCTGGCCGGCGCGGACGAAGCGGTCAAGGTCGTGGTCGTGCGCGGCGCCGGCGGCGTGTTCTCCACCGGTCACGACCTCGGCACGCCGGAGGGCATGGCCTACCGCAATGGGCTAGGCGCCAAGCCCGGCATCCAGACCTACGACCAGTTCAAGAAGTACAACCTCGACCTCCTGGTGAAGTGGCGCAATTTCGCCAAGCCGACGGTGGCCATGGTCGAGGGCTACTGCATCTATGCCGGCTGGATGCTGGCGGCGGCCATGGACGTGATCTTCGCCGCCGAGGACGCCGAGTTCCTGGGCGGCTTCGTGGAGTACAACACCATCCCCTGGGACATCGGCATCCGCCGCGCCAAGGAATTGGTCTTCGAGAGCCGGTTCATCCCCGCGGCCGAGGCGGCGGACTACGGGCTCGTCAACCGCGTCTACGCCAAGGCCGACCTGGAGCGCGAGACGCTCGGCTGGGCGCGGCGGGTGGCGGAGAATTCCGCCGAGACCCTGCGCATGGCCAAGATCCAGATGAACAAGGCGCAGGACGCCCAGGGCTTCACCCAGGCCGTCGAGGATAGCCTCGGCGACTACGTGGCCATGATGTGGATGCCCGGCAACGAGATGCGCGTGGAGGGCCAGCGGCGGCTGCTCTCCGTCGACCTGGCCGTGCGCGGCCGGCGCGGCGAACGCTTTGGCCTGGCGCCGTCAAAATCCGCCGCCGAATAGAGGAAAGACGTCGTGAGCGAGACCTTCCGCGCGTTGCGCGCGCACAAGACCGACGCCGGCCAGGAGCTCCGCTTCGAGGCGCTGACGCTGGACGACCTGATGGACGGCGACGTGGTGGTCCGCGTCGAGGCGACCACGGTCAACTTCAAGGACGGCCTGGCGCTCACCGGCAAGAGCCCGATCATCCGCGCCTGGCCGCTGGTGCCCGGCATCGACTTCGCCGGCGTGGTGGAAAACTCGTCCAATCCCGAGTTCAAGCCCGGCGACCGCGTCGTGCTGAATGGCTGGGGCGTCGGCGAGAGCCACAGCGGCGGCTATGCCGGCAAGGCCCGCGTGAAGGGCGAGTGGCTGGTGAAGCTGCCCGACGGGCTCAGCGCCGCCCAGGCCATGGCCATCGGGACGGCCGGCTACACCGCCATGCTGAGCGTGTTGCGTCTCGAACAGCTCGGCGTCACGCCGGCCAAGGGCGAGGTGCTGGTCACCGGCGCGGCGGGCGGGGTCGGCGGCGTGGCGATCGCGCTGCTGGCCAAGCTCGGGTACCAGGTGGTCGCTTCGTCGCGCCGCAAGGACAGCGAAGGCGACTACCTGCGCGGCCTCGGCGCCAGCGACGTGGTGGACGCCGCCGACTTCCAGGGCCCGGCCCGACCGCTGGCCCGCGAGCGCTGGGCCGGCGCGGTCGACGCGGTGGGCAGCCACACCCTGGCCAACGTGCTGTCCCAGACCAAGTACGGCGGCGTGGTGACCGCCTGCGGCCTGGCCCAGGGCATGGACCTGCCGGCCTCGGTCGCCCCCTTCATCCTGCGCGGGGTGACGCTGGCCGGCATCGACAGCGTCATGCGGCCCAAGCCCGACCGTGTCGAAGCCTGGGGCCGTCTCGCCCGCGATCTCGACCTCGGCAAGCTGGAGACCATGACCACCCACGCCAAGCTCGACGACCTGCCGCGCCTGGGCGCCGAGATCGTCGAGGGCAAGGTCCGCGGCCGGATCGTGGTGGACGTGGGCTAGAGCGCGCCTTCGATCGCGGCAGTCAGTTCATCGTCCATCGGGTCGGTGCGCGGGCCGAAGGCGCGCAGGGCGCCGCCGTCCTTGCCGATCAGGATCTTGTGGAAGTTCCACACCGGCTCGGCGGGCTCGCCCAGCTGGTCCTTGGCCCATTTGTAGAACGGGTGGGCGGCGTCGCCCTTCACGTCGACCTTGGAGGTCAGCGGGAAATCGACGTTGAAGCGGGTCTCGCAGAAGTCCTTGATCTCGGCTTCCGTCCCCGGCTCCTGGCCGGCGAACTGGTTGCAGGGCACGCCCAGCACCACCAGGCCGCGATCCTTGTACTCCGAATAGAGCTTCTCCAGCCCGTCGTACTGCGGGGTGAGCCCGCACTTGGACGCGGTGTTGACCACCAGCACCACCTTGCCCTGGAAGCTGGTCAGCGGCAGGGACGCGCCGTCGATAGTCTGGAAAGCGAATTCGTGGGCGCTGGCGCTCATGGCGAGGTCCTCCTGGTAAGCCGAATCCTTACGCCGGGTCACCCCTTACCGGAAGTCCACAGCGAGCCCACTCGCCAATCGCGGGTCGCCGAACGCCGTGCAATTCCGCGTTGACGGCCAAGCTTCGGAGGATCAGCGTTCGCCCCAACAAACAGGCGTTTGACTGCGCCATATGGGGAGGAATGTACCGATGCAGTATAGGCTTACCCTGTTTGCGACCAGCGCACTGCTGGCCGCCGCGTTCGGCCCAACCGCTCACGCCCAGACGAGACCGGGGTCGTCGGCCGCAACCACCAACACCATCGAAGAGCTGGTCGTCACCGCCGAAAAGCGGGAGCAGAACCTGCAGGACATTCCGGTGGCGATCTCGGCCTTCACCGACAAGACCCGTGACGTGGTCGGCATCCAGACCATCCAGGACATGACCAATTTCACGCCGGGTCTGCAGTACTCGACGTCCACCGACCGGATCACCCTGCGCGGCCTCGGGCGGCTGACCAACGTGCTGTCGGCCGACGCCTCGGTGGCCAACTATTCCGACGGGGTCTACGAGACCTTCGCGGTGCGGGCCGGCGCCTCGACCCTGTTTCTCGACCGCGTCGAAGTGCTGCGCGGGCCGCAGGGCACCCTCTACGGGCGCAACGCCATCGCCGGTGCGATCAACGAGATCTCCAAGCGGCCGACCAAGGACTGGTACGCCGAGGGCCGCGTCTCCTACGGCAACTACAACCACTCCAACGCCGAGTTCGCGGTCTCCGGACCCCTGCTGGACAATGTGCAATTCCGCCTGTCCGGCCAATGGGAGAACCAGAGCGACGGCTGGATCAAGAACACCACGCCCGGACGACCGTCCGAGGGCAATGTGATCGACACCTTCTTCCTCGAAGGCCAGGTCGCGGTCCAGTTCAACGACAAGTTCGAGATGTGGAGCAAGATCGGCTACAACAACTGGCAGAACGGGGCCGGCGGCCCCGGCGCCCAATCCGGCGGCTGGTCCCCCAACATCTACGACCAGTCCGGCCACGTGCTGCCGGACATTTCGGCGGGCCACCCGAACGGCGGCAACGGCTTCAATATCATCGAATTCCCGCAGGCTTCGACCAACATCAACGAAGGCTTCGGCTGCAGCGGACTGGTCAGCAATGTGGTGCTGCTCAGCCCGACCGGATGCGTGAATAGCGCGCACAGCAGCCCGTGGGAGAAGAGCGACCCGATCTCCTACCGGGTGCGACTGCCCAACGCCTACACGGTGGCCAGCCACTGGACCTATCACGCCCCCGGTTTCGACGTGAAATACATCACCGGCGGGGTATCCTATTACTACCTGCTGACCGGCTCGGTGCCGAACGGCACGCGCCAGGCCCCGGTGGATTCCTTCACCGCCGGCGTCACCCAGTTCTTCCCGTTGGAATCCTTCAACTATCAGGAGCACAACAGCTTCTGGAGCCACGAGCTGAACCTCGTCTCGACGAACGAGGGGCCGCTGCAGTGGATCACCGGCGCCTACTACTTCAAGCAGCACTACACCCAGCCGGTGTACACCCAGGAGGATCTCCGCCAGGTGGGCTGGTCCCAGGTTCCGCCGTTCGGCGTCTGCCTGTCCGGCGCCGGCGCCACCGTGACGCCGGTGGGCTGCGTGCCAGGGACCGACCGGCGGTTCGACAACCGCCCTTCGGTCAGCGACGAGTCCTGGGCCACCTACGGCCAGCTCAACTACAAGGTCTTCGACACCCTGACCCTGACCGGCGGCCTGCGCTATTCGCATGACCGCAAATATGGCCAGGAACAGGTCCGGCTGCTCTGCTTCGGCCTGCCGGCCTGTCTGGGCGGCACGCCGCCGGAATTCTTCGTCGCGCCGCTCGACCTCACCGGCGTGAACACGGTGGTGGCCGGCGGCACCGGCCTCGGGCTAGATCAGGTTCCGCAGGGCGTGACGGGACCCACCAGCTTCGATCCGGCGACCGGCTTCGCCACGCGCCGGTACGACGGCAGCTGGCAGGCGATCACCGGCACGGCCAAGGCCGAGTGGCAGCCGGACACCGACACCAACCTCTACGCCAGCTACAGCCGCGGATATCGTTCCGGCGGCTTCAACATCGGCATCTTCACGGTGCTCAGCTTCCTGCCCTTCTCGCAGAAGGAGGCCGTCGACGCCTACGAGGTGGGCTTCAAGAAGAACTGGAGCCGGTCGCTGCAGACCAACATGGCGGCCTACTACTACAGCTACAACAACCTGCAGATCCCGATCTCGGTGATCCAGAGCGGCAGCCTCGGCGGCCTGCCGATCGCCCAGAACACGACCTCTTTCTACAACGTGCCGAAATCGCGGTCCGAAGGCTTCGAGCTCGAGACGCTGTGGCAGCCGATCGACGACCTGCAGCTGATCCTCGACTATTCCTTCAACGACACCAAGATCGAGCAGGGCTCGGCCGTCGACACCGTCGATCCGACGGCCGTCCAGGTCGGCGCCAACCCGATCCACACCGTCGCCCAATGCCAGGCCGGCGGGGCGGCGGTGGCGGGCGACTGCGTGGCCGACGCCAATACGCTGGGCCTGCCGGGCGGCGGTTTCCAGCGCGCGCAGAACCTGTCCGGCAACGACCTGCCCAACGCCCCGCGCAACAAGATCGCGGTGGCGGCCAACTACACCTGGCACAACATCGCCAACGGCGCGCTCACCGCCAACGTGTCCTACGCCTGGCGCGACAAGGCCTACGGCAGCCTCTTCAAGCGCTGGTACAACGAGGCCCCGTCCTGGGATCAGTGGGACGCGCGCGCGCTGTGGAAGGACAACCGGGACAAGTACGAGGTCATCGCCTACATCAAAAACATCTTCAACAAGACGGGCTACGACCAGGGCGCGACCGGCGAACTGCTCAACGGCGCGGTCTCGGCGATCTATGGGCCGAGCCCTGCGGGCCTGACCTGCAGTCCGGTGGTCGCCGGCGGCGTGATCAACTGCATCCAGGGGATCCGCAAGACCTTCTACCCCACCCCGCCGCGCACCTACGGGATCGAGCTCCGCTACAAATTCTTCTGATTGGCCGTCCCCAGACGGCCGCCTCGAAGGCGCTTCGCTCCGGCGGAGCGCCTTCAGTTGGCCGAGACCTTGCCCGGCCTGACCTCGACGTCGCGGGCGGCGAGCGGCGCGGCGCATTCCGAGCAGGTCATGACCGGGGCGAAGTCGCAGCCGCAGGCCTTGTGGCGGTGGATCAGCGGCGGCCCGGCCTCGCCCGCATAGTGGGCGTCGCCCCAGTGGACGACGGCCATGATCACCGGATGCAGGGCCAGGCCCTTGTCGGTCAGGCGGTACTCGTGGCGCACGGGGCGCTGCTGATAGGCCTCGCGCCGCAGGACGCCAGCCGCCACCAGCCGCTTCAGCCGATCGGCGACGATGCTGCGCGAGATGCCCAGACGCCGTTCGAAATCCTCGAACCGCCGAACGCCCAGGAAACAGTCGCGCAGCAGCATCAGGGTCCAGCGGTCGCCGATCACCGCGACCGAGCGGGCGACGGAACAGGGCTGGTCGGAGAGCTCATTCCATTTCATGCGCAAGCTTCCCATTGACTGAGTTCGGATTCAATACCAACCTTCGTCCAAATTCCGAACGGAGCGGCAGATGGCGGAGAAAAAAGGCGTTTGCCTGATCGTCGGCGTCGGTGACGGACTGGGCTCGGCGCTGGCGCGGGCCTTCGCGGCCGAGGGCCATGTGGTCTGCATGACCCGCAGGGCGCGACACCTGGAGGACCTGCAGGCGCTGGCCGCCGACATCGGCAAGGCCGGCGGCGCGGCCCACGCCTATGGGGTCGACGCCCGCTCGGAAGAGGAGATGGTCGGACTCTTCGCGGCGATCGAACGCGATGTCGGCGCGCTCGAGGTCGTGGTCTTCAACATCGGCGCCAACGTCCGCTTCGGGATCCGCGAGACCACCACGCGGGTGTTCACCAAGGTCTGGGAGATGGCCTGTTTCGCGGGCTTCATCGCCGGGCGCGAGGCCGCCAAGGCCATGGTCCCGCGCGGCCGGGGGACCATCCTGTTCACCGGCGCCACGGCCAGCGTGAGGGGCCGCGACGGCTTCGCCGCCTTCGCCGCCGCCAAGCACGGGCTGCGCGCCGTGGCGCAGAGCATGGCGCGCGAACTGGGGCCGCAAGGCATCCACGTGGCGCACGTGGTGATCGACGGCGCCGTCGACGGCGTCTTCATCCGCGGCAATCGCGACAACGTCGACGCGCTCGCGGCCCGTGACGAGATCCTCAAGCCCGAGGATATCGCCCAGTCCTATGTGGCCCTGGCCCGCCAGCCGCGCTCGGCCTGGACCCACGAGCTCGACCTGCGCCCCTGGACCGAGACCTGGTGAGCCCGACCATGACCAAGCCCGTGACCATCGACTTCATCTACGACTTCGGCAGCCCGAACGCCTATCTGGCGCGCCAGGTGCTGCCGGCGATCGCTGAGCGCACCGGCGCGAAGCTCAACATCATCCCCTGCCTGCTGGGCGGCATCTTCAAGGCGACCAACAACCGCTCGCCCGGAGAGGCCTTCGGCGAGGTGAAGGGCAAGCTCGCCTACGAGGGCCTGGAGACCCGGCGGTTCGTGGCGAAGCACGCGATCGCCGGCTTCCGGATGAACCCGCATTTCCCGGTGAACACGCTGCTGATCATGCGCGGCCTGATCGCCGCCCGGCGCGCCGGCGTGGGCGAGGCCTATCTGGAAGCCGTCGAGCGGGCCATGTGGCAGGCCGGCGAGAAGATGGACGATCCGCAGGTGGTGCGCCGTGTGCTGGCCGCCGCCGGCCTCGACGCCGAAGCCCTGCTCGCCGCCACCCAGGACCCCGAGGTGAAAGCCGAGCTGGTCGCCAACACGGAGGCCGCGGTGGCGCGCGGGGTGTTCGGCATCCCCACCTTCTTCGTTGGCGAGGAAATGTTCTTCGGCAAGGACCGCCTGGGCCAGGTCGAGGAGGCCGCCGCGGCCTAGATCAACCCTGCTCGTCGAGCGCCTGTTCGATGGCCAGCGCCAGGTCCAGCGCGCGGATCGCCTCCTGCGCCGTCACCACGGGCCGCGGCGCCTCGCCGCGCACGGCGGCCAGGAAGCCCTCGACGCTCGCGCCCAACGGATCCTTGGCGGCCGGGGTCTGCTCAAAGTCGGCGTTGAGGCGGAAGGGCGTGGTGTTGCGGAAGGTCCCGGCCAGGAAGTCGATCTCCACCTCGCCCGAAGGGAACACCACCCGCATGGTCCGCTTGCGCTCCGGCGCCATCCGCGAACTGTCGAAGATCGCCGCGAAGCCGCTCTCGAAGCTGACCTCGGCGCGGGCGGCGTCCCATGAGCCGCTGGCCCCGATCCGCCCCTCGCCTTCCGCGGTCACCGGATCGGCGGTGGAGAGCGTGAGCGCCAGGTCGAGGTCGTGGACCATCAGGTCGAGCACCGCCGAGACGTCCTGGCTGCGGCCGGACGGCGGGCCGTGGCGCAAGGCTTCCAGCAGCACCGGCTGCTCCGGCACGTCCAGCAGGCCCATGGCCTGGAATCGCACCCGCTCCTGGTGCCCGCAGGCGACGACCAGGCCCTGCTTGTCGGCCGCCTCGCGCACCCGTTCGGCGTCGGCGACGCTGATCGCGATCGGCTTCTCCACATAGACCGGCTTGCCGGCGGCGATGGCCGCCAGCGCCTGTTCGGCGTGGAAGGTGGCCGGCGAGGCGATGGTCACCACGTCGACGGCCTCGAAGAAGGCGTCCAGGTCGTGGAAGGCGCGGCCGCCGAGCGGCATGGCCACCTGGGCGGCGCGCTCCGGATGCGGGTCGTAGACGGCCGAGAGGGTGACCCCGCGCAGGCGGGCGTACTGGCGCGCGTGATAGCCGCCGAACACGCCCGCGCCGATCACCCCGCCCCGCAAAGACTCAGCCATGGAAAGCTCCGAACTGGGCGAGCGCCTAGCACGGCCTACGGCCTCGACGCCACCCGCCGGGAAGAGCTAAACAGTCGTTTGAAGGGGCCGCCCGTCAGCGGCAGGAGAAACACCATGACCACCGTCAAAGAAGTCCGGCTGAAGAGCCGTCCCCAGGGGCTGCCCACCCACGACAACTTCGAGATCGCCGCCGTCGAGCTTCCGGCCCCCGGCGCCGGCGAGGTGCAGGTGAAGAACCTCTGGATGACCGTCGACCCCTACATGCGCGGCCGCATGAACGACGTGAAGAGCTACGCCCCGCCCTTCCAGCTGGGCAAGGTGATGGACGGCGGCGCGATCGGCGAGGTCACCGCCTCCAACGACCCGAAGTTCGCAAAGGGCGACCTGGTGCAGTCCGGCTTTGGCTGGCGCGAGGCCTTCAACGCCCCGGCGGCCAGCCTGCAGAAGCTGGACGCCAAGGGCTTGCCGCCGCAGGCCTTCCTGGGCGCGGCCGGCATGCCGGGCCTGACGGCCTATGCGGGCCTGCTCAAGGTCGCGGCCCTGAAGGACGGCGACGTCGTGTTCGTTTCCGGCGCGGCCGGGGCGGTGGGCTCGATGGTGGTCCAGATCGCCAAGGCCAAGGGCCACAAGGTGATCGGCTCGGCCGGCGGCGCCGACAAGGTGGCCTTCCTCAAGGAAATCGGGGTCGATCACGCCATCGACTACAAGGCCGAGAAGGACCTGACGGCGGCCATCCTGGCCGGCGCGCCCGAGGGCATCGACGTCTATTTCGACAATGTCGGCGGCGCGCACCTGGAAGCGGCGCTGAACGCCGCCAAGCTGTTCGCCCGCTTCGCCATCTGCGGGATGATCTCGATCTACAACGCCACGCGGCCCGAACCGGGCCCGTCGAACCTGGCGCTCCTGATCGGCAAGAACATCCGCATGGAGGGCTTCATCGTCTCGCACCACTTCGACATGATGCCGAAGTACATCGAGGAGCTGTCCGGCTGGGTCCGCGAGGGCAAGGTGAAGTGGCAGGAAACGGTGTTCGAAGGCATCGACAAGGCGCCCGACGCCTTCCTCGGCCTGTTCTCCGGCCAGAACACCGGTAAGATGCTGGTGAAGCTGGCCTGACCGACCCACGGGGGGTTGTCGGCCCGTCCGGCCAAGACTCGTTCCAGGAGCCCCCCGTGCCGCGCCTGTTCAGCGCCTATGTGATCGTCGATTGGAGCGCCGCGGCCAAGCCGACCACGGGCGCGGACTCCATCTGGATCGGCGTGCTCAAGCGCGACGTCCGCTTCCGCATGGCCTTCGAGAGCTTCAATCCGTCGACACGGGTCGAGGCCGAGACGCGGCTGGGCCTGATCCTCGACGACCTCAAGAAGCGCTCCGAGCGGGCGCTGGTCGGCTTCGACTTCCCGCTGGGCTTCCCGCGCGGCTTCGCCGAGGCCCTGAAGCTGAAGGGCGATCCGTGGCGCGCGGCCTGGGATGAGCTCGGCAAGCGCGTGGTCGACAAGCCTACCAATGTGAACAACCGCTTCAATGTGGCGGCCCAGCTCAACCGGCTTCTGACCGATGGCCCATTCCCGTTCTGGGGCGCGCCGCCGAAGGACGTCCAGACCACGCTGTCGGCCACCAAGAGCCGGCCGCACGGCCCCGACGACCTGCCGGAATTCCGCCACGCCGAACTTGTCGCCAAGGGCGCGGCCTCGATCTGGAAGACCTATTACAACGGCTCGGTGGGCGGTCAGGCGATCATGGGCATTCCGGTGGTGCGCCGACTGAGGACCGCGCGCGGCGAGGCGGCCAGGGTCTGGCCCTTCGAAACCGGCTTCAAGCCGCTGACCGAGGCTGATCTCGCCGGCGTCGATGTGGTCCTGGCGGAGGTCTATCCGTCGCTGGTGAAGCCGCAGGGCGCGGCCGGCGAGGTCAAGGACATGATGCAGGTGCGCACCCTGGCCGAGCACTTCGCCCGCCTCGATGAGGCCAACAAGCTGGGCGCCCTGTTCGGCCCCTCGAAGGGCACGCCGCCCGACGTCGTCCTCGACGCCGAGCGCGAAGAAGGCTGGATCCTGGGGGCGGGCTAGAGCGGTCGTCTGGAGAGACTCCAGAACCGCGCCAGCAGCAGGCCGCCGGAGATGACGCTGGCCACCACCACGGCCGCCGCGATGCCCATGACCCCCATGTGCAGCGGGATCGCCAGCCACCAGGCGAGCGGCGCCATGACCACGATGTAGCTGGTCAGGTGGGTATAGGTCGGCAGCCAGACGTCGCCGCGCGCCCGGAGCGACTGGGCCACCACCACCTGCACGGCGTCGGGCAGGAACATGGCGGACGCCAGCACCAGCGCCGGAACCGCCATCGCCAGCGTCTGCGGGTTGTCGGTATAGGCCCTGGAGATCAGGGCGGCGTTGGGCCAGACGAGGAAGGTCACCAGGGCGCCGAACAGCGCGGTGACGCCGAACGCCACGGCGCCGGCCCGGTTCACGCCCGCCTCGTCACGCGCGCCGTAGGCCCCGCCGACGAGGACCGCAGCCCCCGTCGCCAGGCCCAGCGGAACCATGAAGACCACGGCGGCGACGTTCAGCACGATGGCCCAGGCCGCGACCGCCAGCCCGCCGAGCCAGCCGGCGATCACGTTCATGCTGGCGAAGGAGGCCACCTCGAAGAAGTTCGAGGCGCCCGCGCCATAGCCGATGCGCCGCTGCTCGATCTCCGCCGGCCGGTCGCGTTCGGGCTTGCTGAAGACGCCCAGCGCCCGGGCCTCGGGCATCAGGGCGATGTAGCCGAAGGTCGCGAGCGCCAGGAAGGTGCGCGCCCCGGTCGTGGCCCAGGCGCCGCCCACCGCCCCCAGCGCCGGCAGGCCGAAGGTCCCCGGCACCAGGACGAGATCGATCGCGAGGTTCACCGCGTTGGCGGCCCACATGCACCACGCCGCCGGGCCGGGCTTGGCGAGGCCCTCCAGCCAGAAGGCCGCCGCCACGCTCATCGCGTAGCCGGGCATCGACAGGCAGAAGACGATCAGCGCCCGGCTCGCCCCGTCCGCCAGGTCCTTCGACAGGCCGATGGAATGCAGGAACGGCGGGCCTGAGATCAGCAGCGCGATGGTTGAGGCCAGCCCGATCCAGAAGCCGTAGCTCACGCCCCGCCGCAGGACCGCGCCGGTGAGGTCGCGGCGTCCCTCGCCGATGGCCCGCGCCGTCATCACCTGGATGCCGCTGAGCAGGCCCACCACCATGGTGATGATCACGCTGGTCGGGGCCCAGGCCAGCGCATGGTAGCCGAGCTGGACCGCCGAATAGCGCCCCACCACGATGGAATCCGACAGTCCCATGGCCATGATGCCCAGGCGCGCGACCACCACCGGTCCCGACAGCTTCAAAAGCTGGGCCAGGTCGTAGCGGACGCGTTCGGCCCGCCCGCCCGCATGGGGGGACGCCTGGGCCGCGGGGCGGTCCATGGGGAAGCCTCGGACGTTCAAAGAAGCCGGGGATATGGGGGCAAGCCGTCAGCCGCCGCAAGCCGAGCTTGCCGCTCGGTCGCCCGACGTGGCGGTGAAGGCACATCCAAACGCGCCTCGACGACGTATTTCAGGATGTGGGTGGAGGACGCGGCATGGCCGGGATGATCGAGAAGCGCATGTGCGCGGAGATCGAGGGCGAGTTCGTCGTCTTCCTGATCGGAGCGCGGATCAACCGGCCGTGGAAGGTCTGGAAGTGGTGGCCGGTCGCCACGGCCATGCCGCGCATGCTGAAGGAGCTGGCGGCGCGGCCGGAGCTCGGCCTGCTGCATGCGCGCAACATGTTCAGCTTCCCCGATGCCGTGGTCATCCAGTACTGGCGCAGCTTCGAGCACCTGGAGGCCTACGCCAAGCAGCGCGACCTGGCTCACCTGCCGGCCTGGCAGGCGTTCAACAAGGCCGTCGGATCGAACGGCGACGTGGGCATCTGGCACGAGACCTACGTCATCGCGCCGGGCCGCTTCGAGACGATCTACAACAACATGCCGCCGTTCGGCCTGGGCGCGGCCGGCCGCCTGGTCGACGCGGTGGGCGCCCGCCAGCAGGCGCGCCAGCGGATGAAGGCGGCCGCGGCGGCCTAGACCGCCGCGCGCCTGGCGACCTCGGCCCGCTCGTCCTTCAGCTTCTCGGCCACCAGGAAGGCCAGATCCAACGCCTGCTCGCCGTTCAGCCGCGGGTCGCAGTGGGTGTGATAGCGGTCGGCGAGATCGCCCTCGACCACGGCGCGCGCGCCGCCCAGGCATTCGGTGACGTTCTGGCCGGTCATCTCCAGGTGCACGCCGCCGGGATGCACGCCCTCCGCCTTGCAGATCTCCACGAAGCTCTTCACCTCGGAGAGGATGCGGTCGAACGGGCGGGTCTTGTACCCATTGGCCGCCGTCAGCGTATTGCCGTGCATCGGGTCGATGGCCCAGACCACGTTGCGGCCGGACGCCTGGGTGGCGCGCAGCAGCCGCGGCAGGCGCTCGGCGATCTTGTCGGCGCCGAAGCGGCCGTAGAGGGTCAGCCGGCCGGCCTCGTTCTTCGGGTTCAGCGTATCGGCCAGGCGATTGAGGTCGTCGGCCTCCATGGCAGGCCCGCACTTCACCCCGATCGGGTTCTTGATGCCCTTGAAGAACTCGACGTGCGCGCCGTCGAGATCGCGCGTCCGCTCGCCGATCCACAGCAGGTGGGCCGAGGTGTCGTACCAGTCGCCCGAGGTGCTATCGACCCGGGTCATGGCCTCCTCGAAATTCAGCAGCAGGCCTTCGTGGCTGGTGAAGAACTCCACCTGGTGCAGCGCCGGCTGGCTTTCCGGCGTGACGCCGATGGCCTCCATGAACATCAGGGTTTCGCTGATCTTCTCGGCGACCTCGCGGTAGCGCGCGCCCTGCGGGCTGTCGTTGACGAAGCCCAGGGTCCAGCGGTGGATGTTGTGCAGGTCGGCGTAGCCGCCGCCGGCGAAGGCGCGCAGCAGGTTCAACGTCGAGGCCGACTGGCCGTAGGCCTGCAGCAGACGCTGCGGGTCCGGCGTGCGGGCCTGCGGCGTGAACTCCATGCCGTTG
Source organism: Phenylobacterium sp. (assembly GCF_035944335.1). GTDB lineage: Bacteria > Pseudomonadota > Alphaproteobacteria > Caulobacterales > Caulobacteraceae > Phenylobacterium. Next base: position 17,473 of record NZ_DASZBG010000025.1, on the reverse strand, counting down.
ATGTTGTCGCCACGGTACGACGGCAGGGTGATGTCGCCTTGCGTCTCCACCGCCGAGGAGCGCGGCTTGCCGAACTGGCCGGCCATGCGGCCCACCTTCACCACCGGCTTGCCGCCGGCGAAGGTCAGCACCACCGCCATCTGCAGGATCAGGCGGAAGGTGTCGCGGATGTTGTCGGCGTGGAATTCCTTGAAGCTCTCGGCGCAGTCGCCGCCTTGCAGCAGGAAGGCCTTGCCCGCCGCCACCTCGCCCAGCAGCAGCTTCAGCCGCCGCGCCTCGCCGGCGAACACCAGCGGCGGCATCCCGCGCAGCGTCTGCTCGACGCGCGACAGGGCCGCGAGGTCCGGATAGTCGGCCGGGATGTGCTTGGCCGGCTTCGCGCGCCACGAGGCCGGCGTCCAGTGCTCCGTCATGTCCTCAAACTCCACGCCCCCCGATCGGAGCGCCTCGCGGAAGCGCGCCTTCTAGTCGATATGGGCGCTCAGGTCGATGCTGGGGCGGCGGGCTCGGTCGCCATCAGCGCGCCCACGGCGGCCACCAGCGCGGCCAGCGCCAGCCACCACTCCTGCCAGACGCCGAAGTTCAGCGCGCCGAACAGCAGGTAGACGCTGGCCGAGGCGGTGACCGCCGCGGCGCCGAGGTCGCGCTCCGGCCGCGCCAAACGGCGCAGCGCCGTCCACCAGACTCCGGCCGCCAGGAGGACGCCCACGAGACCGAGCTCGAGCCAGATCTGCAGGGCGTCGTCGTGGGGATGCAGGACGATCCCGGGGCCGAACATGCGGCTCGCATCGAGGCCCCAGCCGCGCAGCGGATGGTCGCCGATCCAGTCGAATGTGTGGCTCCAGAAGCCCATGCGCATCGACCAGGACAGCGGGACGGCGTGCTGGAGGGCGCCGTAATCGCCCGTGGCCCGCGCCGCCCAGACCACCGCCGGAGCGCCCACGAGATAGACCACCCCGAGGCCCGCCAGGACGCGCGGCGTCGCCGCGGGCCAACGCCAGGCCGCGAACCCCACCATCAAGGCCAGCAGGACCGAGAGCACCGGCGCATCGGCGCCGAAGCGCAGCGCCGCGGCCAGCAGGCCCGCCACCATCGCGACAGCCAGCCAGGGCGTCGTCCGCGTCTTCACCGCCGCCGCCAGACCCAGCGGCCAGAGCACCGCCAGCACGAAGCTGGAGTGGGCGATATGGGCCTGGGAGATGTCGTGACGGATGGGGCCGAGATAGTGGATGTGCAGGTAGTCGTAGACGCCCACGTCGGTCGCGAACTCCGTCAGGAGCAGCAGGCCGAACACCGCCGAGCCCCAGGCGAGCACCTTCAGCGCCAGCGTCTTCAGCCGCGGATCGGCCCGGCGCGCGGCGCAGATCACCGCCCAGTAGAGCGGCAGCTCGGCGGCAAGCTTGAGGGCGGTGTTGTTACCGGCCTTGGACGGATGATAGGGGCTCCAGGCCGTCGACATGGCCGCCCAGACCAGCAGAACCAGCAGCAGGACGGCGGTCGGTCGGTCCTCGTCGCGCACGCGGATCGCGGGCAGGGTGAGCAGGCCCATCAGCCCCAGCAGGGTCGCAAAGCCCATCGGCACGATCCAGCCCGCGATCGGGGTGAGCGCCAATCCGAAGACCAAGACCCAGCCGCACCAGGCGGCGAGGCTGAAGCCGGCGCGCGCCGCGGCCCGGCTCATGCGGCCTGGCCCAGGCCCGGCGGCAGGTATTTCTCGCGCAGGGTGACCAGCTCCTCGGCCAGCGTCGGGTGGACCGCGCAGGTGGAATCCCACTGCTGTTTGGTGACGCCCATCTTGAGCGCGATGGCGGCCATCTGGATCATCTCGGCGCTGTCGGGGCCGACCACATGGCAGCCGACCACCTTCTGGCTCTCGGCGTCGACCACCAGCTTCATCAGGCAGCGCTCGTCCTCGCCGGCGAAGGCGGTCTTCATCGGCCGAAGGCGGGTCATGTAGATGTCGATCTTGCCGTACTTGTGCCGGGCGTCGGCCTCCGAAAGGCCGACGGTGCCCACGGGCGGCTGCGAGAAGACGGCCGAGGCGACCATTTCGTGGTCGAAGCTGGTGGGCTTGTCGTTGAATTCGGTGTCGGCGAAGGCGTGGCCCTCGCGGATCGCCACCGGCGTCAGGTTGATGCGGTTGGTGACGTCGCCCACCGCCCAGATGTTCTTGACGCTGGAGCGCGAGAATTCGTCGACCACCACGGCGCCCTTTTCGTCGAGCTTCACGCCGGCGGCGTCCAGCCCCAGATCATCGGTGCAGGGCTCGCGGCCGAGCGCAAACATCACCACGTCGCTCTCGCAATGGTGGCCGCCGGTGAAGCGGCTGACGAGCCCCGTCGCGGTCTTCTCGATGGCGTCGTGCTGGGTGGAAAGGATCACCCGGACGCCGCGCCGGCCCATCTCCTCGGTCACGTGGGTGCGGATGTCGTCGTCGAAGCCGCGCAGGATGTTGGGGCCCCGATGCACGAGGTGGGTTTCCACGCCCAGACCGTTGAAGATACAGGCGAACTCGACCGCGATATAGCCGCCGCCGGCGATCACGATACGCTTCGGCAGCTCGGTCAGGTGGAAGGCCTCGTTGGAGCTGATCGCGTGCTCGACGCCCTTCAGAGCCTTGGGCATCCAGGGCCGGCCGCCGGTAGCGATCAGGATCTTGCCGGCGGTCACCCGGTCGTGGCCCTCGACCTCCACCGTATGAGCGTCGATCAGCCGGGCCTTGCCGTGCACCAGCTCCGCGCCGGCGTTCTCCAGATTGCGGACATAGATGCCGGAGAGCCGGGCGATCTCCTTGTCCTTCTCGGCCAGGAATCGGGGCCAGTCGAAGCGGGGATTGTCGATGGTCCAGCCGAAGCCCCTGGCGGTCTCGAAGCTGTGCGAGAACTCCGAGGCGTAGACCATCAGCTTCTTGGGCACGCAGCCGCGGATCACGCAGGTGCCGCCGACGCGGTGCTCCTCGGCCACCATCACCTTCGCGCCCGACAGGGCCGCCAGCCTGGCGGCGCGCACGCCGCCCGACCCGGCCCCGATCACGAAGAGGTCGTAGTCGTATTTCGCCAAAGGGTTGCTCCTCGAACCGCGGCCCCGCCTGGATGTGGGGATGCGCCCGCCCGCCGCAAACGGCGCCCTGTCTAGCCCGATGCGCGGCCTTGGCCTAGCTGGCGGCTGCTAGTTCGCCCCGCTCAGGTTCAGGCGGATCGCCACGTGCACGACGCCGCCTTCCACCGGCTCGGCGTCGGCCGACCAGAGGTTCATCCGCATGGTCGAGGCCAGCTTCACCGCCGCCTGCGAGAAGCCGAGGCCGTCGGGATCCGCCGCCTCCGGCGCGCAGTCGGTCATCGAACCGTCGGCGGCCACCACGCACTTGGCGACGCCGCGGCCGCTGGTGACGCCCTTGGCCGCGGCCTCGGGCGGGAACAGCTTGGGCGCCTGCTCGGGATCGACCCCGGCCAGCCAAAGGGGCGCATTGACCGTGCGGTCGACGATGGCGGCGGGCGGCGGCAGGCGGATCGGGATGTCCACCTCGATCGGCGCGTTGTGCGGGGCGTATTTCATCGCCTCGGCCGAGACGCGGAACTTGCTCGCCAGCGTCAGCGCGGCCTTGGCGAAGTCGTGTCCGACCGGATCTTCCTTGGCGATGGAACAGTGGATCACGGCGCCGGTCTTGGTCACCTCGCAGTGGGCGACCGCATAGCCCTCGGCCCCGCCGCCGCGGCCCGGATAGGCCCTGGCCAGGTCGTCGAAGGTGGGCGCGGTCACCCAGACCGGATGGTTCATCATGGTCACGCGCCGCATGGCGATCGGATTGTGGCTCATGATCAGCTTGGTGGAGTCGAGGTCGCCGCCCTGAGATTCCAGGTCCTGCAGGTTGTTCTGCGGATCGGGCGCCTTGAACTCCAGCGCGATGTTCAGGGTGGCCGCCATGGGCGCGCCGTCCGGGCCCTTGGGCGGGGTGATCTTCAGCGTCGGCTGCAGCTGCAGGGCCGCGGCCCCGAAGCCGCGCCCCTGCGGCGACTCGTAGGCCACGCGGCACCGCTCGGCGAGACCATGGGTGTCGACGTAGCAGCGCAGCGTCACGTGGGCGTTGGCCCGCGCCTCATAAGCGGAGGCCGGCCACACCGAGACCCTCTGCCCGCCGATGGACTCGTCGTCGGCGTCCAACTGGATGCTCACGTCCGCCGGCGGAGCCTCCCTGGGCTGGGCGGTGACGGTCAGCGGCGACACCACCTTGGGCGGCGGCAGCGCCGGATCGGCGACGGCTGCCGCCGCGGCCAGGATCAGTGACAGCATGGGTCCCTCCCCGGTCCATTCCACGCGTGGAGACGCGAACTTCGCACAGGGACTTTCCCTTGGGTAGCGCCGGTATCCCTACGCGCCGTCGTGTCGCGACCGCCAGGCCGCATCGCGTTTCAGCCGCGCCTGGAGATCGAGGCGCTTGGCCAGGCTGTCGTAGGCCTTGCGGGCGCGGCGCTCGATCCGACGGCCGAGCGGCGTCCAGGCCGGGTTCTCGAAGCGGTCCTGCCCGATGGTCGAATTGAACGCCGGGTTCGGCAGGACAGGCCACGGACGCACGCCCAGGATATCCAGCCCGTGGCGCCACGAGCGGTTCATGGCCACGTCCACCGGATAGCGGATCGGCCGGCCGTATCTCAGGAAGCGCTCGGCGCCTTGGCGGGTGATCACATAGGCGAGGTTCGAATTGACCACATTGTGGTGGCGCACCAGCGTCGAGGCCTCGGTCAGCGGCACGATGGGCGTGAACGGCTTCACCTGAGGCTCGCTGATCCCGAGCTTGATCATCTCGTAGGGCGGCAGGACCTTTTCGGCGAGCGCGGCCAGCACGGCGGCCAGCTCCTCCCCGGCCAGCAAGTCGTCTTCCATGACCAGCGCCTGGGTCAGGTCCTGCGCGACGATCGTCTCCAGCACGGCCAGGTGGGAGAGGTAGCAGCCCACCTCGGCCTTGCTCAGCGGCTTGGGCGCGCGGCGCAGCCGGCCGGGCTCGTCGACGATGGCGGCGATTTCGGCGTCGGACATCGTCCGCCCGTCCACCGCCTCGACAAAGGTCGGCGTCAGGCCGACGCGGGTCAGCTGCGCGTCGCAGGCGGTGCGGCGCTCGCCGCTGGTCTTCAGGTTGATGACGAAGATCGGGTGCGGCCACACGGCGCTGGGGCTCAAGCTCAGGGCTCGAGGCTGACCACGCCATCCGGCGTGCCGATCAGCGCCAGGTCCGCCAGATCCAGGAACAGGCCGTGCTCGACCACGCCGGTGACGCTCTTGAGCGCCGAGGCGAGGGCCGCGGGGTCCTCGATGCGGCCGCAGGCGATGTCGTAGATCACATTGCCGCTGTCGGTGTGGAAGGTCGCCCCGTCGCGGGCCCTGAGCCTGGGCGCCGCGCCGATGTCGCATTCGGTGAGCGCGTCGCAGATCCGCAAGGACGTGCTCTGATGGCCGAAGGCGACCACCTCGACGGACAGCGGGAACTGGCCCAGCACCGGCACGCGCTTGGCCGCGTCGGCGATGGTCACGCAGCGCCTGGAGGCTTCCCAGACCAGCTTCTCGCGCAGCAGCGCCCCGCCGGCGCCCTTGATCAGCGACAGGCCGGGCCCGATCTCGTCGGCGCCGTCCACGGTCAGGTCGATTTCGCGCACTTCGCCAAGGTCCGCCAGTTTGAGCCCGAGGTCGCGGGCGAGGTCGGCGGTGGCGACTGAGGTCGAGACGCAGATGACGTCGAGCCCGCGCCCGGCCAGCGCCTTCACGAACCAGACCGCGGTCGAGCCGGTGCCCAGGCCCACCACCATGCCGGCCTCGACCAGGCCCGCGGCCGCCTCCCCGGCGGCGCGCTTCTGCGCATCGGCGTCGCTCACGTCTTTCCTTTCTTCGCCCGCTCGGCGAGCTTGCGCTTGCGGAAGGCCGCAGCCCAGCCGGCCTTCTCGATCTGGCCGCCGCGCTCCAGGGCCAGCGCGTCCTTCGCCACGTCCTTGGTGATCACCGAGCCGGAGCCGGTGTAGGCGCCCGCCCCCACCCGGATCGGCGCCACCAGCGCGGTGTTGGAGCCGACGAAGGCGCCCTCGCCGATGTGGGTGTCCCATTTGTCGAAGCCGTCGTAGTTGCAGAAGATGGTGCCGGCCCCGATGTTCGCGCCCGCCCCCACCGTGCCGTCGCCCAGATAGGAAAGGTGGTTGGCCTTGGCGCCCTTGCCCACCGCGACCTTCTTCACCTCGACGAAGTTGCCGATGTGGGCCTCGGGCCCGATGTCCGCGCCCGGCCGCAGCCGCGCATAGGGCCCGATCAGGGCGCCTTCGCCGACGCGGGCGCCTTCCAGATGCGAGAAGGCCCGGATCACCGCCCCGGTCTCGACCTTCACGCCGGGTGCGAAGACCACGAACTGCTCGATCATGGCGCCGGGCGCCACCTGGGTGTCCCAGCTGAAGTGCACCGTCTCCGGCGCCAGCATGGCCACGCCTTCGGCCAGGAAATGGCCCCGCAAGCGTTGCTGGAACACCGCCTCGGCGTGGGCGAGCTGCATGGGCGTGTCGCAGCCCATCACGGCCGCCTCGGGCGCGGTGTGGCTGCGCACCAGCCCGCCGCCGGCGACCGCCAGCCCGACGATATCAGTGAGATAGTACTCGCCCTTGGCGTTGTCGTTGCCGACCCGGCCCAGCAGGTCGAAAAGCCTGGCGCGGTCGACCACCATCATGCCGGCGTTGCAGCAGCGGACGGATTTCTCCTCCGGGCTCGCGTCGCGCGCCTCGACGATGCGGATCACGTGGCCGTCGGCGCCCTTGATCACCCGGCCGTAGAGCAAGGCATCGCTCGGCTCGAAGGCCATCATGGCGATGTCGGCGCCGTGGGCGCGCAGCGCGAACAGCGGCTCCAGGTCCTGCGGCGTGAGCAGCGGCGCGTCGGCGTAGGTGATCACCACGTCGCCGTTGAAGCCCGCGAGCGCGTTCTGGGCGGCCAGCACGGCGTGCGCGGTGCCGAGCGGCGGGTCCTGCACGGCGACGGCCGCCTCCCCCAGCCGCTCGGCCACCCGCTGCCGGACCTCAGGGCTGTGGGTTCCCACCACCACCACGATGCGTTCGCAGCCGGTGGCCTCGACGGTGTCGATCATCCGGTCGAGCAGGGTGCGGCCGCCGACCGTGTGCAGCACCTTGGGCGTCTTGGATTTCATCCGCGTGCCCTGGCCGGCGGCCAGGATGACGGCGGCGCGGGCGGTCATGCGGACATTTCCTCCAGGCGAGTCAGCGACGTGGCCGCCATCGTTACCAAGCCTTGTGGCCGGGGGCGAGAAGCGGCTAGCGTCGCCCACCAAGTTCCCGGGGGATTCCAATGACCAACCGCGTCCGCTTCGCCGCCCTGATGTCCGCCTGCGCGCTGGGCGCCGTCAGCACGGCCTGGGCCGCGCCGCCCCCGCCGTCGCAGAAGGACCTCGAGGCGCGCTTCGACGCCCAGATCAATCCCGCCGAGATGGGGGCCTGGCTGAAGCTGCTCTCCGCCGAGCCGAACCACGTGGGCTCGCCGCACGACAAGGCCAACGCCGACTGGATCGCAGCCCAGCTGAAGTCCTGGGGCTGGGACGCCCGCATCGAGATGTTCTGGGTGCTCTATCCGACCCCGATCAGCGAGGCGCTGGAGCTGGTCTCCGGGCCAGGCGCCGGCTTCAAGGCCACCCTGCAGGAGCCGCCGATCCCCGGCGACGAGTCATCGTTGCGGGGCCAGGCGACGGCCCTGCCCGCCTATGTGGCCTTCCAGGGCGACGGCGACGTCACCGCGCCGCTGGTCTACGTCAACTACGGCATGCCCGCCGACTACGACGCCCTGCAGCGCCTGGGCATCTCGGTGAAGGGCAAGATCGTCATCGCCCGCTACGGCCAGGGCTGGCGCGGGCTGAAGCCCAAGCTCGCCCAGGACCACGGCGCGGCCGGCTGCATCATCTATTCCGACCCGCGCGACGACGGCTATTCCACCGACGACGTCTATCCGAAGGGCGCGGCCAGGCCGCCGCACGGCTTCCAGCGCGGCTCGGTGGCCGACATGACGCTCTATCCGGGCGATCCGCTGACGCCCGGCATCGGCGCCACCAAGGATGCCAAGCGGCTCGACCGCAAGGACGCCCCGACCATCCTGAAGATCCCCACCCTGCCGATCTCCTACGCCGACGCGCAGGTGCTGCTGGGGGCGCTCGACGGTCCGGTGGCGCCGCCGGCCTGGCGCGGCTCGCTGCCGATCACCTACCACACGGGCGGCCAAGAGGGCGCTTCTGGGGCGCAGGTCCGGCTGGCGGTGAAGTCCGACTGGTCGCTGAAGCCCCTCTACGACGTGATCGGCGTGCTCAAGGGACGCGAGAAGCCCGACGAATGGGTGATCCGCGGCAACCACCACGACGGCTGGGTGATGGGCGCGTCGGATCCGCTCTCCGGCCAGATCGCGTTGCTGGCCGAGGCCAAGGCCATGGGCGTGCTCGAGAAGTCCGGATGGCGGCCGAAGCGGACCATCGTCTACACCAGCTGGGACGGCGAGGAGCCGATGCTGCTGGGCTCCACCGAGTGGGCCGAGACCCATGCCGACGAGCTGAAGGCCAAGGGCGTCGTCTATATCAACTCCGACAGCAACGCCCGGGGCTTCTTCCGCGCCGAGGGCAGCCACGACTTCCAGCACTTCGTGACCCAGGTCGCCAACGATGTGCAGGACCCGGAGACCGGCGTCTCCGTCGCCCAGCGAGCCCGCGCCAGGCTGGCCGTCAGCGCCAGCGATCCCGGCGCCAACGAGGAGACCCGCGCGCTTGGCCGCGCCGCGGCCGATCCGACCAAGGACCTGTTGCTCGGTCCGCTTGGCTCGGGCTCCGACTATTCGGCCTATCTGCAGCACCTCGGCCTGCCGGCCATCGACGTCGGCTACGGCGGCGAGGGCGAGAGCGGCGGGGTCTATCACTCGCTCTACGACGACTACGAGCACCACAGCCGCTTCGTGGATCCGGGCTTCGTCTATGACGCGACGCTGGCCAAGACGGTCGGGCGGATGGTCATGCGGGTCGCCGACGCCGACCTGCCGGTGCAGCGCTACGGCGATTTCGCCGACACCGTCGGGCGTTACCTGGACGAGGTGAAGAAGCTCGCCGACGCCAAGCGCGACGAGGCGGCCGCCCAGGCCAAGCTGCTGGCGTCCGGCGCCTACAAGCTGGCCGCGGACCCGACCATCTCCAGCGGCCCGCCGACCCCCTTCGAGGCCTCTCCGCGGCTGGACTTCGGGCCGCTGGAGGGCGCGGTGGCGCGGCTGAAGACCAGTGCGGCTGGCTTCGACGGCGCCCTCTCCGCCAACGGCGAGGGGCTCTCCAAGGCCCAGCGCGACCGGCTGGACGCGGTGATCCGGCCGCTCGACCAGACGCTGCTGCGCGAGGAGGGCCTTCCTTTCCGGCCCTGGTACAAGAACATGGTCTATGCGCCCGGCCGCTTCACCGGCTATGGCGCGAAGACCTTGCCGGGCGTGCGCGAGGCCATCGAGGAGCGAAGGTTCGCCGACGCTGTGACCTATGTCGCCCTGACGGCCCAGGCGTTGAACGCCTATGCCGGCCAGCTCGACCGCGCCACCGCGATCGTGAATGGCAGATGACCTGACCGCGCTCGCCGGCGCGGTCATCGTCTTCGACCTCGACGGGACCCTCGTCGACACCGCGCCAGACCTGGTGGGCACGCTGAACGTCCTGCTCGGCGAGGAGGGGCTCGCGCCCCTGCCGATGAGCGAGGCGCGGCCGCTCATCGGCCATGGCGCGCGGCGGCTGCTGCAGCGCGGGTTCCTGGCGGCCAACGCGCCGCTGGAGGCCGAGCGGCTGGGCAAACTCTTCGACCGCTTCATCGCCTACTATTTCGCCCACATCGCCGACGAGAGCCGGCCGTTCCCGGGCGCGGTGGAGGCGCTCACCGCCATGGGGGAGGCCGGCGCGAAGCTGGCGGTCTGCACCAACAAGCCGACCAACCTCTCAACCACCCTGCTCGACGCCCTCGACATGAGCCGCCTGTTCGACGCGGTCGTGGGCCCCGACGCCGCGCCCGCCGCCAAGCCCGATCCCCGGCACTTCGAGGCGGCCGTCCGAGCGGCCGGCGGGAGGCTCGAGAGGTCCGTGATGGTCGGCGACGCGGCCACCGACGCAGGCGCCGCCAGGGCGGCTGGAGCCCCTCTGATCCTGGTCAGCTTCGGCTACACCGAGACGCCGGCGGCCGAGCTTTCGCCGGATATCCTGATCGACCACTTCGACGAGCTTCCGCAGGCCTGCGTGCGGCTGCTCGGCGCTTGCGACGCGTAGGCCGCCACGCTATACGCCCGACCCTTCCTGCCCGCCGTCAGGCGAAGCGGGAACCGGTTCGCCGCCCGGACGGCGGGCCAAGCCTAAATTGAGCGCAGTCCGGGCGCAAAAGTGGGACCACTTTTGCTGACCGCGCTCCGGAGGATGCGTAGCTCAGCGGGAGAGCACCTCGTTCACACCGAGGGGGTCACAGGTTCAATCCCTGTCGCATCCACCATTTTCTACTTATAATTCAATCAATTGGGGACTGACCCTCCGTTCATTGGAGCGGCGGTTGCGTGATTGGGGGGCAAACCGGGGGCAAGTCGTCCGCGGTCGCGCGGTTGGTCACGTCCGTCTTCGTGTCCTTCGCGAATCGGCGGGACCGTTCAGGCCAGCGATTTTTCTTAGAGGTTGCGCGTCCATCACGCGCCATAAGCAGATCTTGGTACCTTCTTCGGACGCCTACTTTGCGTTCCTAGGGCTTCCACCAGGTCCTCTCTGCGGCTGCCGCCCGCTGCGCCGCGCCCGCGAAACGGTCGCGGATCTGATCGAGCTTGTGGTTCGCGCCTTCAAAGAAGTGAGTGAGCCTGTGCGGCTGGCAGGAAGTCAGCATCGCTTGCACCTCGGCGTGCGTCGTGCCGAGGGAAGCCATCGCAGCTTCCGCGCGCTCTAGGCGCTGCCGCCCGCGATCCGACAGCCATAGGCCACTAGGGCCGAGCAATAGGTCGTTGCTCGCTTTCAGCTTCTCGACGACAGGCGTGAAGGTGAAGAGGATCGGAAAATCCTCATCGCGGACGGCTCTCATAACGTGCAATTCGTCGGGGCTCATGGCGGGTCTCCTGTTCGAGGAGCCCACTATGCCACCGCGCCAACCGGGCTTACGGCAAGTGAAATGTTCGCCTGCTCGGTAGGCCAAGGCGACGAGGCACAAGTCGTTGGCCGAAACCGACGCGACGGCAGAGTCCGTCTGGGGCAAACTCCCCGAAGGGGAAAATCGAAATGCCGTCTGACGGATGAACAGGGCCGCGTGTTCGGCGTCGTGTGCTCGTCGTTCTCAGGTGAACATACGACTTCCTACGGCTCTCTCCTGGCTCCAGCTATGGGCATGACCCTCACGGTGCGTCGACCGGATGGGAGCGACGATCACGCATTCCTCTGGGAATTGGTCGAGGGCGGAGCGATGTCGGTCGCTGATCGCGAGGTAATTCACGCCGTCCGAAAGGAGGACGAACTCGTGCTCTCGTTTGCCAACATCCGAGCGAATTTCCGCTTGGGCAGCTAGCCGAAGCCACCACGCCTTGAGCGCAGCTGCAGGTCTGCGCGGCTTGACCACTTCGTACTTCGCGAATGGGCGGGGGGCGGGCTTTACGAGACGCGGATCCGACGTGCGTGTCTGCCGGCCCGGCTCGGCCCAGGCCTGGAGATCTTCGCCGTGGACGCACCCGACGTACCGAACCAAACGTCGAACCCAAAAGAACTGACAGCCCTTTCCGGTTGACGGGAACAACCAACACAACTCCGCAGTTGGCTGTGCTGTGAGAGGGCAGAAATATGGCCACAGCACGGCAGGTAGATGGCGGGCCATGTCGACGTGTTCGTCGGTCCTGGCAAAGCGCCGCGCCTATTCTTGCCACCGTCGCATCGCTGCTGCTGACAAATTGCGGGACTGAATCCCGCGGTCTGCATCAACAGCCCCGCTCGGATGTTGGCCCCCGAGGCGCTGGCCCCCAGCCGGTGGCTCCTACAGCCGATAGCGCCGAAACCGCCAAGCTCCGCCAGTTATCCAGCGGCCAATTGCGCTCCCTAGTCGGCACGGGGGTCACGGTCACCTTTAAGTCTTCGAACTGGAGTCCCGAATTCTATTGTGACGGGACATACGCATTTGCCAGCCATCCGGCCAACATGGACGGCGAATACCACATAGATTCGAACGAAATCTGCTTCCGTTACATCCGAAGAGAACTCTGCTTCCCAGTCTTTAGGGACGCATCTGGACGGCGGCTGTTCTCCCGCAACCCCTTTTTGGCAGCGGCTTCGCCGACCTCCCTGGAGGAGATCGCGGTCACTCCCAACTCAAATCACCGGTGCGCTAACGGAGGTTGATCATGGGCTGGGCGGCAGATCACGTACATTTCTACGATAGTAATTCAGACCACTGGAACATCAGTCCGGACCCTAAGGGGGCCATATCGTCGCTATCAGACGCAAACCAGCGGCAGCAGATTCTAGATGCGATAGATTTGCTGCACACAAAATCCCCAGAATTGCTTGACTTCGCGACGGCCAATGGCCAGATGATCAACATCGCCTACGCCGCCGGACCTTTAGTAGCCTTCACTCAGCCGTTTAATACATATACATTATACATCGGTCTTCGGCTGCCTGACATTACAGACCTAAGATACATCAACACGACAGGTGATTTAGTCGCCGCCAACTTGTCTCTGGTCATAGAGCACGAGCTCGCCCACTACATCGGGAGAGGCGACGATCCTTCTGATCTTACGGCGACAGATCTCAAGGGTCCGGCGGTGGAGGCTCAGAATCAGGCGGCGCTCGACCTCGGACTGCCGGATCTGCAGCAGGCCTCATACAATGCGTCGACCTTCGTTGGCACCACTCGGTACGACCAACTCCCGTCGCATAGCCTGACAAATGGAAACCCCATCGCCAACGCGATATTCGGAGATGTACCAGAGCAGAGTACCAATGACCTGATCGACCTAAGCCATCGGGGCGATACCCCGGGAGACCTTGTCTTGGGGTTCACCGGAGATGACACCCTCATCGGCACGGCCGGTAATGACTATCTCTACGGCGGGTCGGGAAACGACAGCCTCTCGGGCGGCCCCGGTAACGATCACTTGGACGGTGGCCCTGGGAACGACACCCTCGATGGCGGCCCCGGCGATGACACCATCCAGGGCGTCGAGCCGAACGATGTCATTCAAGGTCATGACGGGAACGACTCGATCACGATGGCCACGGCATCGAGCGGCGGCGCTGGCGGCAACATCGCCGGTGGGTCCGGCGACGATCAGATCACCGGATCGCTCGGCGACGACAGCATCGAGGGTGATGATGGAAATGACGTCCTTCGCGGAGGCGGCGGTTCCGACACGATATCCGGTGGCAACGGCGACGACCTGATCGTCATCGACGGAAATTCCGCCCAGGACTTCTCAACGGGTGACCAGGTCTCTGACGGGGCCGGCAACGACACCTTGGTCTCCGACGGCACCGGCTATGAAACCTTCAGCGGCGGCCCCGGCGACGATGTTTACCAGGCCGGGGTTCCGTATGGCTTGGGTGCGGCCATCATCCATTTTGGCGTCGGCGACGGTCATGACCGAATTGCAGACACCATCCGGCATCTTTCACACGCAACAGATTCAACCTGGGAAACCGATGATTTCCTGGGCGTATTGGTGTTCGATGGACTAAAGCACGACGATGTTGAAATTAAGTACTCATTCCAGATAGTCAATAACGCATTCCCCGTCTCGGATTTCTTCTGGGGCGATGGTGATATAACGTTCGTTATAAAATCCACAGGGGAAACGTTTGACCTTGGGTTCCGAGACAATTTCTTCAATGACAACGCTTCGGATGGCACGCCCTGGGGATTCGACGACGAGAATACATTTCAGTTCGCGGATGGTTTTTTCCACCTGGACGATATTGCAAGAGATGGTGGGCTGATCGCGACGCAGGACGGCGGCGGCTTCTATATTGGGAATTCGAACGGAAGCGCTTCCGCAGTCGACGGTCAGAATACCAATGACGTCGTGGTTGGAGAGTCCGGCGACGACACGTTGACTGGACACGGCGGCGACGACACCCTCTCGGGCGGCGCGGGCGACGACACCTACGTCTATATCTCCGGCGACGGGAACGACATCGTCCGAGAAGGAAGTGGCGGCGGAAACGATACGCTGAAACTCGAGCAGGTCGCCGTGGCTCGGGTCACTTACGAGCGCGACGGCCAAGACAGTCTCATCCTACACATTGCGCCGTCCACGGCGGGAGGGACTGACGGGGGCTCGGTTAAGCTCCTCCAAGGTCTGGATCAGGCAAATAGCGCCGGCGTAGAGCAAATCCAGTTCGACGATGGCACCATTCGGAGCGTCACCGACATTCGGGAGAGCTTCCTCACCGGTACGGCAGGCAACGACCAGATCGTCGGATTTACCGCCAACGACACGATCACCGGGGGCCTCGGTGACGATACTCTAGAAGGCCGCTGGGGAGACGACACTTATGTGTGGATGAGGGGGGACGGTAACGATGTCATAGTTGATCAGGGCGGAAGAGATGACTCCGACACGCTTCGTCTCACCAACGAGGTTTCTTCGGGAGTTTCGCTCGCGCGCTCAGGCGCCGATCTGATCGTCACCATTTCAGCCACCGGTGAGCACATCCAGGTGACTGGCCAGTTCGACTCCTCGGACTCGGATGGCATCGAGGTCCTGCGTTTCTCCGATGGGAGCTCCCTGGATCGAGCGCAGATTGCGTCTGCCACAGGCCAAGGGGGCGGCAGCTCTGGTCAGGTGATCAACGTCAGCTACCCGGACGAGACCGGCGTGGGCGGCTCGGGCGACGACACCGTCAACGCGGACCAGGCCGCCGACACCCTGACCGGCGGCGGCGGAGCCGACCACTTCGTGTTCAGCGCCGAGCCGTGGGCGATCGCGCACATCACCGACTTCCAGGTCGGGACCGACAAGCTCGACCTCTCCGGGATGTTCTCCGCCGCCGGCTACACCGGTTCCGACCCCGTGGCCGACCACTACATCGTGCTTGGGAGCGACGGGAACGGCGGCACCGAAGTGTTCTTCGACCCGGACGGCCCGGGGTCGGCTCACCAATGGCCCGACAACATCATCGATCTCGAAGGCGTCTCCCCCACGGGTCTCACCTGGGCCCAGCTGTCGGGCCAGGCAGGTTCGGGAGGTTCATCGGCCGCGATCGCGCTCAGCACCACCTCGGTCACCCATCCCGAGGGCAACTCAGGGCTGACCGCCTTCACCTACACCGTCACCCGAACGGGCGACACCTCCGGCGCCTCGACGGTGGATTGGTCCGTGGCGGGCTCAGGCGCCCACCCGGCCAGCGCCGATGACTTCGACGGCGGCGCGCTGCCGTCCGGGTCGCTGACCTTCGCGGCCGGAGAGACCAGCAAGACGATCACGGTCAACGTCTCGGGGGACACGACGGCGGAAAGCGACGAGGGCTTCACCCTGACGCTCGCGAACCCGACGGGCGCAACCCTTGGGACCTCGACCGCGGCCGGCACGATCACCGACGACGACACCGCCGGCGGCTCTGGCCAGGTGATCAACGTCAGCTACCCGGACGAGACCGGCGTGGGCGGCTCGGGCGACGACACCATCAACGCCGACCAGGCCGCCGACACGCTGACCGGCGGCGGCGGAGCCGACCACTTCGTGTTCGCCCACGAGCCCTGGGCTCCCGCCCACATCACCGACTTCCAGCTCGGCGCCGACAAGCTCGACCTGTCCGGGATGCTCAGGGATGCCGGCTACACTGGCTCCGACCCGATCGCCGATCAATACGTGGTTCTGATGTCCGACGGTAACGGCGGCACCAAGATCCTCTTCGACCCCGACGGCACTGCCAGCGGTCATCAGTGGCCCGACAACATCATAGATATCGAGGGAGTGGACCTGACCACCGCCGATCCCGCAGGATGGCTCATCCATTGAGCTTTGCCGCTTGTGCCGGGCTTGGTCTTCCTTCTCCGCCCGCCGCCGCTCGGCGCGTTGCATCAGGCGGCGTCCCCAGGTGTCGGGCGCGGAATCGCCCAGCGACCCGAACATGGCCAGCCCCTCGCCTGGAGTGAACGCGCCGCGGTTGAGGACCAATGCCGGCTCCAGGGAGAACCGGTCGGGGTCCTTCAGCCAATCGGCGTGGTATTCGAAGGCGACGGCTTCGCTGCCGCGTCGCGCTTGGCGATAGAGCGTGCCCACCCGCTTGCAGCCGCCTTGCAGATCGATATGGACTTCGATGTCAGGCATCGGGCGCTCGGCGCGATCGCAGACGGACCCGCTGTGGCAGATTTTCGTCCGCGAGCGACAGGCCGACCTCGTCCTGATTGGGCGCGGCCAACTCGCCCAGGCCATCGATTAGGCCCAAGGCCTGCAGGACGGCGGCGTAGATGCCGATCGCGACCATGGAATCGCCGGCCTCCACCTTCTGCAGCGTCTGGCGGGTCGTGAAGGCGCGTTCGGCCAGGATCTCCATGGTCAGCCGGCGACGCCGCCGCGCATTTCGGATATCCTCACCTAGCTTGCGCAATGCACGCCGCGCTGTGATCGAAGGGCGGTGGAGAGTCGGCATAATGTTATCTTCAAATTACGTTATATGGATTTAGTGTATTCGTATGATTACATTAAGATTGAATTGACCGCCAGCCCCTCTGGCTCCCACGCGAAGCTTCTCCTGAGGCGCGGCGGCGTCGATGTCCGGGCGCGGCGGTAGCTGGACCGATGGCGCGGAGCGCGACCCTGCGCCTGTTGCGAAGAGCGGCCCGGAGGGGTTAGCTCAAGGACATGTGCCACCACGACGAGCAGCCCCATCCCGGACTCAAGGGCGCGGCCCTGACGGCGTCGCTGCGCGCAGCCGAGCTGCGCTGCCTGCGAAACGAGGAGCAACTCACCAAGCCGCGCAAGCGGGTGCTGCAGCTGCTCCTGCAATCGGACGCGCCCATGAAAGGCTACGACCTCATCGCGGCCTTCGCCACGGACGGCAAGCCGACCGGTCCGCCGACCGTCTACCGCGCGTTGGAATTCCTCGGCCGCATGGGGCTCGTGCATCGCCTGGAAAGCCTCAACGCCTTCGTGGCCTGCCGGCTCGAGGATGCCGAACACCGGGCGGCCTTCCTGATCTGCGACTGCTGTGGGACGACCAAGGAGTTCGAGCCGAGCCTGGCGGCCGCGGGGGACGCGGCGAAACAGCTCGGCTACACGCTCCACTCGATCACCATCGAGGCGCATGGACGCTGCGCGGCCTGCAGCGCCTGAGGCGGACGGGGACAAGCCAGGCTTCGCGGTTGCAACGTCACGGTCCGATTGGCGCCGCATTTGGTCGACAGAAGGCGATTTCGGGGACGCGAGACGATCGATGCTGAAGGTCTGGCTTCTCTGGCCTCGAAACGTCATAACATATCAC
>NZ_DASZBG010000024.1:0-26176 GCF_035944335.1 Phenylobacterium sp. | reverse complement strand
TCCGCCGAAGATCGTCAGCTCGTTCCCGGCCGCCGGCCAGACGGTGGCGCCGGGCGTCACGGTGGTGAGGATCACCTTCGACCAGCCGATGCAGCCCGGCTTCGACATCTCGCCGGGCCCGACCGGCGCGGCGCCGGACTGCCTGAAGACCCCGCGCCTGCTGAACGACGGCAAGAGCTTCGTCCTGCTCTGCACCACCGCGCCGAACAGCGCCTATTCGCTGGCCTTCAACGCGCAGGGCAGGGGCGGCTTCCAGACGCTCGGCGAGACGCGGGCGGAGCCGGCCAGCCTGGCGTTCGCCACCAACCGCGAGGATGGTCCGCGCAGCCTCGCCGAGGCTATGAAGGTCGCGGGGCTCGGCGACCTCGATTCCCCGATCGAGCGGTCGGAGTTCCCCGCCCAGGCGGCCCGCGCCCCACCCTGAGCGCCGCCCCGCCGCAAACGGTGGACTTGCGCGCCTCCGCTGGTACAAGCGCGCGCAATAGCTGCAAATCGCGTGGGGCTCCGATGAAGCTGCTGGCCGGCAACTCCAACCGAACCCTGGCGCAGGCCGTATCGGACCACCTGGATGTGCCGCTCACCAAGGCCCAGGTGAAGCGCTTCCCGGACAATGAGGTCTGGGTCACCATCGACGAGAACGTGCGCGGCGAGGACGTCTTCGTCCTGCAGTCCACCAGCTATCCGACCAACGACAACCTGATGGAGCTGTTGATCTGCATCGATGCGCTGAAACGCGCCTCGGCCAAGCGGATCACCGCGGTGATGCCCTACTTCGGCTACGCCCGGCAGGACCGCAAGACCGGCGGCCGCACGCCGATCTCGGCCAAGCTGGTGGCCAACCTGATCACCCGCGCCGGCGCCGACCGGGTTCTGACCATGGATCTGCACTCCGGCCAGATCCAGGGCTTCTTCGACATCCCCACCGACAACCTGCTGGCCGCGCCGCTGATGAGCGGGGACATCAAGGAAAACTACTCGAAGACCTCCGAGCTGATGATCGTCTCGCCGGACGTGGGCGGCGTGGTCCGGGCCCTGGCGCTCGCCAGCCGGCTCAACGCGGATCTGGCCATCGTCGACAAGCGCCGTTCGGGGCCCGGCAAGACCGAGGTGGCCAACATCATCGGCGACGTCACCGGCCGGCGGCTGATCATCTTCGACGACATCGTGGATTCGGCCGGCACCCTGTGCTCGGCGGCCCAGTCGCTGATGGAGGCCGGCGCCAAGGAGGTCTCGGCCTACATCACCCACGGCGTGCTGTCGGGCGCGGCCCAGGAGCGGGTGAAGGCCTCGGTGCTCAAGGAGCTGGTGATCACCGATTCCATCGGCCAGCCGGACCTCGTCCAGCAGGAAGCCAAGATCCGCACCGTCAGCTGCGCCGCGCTGATCGGCGAGGCGATCCGCCGCATCGCCAACGAAGAGTCCGTGTCGAAACTCTTCGATTGAGCGAGATACCCGGGTGCGGCCCGGGCGCGCATTTGCCCGGCCACGCTTGCTCAGCAAGAGTTTACCGGGCAAGGCCACAATCTCATCGGGGGCAGGTGCTAGCTTTTTGACCACTCGTCCGAGGGGAAGCCGCTTCATGAGTTCCGCATTTCCGGTGCGCCGTGCGCTCTTACTGGCCGCCGTGGCCGCGACCGCCGCCCTGGCCGGCTGCGCCGCGCCCGCCCCGCCGCCCGCCCCGCCGGTGGCGGTCGCCGCCCCGCCGCCGCCCAGCGTCAGCCTGTCGTCGCGCCTGGTGGAGCAGGCCAGCGCCTACCGGGTCTATGTGGATCACGCGCTGCAGATCTCGCCGGCCTTCGCCGATGGCGCCTCGATCGCCCAGAGCCTGCGGACCGGCGAGTCCTACGAACCGCATCAGCTGCTGCGCGGCGCCATCGCCTATGGCGCGGTCGTGGCCCTGCAGGACCCGGCCTTCCGCGCCGGCGTGCGCACCTATGTGGCCGACGCCGACCAGCGGCGCACCATCGCCTATGAGATCATGAAGGACCCGGCCTATGCGCTGGGCATCAACGGCGCGGCCGGCGCCGCGGGCCTGGTGACCGCAGCGCTCGGCGACGACGGCAAGAAGCTGCTCGACGAGGGCAAGGCCGTGAAGCAGGCCGCCTACGACGTGCAGCACCAGGCCTGGTCGAAGAGCGACGTGGTCGGCCGCGAGGGCCGCCTGGCCATGGCCAAGCAGCTCTCCGCCACCCCGATCTCCGCCGACACCGACCTCACCGCCAAGCTTCAGTCGGCCGTCAACGGCAGCGCGCCGCTCACCCTGAGCGCCTCGCCCACCAGCCCGCCCTACTCGCCCATGGTGGTGCGCAGCCTGGCGGTCGCCGCCCTGGCGGCCCTGGGCTACGCCGACGACGCCAGCCTCGAGCAGGTCATGCCCCTGGTCGCCGAGCCCAACTCCGCCCAGTGCCTGAACATGTCCAAGCTCAACCTCTATCAGTGCCTGGCGGTGGCCAAGCCGCACTACGAGGACGTCTTCTGCCTCGGCCAGCACGTGCTGATGGACACCGGCGCCTGCCTGATGAAGGGCGTCGGCCTGGCCGAGCCGGAGCCGCCGCCGGTCCTGTTGCCGGTCACCCAGGTGTCGGCCAAGACCACCGTGCGGGGCTCGCGCAAGCGCCGCCATTGAGATCGATGCGCCCGCCCCGTTGCGCGGGGCGGGCGTTTTGTGTATCTACGCGCACCCAATTTCTTCTCGCCGCGCGCCGGTCGCGCGGCGGTTTCGTTTTGAGGCAAGGCCATGGCCGAGATCGTTTTGAATGTTGAAGTGCGCGAGAGCGCCGGCACCGGCAACGCGCGTGCGACGCGTCGTTCCGGCCTGGTCCCGGGCGTGCTGTACGGCGGCGACAAGGACCCGGTGTCCATCACCATGCGCGCCAACGAGTTCCGCAAGGCGCTCTACACCGGCAAGCTGCTGGGCCACCTGGTGACCCTGCAATACGGCTCCGAGAAGCAGTCGGTCATCGCCAAGGACGTGCAGATGCACCCGGTGACCGACGAGCCGATGCACTTCGACCTCTACCGGGTCGACGCCAAGCAGGAGATCCGGATCGGCGTGCCGGTCCACTTCCGCAACCATGAGGAAAGCCCCGGCCTGAAGCGCGGCGGCTCCCTCACCGTCGCCCTGCACGAGCTGCTCGTGACGGTGGCCGCCGACAAGATCCCCGAGGAACTGGTCGTCGACCTGACCGGCCTCGATATCGGCGACACGATCCGCGTCTCCGACGTCGCCATCCCGGCGGTGGCCAAGGTGGTGCTCGACCCCGACACCGTGATCGCCTCGATCGCCGGCATGCAGGCCGAGGAAGTCGAAGAGCCCGTGGAAGGCGCCGAAGCTGCGGCGGAAGGCGAAGACGCGGCCGAAGGCGGCGAAGCTGCGGCGGACGCTTCCGAAGGCGGCGAGGCGTAGTCCTCGCCTGCCTCCTGACCTGGGGGGCGCATGCTGCTGATCGCTGGGCTCGGCAATCCCGGGCCCGCCCACGCCAAGAACCGGCACAACATCGGCTTCATGGCCGTGGACGAGATCGCGCGCCGGTGGGGATTCGATCCGCCGCGCAGGCGCTTCCAGGGGCACGTCCAGGAGGGCGCGATCGAGACGCCCACCGGCCCGGTCAAGGCGCTGATCCTCAAGCCCCAGACCTTCTACAACGAGAGCGGCCGCTCGGTCGGCGAGGCGCTGAACTTCTTCAAGATCGCGCCCGAGGACCTGATCGTCTTCTATGACGAGATCGATCTCGCCCCCGGCCGCTTCCGGATGAAGGCCGGCGGCGGGGCGGCCGGCAACAACGGCGTCCGCTCGATCACCGCCCAGGTCGGCCCCTATTTCCGCCGGGCGCGGCTGGGCACCGGCCACCCCGGCGACAAGGCCCTGGTCCACGGCCACGTGCTCTCCGACTTCCACAAGGCCGAGCTCAAGTGGGTCGAACCCCTGCTCCAGGCCGTCGCCGACGCCATCCCCCTGCTGGCCCAGGGCGAAGACGAAAAATACCAGACCGAGGTCATGCGCCTCGCCCCCGCCGAGAAGGCGGACCCGCGCGCGCTGGCGCGTCGCGAGGATTGACGTTCGCAAGAGTTCCTGATTTGTTCAACCTTCTCCCCTTGCGGGAGAAGGTGTCGGGCGGATGCCCGACGGAAGAGGGGTCGCGCAGACCACGCCACCGCCGTGTTGAGCCAATGGACACGAGCCGCCGCGCCCACACCTTGAGACGCAATTCGACAGCTACTGAGCGCAGGCTGTGGGGCTTGCTGCGCGCCAAGCGGCTGGAGGGCCTCAAGTTCCGTCGGCAGGTTCCGATTGGCCCCTACGTCGCCGACTTCCTCTGCCTTCGCCATCGCTTGATCGTCGAGGCCGACGGCCCGTTTCACGAGGCAGACACCGACGCCGTCCGCGATGCATGGCTCTGCGCCCAGGGCTTCCGCGTGCTTCGCTTCACCAACAGCCAGATCAATGCGTCGGACCAGGTGCTGGGCGCGGTCCTTGCGGCCGTCGAAGCCCCGCCCGTCGAGATTTGAGAGACCCCTCTTCCGACCTGCTTCGCAGGCCACCTTCTCCCGCAGGGGGAGAAGGATCACCCTAGAGCGCCTCGGCGATGGGGGAGGTAGGCTCCGCGAAGGGTCCGTGCTAGGTGCGGCGGCCTCGAAAGGAACCTCACCTCCCCATGGCCCTGAAAGTCGCCATTGTCGGCCTGCCGAACGTGGGCAAGTCGACGCTGTTCAACGCGCTCACCCAGACCGCCGCCGCCCAGGCGGCGAACTATCCGTTCTGCACCATCGAGCCCAACACCGGCGACGTGGCGGTGCCCGAGCCGCGGCTGGCGACGCTGGCGGCGATCATCCCGTCCAAGGAGATCATCCCGGCCCGGATCAACTTCGTCGACGTGGCGGGCCTGGTGCGCGGCGCCTCCAAGGGCGAGGGCCTGGGCAACCAGTTCCTGGCCAATATCCGCGACACCGACGCCGTGGCCTTCGTGGCCCGCTGCTTCCTCGACGACGACGTCACCCACGTGGAGGGCAAGGTCGATCCCCTGTCGGACCTGGAGACCATCGAGACCGAGTTGATGCTGGCCGACCTGGAGAGCCTGGAAAAGCGGGTCTCAAACCTCGAGAAGCGCGCCAAGGCCGGCGACAAGGACAGCGCCCAGACCCTGCGGCTGGTGACCCTGGCCCTCACCGAACTCAACGCCGGCCGCCCGGCCCGCAAGGCCAAGGTCGCCGCCGAGGACGACAAGGCCTGGCGCATGCTCCAGCTGCTCACCTCCAAGCCCGCCCTCTACGTCTCCAATGTCGACGAGGCCTCGGCTGCAACCGGCAACGACATGTCGCGGCTGGTCGCCGAGCGGGCGGCGCGCGACGGCGCCGATCACGTGGTCATCTCCGCCCAGATCGAGAGCGAGATCGCCATGCTCGACGAGGCCGAGCGCGGCGAGTTCCTGGAGACGCTCGGCCTCACCGAGCCCGGCCTCAACAAGCTGATCCGCGAGGCCTACCACCTGCTCGGCCTGCAGACCTATTTCACCGTCGGCCCCAAGGAGACCCGCGCCTGGACCATCCACAAGGGCGACACCGCCCCGCAGGCGGCCGGGGTGATCCACACCGACTTCGAGAAGGGATTCATCCGCGCC
Source organism: Phenylobacterium sp. (assembly GCF_035944335.1). Classification (GTDB taxonomy): domain Bacteria; phylum Pseudomonadota; class Alphaproteobacteria; order Caulobacterales; family Caulobacteraceae; genus Phenylobacterium. The sequence continues at coordinate 20,558 of NZ_DASZBG010000024.1, read as the reverse complement.
GAGACCATCGCCTATGACGACTACGTCCGGCTGAAGGGTGAGGCCGGGGCGCGCGACGCCGGCAAGCTGCGCCAGGAAGGCAAGGACTATGTCGTCAAGGACGGCGACGTGATGAACTTCCGGTTCAACGTCTAGAAGGGCAAACCAAGATGGGCGAGACGATCAAGATCGCGGGCGCGGACGGGTTCGAGTTCTCGGCCTACCACGAGCCGGCCTTCACCCCCTCCAAGGGCGGGGTGATCGTGATCCAGGAGATCTTCGGCATCGACCGCCACGTCCGCGCCGACGTCGAGCGCTGGGCCAAGATGGGATTCCACGCCGTCGCGCCGTCGCTCTACGACCGCCGCGAGTGGAACTTCACCGCCGAGCACGATCCGGACGGCATGCAGGCCGGCATCGCCCACGCCCGCGCCACCCCGCTCGAACAGGCCCTCACCGACATCGCCGCCTGCCGCGAATTCCTCAAGAGCCACGGCGCCGCCAAGGTCTGTGTCGTCGGCTATTGCTACGGCGGCTCGCTCGCCTGGCTCGCGGCCTGCCAGCTCGACGGGCTTGCGGCCTCGTCCAGCTACTACGGCTCGCTGGTGCTGGCCAACGCCGCCCTCAAGCCGAAGTGCCCCGTCTTGATCCATCTCGGCCGCAACGACGGCATCCCCGCCGACGAGGTCGAGAAGGCGGTGCACGACCATAACCCCGAGGTGCCGGTCTACATCTACGAAGGCGCCGGCCACGGCTTCAACAACGAGAGCCCCGAGCGCTACAACGCCGAGGCCGCCGACCTCGCCCGCCACCGCACCCTCGAGCTGTTCGACAAGGCCTAGGTCCGGTGGGCGAGACGGTCCGCCTGACGAGCGCCCGCGACGGCTTCCAGTTCGACGCCTATCGCGCGCCGCCCACCGAGGCCCGCCGCGGCGGCCTGGTCATCTGCCACGCCATCTGGGGCGTCACCCCGCACCTGCGGGCGCTCGCCGACAGCTATGCGGAGATGGGCTACGAGGCCCTCGTGCCGAGCCTGTTCGACCGCTTCCAACCTGGCTTCGCCGAGCGTGATTTCGACCCGGCGCTCTACGCCCGCCAGAACGGCTTCGCCGAGGCGAGCGGCTGGGGCGCGGAAATCCTGGACCTCGTGCAGGCGGCGATCGATGCGCTGAAGCCGCCGGTGTTCGCCATCGGCTTCTGTTTCGGCGGCACGACAGCCTGGCTGGCCGCCAGCCGCTGCAGCGGCCTCTCGGCGGTGGCCAGCTACTACGGCGGCCACATCGCGGAGCGCCTGGACGATGCGCCGAAGGTCCCCACCCTCCTGCACCTCGGCCGCACCGACGAGCTGATCCCGCCCGCCGACGTCGAGGCCATTCGCGCGGCCTATCCCGACCTGCCGGTCTATGAATACGACGCCGGCCACGCCTTCGTGGCCCCCAACGGCTTCGACGCCGAAGCCGCGCGCCTGTCGTCCCTGCGCACCCTCGCCCTCTTCGCCAACAATGGCGGGGGTAGGAGCTCGGCTTGAAAGATACGCCCCCTTTCCGCGCTGCGCGCTGGGGGAGGATCTACTCCTCGATCCTCTGCCTCACGTCCGGCAGGCGCTCGAGCGCCCGCACGAGGATCGCCTGCGCCGCCAGGATGCCGATGCCGGCCGCATAGGCCGCGAAGACATTGGCCTGGTAGCGCCCGGTGGCGGCGACGGCGGCCACCTGCCAGTAGATGAACGCCGCCGCCCCCAGTAGCAGGCCCACGCCCATGAGGATGGAGCCCGGCGTCTGGCCGAAGCCCGCCTGGAAGCTCATCCAGACGTAGCGCGCCAGCCAGCGTTTCAGGGTGGGAACCGCCAGCGGCACGATCAGCGAGGCCACGAGGAACAGCGCCGGCCACATCAGCGTCCAGCGCAGCACCACGCCCACGCCGCCCGGCAGCCGGCCGACCGCGTGCGCCACGGCTCCGGCATAGATCAGGCCGGCGGCGGCGACCGTCAGATCCTGCATCCGCTTGAAATTCCGCCAGGCGCGCGTGAAGGCCATCGCCCGGCAGCCTGGCCGGGCGATGCGGCGGGCTTATGGCGCCAGCGTCCTAGCGCCCAGTCCTGCTATCCTGTGCGCCGCGCCATGAGTCTCAAGCTCGTCCTCTCCGCCGCGGCCCTGGCCGCCCTCGCCGGCTCCGCCCGGGCCGGGGAGACCGCCTGCTGGTTCGAGAATGGCGTGGTCGTCGTGCCGGCGCAGGTGGCCGGCGTGGCCGGCGACTACATCCTCGACACCGGCGCGCCGCAGACCCTGCTCGCCGACAGCCAGGCGCAGGGCGCGGGCTATGCCGACACCGCCTTCGCCGCCGACGTCGAACTGGCCGGCCGCCGGATCGCCGGCGTGGCGCTGGCCGTGCAGGGCATCGACGTGCGCACCGGCCTGTTCCCGACCCCCATCGCCGGGGTGATCGGCGCCGACGCGCTCAAGGCCTATGTGGTGGATGTCAGCTTCGCCCCCTGCCGCGTGACCCTGCGCGAGCCGGGCGAGGCCCCGCCCTTCGGACCGGCCAAGGCCCTGCCGCTGACCTGGGTCGCGGGTCTGCCGACCATCGAGGCCAAGGTCTCCGACGGCGCCCGCGCCTTCACCGGCGCCTTTGCGCTCGCCACCGGCTCCGACACCACGGTGCGCGTCTCGGACGCCTATGCCTCGGCGCCCGGCGCGCCGACGCCGCGCGAGGTCTATCCCTACGGCGTGCTGCGGCCCCGGCTACGCGCCCTGTCGCTGGCCGGCGAGACCGCCGAGGCCCTGCCGGCCGGCCTGGTGAAGCCCGCCGATCCGCAGCTGGCCGGGGAGATCGGCGCGCCGCTGCTCTTCGCCTGGCGCGTCCGCTTCGACTTCCCCGCCGGGCGCCTGCTGCTCGCGCCCAAATGAAAAGGGCCCCGGCTTTCGCCGAGGCCCCGATCACAGATCGCCGCGCCGCCTAGTGGGCGACGTTGCGCCAGATGCGGCGGTAGCTGAACCACAGCAGCACGGAGAAGATCAGCAGGTAGATCATCGCGCCCAGGCCGAACTGCTTGCGCTCTTCCATCTTGGGCTCGGCGGCCCAGGCCAGGAAGGCGGCCACGTCGCGCGCCTGGTTCTCGACGGTCGACTTGGTGCCGTCGTCGAAGGTCACCTTGTTGGGCGCCAGCGGCGGCGGCATGCCGATGAAGCCGCCGGGCGGGACCTTGTCCTTGGCCCCGCTCCAGTTCCCCGACACGTCGCCCGGGAACCAGGGATTGTAGTACTTGCCGGGCAGCACGCTCAGGCCTGGCGGCGGATTGCGGAAGCCGGTGAGCAGCGAAAATATGTAGTTCGGACCGCCCTCGCGCGCCTTGGCCATGACCGACAGGTCCGGCGGCGCCTTGCCGCCGTTGGAGGCGGCCGCGGCGGCGGCGTTGGCGAACGGGGCGGCGAACTTGTCGGCCGGCGTGGCCGGGCGCTTGATGGCGTCGCCCGTGTCGGAATCGATGTCCGGGACCTGGATGTCCTTGGCCAGCGACTTCACATAGGGGTTGTCGTTCGGGTTCGGGTACTTCGCGTCGTAGAACGGCCCGCCCTTCTGGCCGAGGTTGCGGAAGTACATCAGGTTCATCGAGTGGCAGGCCGAGCAGACCTCCCGATAGACCTTGTAGCCGCGTTGCAGCTGGGCCTGGTCGAACTTGCCGATGGGCCCGGAGAAGGACCAGTCGACCTCGCGCGGCTCCTCGGCGGTGGTGGCCGAGAGCGCCGGGCCAGCAACCAAGGCGAAGCCCAGGGTCGCGAGCGCGAAAGCTTTGCGCAGCATCTTAGGCTCAACCCTTCTTTGCGGGATGCGACAGGACAGGCTCGGAGATCGACTCCGGCATCGGCAGCGGCGTCTCGCGCAGCCCGATGATCGGGGTGATGAGCCAGAAGTAGGCGAAGTAGTAGAGGGCGCAGATCCGGCTCAGCCAGACGTAGCTGTTGATGTCGGAATCGATCAGCGTGAAGCCGCCGGAGACCCCGGGGATCACCGGATCGTCCGGCGAGTGCGCGCCGCACCAGCCCAGCACCAGGCAGACGAAGAAGAAGATGAAATAGTAGGGCCGGATGGTCGGACGGTAGCGCATCGAGCGCACCTTCGAGGTGTCGAGCCACGGCAGCACGAAGAGGCTGGCGATGGCGCCGAACATGGCGATCACGCCGGCCAGCTTGTTCGGGACGGCCCGCAGGATCGCGTAGAATGGCAAGAGGTACCACTCCGGCACGATGTGCTGCGGGGTGACCAGCGGGTTGGCCGGATTGGCGTTGTCCGGGCTCATCAGCGCGTCCGGGTACCAGAACACGAAGAAGCCGAAGAGCAGCAGGAAGACCGAAATCGCGAAGCCGTCCTTCACCGTGTAGTACGGATGGAAGGGAACGGTGTCCTCCTTGGACTTCACGTTCACGCCGGTCGGGTTGTTGTTGCCGGGCACGTGCAGCGCCCAGATGTGCAGGCCGACGACGCCGGCGATCACGAACGGCAGCAGATAGTGCAGCGAGAAGAAGCGGTTGAGCGTCGGGTCGTCGACCGCGAAACCGCCCCACAGCCAGGTGGTGATGGCCGGTCCCACCAGCGGGATCGCGCCGATCAGGTTGGTGATCACCACCGCGCCGTGGAAGCTCATCTGACCCCAGGGCAGCACATAGCCCATGAAGGCGGTGATGATCATCAGGAGGTAGATGATGCAGCCGAGGATCCACAGCACCTCGCGCGGCGCCTTGTAGGAGCCGTAGTAGAGGTTGCGGAACATGTGCACATAGACCGCCAGGAAGAACATCGAGGCGCCCGAGGCGTGCATGTAGCGGATCAGCCAACCGTAGTTGACGTCGCGCATGATCCGCTCGACCGAATTGAAGGCGTAGTCGACGTGCGGCACGTAGTGCATCGCCAGCACGATGCCGGTGACGATCTGCAGGCCCAGCATCAGCGACAGGATGGCGCCGAAGGTCCACCAGTAGTTCAGGTTCTTGGGCGTGGGGAACGTCAGGACCGTGTCATTGGCCATCCGCAGGATCGGAAGGCGCATGTCCAGCCAGCGCTCGAAGCCGGTCTTCGGCTCGTATGAGGAATGTGCGCTCATCAGCCGACCTTGACCTTGGTGTCGGAGAGGAAGGAATAGTCGGGCACCAGCAGGTTCTTCGGGGCGGGGCCCTTACGGATGCGGCCGGAGGTGTCGTAGACCGAGCCGTGGCAGGGGCAGAACCAGCCGCCGTACTCGCCGCCGCCGAAGGTCGGCACGCAGCCCAGGTGCGTGCAGGTGCCCACCAGGATCAGCCACTCGGCCTTGCCCGGCTTGTGCCGCGCCTCGTCGGTCTGAGGATCGCGCAGGTCCGCGTGGTCGCCCTGGATCGCCTCGGCGATCTCCTTGGCCGTCCGGTGACGCACGAACAGCGGCTTGCCGCGCCACTTCACCACCACCTGCTGGCCCTCGACGACCTTGCCGAGGTCGAACTCGATCGAGGCCAGCGCCAAGGTGTCGCCCGCCGGGTTCATCTGGTCGATGAGCGGCCAGGCCAGAGCGCCGACCGCGCCGACCGCCGCCGCGCCCGCGGCGATGTGGATGAAGTCGCGACGATTGGGATCGTCGCCTGAAGCATGCGAGTCTGGGTTTGCGCCCACAACGGTGTCGGACACCTAAAGCTACCCTTCGTTTCGAGGCCCCCGGGGAGGGGGCGCTGAAGCCTTTGGACCCGTCCAGACGCCTGGTAAAGGGCCGCGCGCGGAACCGACGTTTTGGAGCAGGATCGAAACCCCGGAAGCGCTTCGCGAAAGTCCCGCGCGGCGCTTCGGTGATTCGTCTCTATATGCCCCGGTCCATCCCGTGGCGGATCGCTTAGAATGCGTTTGGCGCTTTTTCAACCGGACATTCCGCAAAACCTTGGCGCGGCGCTTCGGCTGGGCGCCTGCCTGGGCGTCGGTATCGACGTGATCGAGCCCTGCGGCTTCCCCCTGGACGACCGCGCGGTGCGCCGCGCGGCCATGGATTACGCCACCCAGGCCGAGGTGACGCGGCACGCCAGCTGGAGCGATTTTCTCACCAACCGGCGGGGGCGGATCATCCTGCTCACCACCCGGGCCGCCGAGCCGTTCCACGGATTCTCGTTCCGCGACGATGACATCCTGCTGTTCGGCCGCGAGAGCGCCGGCGTCCCCGAGGAGGTGCATGCCGCCGCCGACGCCCGGCTGGCGATCCCGCTCATGCCCGGCGCCCGCTCGCTGAACGTCGTCACCGCCGCGGCGATCGCCATCGGCGAGGCCCTTCGGCAGACCGATGGCTTCCCAAGCGGGGCCCGATCGCAGTAGCAGGGCTGCCATGAGCACCCTGCCCCCGGAGATCCTCGCCCGCCGCGACCGGGCCAAGGCCTGGTTCGAGGCCCTGCAGACGCGCATCTGCGCCGAGCTGGAGCGGCTGGAGGACGAGGCGCCGGACGAGCTCTATCCGGAGACCCCCGGCCGCTTCGATGTCCGGCCCTGGACGCGGGAGACCGGCGTCGGCGGCGGCATCGGCGGCTTCTTCTCAGGCCGGCTGTTCGAAAAGGCCGGCGTCCACACCTCGGCGGCGACCGCGCGCTTTTCGCCCGAGATGGCGGCTGCCATGCCGGGCGCCGACAAGGATCCGTCCTACGTCTCGGCCTCGATCAGCCTGATCGTCCATCCGCGCAGCCCGCGCGTCCCCACCGTGCACATGAACACCCGCTTCCTCTCGACGGCGGAGAGCTGGTTCGGCGGCGGCGCCGACCTGACGCCCATGCTCGACGAGCAGCGCAGCCAGGACGCCGACGACGCGGTGCTCTTCCACGCCGCGATGCGCGGCGCCTGCGACGCCTTCGATCCGGACTGGCACGCGAAATACAAGGCCTGGTGCGACGAGTATTTCTTCCTGCCGCACCGCGGCGAGACGCGCGGCGTGGGCGGCATCTTCTACGACCGCCACAACTCCGGCGACTTCGAGCGCGACTTCGCCTTCACCCAGGCCGTGGGCGAGGCCTTTCTCGACGTCTATCCGAAGATCGTCCGCCATCGCATGAGCGAGCCCTGGACCGAGGCCGACCGCGCCGAGCAGCTCATCCGCCGCGGCCGCTATGTGGAATTCAACCTGCTCTACGACCGCGGCACCATGTTCGGCCTCAAGGCCGGCGGCAACATCGAGACCATCCTGAGCTCCATGCCGCCGATGGTGGCGTGGGCATAGGCTCCTCTCCGCGCGAGCGGGCGCCTTGCCAAAACAGGCGGCAAGATATACAATTATTCTATGTGTATCATTGGAGGGCGAACCGATGCGCGTCGCAAAGTGGGGCAACAGCCTGGCCGTTCGCCTCCCCACCACGGTGGTCGAGGCGCTCGAACTTAGGGAAGGTGACGAGGTCGAGATCGACGTCGCCGGGGCGCGCGAGTTCGCGCTGAGCAGGGCGCCTGGCCGACCCGAGTTGTTGGCCCGACTCCGGCGCTATCGCGGCTTGCTCCCCAGGGACTTCCGGTTCGACCGGCTCGAAGCCAACACGCGTGGCTGAGGCCTTCTTCGACACCAACGTCCTGCTCTATCTGCTGTCGGAAGACACGGCCAAGGCGGAGCGCGCCGAAGCCCTGCTCGGCGGCGGCGGCGTCATCAGCGTCCAAGTCCTGAACGAGTTCGCCTCCGTGGCCCGCCGCAAGCTCGATACGCCGTGGGTCGCGGTGCGCGACATTCTGGGAACCTTGCGGGCGGTGTTGCGGGTCGAGGCGCTTGATCTTCCAACCCACGACAAGGCGCTGGAATTCGCCGAACGCTATCGCCTCGGAATCTACGATGCCCAAATTCTCGCCGCGGCTCGGCTGGCGGACTGCGATGTCGTCTATTCCGAAGATATGCAGGACGGATTGAAGGTCGACGGAGCCCTGCAAATCCGGGACCCGTTCAAAGCCTAGGGGCCGTCAGCGATCTGCTAGAAGCTCAGCGCCGAAAATAACGCCTGCAGGTCGTCCGGCTGCGGACCGGCCTGGGCGGTCAGGCCGACGGCCAGCGCCGCCAGGGCGCTCGCCGCCACGATCATCAGCCTCCAACGATTCATCGCCGGCTCCCGCAAACGCGCCGCATATTCGCCCCTGGCGCCCTTCCAGCCGTAACCGGGCTCGGGGTCAAGAGGTTGCGTGCGCCAGGAAGCGATTGATCCAGCCGGCGACCCTTTCCCGGTCGTCGGCGCCCGAATAGGAGGCGATGGCGGCGTCGGCCTGGGCGTCCGGATAGGGGTCGCCGCGGCGGTGCTCGATCAGCGACATGGCGTAGGCCGGATCGAATTCCGGGTGCGGCTGCATGGAGATGGCGCGTGCGTCCGGCCAGGCGAGCGCGGCGAAGGGCGTGAACTCCGAGGCGAAGACCACCTGCGCGCCCGGCGGCTTTTCCACCACCTGGTCCTGGTGCGAGGCCGGCAGGCGGATGCGCAAGGGTCGCTCGTCCATCCAGGGCTCGGCGTGCATCACCTCATAGACGTGCTCGCCCACGCCCCAGCCCTTGGGCGACTTGACGACATTGCCGCCAAACGCCTGGGCCATCAGCTGGTGGCCGAAGCAGACGCCCACCAGCGCCGCCCGGCCCTTGGCCGCCCGCAGGAAATCCATCGCCGGCCCGATCCACGGCAGCGGCTCATAGACGCCGGCCGAGGAGCCGGTGATCAGATAGCCGTCGCACTCGGTGGGGCTCTTCGGCAGCTCGCCCTCGTCCACCGCATAGGTGCGCCAGTCGTAGGCATCCGCGCCGAGCAGCCCGATGAACATGTCGGGGTAGGTCCCGAACCGCTCGATAGCCGGCTTCGGCGGCCGGCCGGTCTTCAGGATCCCGAGCCTCATCCTCAGTACGCCATCCCCTGGGCCACGGCCTTCAGCTTCTCGATGGCCGAGAGCTTGTCGTCGAGGAAGTCGTGGTCGATCCACCAGTCCTCCACCTCGCGCAGCACCTGGCCGACCATCGGACCCTTGGGCACGCCCGCGGCCATGACGTCCTCGCCGCTCAGCGGGAAGACCGGCCGCACCCAGCCGTCGGCGAGCGCGATCATGCCGCGCCACTGCATGGCCGGCGCCGTGCGCGCCGCCGCGGCCCAGGCCAGCTTGGCGCGGTCGCGGAACGCCGCCTGGCCCAGCCGATAGACCGTCCGGCGGATTTCGCGCGGGCTCATCCAGCTCTTCAGGGCCGGGCCGGGCGCCAGGGCCTCGACGATCCGGTCCCGATCGGCGTTCGACAGCCGCAGGGTCTCGGCGAGCCGCGCGGCCACCAGCTGGTCGCCGGGGAGCAGGGCCGCCAGCCGCAGCACCGCCTCGGTCTCGAACAGCTGGTCGGCCTCGATCTCCACCAGGCCGTTGAATCGCTCGATGTCGATCGGCTCGGGCAGCACCATCTCCAGCACGCCGGCCTTGAGCATCAGCTCGACCGAGGCGCGCGGATCGTCGGCGGCGAGCAGCTTCAGGAGCTCCTTGGAAATCCGCTCCGCCGACAGGCTCGCAATCCTGTCCTTCAACCTGGCGCAGGCCGCCAGCGCAGCCTCGTCCGCCCCCGTCTTGCCGTACCAGGCCAGGAACCGGAAGAACCGCAGGATGCGCAGGTAGTCCTCGTGCAGCCGCTGCTCCGGCTCGCCCACGAAGACGATGCGGCCCGCCTTGGCGTCGGCGACCCCCTGGCCCGTCGGATCGACCAGGCTGCCGTCGCGCCGCGCATAGAGGGCGTTCAGCGTGAAGTCGCGCCGCTGGGCGTCCTGTCCCCAATCGTCGGTGAAGGCCACCACCGCGCGGCGGCCATCGGTGGCGACGTCGCGGCGCAGGGTGGTGATCTCGAAACCCCGGCCCTGGCAGACCCCCGTCACCGTGCCGTGCTCGATCCCGGTCGGCACGGCCTTCAGCCCCGCCGCCGCCAAGGCCCCCGTCGTCTGATCCGGCGTCAGCACGGTGGCGATATCGATGTCGTCCACCGGCCGGCCGACCACGGCGTTCCTCACGCAGCCGCCCACGAAGCGCGCGCAGTCGGCGCCGCCCGCCGCCTCCAGGGCGTCCAGCACCGCCGCCGTCGCCGGCGCCGTCATCCAGGCAGGTTGGCCGATGCTGTCGGTCATGGATGTTTCGCCGCGGGGTGCTCGAAATGGCCCTTGGTGACCTGGCCGGAGGCCGTGGTCTCGGCGGGCACATAGACCTCGCCGCGGTTGTCCGTATGGAAGATGGCGCCGGCCATCAACGAAATCCCCACCAGCGCCGCGCCGGCCGCGAACAGCCACGGCCAGGGCGTCGAGCCCATGGGCCGCCCGGTCCGACGCGCCCACGTCCACCACAGCCCCCAGACCAGGAAGGGGACGGCGAACAGGATCGCGCGGCTGGCCAGGGCCTCAGGCAACGGCGGCGCCATAGAGCCGGTCGTAGAGCGCGCGCAGCATCCCGGCCGTCGCGCCCCAGATGTACTGGTTCTCGTGGGTCATGGCGTAGAACCGCCGCGTCTCGCCGGTGGGCAGCGTCCGCTCCTGCTGTTCGTAGTTCGCAGGGTCCATCAGGAAGCCGAACGGCGTCTCGAAGATGTCGGCCACCTCATCGGGATTGGGCGTCAGCGTGAAGCCCGGCCGGACGAACCCCACCACCGGGGTGATCAGATAGCCGGTGCCGGTGCGGTAGGGCGTCGACAGCCCGACCAGCGTGACGAAGCTCGGATGCAGGCCGATCTCTTCCTCGGCCTCGCGCAGCGCCGTCTGCCACGGCGTCTCGCCGGGATCGCGCCGGCCGCCCGGCAGGGCCACCTGGCCGGTGTGGCGGCGCAGGGTGTCGGCCCGCCGCGTCAGGATCACCGACAGCCCAGCCTCCCGCTCCACCAGGCCCACCAGCACCGAGGCCGGCGTCAGCGGCGTGGCGGTCGGCGGGAACTGCTCCGGATTGAGGTCGAAGTCGGAGCGGCCGCCGACGCCGTCGGCGGCCTCGCGCTCCTCCAGCGGGTCGAGGTGGCGGGCCATCCACTCGCGCAGGTCATGCGGCGGGCCCGGATGCGGGGTGGGCGCGTTCATGGCGCCTCCGCCGGGCCGAGGTCGAACCAGGCGCCGTGCGAGGCCACGCCCAGGCGGCCGTCGCGCGCGTCCGCCATCGCCACCAACTCGTAGAACACCGGCCGCCCGATCAGCGCCTCCAGCCCGCGCCGGACATGCACGTAAGGGCGCGGCGCGCCCGTCGCGTCGGTCTCCACGCGGATCGGATTGTCGGCCGAGGCCTCCACCTCGTCGCCGACATTGGTGGTGAACCGCAGCACCGGGCCGCCCTCGCCCGCGATCTGATCCACCCGCACCGCCACGAACGGCGCGTCCTCGACCGTGATCTTCAGCTTCTCGACCGGGGTGACCAGCCAGATGCCGTCGTCGTCCTTGCGCAGGATCGTCGAGAACAGCCGCACCATGGCCTCGCGTCCGATCCGCGCGCCCTCGTGGCGCCAGCTGCCGTCGCGGGCGATGACGATGTCGATCTCGCCGGAATGGGCCGGGTTCCACAGATGCACCGGCGGCAACCCCCGCCCGGGCGCCTGCCCCCTTTTCAAGGACTGGGCAGCCTGCGCGACCCCCTCCAGCTTCGATGATCCCGACCCGGCCATATGGGCAAGGTAGGGGCGCGCACACGCCGCGGCTAGCGCCATCCCTCTTCCCCTGCGGCGGAACGACCGGGCCTCGTCGAGACGCCTTCCCCTCGGCGCGCGATGGGGCTCTGTTCGGCGTCCCTGCGTCCTGCGTCCGAGCCTTGAGCGTGCCCACCAGTCCCACCCCGCCCGCCTTCACCGGCGTCTATGTCTTCGGCGACAGCCTGGTCGACGGCGGCAACGATCTGAAGGCGGCCCAGGCCCTGGGCCAGATCCCGCTGGTCGACCTGCCGGTCGATGCGCCGACGGCGGCGAACGGCTATTTCGACGGCCGCTTCAGCGACGGCTGGAACTTCGCCGACCTGATCAGCAACAAGCTGACCCACGAGTCTACCCAGGCGACCTTCCCCTTCGGCATGACCAATGCGGTGGCCGGATTTTCCCTGCCGCTGGTCGGCCAGCCGTTCGGCGACAACCTGAACTTCGCCTATGGCGGGGCCCTGGCGGTCGGGTCCGACGTCCTGCCGCCGCCGCTGCACACCCAGATCGTCATCTACGAAGGCGCCTACCGGGCCGATCCCAACGCCCTCTACATCCTCTCCATGGGCGACAACGACCTGCGCGCTCTGGTGCCGACCTCCGGAGCCATGGTGACGGGGGCCGCGGCCGATCAGGCCCTGGCGGCGGTGGCCGCCGAGATCGCCGCCGACGTCGCAAGCCTGCTCGCCCACGGTGTTCGCCACATCGTCGTGGCCGAAGTCCCCGACATCGGCACGACGCCCGAATACCTCGGCGCGCCCGACGAGGCCGCACGCCGGGCGCTGGCCACCCAATACGCCCACACCGTCGACGACCTGTTGCGGACCAAGCTTTCGGCCCTGACGCTTCCCATAGGCGCCAGCGTCCTCGATTACAGCTTCCTCGACTACACGGGCCTCGCCGTGACCAATCCGGCGGCCCACGGATTCGCCGACGTCACCCACGCCCAGCGGGAGACCCAGGCGGGCCCCCTCGACGGATCGACCGGCGGCTTCCTGTTCTTCGACGAGGTGCACCCGACCGCCCAGGCCCACGCTCAGATCGCCGCCTCGATCCTCGACGCGCTGTCAGGCTCGGCGCCGGTCGAGACCGTCCCCGTGGCGATCGGCGCCCAGGCGGCCGCCAGCGTCGCGGCCGGCGCCACGGACAGCTTCACCGTCACGCTGTCCGCCGGCCACACATATGTCATCGATGTGCTGGGCACGGGCAGCGGCGCGGGCACGCTGGCCGATCCCCTGCTGCGCGTGGCGGCGCCGGGCGGCGCGGTCGTGGCGCAGGACGACGACAGCGGCCTCGGCCTCGACCCGCACCTGAGCTTCACGCCCAGCGTCAGCGGCGACTTCACCCTCATGGTCTCCGGCGTCGGCGCCTCGGCGGGCGGCTTCCACCTGCAGGTCGGCGAGGCCGGCGGCGCCAACCTGCTGACCGACGGCCAGCTCCGCGGCTCCAACGAGACCGTCACCGGAGGCGCCGGCGACGACACCCTGGCGGCGGCCGGCGGATCGAACCAGTTGCGGGGCGCCGCCGGCAATGACTTCATCCAGGGCGGCTCGGGCTTCGACGACATCAACGGCAACAAGGGCGACGACACCATCGACGGCGGCTCCGGTGGCGCCGACTGGCTGGTCGGCGGCCAGGGCAACGACCTGATCACCGCCCACGCCGGCCAGAACATCCTCTATGGCAACATCGGCAACGACACGCTGCACGGCGGATCGGGCGGCGACCTGCTGCGCGGCGGCCAGGGCGACGACGTGATCGTCGGCGGCTCCGGCAACGACTGGATCAGCGGCGACCGCGGCAACGACACCCTGACCGGCGGGGCCGGCGCGGACATCTTCCACACCTTCAACGGCGCGGGCCTGGACGTGGTCACCGACTTCCACAGCGCCGAGGGCGACCGGGTGCAGGTGGATCCCGGGACCAGCTACACGCTGAGCCAATCCGGAGCCGATGTGATCATCGACCTCGGCGGCGGCGACGAGATGATCCTGCGCAACGTCCAGCTCTCGTCCCTGCCGCCGGGATGGATCTTCGGGGCTTAGAGCGGCCGCACCATCCCGCTCAGTTGCTCGCCCTCGGGCGCGAACGCCGCCGCCAGCACCCGGCGCTGGTCCACCGGCCCCGGCAGCCGCACGTCCTTGGCCAGGTCCGCCGAGAAGCCGAACTTGCCGAAATAGGGCTCGTCGCCCACCAGCACGATGGCGGTCTCTCCCGCGGCCTTGGCCGCGTCGCAGGCGAGCTGCACCAGCATCGCGCCCACGCCGCTTGACCGTTCGGTTTCCTCCACCGCGATGGGACCCAGGAAGACCACCGGCGTCTCGCCGCAGCGCACGCGCCACTGACGCACGACGCCGACCATACGATCACCCCGCCAGGCGCAGAACGACAGTTCCGGGGCGAAGGCCGCGAACTCGCGGACCCGCTCGGACACCTTGGTGAAGCGGCCCGGCCCGAAGGCCCGGTCGATCAGGGCGTCGGCGAGCGGGCTGTCCGGCGCCCGCTCGGCGGCGAGTTTCGGCGCGGCCCCGTCTGGGTCGGTCTTGAGCTGGATCATCGATGGAATTCTGCGACTGGGATGCGAAGGGGCGCGGACGGGCTTCAATGCGCCGACCGGCTCAGGGGTTCAGTGGCGGGTCTGGCCCGCGCGTCGGGATCGTCGCAGTCGCATGGTCGGTGGGCCCTTGGCCGCCAACGGGAGGGCGCGAGGTAAGGCGTCGGGGCCCCCGCGTCAACGATCATTGCGGGCCCGGTCATTGCGAATGGGACCGAAGCCGGGCAGGTTCGCCCGGCCCATGGCCGACCCCGACCCGGACCCCTCGCCAGCGCCACCCCCAACTTCGGCGCCGGAAATCGTCCCTTCGACGCGCGCGCTCCTGAAGGAGCGGGACTACCTCGCCTTCTGGTGTTCGCGCTGGACCGGCAGCTTCGCCGCCCAGATCCAGAGCGTCGCCATGGGCTGGCAGATGTACGGCCTGGCCCGCACGGAGGGGAAATCCGTCGAGGAGAGCGCCTTCCTGGTCGGCATGCTGGGCCTGGCGGCCTTCATCCCGGTCTTCCTCCTGTCGCTCACCGCCGGCGAGACCGCCGACCGCCACGACCGCAAGACCGTGCTCCTGGTCTGTTTCGCCGGCGAGATGGTCAGCGTCGCGGTGCTGGCCGTCGCCACCTGGCGCCAGGCCGCCACCGTGCCCCTGCTGCTGGCCATGGGCTTCGCCTTCGGAGCCGCGCGGGCCTTCTTCAACCCAGCCAGCACCGCGCTCGGTCCCATGCTGGTGCCGCGCGCGCTCTTGCCGCGCGCCATCGCCTGGAATTCGCTCGCCTGGCAGAGCGCCTCGGTGGTGGGCCCGGCCATCGGCGGGGCGTTGATCGCCCTCTCCACGGCGGACGCCTATGGGGCGACCTTCCTCCTCTATGTGGTCTCGGCGATCTCGGTCCTCATAATCCGCAAGACCACCCGGCCCGAGGTGCAGCCCGGCTCGCGCTGGACCTTGATGAAGGAAGGCCTCGCCTACGTCTGGAACCAGAAGATCGTCTTCGGCGCGATCTCGCTCGACCTGTTCGCCGTGCTGCTGGGCGGGGCGACGGCGCTGTTGCCGGTGTTCGCCCGCGACATCCTGCTGTCGGACGCCCACGCCTTCGGCATCCTGCGGGCCTCTCCGGCGCTGGGCGCGACGCTGGTCGGACTCTTCCTCGCCGCCCATCCGATCCGCCACAGGGCCGGCGTGGTGATGTTCTTAGGGGTAGGGACCTTCGGCCTCGCCACCTGCGTCTTCGCCCTGTCGCGCTCGCTATGGGTCTCGGTGGTGGCGCTGGCGATCCTGGGCGGGGCCGACATGCTCTCGGTCTACATCCGCCAGACCCTGACCCAGCTGATCACGCCCGATCCGATGCGCGGCCGGGTGGCGGCGGTGTCATCGGTGTTCGTCGGCGCCTCCAACGAGCTCGGCGAGTTCGAGAGCGGGGTCGTCGCCCGCTTCCTGGGGCCGGTCGGCGCGGCTTTGTTCGGCGGGGTCGGCGCGCTGATCGTCACCGGGGTCTGGGCCCGCCTGTTTCCCGCCTTGCGCAAGGCCGATCGCCTCGAATAACTGTCGTCCCTATTGAATAGGGAGCCCCATTTCTTAGGGAGACAGGCCGATGGGCGTTTTGGATGGCAAGGTTGTCCTGGTTACAGGCGGCGGCAACGGCATCGGGCGCGACTGCGCGCTGATCGCCGCCCAGCAAGGCGCGAAGGTCGTGGTCAATGACCTCGGCGGCGGCCTGAAGGGCGAGGACGAAGGCTCCGCCGGTCCCGCCGAGCAGGTCGCCCAGGAGATCCGCGCGGCCGGCGGCGAGGCCGTCTCCAACTCCGAGAGCGTCACCAACTACAAGGCCGTCCAGGGCATGGTCGAACAGGCCCGCGACACCTTCGGCGGCCTGCACGCGGTGATCAATCCGGCCGGCATCCTGCGCGATACGATGTTCCACAAGATGAGCGAAGAGGACTGGGACCGGGTCATCGACGTGCACATGCGCGGCTCGTTCAACGTCTGCCGCGCCACCATCGAGCTGTTCCGCGACCAGAACGACGGCGCCTACATGCTCTACACCTCCACCTCGGGCCTGTTCGGCAACATCGGCCAGGCCAATTACGGCGCGGCCAAGATGGGCATCGCCGGCCTGTCGCGGATCATCGCCATGGAGGGCGCGCGCAACAACGTGCGCTCCAACTGCATCGCACCCGTAGCCTGGACGCGGATGACCCAGTCGGTGCCGATCAAGGACGAGGCCGCCGCCGCGCGCCGCAAGGTGATGGCCGAGAAGGTGCGTCCCGATCAGCCGGCGCGGTTCTCCGTGGCCCTGGTTTCCCCGGCCGCGGCCCAAGTCTCGGGCCAGATCTTCGGCGTCTCGGGCGAGACCATCATGCTCTATTCGCAGCCCCGGCCCATCGAGACCTGCACCAAGCCCGACGGCGAGGCCTGGACGGTGGACAGCATCATCAAGGAAGCCGTCCCGAAGATGGCCCCGAAGTTCTTCGACCTGAACCGCGCGCCCATGGCGGGGTCGCAACCGGCCCAGCAGAAGCAGCCGGCTTAGAGACTTACCTCCCCCGCGCTTCGCGCGGCGGGAGGGGGACGGCTCGCCGCAGAGCGAGCGGTGGTGGGGGAAAGCCAAGCGCAGTGCGCGGCAACTTTCCCCTCCCACCATCCGCTCTTCCGCTCGCTTGCGTGGGCGTCGGCGTAAGGTCCCCCTCCGCCGGTTTCGCTGGGGAGGGTAAAAGACCGCCATGTCTCCGCTCCCCCTCGCCGCCTTGAGCCTCGCCGCAGCCCTCGCCATGGCGGCCCCGCCCGCCCAGGCCGCCTCCGCGCAGCTGCGCACCTTCACCCGCCCCGATCCGCGCGGGCCGGTGACCGTCGCGGCCCTCGTCCGCGGCGCCGGACCCTTGGTGGTGCTGGTCCCCTCGCTCGGCCGCGGCGCCGAGGATTTCGACGACCTCGCCGCCCGTCTGGAGGCCGCCGGCTTCATGACCGCCGCCGTCGAGCCGCGCGGCCTGGGCGCCAGCCACGGCCCGACCGAGGGCCTCACCCTGTTCGACCTCGCCGACGACGTCACCGCAGTCGCCCACGGCCTCTCCAACAGGCCCGCGGTGTTCGTCGGCCACGCCTTCGGGAACCGCGTGGTCCGGGCCCTGGCCGCCCGCCATCCGGAGCAGGTCTCGCGCCTCGTGCTGCTGGCGGCCGGCGGCCAGGTGGCCATGGCGCCGGAGGTCCAGGCCGCCCTGCGCGACGTCTTCGTCGAGACCCTGACCCCTGAGCAGCATCTGGCGGCCGTCCGCACCGCCTTCTTCGCGCCCGGCGCCGACCCGGCTGTCTGGACCGGCGGCTGGCACGCCAACGTCCAACGCCTGCAGTCCGCCGCCGGCGCCGCCACCCCCGACGCCGCCTGGCAGGGCGCGGGCGAGGCCCCTATGCTGATCGTCCAGGCCGCGGACGACCTCGTCGCCCCGCCGGCCAACGCCCAGGCGTTGAAAGCCGCCCACCCCGGCCGCGTGACCGTGCTGGTCCTGCCCCACGCCGGCCACGCCATGCTGCCCGAACAGCCGGCCGCCATCGCCGCGGCGATCGTCGGCTATCTGAAGGGGCGCTGAGCCCCGCTCACCCCTCCCACTGAAACACCGCCTCCACGCCGACCCCGAACACGGCCGCGATGCGGAACGCCGCTTCCAGCGAGGGCGAATATTTGCCGGCCTCGATGGCGGCCACCGTCTGGCGGGTCATGCCGATCTTCTCGGCGAGCTCGCTCTGGGTCATCTCGCCGGCCTCGAAGCGCAGCCGGCGGATCTGGTTGGCGATCGGGACGGCCAAGGCGGCTCAGATCCCGCGCCGGAACATGACGATCTGGGCGATCGAGACGACGAGCCCCGCCACCACCACGTCCAGCAGGGCGAAGTTCAGCAGGTCCGGCGCCGGATGGCCGAGGTGGAAGGGCACGCCCAGCGCCACCACCAGGCTCGCCAGCACATAGTAGCCGAGGCTCAGCGAGCGGGCCTGGATCAGCTGCTCGCGCTCGTCGCGCGGCGTGCGCCCATCCTTCGGCGTGGTGAGCGCGGCCGCCGCGTTCAGCCCGATCTGCAAGGCGAGGAAGGCGCCGGCGCAGAGGATCAGCAGCCGGAAGGTCTCGAGGCCGCGATGCACCAGGCCCACCGCGATCGCCCCGAAATAGGCCCCGAAGCAGACCACCACCGTGACCACGCTGACCCAGGCCGATTTCTCCCTCAGTGACATGGTTTCGGCCATGAACCCTCCTTGCGCACCGCCGGTTGTCTATGTAAATAATCTTTTACATGATGTACGAATTTCTTCACATCCTAGGGCGCGCCCCGCGCCGCGACAAGGAGCCTTTCCGATGATCCGTCCCCTGCTGGCCGGCCTCGCCGCCACAGCCCTCGCCACCGCCGCGCTCGCCCAGGGCCCCGCGCAAGACGCCAAGCCCGCGGCCGCCGCCGCGCCCCAGACCAGGAGCCTGCAGGGCGACCAGTCGGCCTGGATGAACGACCCGCACTGGCGCGCCTACTACGAGCTCACCCGCCAGGCCTTCGCCAACGGCCCGGCCAAGGTCGACGAGGCCGCCTACCAGGCCAAGGCCTTCGCGATCTTCCGCGACTTCGGCGTCGCTCGCGGCGTGCCGCCCGAGCACATGGTCGACCACCTCAAGCTCATCCCCGGCCAGGTGGTGAAGATCGTCCGCGAGGACCCCACGGTTCTGGCCAGCTACGACAACTTCATCGCCGCCACGTTCGGCCCGCAGTAGGCGTCCGGGCCGGGCGGCCGCTACCATGGCCGGATGCAGCGATTCCTCGTCCCGCATCCGGACTGGCCTTGCGAGGCCGTCTCGCAGATCGCGGTGGAGGTCGCCCGGACCGCCGCGGCCCGCCTGACCCTGAGCTATCGCGTCGCCGCCGGCCCCGGCCTCGTCATCCCGCCGCCGGCGCCCGGCATCCGCGCCGACGGCCTGTGGAAGCACACCTGTTTCGAGGCCTTCGTCCGCGCGGCGGACGGCGCCGGTTACTATGAGCTCAACCTCAGCCCGTCCGGGGCCTGGGCGGCCTACCGCTTCGGAGCCTATCGCGACGGCATGGCGGCGGCCGACATCGCGGCGCCGCGGATCGCCTGGACCGCGACGGACGACGGCTATGAGCTCAGCGCCGCCGTCGACCTCGGCGCCCTCCCGGACCTTGCCGGCGCCCCCTGGCGGCTCGGCCTCGCCGCGGTCATCGAGGAGGCCTCTGGCCGCACCGGCTACTGGGCGCTTGCGCATCCGCCCGGCAAGGCGGATTTCCATCACCACGACGGATTCGCCCTGGACCTTCCTCAGCCCATGATTCCTGGCCCATGAAATTCGGCATCGACCGGCTCCTCGCCGAGCCTGAGCTGCGCAAGTCCCTGGCCGGGCGCCGCGTCGCCCTCCTGGCCCACCCCGCCTCGGTCACCGAAGGGCTGGTGCATTCGGCCGATGCGCTCGCCGCCCTGCCCGACCTGCGCCTCAGCGCCGCCTTCGGGCCGCAGCACGGCCTGCGCGGCGACAAGCAGGACAACATGGTCGAGAGCCCGGATTTCGACGATCCGGCGCACGGCTTCCCGGTGTTCAGCCTCTATGGCGAGGTGCGCCGCCCGACCGGCCAGATGCTGTCGACCTTCGACGTGCTGCTGGTCGACCTGCAGGACCTCGGCTGCCGCATCTACACCTTCATCACCACCCTGAGGTACGTGCTGGAAGCCGCCGCCCAGCACGGCAAGGCGGTCTGGGTGCTGGACCGCCCCAATCCGGTCGGCCGCCCGATCGAGGGCATGAGCCTGCGCCCCGGCTGGGAGAGCTTCGTCGGCGCCGGCGCCCTGCCCATGCGCCACGGCCTGACCTTGGGCGAGCTCGGCGGCTGGTTCATCGAGACCCTCAAGCTCGACGTCGAGTACCGGGTCATCGAGATGCAGGGCTGGGCGCCCGGGGACGGCCCCGGCTACGGCTGGCCTCTGGGCGAGCGGGTCTGGATCAACCCCAGCCCCAACGCCCCCAACCTGTGGATGGCCCGCGCCTACGCCGGCACGGTGATGCTGGAGGGCGCGACCCTCTCCGAAGGCCGTGGCACCACGCGTCCGCTGGAGCTGTTCGGCGCCCCCGACATCGAGGCCCGCGCGGTGATCGCCGAAATGCACGCCCTCGCCCCGCAATGGCTTGCGGGCTGCCAGCTGCGCGACTGCTGGTTCGAGCCCACCTTCCACAAGCACGTGAAACAGCTCTGCAGCGGCGTGCAGATCCACACCGAGGGCCCGGCCTACGACCACCACGCCTTCCGTCCCTGGCGGCTGCAGGCGCTGGCCTTCAAGGCCATCCGCAGGCTCTATCCCGACTACGACCTGTGGCGCGACTTCGCCTACGAGTACGAAGTCGGCAAGCTGGCCATCGACGTCATCAACGGCGGCCC
>NZ_DASZBG010000023.1:0-6381 GCF_035944335.1 Phenylobacterium sp. | reverse complement strand
GGCAGCAGCCGAAAGCGCGTCTGGCACCAGGCGAAGTCGATGCCCACATCGAGCAGGGCGTCGGACCGTCCGCAAGGGCAGGCGAATTCCATGACCTCGATGACCCGGTAGGTCTCTCCGGCCTGCAGGGGCGCCGGCCTTCCCGTGGCATGGTTTGGGGCGGCGTTCACGCAGAGAACCAGATCGCCAGGACCAACAGCGTCGCTCATAGCTTTCACCCACTACGTCTGCGGGGAGTTTAATCCCTTCCTGGCAAACGGGCAAAGACCGGTGTCCGCGCTGAACTCCCGAGCCCCCGCTCGTCCCGGCGAAGGCCGGGACCCAGATCCCATAGCTTTGAGGTGGGTTGGGCCTGCTCTCAGCTCTGGAGCCCTCGCCAAAGCCTTTCCATCTGGGTCCCGGCCTTCGCCGGGATGAGCGGAAGGGGATCAGTTCGACGACACCGGCGGGGTTGTCGGCGCATTGGCCGCCGCGGCCGAGACCGGCTGCAGGTTGGCGGTGACCGCGGGACCGACGCGATAGCCATAGCCGCCGCGCTTCAGGTCGCCGGAGAGGGTGATCGGAACCGTCCCGCCGTTCATCTTGGCGCGATAGACCTGCACGTTCTCCATCACCCGCATCACGTAGTTGCGGGTCTCCGAAAACGGGATGCACTCGATGAAGTCCACCGGGTCCGCGGACCCGCTGCGCGGATCGCCGCAATAGGCCACCCACTGGGGCGGCCGGGCGGGACCGGCGTTATAGGCCGCCGCCGCCAGGGCGTAGGAGCCGGAGAACTGGTCCACCAGCTTGCCCAGGAAGTGCGCGCCCAGCCGCATGTTGTAGTCGGGTTCGTAGAGCTGGCTGGCGGAATAGGAGACGCCCAGCTTCCGGGCCACCCAGGCGCCGGTCGAGGGCTCGATCTGCATCATGCCCCGCGCGCCCGTCGCCGAATGGACGCCGGGGTCGAAGCCGCTTTCCTGCCGCGTGATCGCCAGCACCAGCGCCGGCTCCGGCGCGCCGTCCACCTGCGGCAGGGTGCGGTACGGATAGGCGCGGTCGGTCAGGATGTAGCCGTGCTGGGCGGCGCTGCGGGCCACCAGCATGGAGAGGTACTGGTCGTTGTTGCCGCGCACCAGGTCGATCAGCAGGGCCTCGTCCTGCCGCGAGGGCAAGAGGTCGTCGAGGCTCAGCACGAAGGTCCGGTAGAGGTCGCGGTAGCCCATCTCGTAGAGCAGCCGCGCCGCCTGCACCGCCGGCCGGCCCTCGAAGCGGACGCGATCGGCGGGCGTGATCTCCGGGTCGGCGGTCAGCACCAGCTTGGCGCCGACCTTCTCGCCGGCCAGCTCGCCGTAGAAGGTGGTGTTGTGCACCGCCGCGGCCTCGTAGAAGCCGTCGGCCGCGGCCTTGTCGTGGCGCGCCTCGGCCGCCCGGCCTTCCCAGTAGAGCGCCCGCGCCCGGGTGATCGGCGAGACGCCGACCCGGTCGATGGTGGCGAAGTGCTTGGCCGCGACCTCCGGCTCGCCGAGCTTGGTGAGCGCCAGCCAGCCCGCGTAGAATTCCGCGTCGGTCGCCTCGCTGCCGAAGCCGATTCCCGAGTCCGCCGCCGCATAGGCCGCGTGGGTGTCGCCGGCCTTCAGCGCCGTCAGGATCAGGTGGCGCCGCTCCTCCCAGACCGCCTTGGCCTGTTCGGGGGTGACGATCTCGTGCGGGAAGTCTTTCACCAGGGCCAGCGCCAGGCCGTCCAGATTGTGGCGGCGCAGATAGGCGGCGTGTTCGAAGACCACGCCCGGGCTGTTCGCCACCGAGGCGGGCAGGGCGCTCGCCAGCTCGCCGGCGTTGGCCGCGTTGGCGCGGAAGGCCAGCCGCGCCTCGGCCGCCTGCAGCTGGTCGGCGGGGATCAGCGGCAGCAGGTCGCGCGCCGCGGCGGTGTTGGGGTTGTAGAGCGCGATGTCGACGCGCCGCACGTGGTCGTCGGGCGTCAGCACGTCGCCGAACCGCGACAGCATGGTCCGCTGGGCGTCGGAATCGAAGCTCTTGTCCCGCCACCAGTGCTTGATCAGGGTGGTCGCCGCCTGCGGCTTGCCCAGCATGCGCTCGGCGCCGGCCAGGGCCATGGCGCCCTGCGGGGTCTGCGGGTCGTTGTCGGAGAACCAGTCGACGATCTGCTGCGGCGGCTTGCCGGAGGTCTCGATCAGCCGCTCGGCCGCCAAGCGCCAGCGCGTGGCGTGCGGCCAGTCGGCGAGCTGGCGACGGGAATTGTCGATCTCGGCGAAGCCCAGCGAATCGCCGTCCGAATCGGCCAGCACCCAGCTGGCGACCTGGCGGGCGAGGGGATCGGTCAGGCCGTCGCGGGCGGCCCGCGCGCCGTTCACGTCGCCGCGGCGACCGCTGTCGATGGCGCGGCGCAGCAGCTGGACGTCCGACGCGCTCAGCGTCGCCGAGCCGGAGTGCACCACCGCGGCCGCCTCCACCGGGGCTTCCGGCGGGGCGCTTTGCAGCAGATCGGCGATCGGGTCGACCGGCTGCGCCCGCGCGGCCGCGCTCGCGACCAGGACGCTGCCGGCGATCAGCAGGATTTTACGAGCCTTGGCGTTCAAACTAACGGTCCCCAACGAACGAAGGGCCCCTCGCGGCCGGTGATACGAACATTGCGGGCTTGGCCCACTCCCCCATATTGTCGCGGCAATTCTGAATTTCGCTTAACAAGCGATCCCATCACGGCAATTTGCGTAAAATGACCGAGCCCTTGTTCCGCGGCGTGCTTCCCGCGCTGGTGACGCCTTTCCGCGACGGCGAGGTCGACGAAGACGCCTTCGTGCGCCTGGTCGAGCGCCAGATCGCGGGCGGCGTGCATGGCCTGGTGCCGGTCGGCACCACCGGCGAGACCGCCACCCTCAGCCACGACGAGCACCGCGCGGTCGTCGAGCTCTGCGTGAAGACCGCCGCCGGCCGTGTGCCGGTCATCGCCGGCGCCGGCTCCAACGCCACCGACGAGGCCATCGAGCTGGTGCGCCACGCCAAGACCGTGGGCGCCGACGCCGCCCTGGTGGTCACGCCCTACTACAATCGCCCCAGCCAGGAGGGGCTCTACGCCCACTACCGGGCGATCAACGACGCCGTGCAGCTGCCGGTGATCATCTACAACGTGCCCGGCCGGACCAGCGTCGACATCTCCAACGACACCCTGGCCCGCCTGGCCAAGCTGCCCAACATGGTGGGCGTCAAGGACGCCACCGGCGATCTCGCCCGCGCCTCCTTCCAGCGGCTGATGTGCGGCGAGGACTGGGTGATGCTCTCCGGCGACGATCCCTCGGCGCTGGGCTACATGGCCCACGGCGGCCACGGCTGCATCTCGGTGACCGCCAATGTGGCCCCCGAGCTCTGCGCCGCCTTCTACAACGACGCGCTCGCCGGCCAGTGGCAGGGCGCGCTCTATGGCCAGGACCGGCTGATCCGCCTGCACCGGGCGCTGTTCACCGACGCCTCGCCCTCGCCCACCAAGTTCGCGCTCGCCCACCTGGGGCTGTGCGCCGAGGACGCGCGCCTGCCGATCGTAGCCTGCTCCGAGGCGGCCCGCGCCGAGGTGCTGGCCGCCATGCGCGACGCCGGGCTGATCTGACATGCCAGGTTCGGGGCCGGGCAAGCTGATCGCCGAGAACCGCCGCGCGCGGTACGACTACTTTCTCGAAGACAGTTTCGAGGCGGGCCTGATGCTGACCGGCTCGGAGGTGAAATCCCTGCGCAACGGGCGCGCCAACATCGCCGAGAGCTACGCGGCGGTGGAGGGGCGCGACATCATGCTGGTCAACGCCGACATCCCGCCCTACGCCCAGGCCGGCCCGCACTGGAACCACGAGCCCCGCCGCCACCGCAAGCTGCTCCTCAAGCGCAAGGAGATCGACCGGCTGATCGGCGCGGTCCAGCGCGAAGGCCGCACCATCATCCCGACCAAGCTCTACTGGAACGACCGCGGCATCGCCAAGCTCGAGGTGGCGCTCGCCAAGGGCAAGAAGATGCACGACAAGCGCGAGGCCACCGCCGACCGCGACTGGGCCCGCGACAAGGCGCGGCTGCTTCGGGACAAGGGGTGAGGCGCGGTCGGCGAAGCCGAGCAATCGATCCGGGGGATCGATTGCAGTGACGAACGCCCGCAGCGCAAGCGGAGGGCCGGGGGGCCTCCCAGCAGCGCACGGCGTCAGAATGTAATGACGTCGTCATTACATTCTGCTAGACAGGGGCGTCATGACAGCCGCCCCCAAGCGCGAAACTCTGAACCTTCGCATTAAGCCGGAGCTGCGCGGCATGATCGACCGCGCCGCCGAACTTGCCGGCAAGAGCCGCACCGACTTTGTCCTCGAGGCCGCCCGCCGGGCCGCGGAGGACGCCATGCTCGATCGCAGCCTGTTCTCCGTCGGACAGGAGGTCTACGGCGAGTTCCTGGCCCGCCTCGACGCTCCGCCGCACGCCGACGATCGGCTTCGCCAGACCCTGCAGGGCAAGCCGCCCTGGGACGAGGCGTGACGGTCAGGCCGCCGGAGCCGCTCGGCGAGCACCACGATCTCGCCGGCTTCAGTTGCGGAGTCGTTTCGTTGGACGACTGGCTCCGGCGGCGCGCCCGCGCCAATCAGGCGAGCGGCGCCACGCGGACCTTCGTGCTTTGCGAGGGGGCGGAGGTCATCGGCTACTACGCGCTGGCCTCTGGAGCGGTGGCGCTCGCCCAGGCGCCGGGCCGGCTGCGGCGCAACATGCCCGAACCCGTGCCCGTGGCGGTGCTGGCGAGGCTCGCCCTGCGCTCCGATCGCCGGGGTCTCGGCTTCGGTCGCGCCCTGTTCCGCGACGCGGTGTTGCGCGTGCTGAACGCCGCCGAGGCGATCGGCATTCGTGGCCTGCTCGTGCATGCCCTCTCGGAGGAGGCCAAGGCCTTCTACCTGCGGCTGGGCCTGGAGCCGTCGCCGCTCGATCCCCTGACCCTCATGGCGACGCTTGCGGACCTGCGCGATGCCGTCCGCTGAAATCTTGGCTCCCACCGACATCCAGGGTCTGGAGCGCGCCATCGTCGCCTCCGTGGCGCCGCAGCGGGTGGTCGAGATCGCCGGCTGGCTGGTCCCCCTCGACGACGGCTCTATCGGCCGCGCCAAGAGCGCCGCGCCCCTGACCCACGCCGCCGACCCCGACGCCATCGCCGACATCGAGCAGATCTACCAGGCCGCCCGCCTGCCGCCGGCCTTTCGCCTCGCTGAGGTCCCCGGCCTCTCAGCCGTCCGCGACGCGCTCCTCGCCCGGGGCTACGCCCCGCACACGCCGACCATCATGAAGCTTGGAACGGCTGCGGGCCTGGCCGCCCTCAGCGAGGAGCCCGCCGAGCTCATGGACGCCCCCGACGCCGCCTGGATCGCCGCCTTCACCGGCGAGGGCTTCGATCCGCAGGAAGGCGCCCAGCGGGCCCGCAACCTGACCCGCGCCCCCGACGTCCGCTTCGCCGCGATCCGCCAGGGCGAGCGCACCGTGGCGGTGGGCGTCGGCAGCTTCAACGGCGGCTGGGTCGGCGTCCACGGCATGCGCACCGCGCCCGAGGCGCGCCGCCGCGGCCACGCCAGCCGCATCCTCGCCGCCATCGGCGCCGCCGCCCTGGCCCGCGGCCTCGAGCGCGCCGCCCTGCAGGTCAAGGAGGACAACCCCGCCCGCAGCCTCTACCGCGCGGCGGGCTTCAGCTCTGCGTGGCGGTACCAGTATTGGGCCAAGCCCTAGGCGAGCAGCGCCTTCGCCCGCGCGAACACGGCTTCGAACATCGCCGGCGTCAGGCGCCCGGTGTTCGTGTTGAGGCGCGAGCAGTGGTAGCTGTTCAGCACCGTGTAGGCGCCCGCCCGGAACTCTGAGCCGTGGCCGGCGATCCCGGCGCTGGCCTTCAGGCCGAGCGCGCGCAGCACGTTTCGCCGCGAGACGTCGCCCAGGGTGACGATCACCTGCAGCCGGGGCAGGGCGGCGATGCGACTCCTCAGGAACGGCCGGCAATTGGCCTCTTCGCTGGTCTCCGGCTTGTTGCCGGGCGGGGCGCAGCGGACGGCGTTGGAGATCATGCAGTCCACCAGCGCCAGGTCGTCGTCGCCGTCGGGATCGTAGCGGCCGGTCGCGAAACCGGTCTTCAGGAGCGTCCCGTAGAGCAGCATCCCGGCATGATCGCCGGTGAACGGCCGGCCGGTGCGGTTGGCGCCGGTGCGGCCGGGCGCCAGGCCCACGATCAGCAGCCGCGCGCGGTCATCGCCGAACGAGGCGACCGCGCCGTTGAACCAGCCGGGATGGGCCTGCGCGTTGGCGGCGCGATAGGCCACCAGCCTGGGGCACAGCGGGCAGTCGGCCGGCGCCTCGGGCGGATAGGCCGTCATCGCCTCAAGCGTCGGC
>NZ_DASZBG010000022.1:0-106595 GCF_035944335.1 Phenylobacterium sp. | reverse complement strand
GCCAGCACCACGGCCAGGAACATCGCCGAATAGTGGTGGCCGAACTGGCCGAGCTGGAAGCCGGAGATCGCCGCCTCGTGCAGGGCGGTGGTGCGGTAGCCGGCCGCCAGGTGCCACAGGTCGTGGCACTGCAGGATGCGGGCGTTGAGGTAGTTGTGCGGATGGGGCGCCTGCGCCAGGCCCATGGCGTCGCGGTCGAGCACTTCCAGGTCGAAGCCGTTGTCGACGATCAGGTCGTGGAAGGCAGCCCCCAGCGAACCCTTGGGGCAGCGGGCCAGGGCGTCGAGCGTGAAGCGCTGCGGATAGCCCTGCGCCACCGCCGCCGCGCAGCCGGGATAGGCCAGCGACGCCGCCCCCACCCGGGCGCTCAGGCCCGGCGCCAGCAGGCCGAGCAGCTCCGCCGTGCGCACCGTCACCCCGCCCGCGTCCAGCCCGCCGGCCGGCTCGTCCAGCAGCGCCCAGAACCCCTGCCAGAACGCCCGCGGGATCGGCTCCGGCGCCCGGTCGGTGAGGGGGATGTCCGGCGCCGCCGGGGCCTGGCCGAGCCACCCCGCCGCCGCCCCGTCGTAGATCGCCGGCAGCCGCTCGGGCGCCGCGGCCGCCGCGTTCAGCCACAGCGCCGCCAGGGCCTCCAGGTCGGTCCGCTCGCCGCGCGCCTTGAGCGCCTGGGCCAACGACCGCGCGCAGGCCCCGTCGCCGGGCGCCTGGGTCAGTTCCTCGAAGGCTCGCCGGTCGACGTCCGCCATGCTCAGCGCGGGCCGCCCGGCGGGAGCGCCGGGGCCGGGGCGGGCGGGGCCGGCGGGGCGCCGCCCTGCCGCTGCCGCATCGCCGCCATCGCCGCCGTCAGCTCCTCGACCGTGATCTTCCCGTCGTGATTTAGATCAACCAAATCAAAGCGTTCGGCCGGGCGGCCGGCGGCGATCCACTCGGCCTTGTCGACCGTGCCGTCGCCGTCCTTGTCCCAGGCCTTGATGATGTCGGCCGGCGCTGGGGCCTGCGCCGAGGCGGTCGTGGCGACGGCCAGCATGGCGGCTGCCGACGCTGCCAGGATGAGGGTGCGCATTTGACGTCGTTCCCTGAATGTTCTAGAATACCGTTCGGTTCGTAGGCTATCAGACACCGTCTATTTTGCGCTTGTGTTGCGGCTACGGTTGCCGGTGGTCGCGGCCGAAGTTGGGCTCCGGGCTCTCCTGGCCGGCGGCGACGATGCCGCGGCGGATGTCGCGGGTCCGGCTGAACAGTTCGAACAGCTTGTCGCCGTCCCCCCACCGGATGGCCCGCGACAAGGCCTGCAGATCCTCGGTGAACCGCCCCAGGATCTCCAGCACGGCGTCCTTGTTGCTGAGGAATACGTCGCGCCACATGGTGGGGTCCGACGCGGCGATGCGGGTGAAGTCGCGGAAGCCGCCGGCCGAGTACTTCATAACCTCGGCCTGGGTGACCTCCTCGAGATCGGCGGCGGTGCCGACGATGTTGTAGGCGATCAGGTGGGGCAGGTGGCTGGTGACGGCCAGCACCAGGTCGTGGTGGGCGGCGTCCATCCGCTCGACGTTGGAGCCCAGCGCCTTCCAGAAGTCGGCAAGGCGTTGGACGGCGTCCAGATAGGCGTCGTCCTCGCGCTTCTGCGGCGTCAGGATGACCCAGCGGTTGTGGAACAGCTCGGCGAAGCCGGCGTCTGGGCCCGACTGCTCGGTGCCGGCGATCGGGTGGCCGGGCACGACGAAGACATTGGCCGGCGCGGCTTCGGCCAGGGCGTCGGCCACCGAGGCCTTCACCGAGCCCACGTCGGTGACGATGGCGCCCGGCTTCAGGGCCGCGGCGGCGGCCTTGGCGGCCTCGCCCATGGCCAGCACCGGGACGGCGAAGACCACCAGGTCGGCGTCCCGCACCGCCTCGGCGATGTCGTCGGTGACCTGGTCGGCGAGCCCCAGCGCCTGCACCCGCTCACGGGCGGCGGGAGAGGCGTCGGCGACGGCGATCTCGCCGACCACGCCTGCCGCCCGCGCGCCGCGGATCAAGGAGGAGCCAATCAGGCCGCAACCGATCACCGCCAGCTTGGGGAAGAGCACCTTGGCCATGCCTCAGGGCGCCTGCATGAAATCGGCGAGCGCGTCGACCAGGGCGCGGTTGTGCGCCTCCAGGCCGACGGTGATGCGCAGGTGATTGGGCAGGCCGTAGAGACTGACGCCGCGGACCAGCAGGCCGCGGCTGGCGAGGTAGGCCTCCGCCTCGGCGGCGGTCCTGCCCGGCGCCGTCGGGAAGCCGACCAGCAGGAAGTTGGTCGCCGAGGGGCCGACGACGTCGAGCCCCGCTCCGCCGAGTTGCTGGGTCAACCAGGGCCGCCACTGCTCGACGAGCGCGATGGACGCCCGCTGGAAGTCCTCGTCGGCCAGCGCCGCCACGGCGGCCGCCTGGGCCGGGACCGAGGTGTTGAAGGGCAGGCGGATGCGCTCCACCGCTGCGGCGATCTCGGCCGGGGCATAGCCCCAGCCGACCCGCAGGCCGGCCAGCCCATGCAGCTTGGAGAAGGTGTGGGTGACCACGATGTTCGAGGAATCCCGCGCCAGATCGAGCCCGTCGTTGAACTGAGCATCGAGCGCGAACTCGCCATAGGCGCCGTCCAGCACCAGCACCACCGACGGCGGCAGGGCCTCGTGCAGCCGGCGGACCTCGGAGAAAGGGATCCAGGTCCCCGTGGGATTGCCGGGGTTGGCCAGGAAGACGATGCGGGTGCGGTCGTCGACGGTCGCCAAAAGCTCGTCCACGTCGATGCGGTAGCCGGGCTCCTTGGCCAGCTTCACCTCGCCGCCGGCCGCCCGGGCGCCGATGCCGAAGGCGGCGAAGCCGAACTCGCCCTGCACCATGTTGTCGCCGGGCTCCAGGAACACCTGGTTGAGCAGTTGGAACACCTCGTCGGAGCCGCAGCCGAACACCAGCCGCTCCGGCTCCAGCCTGAAGCGCTCGGCGATCGCAGCGCGCACGATATTGGCGCGGGGGTCGGGATAGACGTGCAGTTGGCGGGCGGCCTCGGCATAGGCTTCCAGGGCCTTGGGGCTGGAGCCGAGGGCGTTCTCGTTGGCCGACAGCTTGATCGGCGCCGCGACGCCCTCGGCCTTGGCCTTGCCTGGGACATAGGCGTGAATGTCCAGGATGCCAGGCTTGGGGGCCGGGCGGTCGGCGGCGGCGCGGTCGGAGGGGGCCTTCGGCGCGCCGGCGAGATCAGACGAGACTTCAGACATACCGGTCGGTTTCACGTGCGGCCCCGGAGGGGGCCAAGGAGGCTGAGCCTCTTACACGTCCAGCGGGCCCGGCGCAGCCCCGATCACGCCGGAGAGCCGGCCGGGCGCGCGGACCAGGCGCGGATCGTGCGCCTGGTAGTAGCCGCCGAGCACAAAGAGCTTCAGGCCGCCCGCCTGCACCAGCAAAGTCGCCGCGACCCCGTCGCGACTCAGAGCGGCCTCGATGGCCGGCCCCGGCTGCGCCGCATCTGTAACCCAGAAGGTCCGGTCGTCGCCGGTGGGCTCGACCTCGACCTGGGCGACGGCCAGGGCCGCCATCGGGCCCCAGGCGCCGAGGCAGGGCAGGGCGGCGAACACCTTCAACTGCGGTTCGGCCAGCAGCCGGCCCCACCAGGCGTTGTCGGCGGCGAGCGCACAGATCGCGACCCCGCCGTTCGTGCGGGCGGCGGCCAGGGCCTCCTCGGGCTTCGCAAGGTTGCGCAGCGGCGCGGCCGCGCCGAACCGAAGGCGGGCGAGCTCGACGGCGCGCGGCGCATCCTTGCCGCCCCAGACGTTCAGGTGGAAGGGCCCTTGGGCGGCCAGGCTCGCGCCCATCAGCTCGCGCCAGATGCGCACCACCAGCGAGGCCGAGGCCGAGCCGCGCGGGGCGGAGAGCAGCTTGCGGAGCAACTGGGCCTCGCGGCCGGGGCGCAGGCCGAAGCGGCCGGCGTCGCCCGCGGCGGCCTTGGCGGCGACGACGGCGCTGGCCAGCCCCGCCCGCTCGTCCACCAGGCGCAGGAGCTCGGCGTCGATCGTATCGATGCGCGCGCGTACCTCCTCCAACGACGGGGTGGCGGACGGTGCGGGCTTGGCCTGGGCCATATTCTCCCCCGAAATGAAGGTTCGCGACCTAAGTCATTGCGGACGGTGGCGCAATAGGGCGTCTAGCCGCAAAATTGTTGCCGGGGAAACGACGAGCCGGCGCAGGCCGGCGCCTTCAGTCTGGTCCTGACCTGCCCGGAGGGCCCGTCACGCCGCTCGCTGGCCGGGGCCGGGGATCAGATGGTCGGCGATGATCGAGCGGGGTCGCTGCGGCGACGACAACCATGACCATGCTGAACGACAACAGGGGCAAGCCGAACACGGTCAGCCAGAAGCGCAGGATCTAATGCAGAAACAGCAGGATCGTCGCCGCTGCTCCGATCACGCCGACCGCGAGCACCAGTCCGGGCCCGCGGGTCCTGCAAATGGGGCCGGCGTCCGTCAGCCCGCCTAGCGGCAAACCCCGACTCCCCGAAATGGGTAATTAGGCGAACAGGCGCCGAACATCGCCTCGGCTAGGACGCCTTGGCGGCCGGCTTGGCCGGCGGGCGCGCAGGCGCTGCCGCGGGCGCGGCGGGCTTTGCCGCCGCTTCAGCGGCCGCGCGCTCCTCCGCCCGCGCGCCGGACAGGGCGTTGGCCAGGCTGTAGTTGCCCTCGTGGCAAGCGTATTCGTAGATCGGGCCCTTGGACGGCCGCATGGGCATCTGGGCGCTCCACGGCTTCTTGAAGCTGGCCGGATCGCTGACTGTGAACTCGTACATGATCTCGTTGGCGGCGGTGCGGGTGAACCGCTCGACGATGCGGGTGGTCGCCGAATAGGCGAAGCCGCCGCCCAGGCCAGCCACGCTCACGCCCGGCCGCAGATTGGCGGTCTCGACCACCAGGGTGTCGCCATCCCACCAGCCCACCGAGTCGCCCAGCCACAGGCGAATCGCCTCAGGCGCATGCTGGCGGTCGGTCATCCGGATGATCCGCACGTCGTGGTTCATCTCGATCTCGATGGCCACGTGGTCCGGGGTCTGGACGATCTGGTAGTTGGCGTTGAAGCCGGTGTTCAGCATCGGCGGGCCGTCCGGCGAGCCGACGGCTGTCAGGCATTGCTCGGACAGCGGTCGGCCCTCGGGGCCCTCGTAGGTGTCGGTGTTGGCCGCGCGGTTGGCCTTGCGGCCCGCGTCGGTGAACGGGATCTTGCCATCCGCCGGGTCGACGATCCAGGAGGAGCGCATCTGGCCGTTCACCTTGGCCAGGTGCAGGTCCATCTCCAGGTAGTCGGCCTGCGGGGCCTCCTTGACGACCGCCGGCGCGCCGCCCTTGGGGTCGGCGGTCGGCTTGAGCAGGTCGCCCACCAGGCTGTTGAAGCCGGCCTCCATGGTCTTGGCCTCCGCCTCGGTCGCCACCAGGTTCTTGAACACCGGCGGCCGCTGCATGAAGGTCAGCGAGGAGTTGGTCCAGAGGCCCTGCAGGTCCGGCCTCCCGGTGCTGGTGCGCGGGGCGCGATAGGGCGCGGCCTGGGCGGCCCCGGCGAGGACCGCGAGCGCGGCGATCAGGTAGGTCAGGCGGCGCATAGCGACTCTCGCATTCCCGGGTTGACGAGCGTGACTATCCACCCGGGCGCGGCGCGGAGCCATGACGTCACGCCTCAGATTCATGACCCTGCGTAACAGGGCGCGCCGAAAGGCGGCGGGGCGGCAGCGCCTCAGGCGACGGCCGTCTCGCCGGCCATGCCGTTCAGCGCCTGCTGCAGGACCGCCAGCAGGTGCTCGGGCTTCATCGGTTTTTCGATCACCCCGTCCATGCCCGCGGCCAGATAGCCGGCGGCGTCGTCGGGGTCGGCGTTGGCCGTCAGCGCGACGATCGGGATCTCGCCCGCCTCGCCGCCGAGCGCGCGAATGGCCCGGGCGGCGGTGACGCCGTCCATCTTGGGCATCTTGATGTCCATCAGGATCAGGTCGAAGCGGCCGTTGCGCACCGCCTCGATGGCCTCCAGCCCGTCGCAGGCCGCCTCGCAGGTGCAGTCGAACATCTCGCAAAGCGCTTGGGCGACCATGCGGTTGGTGGCGTTGTCGTCGACCACCAGCACATGGGCCGAGCGGCTGGTGGTGCGGCGCTCCGGCCCCGGCGCGGCGGCGGTCTCTTCCAGCTCCATTTCGAAGATCACCGTATGGCCGGCGCCGGGATTGACCTCGTCCGTCAGTCGCCCGCCGAGGTCCTCGACGATGCGCCGCGCCAGCAGCACGCCCAAGGCCACCTCGAGCCCGAATTGGGAGGCGACGTCGCGGACCCGCGCCTCGAGTTCGCGGGTCTCCCAGGCGGGATCGCGGGGCCCGCGCACCCGGCCTTCGACGCGCAGGTGGCCGCCGGCGGCCTGCGCCTTGAGGCTCGCTTCCACCGCCTCGCGGCGCGCGCCGCCCATCGCCTCGCCGATGAAGCCGTCGAACACCTGCAGCAGACGGACGCGATCGGAGATGACCGCGGCATCGGGATCGCCGTCGTAGGACACCAGCAGGGTGACGCCCGCCATGGCCGCGGCCGCGCGCCAATGATCCTGCACCTCGTCCATCAGCTCGCGCAGGCGCAGCGGCTTCGCTTCGAGCCGCAGACCCTCCGTGGCTACCTGGCGCAGGTCGAGGGCGGCGGTGAGCATGCGCCGGACGCTGTCGGCCGCCTCGGAAACGCCGGAAACACACGCCTGGGCGTCGGGGGAGAGGCGCTGGCGCGCCAGCTGCTCCGTGAGCGCCGCGATGCCCTCCATCTGCTGCCGGATGTCGGCCGTCACGCGGTCGAAGATGAAATCCGGCAGGGCCATGGACTTGAACGAACTCGGAGCCTGTTGGCCCGGCAATATGACCGGCAGCGCTTGCGGAGAGGTTAAGTCGGGTAAGTGACCCTGACCGCGGGCTCAAGGGGGCCAGGACGAAGAGATGTTCTGCGCCCAGGGGCAGCGAACGGCATGCTGCCGGGCGCTTCCGCTTTGGCCGTCGAGCGCGCATATGGGCCCCATGAGCGAGACCGCCCTTGTCCTGTTCTCCGGCGGACAGGATTCCACCGTCTGCCTGGCCTGGGCCCTCGAGCGCTACCCGCGCGTCGAGACGGTGGGTTTCGACTACGGCCAGCGGCACGCGGTGGAGCTGCAGGCCCGCCAGACGGTGCGCGCCAAGTTCGCCACGGCCTTCCCGCCCTGGGCGAAGCGTCTGGGCGAGGACCACATGCTCGACCTCAAGGGCTTCGGCCAGGTGGCGCAATCGGCGCTCACGGCCGAACGCGCCATCGAGATGACCGACAAGGGCCTGCCCTCCACCTTCGTGCCGGGGCGCAACCTGGCGTTCCTCGTCTATGCGGCCGCGCTCGCCGACCGCCGGGGCTTGCAGGCCTTGGTCGGCGGCATGTGCGAGACCGATTTCTCCGGCTACCCAGATTGCCGGCGCGACACGATCGAGGCCATGCAGACCGCGCTCAACCTCGGCATGGCGCAGGACTTCACGGTCGAGACCCCGCTGATGCAACTCACCAAGGCGCAGACCTGGGCGATGGCCAAGGCGCTGGGCGGCGCGACCCTGGTGGAGATCGTGCGGACCGACACCCACACCTGCTACCGCGGCGAACGCGGGGAGCTGCACGCCTGGGGCCACGGCTGCGGAACCTGCCCGGCGTGCGAGCTGCGGGCCCAGGGCTGGGAAGCCTGGGTCGCGGACGGGCGGCCCTCGCTCGCAGCATGAGCAGCTACGCCGTCAAGGAGATATTCCTCACCCTGCAGGGCGAGGGCGGCCAGGCGGGCCGGGCGGCGGTGTTCTGCCGCTTCGCCGGCTGCAACCTGTGGTCCGGCCGCGAGCAGGATCGGGCGAGCGCTGTCTGCAGCTTCTGCGACACCGATTTCGTCGGCCTGGACGGACCGGGCGGCGGACGCTTCGCGACGGCCGATGACCTGGCGGCGGCGGTCGAGGGGGCCTGGCAAGGCGGGCGCGGCGACCGGCTGGTCGTTCTGACCGGCGGCGAGCCGCTTCTTCAGGTGGATGACGAGCTGATTGCAGCGCTGCATGCCCGCGGCTTCGCCCTGGCTCTGGAGACCAACGGCACGCTTCCGGCGCCCCAGGGCATCGACTGGGTCTGCGTCAGCCCCAAGGCCGATGCCGCCGTCGTCCAGACCACGGGCCAGGAGCTGAAGCTGGTCTATCCGCAAGCCGGCGTCGATCCGGCGCGGTTCGAACGGCTCGACTTCGAGCGCTTCCTGCTGCAGCCGATGGACGGGCCCGACCGCGCCGCCAACACCGCCGCCGCCATCGCCTATTGCCTTGCCCACCCCCGGTGGCGTTTAAGCGTCCAGACGCACAAATATCTGGGCATCGCGTGAGGGACAGCTCCGCGATCCCCGCTGAAAATCCCCCCGAGAGTCCATGAGCTCCGCCATTTTTGAGATCACCAAGGCCGCGACTTTCGACGCGGCGCACCATCTGCCGGACGGCCCCGTCGGGCCCTACACCCGCCTACATGGCCACTCGTTCCGCGTGGAGGCCACGGTGCGGGGCGAGGCGCAGGGTCCCGTGGGATGGGTGGCCGACCTCGGCGACCTCGACCGCGCGCTGAAAACCATCGCGGGCGAGCTGGACCACGGCCTGCTGAACGAGAAGCCCGGGCTGGAAAGCCCGACCCTGGAGCGGCTCTGCGTCTATTTCGCCGAGAAGCTGAAGGCCGAGTTCCCCGGCCTGGCGCGGATCGTCGTCTCGCGGCCGACCGTTGGCGAGAGCTGCGCGCTGGTGATCGACTAGCCCCTACTCGCCGGCCTTCTTCTGATCCTTGTTGTCGCCGCCGCCGGTCGCGGCGTTCACCGCCATGTGGCCGACGTGGACGGTCCCGGCGGCCACCTTCGCCGTGGTTCCGACCGCGGCGCTGGCGACGCCGACCGCCGTGCCGGCCACGGCTGCGGCCAGGCATCCCGAGAGGCTGGCGCTCATGAGGCCGAGCACGGCGAGGCGGATGGCGATGGACGTCAGGCGCATGGTTCTTCCCCCAGGGAGACGGCACCATGCCAGAGCCCGGGCCCGGAATTAGGGCGGACTACCCGTCCTTCGGTGCGGCGTTTTGCTGCGTATCGGTGGAACGCCGCCAGGGCCCGTTAAAGTTCGGGTCGGCGCGGCGGCGGCGGTCGGGGCCGAAGTAGTTGCCGGTCCTGACATAGGGACGCGGGTTCTCCACCACCTGGCTGAGGCGCTCGATGACGCCGCGCGCAGTCAGCGGCTTGACCAGGAATTCGTTGACCCCGGCGTCGCGCGCCTCGGCCACCCGCTGCATGGTCGAATGGCCGGTCACCATGATCACCGGAACCATGGGATTGGGGCTGTCGGGTGAATTGCGCAGCAGGCGCACGAAGTCGATGCCGTCCAGCGGCTGCATGGAAAGGTCGGTCATCACGATGTCGACGGGCGCGCTGCGCATGGCCTGCAGGGCCTCGGCGCCGTCGTTCGCCTCGTGGATTTCCTTGACGCCGATGGCGCGCAGGATCTCGGCCAACAGCACCCGCATGTAGTGGTTGTCGTCGACGAGCAGGATCTTGAGCAGGTCGTAGCGCAAGTTTGACGGCCAATCGTCAGAAGCGAGGAAGGCGCTGATTACGGGTCCGCAATGAGTGCGGTCAACCGGAAAAGCGGTGTTCGTCGGAGTCCGCCTAAGCCCTTGTCACGAGTAGACTATCGACCTGCAAGCTTAACTTGTATCGTCTTTCCGACCAATGCGGCCCTAGCGCCGACCACTCGCGCCAGGCGCGAATGCGCCGCCGCCGGTCTGCGCGCGGTGGCGCAGGAAGGCGTCGGCCAGCACGCAGGCTGCCATGGCTTCGACCACCGGGGCGGCGCGCAGGCCCACGCAGGGGTCGTGGCGGCCCTTGGTGCGCACCTCGATCTCCCCGCCCGCCTCGTTCAGGCTTAGGCGCGGCGTCAGGATCGACGAGGTCGGCTTGAACGCCACCCGGGCGGTCACCGGCTGGCCGGTGGAGATGCCGCCCAGCACCCCGCCCGCCTGGTTCGACAAGAAGGCCGGCCCATCATTGCCGGCCCGCATCTCGTCGGCATTCTCCTCGCCGGACAGCGCCGCGGCGGCGAAGCCCGCGCCGATCTCCACCCCCTTGGCCGCATTGATCGACATCAGCGCGCCGGCCAGTTCCGCATCGAGCTTGCCATAGACGGGCGCCCCCCAGCCGGGCGGCACGCCGTGCGCCTCGACGGCGATGATCGCCCCGGTCGAGGAGCCGGCCTTGCGGATGGCCTCCAGGTGCTCTTCCCAGACGCCGACCATGGCCGGGTCCGGACACCAGAACGGATTGTCGCCCACCGTGGCCCAGTCCATGCGCTCGGGGGCCACGGCGTGAGGCCCGATCTGCACCACGCAGGCGCGGAGCGAGACCTGCGGGATGATCTTGCGGGCGATGGCGCCGGCCGCGACCCGGGCGGCGGTCTCGCGCGCCGACTGGCGGCCGCCGCCGCGATAGTCGCGCACGCCGTACTTGGCGAAATAGGCGTAGTCGGCGTGGCCGGGGCGGAAGCTGTCGGCGATGTCCGAATAGTCGCGGCTGCGCTGGTCGACATTGTCGATGATCAGCGAGATCGGCGTGCCGGTCGTCACCTGCTCGGCATGGCGCTCGTCGGAGAACACCCCCGACAGGATGCGCACCGCATCCGGCTCCTGCCGCTGGGTGACGAACTTGCCCTGGCCCGGGCGGCGCTTGTCGAGGAAGCCCTGCAGGTCGGCCTCGCTGAGCGGGATGCCCGGCGGACAGCCGTCCACCACGCAGCCCAGCGACGGCCCGTGGCTCTCGCCCCAGGTGGTCACGCGGAAGAGGTGGCCGAAGGTGTTGTGCGACATGGCGGGCGCGTTCTAGCGGAAGCGCCGCCGCGCGCCAAACGTCCGGCTCAAGCCGCCCAGGCGGCGGTGAAGCGGCGCAGCAGGTTGCGGGCGGCGCTGTCGAGCGGTCCGTGCTTGGGCGCCAGGCGCACGAACAGGCAGCCTTCCGGGTGTCGCCCGCGGGCGGGAAGCCCGAGGCCGGGCGCGCGGACCAGCCGGCGCTCGCCCGCCTTCTTGGTGACCCACAGGATGCGTCGGCCGATCGGGGTGACGACCGGCACGCGGCCGCCTTCCTCGAGGGTGCGGGCCGGCACGCTGACGGTGATCCACAGATCGTCGCCGCGGACGATCATGCCGCCCTGGCCGCGGATCGTCACCGCCAGCCTCTCGGTCCCGGCGCGGACGATATCGCCATTGCGCAGGCCGACCGGCAGGCGGATGCGGAGCTTCTTGCCATCGGCGGCGGTGTGCTCGACGGCCCCGCCGCCCCAGGCCATCAATGGCGTAATGGCAAGCTCGCCGGTGGCGTAGCTGGGCCGGGACGGCGCCGCGCCCTGTGCGCGCTCCAGGCTATGGGCGGCCGGCTCGAGCTGGCGGTAGGCGGCGACGATGCGGCGGAAGTCGTCGGCCGCGCCGCCGGAGGCGTCCGGGTGGGCGGCCTTGGCCTTGGCGCGGAAGGCGGCACGAATGTCGGCGGCGGTCGCGGCGGCCTTCACGCCCAGCAGGGCGCGGGCTTCGCTGAGCGTCATCTCATGAGACGCGTTCTCTGGGGACGAGCCGGCCATGGGGACGAAGTCTGCACGCGAGGGGGTCAATGCGGGGTTAAGTCTCGGCAGGGCTTGGGAAGTCGCGCTATATCCGGCGCGATGACCGACAAGGCCCCGATCCCGCCGTCGCCCAGCGAGGACGACTACGTCGCCCGGGTGGCGACCGCCGAGCCCCCGCCGCTGCTCAGCGAGGCGGACCCCTTCGCGCTGTTCAACGAATGGCTGCGCGAGGCCTTGGCCAAGGAGCCGAACGACGCCAACGCCATGTCGCTGGCCACCGTCGATGGGGCCGGCATGCCGGACGTGCGCATGGTGCTCCTGAAGGAGGCCGACGCCCGCGGCTTCGTCTTCTATTCGAACCTGGAGAGCGCCAAGGGCCGTCAGCTCGCGGCCAATCCCAAGGCCGCCCTGCTGTTCCACTGGAAGTCGCTGCGCCGCCAGGTGCGGGTGCGCGGCGCCATCTCGCCGGTGTCCCCCGCCGAGGCGGACGCCTACTGGGCGACGCGGGCCAGGCCAGCCCAGCTCGGCGCCTGGGCGTCCGACCAGTCGCGGCCGCTCACCGACCGGCTGGCGCTGGAGAAGAAGATCGCCGAGGTGGGCCTGAAGTTCGGGCTCGGCAAGGTGCCGCGCCCGCCGCACTGGTCCGGTTTCCGGGTGAGCCCGCAGATCATCGAGTTCTGGCGTGACCGGCCGTTCCGCCTGCACGAGCGGCTGGTGTTCGAGCCGGCCGGCGACGGCTGGACCACGCGGCGGCTGTTCCCTTGAGCGATGCGCAGGAGGCCGAGCTGGTCGACTGGCTCTCTGGCCAGGCCGAGCGCGTGGTCGAGACGGCCTGCGCGCGGGTCTTCCTCATGGACGAGGTCGCCTACAAGCTGAAGCGCCGGGCCGACCTGGGCTACGTCGACTTCTCCTCCGCCGAGGTGCGGCGCTGGGCCCTGGAGCGCGAACTCGCCTTCAACCAGGCGACGGCGCCGGATATCTACCGACGCCTGAGGCGGATCACCCGGGAGGGCCAGGGTTTCGCCTTCGATGGGGCGGGCGAGACCGTGGAGCTGGCGCTGGAGATGCGCCGCTTCGCAGACGAGGCGGTGCTGTCCATCCGTCCCGAAGCGCTGGACGGCGACCTGGCCGAGGCGCTGGGCCGCACGGTCGCCCGCTTCCATGCCGAGGCGCCGCGGCGCGACCGCAACGGCATGTCGTTCACCGTGCCGTCCAACGCCCGGCTCCTGGAGGCGCTGGCGCCGCAGCTCGGCGGGGCCGACGTCGCCCGCCTGGTCGCGGCGACCGACGCCGAATACGCCCGGCTCCGACCCTTGCTCGACCGCCGCGTGGCCGAGGGTTTCGCCCGCCGCTGCCACGGCGACCTGCACCTCGGGAACATCCTGGTGGAGGACGGCCGCCTGATCCTCTTCGACTGCATCGAGTTCCACGACGAACTCATCGACATAGACGTCCTGTACGACCTCGCCTTCGTGCTCATGGATCTGGCGTTCCGCGACCGGCGCGACGCCGCGGTGCGGGTGCTGTCGGCCTATCTGGACGAGGCGGCGCGGAGCTTCCCGGAGAGCCTCTGGGCGGGGCTCGAGGCTCTGCCTCTGATGCTGTCGGTGCGCGCCGGGGTGCGCGCCCATGTGCAAGCGCACCAGGGCGACCTCGCCGGCGCCAGGGGCTATGTGGCCGCCGCGCTTGCCCATCTGTCGCCCGCGCCCCCGGTGCTGGCGGCGGTCGGCGGCCTGTCGGGGACGGGCAAGTCCACCGTCTCGCGCGGCATCGCCCCGGCCCTCGGCGCCGCGCCCGGCGCGGTCGTGCTGCGCACCGACGAGATCCGCAAACGCCTGTTGCGCGTCACCTCGACCCAGCCGGTCGACCGTGCGCTCTACACGCCCGAGTTCTACGTCCGCACCTACGACGCCCTGTTCGATGACGCCCGCGCCCTGCTGAAGGCCGGCCGCGCGGTGGTGCTGGACGCCACCTTCCTCAACCCGGCCCTGCGCGAACGGGCCGAGCGGCTGGCGGCCGACTGCGGCGTCCCGTTCCACGGCCTTTGGCTCGAGGCGCCAGCCGAGGTGCTGGAAGCCCGCGTGGCGGCCCGCAAGGGCGACGCCTCGGACGCCACCGTCGAGGTGCTGCACGACCAGATGGCTCAGCTGGCGCATACCGAGGTCGGCTGGCGCCGCATGGATACGAGCGGCGACGTGGCCGCGGCGGCGCAAGCCTGGGCGTCGCGGCGCGCCGTCCGTTGATTATCGCCGTTCAGGAAACTAACCTCGCGGAAAGCCTGGAAGAGCGCGGGACGGCGATGTCGTTTGGGGAGGATTTTTGAATGCTTGGCCTGATGCAGAACTGGCCGCTGACGGTCGACAAGATCCTCGACCACGCCGCCCGGTGGCACGCCGACGTCGAGATCGTCAGCCGTTCGGTCGAAGGCCCGATCGTGCGCACCACCTATGCGCAGGCGCACGAGCGCGCCAGGCGCCTGTCGAATGCGCTGGCCAGGCTCGGCGTGCAGCGCGGCGACCGCGTCGCGACGCTCGCCTGGAACACCGCCCGCCACCTCGAGGCCTGGTACGCCATCATGGGCATGGGGGCGGTCTGCCACACGCTGAACCCGCGCCTGTTCGCCGAACAGCTCTGCTACATCATCAACCACGCCGAAGATAAGATCATCTTCACCGACCTGACCTTCGTGCCGACGCTGATCGAGCACCGGGCCAAGATGCCCACGGTCAAGCATTTCATCGTCATGACCGACGAGGCGCATATGGGGGCCGCGGCCGGCCTCGAGGGCGCGCTCTGCTTCGAGACCCTGGTCCGTGACGCCTCGCCCGATTTCGAATGGGGCGGCTTCGACGAAAATACCGCCGCGGGCCTTTGCTACACCTCCGGCACCACCGGCAATCCCAAGGGGGTGCTCTATTCGCACCGCTCCAACTTCCTGCACACCCTGGTGACGCTGGGCGCCGACGTCATGGGCATCTCGGCCAAGGACACCGTCCTGCCGGTGGTGCCGATGTTCCACGCCAACGCCTGGGGCCTGGCCTTCTCCGCCCCGGCCGTGGGGGCCAAGCTGGTGATGCCCGGCGCCAAGCTCGACGGCGCCTCGGTCCTGGAGCTGCTGGAGAGCGAGCGGGTGACCTTCTCGGCGGCCGTGCCGACCGTGTGGCAGATGCTGCTGGCCGAGCTGCGTGAGAAGAAGGCCAAGCTTTCCACCGTAAAGCGCGTGGTGATCGGCGGCTCGGCGGTGCCCGAGGCCATCGTCCGCGGCTTCCGCGACGAGTTCGGCGTCGATGTGACCCACGCCTGGGGCATGACCGAGATGTCGCCCATGGGCACGCTCTCCAGCCCTAACGGCGACGTGGCCGCCCTGGGCGCCGAGGAGCAGCTCAAGTACAAGCTGAAGCAGGGCCGCGTCCCGATCGGGGTGGAGATGAAGTTGGTCGACGACGCCGGCGGGGACCTGCCGCACGACGGGACCACCTTCGGCCGCCTGCTGGTGAAGGGCCCGGCCGTGGTGGGCGAATACTTCAAGGGCGAGGGCGGCGAAATCCTCGACGCCGAGGGCTATTTCGACACCGGCGACGTCGCGACCATCGACGCCCACGGCTACATGCAGATCACCGACCGGGCCAAGGACGTCATCAAGTCCGGCGGCGAGTGGATCTCCACCATCGAGATCGAGAACCTGGCGGTCGGCCACCCGAAGGCCGCGCTCTGCGCGGTGATCGGCGCGGCGCACCCCAAGTGGGACGAGCGGCCGGTGCTGCTGGTCAAGCTGAAGGACGGCGAGGCGGCCTCGAAACAGGACTTCCTCGATTTCCTCGAAGGCAAGATCGCCAAGTGGTGGACCCCCGACGACGTGGTCTTCGTCGACGACATCCCCCTGGGCGCCACCGGCAAGATCGACAAGAAGCTGATCCGCGAGCGGATGAAGGGGTACGTGCTGCCGACTGCGCAGCCGGCGAAGGTGGGCGCCTAAGCCTGCTCAGTCGATGAAGGCCTTGGACACGTCGAAGTAAGTCGTGTGCTCGGCCGCGACGCCGGCTTCACTATCGATGATGGTGCGTTCGAGAACCCGTCTTC
This sequence comes from Phenylobacterium sp., assembly GCF_035944335.1. Lineage (GTDB taxonomy): Bacteria > Pseudomonadota > Alphaproteobacteria > Caulobacterales > Caulobacteraceae > Phenylobacterium. Next base: position 90,877 of record NZ_DASZBG010000022.1, on the reverse strand, counting down.
GATCGAAGAGCACCCGCGCTTCGTAGGCCGCCGCTGCGTCGCCGCCCCTGAGGACCAACTCATAGTGACCTTTGCCGTGCGGGCGAAGTTGTGCGCCGCCGATGTCGGTTAGGCTGCCGAAGACTGAGCGCGGAACTTCCACTACGGCGCCGTCAACACGAAGTTCCAGAACGTCGGTGATGACGCACGGTATCCGGCTGTAGGTGCAGTTCGTCCGGGGTCGCTCGGGCGGCGGATCGCTCGCGCGACCGATTTCGACGGTGTGGGTCGCGAGCGTCGCGACCACGCGGGCTCGGCCGACGGTCACGGCAACGAGTGTCTCGCCGCTCGGCATGACGCGGACCACGTTTATGCTCGCGGCCGAAACAGGCGAGGCCGCGAGCACCGCAAGCCCGGCCGCAAGGCTGAAGATGGCAGATCGCATTTTGCCCTCCAGATCAGGCCAGCCGATACTCGCTCTGGGGCCCCGGCTCCCCGTCCGCCGCGAGCTTTCCCTCGCGCACCAGGTGGATCATCGCCGCCAGCATGGAGCGCGACGCCGCGGGCCACAGCTTCGGATCCACGTCCGCATAGAGCCGCGGGACCAGGTCGGCGATCTTGGCCGGGCCGGACTTCAGCGCGCCGAGGATCTGGTCGATGCGCTCCTGGCGGTGCTGCAGATAGGCGGCGATGAAGGCGTCCGCCTCGCGGATCGGCGGGCCGTGGGTGGGCCACAGGGTGGCGAAGCCGCGCGCCCGAATGGCCTGCAGGCTCGCGATATAGTCCGTCATGTCGCCGTCGGGGGGCGTGATCACCGTCGTCGACCAGCCCATGATGTGGTCGCCGGTGAAGCAGGCGTTCTCCTGCGGGAGCGCGTAGCAGAGGTGGTTCGAGGTGTGGCCCGGGGTGGGGATGGCCTCCAGCGTCCAGCCGGGTCCCGAGATCGTGCCGCCGCCGCACAGGCTGACATCCGGTGTGAACGCCAGGTCGTGGCCAGCCTCCATCTTCACCCCGGTGTCGTCCTCGGCCGGGTGGGCGACCGCGCAGCCGTAGATCGTCGCGCCGGTCGCGGCCTTCAGCGGTCCGGCCAGCGGCGAGTGGTCGGAGTGGTGGTGGGTGATGGCGATATGGCTGACGCGCTCGCCCTGCACGGCGGCCAGGATCGCTTCGAGGTGCTTCGGATCGTCGGGCCCAGGGTCGATCACCGCCACCTCGCCGTGGCCGACGATGTAGGTCCCGGTGCCCAGGAAGGTGAAGGGGCCCGGATTGTTGGCGATCACCCGCCGGATCAGCGGCGAAACCGGGTCTGAGCGGCCGTATTCGAACTCCAGCTGGCGGACGTAGGGGATGCCCACCGCTCAGCCGCCCAGCACGCCGGAAAGGTCGTAGCCAGCGGCGCGGCCGAGGCCGACCAGCTCCTGCGGCGTGCGCGCGCCGGCCTGCGCCTGGCTGAGCGACCAGGTGACGATGGAGCGCGTCCCGGAGCGGCAGAAGGCCAGCACCGGGGCCGGCGCCTCGGCCAGCACCTTGCCGGTGGTCTCCACCTGCTCGGGCGTCGGGCCGCCGCGGACCGGGATGTGAAAATAGGTCAGGCCCGCGGCCTGGGCCGCCGCCTCGATCGCGTCGCCGGCGGGCTGGGCAGGGTCCTCCCCGTCGGGGCGATTGTTGATGATCGTCTTGAAGCCCTGCTGGGCGGCCGCCGCCACGTCGGCGACAGCGATCTGCGGGCTGACGGAAATGTCGTCGGTGACGCGTCGGAAATCGGTCATGGCGCTCGCACTCATCGTGGGTCCCGGCGGGGGAGGGGACCCTTCGTTGACATCATCGGGGCCCGATGGAAGTTTCGCAACGGGCCGGCCCCGAAATGGCCCCAACCGCGAGGCCTGATCCGCGCCATGCTCCGCTTCATCGGCCGGCGCCTGCTCGTGGCCATCCCGACCCTGTTCGTCGTCGTCACCGCCGCCTTCTTCATGATGCGGGCCGCGCCCGGCAACCCGTTCTCGCTGGACCGCAAGCTCTCGCCAGCCATCGAGCGGAACCTGCGTGAGAAGTACGGCATGAACCGGCCGCTCGCGGCCCAGTACCTCGACTATGTCGGCGGCGTGCTGAAGGGCGATCTCGGCCCCTCGCTGAAATACAAGGACAAGACCGTCCTGGCGATCCTCCAGGAGAACTATCCGGTCAGCCTGAAGCTCGGCCTGTCGGCTATCGTCCTGGCCTCCGTCACGGGCGTCAGCCTGGGCGTGCTGGCCGCCATGCGCCAGAACCACAGCCTCGACTACGGCGTGATGGCGGTCGCCATCCTGGGCGTCTGTGTGCCCACCTTCGTGACCGCGCCCCTGCTGGTGCTGGGCTTCGCCTCGAAGCTCGGCTGGCTGCCGACCGCCGGCTGGAACGGCGGCGCCCTGCCCAATCTCGTCCTGCCGGTGACGGTGCTCGCCCTGCCGCAGATCGCCATCATCTCGCGCCTGACCCGGGCCGGGATGATCGAGGTGCTGCGCTCCAACTATGTCCGCACCGCCCGCGCCAAGGGCTTGCCGGAGCACCGCATCGTCACCCGCCACGCCCTGCGCGCCGCCCTGCTGCCGCTGGTCAGCTACCTGGGCCCGGCCTGCGCGGGCCTGCTCACCGGTTCGCTGGTGGTGGAGCGGATCTTCAACCTGCCAGGGCTGGGCAAGTTCTTCGTCATCTCGGCCCTGCAGCGCGACTACACCGTCGTGATGGGCATGGTGATCGTCTACGCCGGCCTGATCCTGACCCTCAACCTCGTGGCCGACCTGCTCTACGCCGCGCTCGATCCCAGGGTGCGGCTCGCATGACCGCCTCGATCCTCATCCCCGGCTCGCGACGCGGCGCGCAGAGCATGCAGCGGGTGGCCGGCCGCAGTCTGTGGGACGACGCGCGCCGCCGGCTGATGCGCAACCGCGCGGCCATGGCCGGGGCGGCGGTCCTGGCCCTCTTGGTTCTGGCCGCCGTGATCGGCCCCTACCTCAGCCCCTTCGCCTATGACGAGATCAACAAGGCCGACGTCTGGATCGGGCCGCTGCGGCACGGCCACCTGCTGGGGACCGACGCGCTCGGTCGCGACCTCCTCGTGCGGCTCCTGATGGGGCTGCGCGTGTCGCTGGCCATCGGCCTGGTGGCCACCCTGGTCTCGCTGGTGATCGGCGTCGCCTGGGGCGCGGTCGCGGGCTACCTGGGCGGGCGGATCGACGAGGCCATGATGCGCATCGTCGACGTGCTCTACTCTCTGCCGTTCATCTTCTTCGTGATCCTGCTGATGGTGACCTTCGGGTCCAACTTCATCCTGATCTTCGTGGCCATCGGGGCGGTGGAGTGGCTGACCATGAGCCGCATCGTGCGCGGCCAGACCCTCACCCTGAAGCACAAGGAGTTCGTCGAGGCGGCCCGCGCCGCCGGCCTCGGCCAGCGCGGCATCATCGCCCGCCACATCGTGCCCAACCTGCTGGGGCCGGTGGTGGTCTATGTGACGCTCACCATCCCCGCCGTGATCCTCGCCGAGAGCTTCCTGAGCTTCCTGGGGCTCGGCGTTCAGCCGCCCATGGCTTCGCTCGGCACCCTGATCGCCACCGGCGCCTCGGACATGGAGCTCGCGCCCTGGCTGCTGGTCTTCCCCTCGCTGGTCATGGTCGTGACCCTGATGAGCTTCAACTTCATCGGCGATGGCCTCCGGGACGCCATCGACCCGAAGGATAGGTAGGGCTGTTCATTTCTCTGCGCGCAGCCGGGCGCGAAGGCGTTTCCCGCCTTTGCTGGCGGTCGCTCGGTTACCGGATCCGCTTGGCCCGGAGCGCGCGCTGGCCGTCGATGTTCAGGAAGAAGCTGCCCATGGCCGCCTTGCGGATCTCGACCTTGGAGCCCTTGTGCGGGTCACGGAGCAGCTTCTCGTCGTCGGTCTGCTCCCAGACGCCGCCGTCCTCCAGCTCGACGATCCACAGGCCGCCGCCGCTCTGGTAGGCGCGGGCCACGACGCCGGAGATCTGCTGCAGCTCGGCCGGCTTGTCGCCGCGCTCGAACAGGCTGAGCGAGGGCAGGCTGAAGCCGAAGGCCTGGCGCTTCACCTTGGCCACCCGCTCATGGTCCACGACCACGATCTCGCCGGAGGCCACCAGCCGGCCGAACTCGGCTGCCGCACCATCGTAGCAGGCCAGCCGCGTGGCGTCGGGCGCGCTGCGGCAGTCGAGCAGCCGCTGGACGGCGGCGGGCAAGGGCGAGCCGGCGGTCTCCGCGAGCGCCACGCCGAGCGCCAGCGCCGCCGTCGCCACGCCGAGCCCGGCGGCCAGCTTCGCGCGCTTCAAGACACCCATGCCGTCGCCCTCGATCCCGATTCGGCCGCATTGAAGCCGCCGCGGGAGGCCGACGCAATCAACCTCGCCGCGGACCTGGGCGCGACCGTCCCGGGCCGGGCCTCAGGCATAGCCGGCGCGACCGGCTGGCGGCCCTTTTTGGTCCGGATTGAGGTATCGGCGTTCGTCGACCCGGGTCGCTGATTCTCTTGGCAAATCCCGGCCTCGAGGCGCCGCCGGAGGCGAAATGCGCCCAGTCGTCGTGGGGGGTGCGACAATCTGTGACCATAAAGCGACAGAGCTGCACCATCCGCGCGACCGGACTGTGTTGGTCGTTGACCCTCTTTTCGATCGGTCGGTAACTCGGCCACAACCGGATCGAAGACGATGCCGGGACCGCAATCTTATTGGGGAGCAGCCGCACCTTCGCCTCCGACGGAGCGGGCTGCTGGAGGATGTAGACCTTGAAAAACCAATCCACGCGCGAGCGCCTGCTTGCGTCGTCCATGATCTGTGGGGCGGCCATCATTGGCCTTTCCGCGACGCAGGCCGCAGCGCAGACGGCTCCAGCCGCCAGCGCCCAGGTCTCCGAAGTCGTCGTCACCGGCTCGCGCATCCCGCAGCCGAACCTGACCAGCACCAGCCCGGTGACCGCGGTCAGCAGCCAGGAGTTCAAGCTCGAGGGCACGACCAACGTCGAGAGCCTGCTGAACAACCTGCCGCAGGTCTCCGCCGGCCAGACGAGCACCGTCTCGAACGGTTCGACCGGCATCGCGACCGTCAACCTGCGGGGCCTCGGCTCGCGCCGCACCCTGGTCCTGATCGACGGACGTCGCCTGATGCCCGGCGACCCTGTCACGCCGGTGGCCGACCTCAACGCCATCCCCGCGGCCCTGGTGGACCGGGTGGACGTGCTGACCGGGGGCGCCTCGGCGGTCTACGGTTCCGACGCCGTCGCCGGCGTGGTCAACTTCGTGATGAACCGGAACTTCGAAGGCTTCCGGATCGACGCCCAGTACTCGGGCTACCAGCACCACAACGCCAACAGCGAAGTCCGCGGCCTGATCAAGAACGCCGCCTTCCCGATCGCTCTTCCCGCCAGCGACGTGTTCGACGGCCAGACCACCGACATCACCGCGATCATGGGCATGAACGCCCCCGATGGTAAGGGCAACATCACCGCCTACGTCGGCTATCGGAACCTGCAGCCGATCCTGGAGTCGCAGCGCGACTACTCGTCCTGCTCGGTCTCGGCCACCAACACCGCGACCAGCACCGTCTATGACGCCCACGTCTGCGCCGGTTCCTCGAACAGCGCCTTCGGCCGCTTTATCGCCCGGCCCAATACCCCGCGCGGCGGCTTCTCGGTGAACCCGGATGGCACGCAGACCTTCGTGCCGTTCACCAACGCCCTGCGCTTCAACTTCGCGCCGCTGAATTACTTCCAGAGGCCGGACGACCGCTACACGGCCGGCTTCTTCGGCCACTACGACCTGAACAAGACGGTCAACCTCTACAGCGACTTCATGTTCGCGGACGACCATACGGTGGCGCAAATCGCGCCGTCGGGCCTGTTCCAGGGCACGGGCGCCAACGGGACCTCGACCTTCGGCATCAACTGCAACAACCCGTTGATGACGGCCGCCCAGCAAACGCAGCTCTGCGGCGCCGCCGCCGGCACGCCGTTCGTCCAGCAGACCACTCTTGGCTTCCGCTTCGCCGGCCAGCCGCGTCAGGACGACCTGCGCCACACCTCCTACAAGATCGACCTGGGTACGAAGGGCGAACTGGCCGACGGCTGGAACTACGACGCCTACCTCCAGTACGGCATCGCGATTTACAACGAGCACTACAACAACGACGTCTCGCTCAGCCGGGTGCAGAACGCCCTGCTGGTGAATCCCGCGACCGGTCAGTGCCAGGTCGGCGGCGCCTGCGTGCCGCTCAACCTGTTCCAGGCCGGCCACCTGACGCCGGCCATGCTTGCCTATGTCATCGCGCCCGGCTTCAAGAGCGGCTCGACCAGCGAGCAGATCGCCTCGGTTTCGGTCACCGGTGATCTCGGAAAGTACGGGATGAAGCTCCCCTGGGCGACCGACGGGGTCGGCGTCGCGCTGGGCGGCGAATATCGGCGTGACGCGCTCGACCTGAGGGCCGACGCGGAGTTCACCTCCGGCGACCTGTCGGGCCAAGGCGGTCCGACCAAGTCGAATTCCGGTTCGGTGGACGTCTACGAGCTGTTCGGCGAAGCCCGCATCCCCATCGCGCAGGACATGCCGTTCGCCAAGGACCTGAGCCTGGAGCTGGGCTACCGCTTCTCCGACTACTCCTCGGCGGCGCACACCACCAATGCCTACAAGATCGCCGGCAACTGGACGATCACGGACGACATCAAGCTGCGCGGCGGCTACAACCGCGCGGTCCGGGCGCCGAACGTGACCGAGCTGTTCACCCCGGCGGGTGTGGGCCTGTTCGGCGGCTCCGATCTCTGCGCCAACGGCGGCGCTTCAAGAGCCAACTGCCTGGCGAGCGGCGCCACGGCGGCTCAGCTCGCCGCCGGCATCCCGCAGTGCCCGGCGGCCCAGTGCACCGCGCTCCTGGGCGGCAATCCGAACCTGGCGGCGGAAATCGCCGACACCTACACGGCCGGCGTCGTGCTGCGGCCGCACTGGCTGCCGGGCTTCGACCTCACCGTCGACTACTTCAACATCAAGGTGGCGAACCTGATTTCCTCGCTGCCGGCGTTGACGGTCATCGACTGCCTGCGCAACGGCAACCCGGCGGCCTGCGCCCAATTCCATCGTGATCCCGCCTCGGGCGGAATCATCGGCGGCCCGGGCTTCGTGACCGCCCTCAACATCAACACCGGCTACCTGAAGACCTCGGGCGTCGACGTCGCCGCCAACTACCGCACGAACTTCTCCGACTGGGGGATGGGCGAGTGGGGCGGCCTCGGCTTCAGCATGGTCGGCACCTACACCAACAACTACATCACCCAGCCGGCGACGGGCGGCGGCACCTTCGACTGCGCCGGCCTCTTCGGTGTCGTCTGCTCGAGCAACGCCAACCTGAGCCCGATGCCCAAGTGGAAGCACAAGCTGCGTGTGACCTGGAACACCCCGTGGCCGGTGACCGTGTCGCTGGATTGGCGCTACCTCTCGAGCGTCAAGTTCGACCTCAATGAGTCGAACGTCTTCCTGAAGGGCGCCGTTCGCGACATCCCCGATGCGAAGATCCCGGCGTTCAACTACATCGACCTGTCCGGGACCTGGAAGGTGCGCGACACCGTCACGCTCCGCGCCGGCGTCAACAACGTGTTCGACAAGGATCCGCCGGTCCTCGACTCCGACGCCTTCCCGGCGTCCGGGCCGCCCGCCGGCAACGGCAACACCTACCCGGGCACCTACGACGCGCTCGGCCGCACGGTGTTCGTCGGCATCACCGCCGACTTCTAGGCCGTACCACGAGGCAAGATCGGGAGCGGCGGGCCGAAAGGTCCGCCGCTTTCATTTCGGCCGACCCTCCTTTTCGCCGCGTTGTTCGCGTCCGCCCCCGGTGCTACCCATCCGCGGGCAAGCCGGGTGAGTGATGTTTCTCGAGATCGACGAGGTCCTGACCTCCGAAGAGGTCGCGCAGCTGCGGGCCATGGCCGAGACGGCCCGCTTCGTGGACGGGCGCATCTCTTCGCCGCATTCCACGGTGAAGGACAACCTGCAGGTCGACCATGGCGACCAGGCCTATCTGGCCTCCTCGCGGTTGATGGCCGAGGCGTTGATGCGCAACGAGCCCTTCCGCAATTTCGCCTTCCCCTGCCTGCTCGCCCCGCCGCTGCTGGCCCGCTACGAGCCGGGCATGAAATACGGCGTCCATTCCGACTCGGCGATGATCCAGCTCGGCCAGCGCCAGCTGCGCTCGGACCTGTCCTGCACCCTCTTCCTGACCCCGCCGGAAAGCTATGAGGGAGGTGCGCTCGCCATCCACCTCGGCGGGCGGCGCGTGGAGTTCAAGCTGCAGCCGGGCTGCGCGATCGTCTATCCCTCGACCACCCTGCACGAGGTGACGCCGGTGACCGCGGGCCGGCGGCTGGTGGGGATCACCTTCGTCGAGAGCCAGATCGCCGACTGGACCCTGCGCGAGTTGCTGTACGACCTGGACGAGGTGGCCGCGACCGAGGGCGCACTGATGTCCCCGGAGGGGCGGGTGCGGCTGCAGCATGTGCGGACCAACCTGCGCCGGATGTGGAGCGTGTCGAAGTGAGTGATGCCTCGGATGTCGCCGCGGTGAGCGTCGATCAGATCTACGCGGCGGTCGAAGCGCGCGACATGGATCGCGCCATCCGCCTCGCCGCCCAGGCCCATGCCGCCGGCTCGCAGGCGCCCCTGGTGCTCAATCTCGTGGCCTACCAGCTCGAGCTGGACGACCGCATCGACGAGGCGCTGGAGGTGCTGAACCAGGCCCTGAAGGTCTCGCCGGGCGACCCGACGATCATCAACTCCATCGGCGTCTGCTACTCCAAGCTCGCCCGGCCCCAGAACGCGCTGGCCGCCTTCGACGACGCCCTGCTGCTCAATCCGGATTTCCCCCACGCCCACAACGGCCGCGGCCTGGCGCTGCAGAGCCTGGGCGACAAGGACGGCGCCAAGCTGGCCCAGCTGCGCGCCGCCGAGCTCGATCCGCAGTTCCCCGAACCGCTGGGCGCCCTCGCCGCGCTCGCCGCCGAGGACAAGGAATGGGACGCCGCGCGCGACTACGCCGAGCGCGCCCTGGCGCTGGAGGCCGATCAGCCGGCCGGCGCCATGGCCTTGGCCGCGGTCGAGCTGAACGCCGGCGACCCCACGGCCTGCGAGACGCGGCTCACCAAGCTGATCGCCGCCGGACGGCTGACGCGGCTGCACCTGGCCAATGCGCTCAATCTGCGCGGCGATGCGCGCGAGGCGCTCGGCCGCGCGCCGGAAGCCATGGCCGACTACGCCGCGGCGAACCGCGAGCTTCGGCCCCGCCAGGTCGACGCTCAGGTCGGCCGCGAGCTGGGCCTCGACACCTGCAACCGGCTGCTGGCCTATTTCGAGAAGGCCGATCCGGGGCCTTGGAAGGACCCGGTCCCCGAGAGCCAGCCCACCGACCGCGAGATGGGCCATGTCTTCCTGGTGGGCTTCGCCCGCTCCGGAACCACGCTCCTGGAGCAGATCCTGGCCAGCCACGCCGACATCGTGGCCCTGGAGGAGAAGCCGGCCGTCGATCCGCCGATCATCGAGTTCCTGATGAACGACGCCGACATCGACCGCCTCGCCCATCTCGATGAGGCCGGCGCGCTGCACTGGCGCAAGCTCTACTGGGCGCGGGTGCGCGAGTTCGGCGTCGAGCCGGCCGGCAAGGTGTTCGTCGACAAGCTGCCGCTGCACACCATCTACCTGCCGGTGATCGCCAAGCTTTTCCCGCGGGCCAAGATCCTGTTCGCCCGGCGCGATCCGCGCGACGTGGTGATCAGCTGCTTCAAGCACCGCTTCCGGGCCAATCCGCTGACCGTGGAGTTCACCGACCTGGAGCGCACCGCCCAGGTCTATGACCGCTTCATGCGGCTGGCGGAAATCTATCGCGCCAAGCTGCCGCTTCAGGTGCACGTCCACAAGCACGAGGATCTGGTGGAGGATCTCGACACCCAGACCCAGGCGATCTGCGCGTTCATCGGCCTGCCGTGGGACGCCAATATGCGCAACTTCGTGGAGACGGCGAACCGCCGCAACATCCGCACGCCCAGCGCCGGCCAGGTGCGGCGCGGCCTCTACCGCGAGGGGCTCGCCGCCTGGCGCAAGTACGGGGACACCATCGAAGTCATCAAGCCGATCCTGGCGCCCTGGGCCGAGACCTACGGATATCCCAAGGACTAGCGCCCGGCTCTACTGGTCGCGGTGGACCTTGATCGATGGCTGGCCGTCGACGTTCATCAGGAAGCTGTCCAGCGAGCCGTGCCGGACCTGCACCTTGGAGCCGTGCTTGGGCGGCCGGTTGAGATCGCCGGAGATCTGCCGCCACACCGCCCCGCCCTCGAGCACGAAGGTGTAACGGCCGTTGATGTCGGTGCGGAACGCCTCGACCACGCCGTCCACCCGGTTGACGTCCTCCGGCTTTAGCGCCCGGGTGACGAACGACAGGCTGGGGACGTGAAGGCCGAAGGCCTCGCGGTGGGCCTGGGTCGCCTGGGCGCGGTCGATCACCACGATCTCGCCGTGGCTCTCCGCCTCGCCCATCTTGGCCGCGGCCGCGTCATAGCAGGCCAGGCGCTGGGCGCTGTCGGCGATCCCGCGGCAGTTCAGCACCGCCTGGAACTGAGGCGCGCGGTCGGCGGCGTCCTTGTCCTTGGCCTGGGCCGCGAGGGGCGCCGCGGCGAAGGCCGCCAGCGCGATCACCGCCGAGGGGTAGCTCAGACGCCCCATCTGTTCCGCCGGCTCAGTGCTGCATGCCGGTGACGTTCTTCTGGCTGGCGCGGATCTGCGCCTGTTCTTCCAGCCGGGCGGCGTCCATCTCGGACTTCTTGCGGCAGATCTTCTTGGGGAACATCGAGCCGGTGACCGCCTCGGTCTTGCAGACCACGTCGTCGGCGGCGGCCTTCTGCGGGGGTTTGGCGGGCGCGGCGGCGGCCGGTGGGGCGGCGGTGGTGGCCGGGGCGGCGTCGGGGGTGGCGGCGGCCAGGCTGACCAGCAGGGCAAGCAACATGTGGAACTCCGATGATTTTTCGCGCAGACGCTAAGCGCTCGCGCCCTCGCGTGCAACCGCACGGGGCGCTGCGCCGCAGCGGGACGTAACAAAGTTACACCCGCGCCCGGTCCCTGATCCATTGTGACAGCAGCCACTTCTCCCCGGCGCTGGGCGGCAGGCCGGCGTGCAGGGTGCGACGGTCCGGCGCGCCCGTCGGATCGACGTTGGCGAACATCAGCGCCTCGCCGACCTGGCCCTTGAATTTCAGCCCCACGAGCGGGAAGTCCGTCTCGCCGCCTTCGTAGCCGGTGTTCAGATAGACCAGGAAGGTGACGATCCGCTGGCCGGAGCGAGCGATGTCGGCGGCGTAGCCGGGCACGGCGACGTCGAGGAAATCGTGATGCCGCTCGAAGGTCTGGCCCGGCGCGTAGTGCAGCACCTGGATCGGCTCCAGCGCGCCCTGCGGCACGCTCACCGTGGCGGCGATGCGGGCGCGCACCGCGGCGGCCACCACGTCCAGGTCGGCGAAGGCGAATTCGAAGGCGCCGTTGTTGCGCGCCGATTCACGCCGCGGGCCGCCGGTCGCCGGGTCGAAAACCAGGGCGGGCTTCACCCGGCCGCGGGCCCGGCCGGTCAGCCAGGCGCAGACTTCGGGCGGCAGGAAGTCCGCCGCGGCGGAGACCCGGGGGCTCGCCAGCAGCCTTCGCCGCTCCGGCGCCTGCATCGTCCAGCCGTCCAGGTCGCCCAGCCCGGCCAGGGCGGTCAGCTGGCCTTGCGCGGCCGCCTCGCCCAGGTCCGCGGCGCGCGCCAGCCGCCGCAGGGCCTCGGTCCAGCTCTGCGGCTCGCCGACGCCCATGGCGGCCAGCACGGCGGTGAAGGCGACGGCCGGCGCCTCGCCCGCCGCGGCCCGGCGGCGCACCGCCGCGATCTCCTCAGGCGACACCGATCGTCTCCGCCCGCTGCAGCGCCGCGGCGACGGGCCCGTGACAGGCGGCCCGGTCCAGCCAGGCCAGGCCCCGGGCAATCTCCGCGCCCGATTCGTGACGCGCCGCGGCCAGCACCTCGCGCCGCACCTGCGGCCCGTAGCCGTATTCCGGCGCCTTGGAATAGCGCTGGAAATAGGCTGAGGCCGCCAGCCGTTCGACTTCGGCCCGATCGGCTCTCCCGTGCAAGGCCTGCAGCGCTATCGTCAGTCCCGCGATGGGATCGGCCAGGAACCGGTCGAAGTCGATCCAGGCCATCCGTCCGTCCGTCGCGTCGTCGGCGGCGCCCAGCGCCATCATCTCGCAGGCCCAGCTCATCGCCGCCTGCTCGCCCTCCGCGAGGTCTTCGATGCGCCAGGGCGGGCCGCCCAGCCGGCCGTTCAAGCGCGCCAACCGCGCCGGGGCGGTGGCGCGCAGCTCAACCCGCGAGTTGGGCCCGCCCAGGATGGTCGCCAGGTAGGTCTCCGGGCCCACCGTCATACTGAGCGCGCGGCTGCCAGGCTCCAGCGCCATCAGCTCGCCGGCGATGCCGCTCACCAGGCTGGTCGCCTTCACCAGGCTGCGCTGGTCCGGGAGCCAGGTCCGCGAATAGAGGGCCGCGAAGACCGCCAGCCGGCGGGCCCGCTCGACCGCCACCCAGGGTTCGCGCGCAGCCTTCGCCTGCGCCAAGGTGCGCAGCGCCATCGGCTCGCGCAGTGAGAACACCTTGGGATGGGTTCCCAGCAGCCGCGAGACCAGCGTCGAGCCCACGTGGCCGACGTGGAAGATGTAGTCGCAGGCGACCGGCAGGCCCCGTGCCGCCTCGGCCAGCTCGGCGAAGGTCGGTGTCAGCACCGGCCTCTGCTCCAGCCGCGTGTCCAGGAAGCTCGCCTTCTCGTAGTCGATCCGCGAGAGCTGCAGCAGCGCGACCTGGTCGGTCGGCGGGTGCAGGTCGATCGGGAACAGCTCCGGCGAGGCGCGCAGTCGCGATGGCCAACTCACGGCGGTCATGGGCGTCCATTGCGGGCGTTCCGCCGCGACGGTCAAGGCGAGGGCGCGCGGCCGGCGCGAGATGTCGGCTTCCAAAGCCGCGCGCGGCGGCGATAATGACCCCATGTCGGGGGTGGCGTGGTCGAGACGGACGGCGATGGCGGCCCTGGCCGTCGCGGTCGGCGGATTCCGGGCGCCGGCCCAGGCTTCGCCGCCGGATCCAGGACCCGCCGGCGGCGCGCCGCGAACCTTCCTCGAGACCGCCTTCGATCAGGCCCGTCGGCTCGCCGTCCCGGTGTTCGTCAACGGGCGTGGGCCTTTCGACTTCGTGGTCGACACCGGCTCCAATGTCTCGGTGGTGGCCACCGAGGTGGCCGAGACCTGCCGCCTGCCCGAGGCGGGCGCCGCCTTGGTGCACGGCATCCTCAGCGCGGAGCCGACGACCCTGGTGGCGGTCAGCCGCCTGCGCGTCGGCAAGGTGATCTCCGCCGGGCTGCGCCTGCCGCGCGCGTCGGCCTCGAGAATCGGCGCTGACGGCATCCTGGGGCTCGACATGCTGCATAGCCGCCGGATCGTCCTCGATTTCCAGCGGCAGACCTTCGAGATCAGCCCGTCGGACGTGGGCGCCCAGCTCGGCGAGGCGCGCAACAGCCGGCTCGCCGCCCCCAACCAGCCGGTCACGGTTCCGGCCCGGTTCCAGGATGGCCAGCTGGTGATCATCGACGCCGAGGCCGTCGGCCAGCCGGTCACCGCCTTCCTCGACTCCGGATCGCAGGTGACGGTGGCGAACGGCGCGGTTCGCGCCGCGGCGCTCGCCCGCCGGCCCGAGCTCGCCAACCACCTGATCCATTCCGAGCTGATGAGCGCCACCGGCCAGCGGGCCCCGGCCGAGTTCGGGGTGCTGCCCGGCCTGCGCCTGGGCGGCCTGCCGATCGAGGCGCCGCTGGTGGCCTTCGCCAACCTGCACATCTTCGACCTGTGGGACCTGCAGTCACGTCCGACGGTCCTCATCGGGGTCGACACCCTGCGCCGGTTCGACCGGGTGGCCTTCGATTTCGGCCGGAAACTGATCACCTTCTGGCCGCTCACGGGACCGGCCTTGCGGCTTCCCGGATAAGGTGCGCTCGACCCACCGCCCGGCGGGTCGCGGTACGGACGTGACGGTTTTGCCCGCTTTCCGGGCATGATGTTGCCGCTGCGGCATTGGGTCGCGACCTATGTGACCTGAAAGCGACATGCGTCCCGCCGAAGCTACGCCGGTACGCGATGGAGGTTGACCGAAAGCTTCGCCGTTACGTAACTGCGTTATTAACCGGGCATGTTCGTGCCCCGGGGGCATACGTAATTTTGGGGGCGGTCCCGCCGCGAAGGACGGGGCCACGGAGGTAACAACTTGAAAATGCACGTGACTCGGGAGCGCCTGCTGGCCTCCTCGATCCTTGGTGGCGCGGCCCTGCTGGCCGCCATCGCCACGCCCGCCGCCGCGCAGACCAAGGCGGCCACCACCGAAGTCGAAGGCATCGTGGTCACAGGCTCACGGATCGTGCGCCAGGACTACACCGCCGACAGCCCGATCGTCACGGTCGGCGCGGAAGCGCTGCAGAAGACCGGCGCGGTCTCGGTCGAGAAACTGCTGAACCAGCTTCCGCAGTTCATGCCGAGCGTCACCGACACCTCGAACAACCCGTCCAACAACGGCCAGGCCAACATCCAGCTGCGCGGTCTCGGGACCGCCCGCACCCTGGTGCTGATGGACGGCCACCGGATCACGCCGTCGAACCCCTCGGGCGTCATCGACGTGAACACCATCCCGATCGCCCTGATCGAGAACATCGAGACGATCACCGGCGGCGCCTCGGCGACCTACGGCTCCGACGCCCTCGCCGGCGTCGTGAACTTCAAGCTGAAGCACCACTTCCAAGGCATCCAGATCGACGGCCAGTACGGCGTCACCGATCGACGTGACGGCCAGACCGAGACGGTGAACGTCACGCTCGGCGGCGACTTCGACGAGAGCCGCGGCAATGCGGTGATGGCGTTCAGCTACGGCAACCGCGCCAAGATTTTCAACAGCGCCCGCGCCTTCTCCGCGGTGAGCGGCGCTTCCGGCACCCTTCCGCAGGGCGTCTGGCCGGTGAACGGCGCGACTCAGGCGGCGATCGATTCGGTGTTCGCCAAGTACGGCATCGCCCCCGGCACGGTCAAAAGCCCCGACAAGCTCGGGTTCAATAACGACGGCACGCTGTTCTTCAATGGCGTCAACTACAAGGGCCCGCTGACCCCGGACTTCGCGACCATCCCGCTGGGCGTCGGCAGCGTTCCGACCGGCAACTACAACACCGGCGTTCTGAACGAGCTGCAGCTGCCGCAGACGCGCTACAACGTGTTCAGCCGCGTCGAATACGACGTGACGCCGGAGATCAAGGCCTACGGCCAGGCCTATTTCACCAACTATACCGCCGACACCGAGTTGGCGCCGTCTCCCGCCGCGTCCAGCCCGACCGGCACGGCCACGGGCCTGGGCAGCACCGGCTTCCTGGTGCCCTTCCATACGGTGGTCAACGGCGTGACGCTGACCAACCCGTTCATCCCGGCGGACCTGGCGACCCTGCTCAACTCGCGCGCCACCCCGACCGCGCCGTTCCTGCTGAACAAGCGCTTCAGCGAAGTCGGTCCGCGTCACGAGAACGACGAGTACAACGTCTATCAGCTGCAGCTCGGCGCCTCGGGCAAGGTCGGGTTCAAGGACTGGACCTGGGACACCATGCTCGCCTACGGCAAGATGGATCTGCTCGTCACCCAGACCGGCAACGTCAGCCACGCGGCGGTTCGCAGCCTGCTCGAAGCGCCCGACGGCGGCGCCAGCCAGTGCACCGGCGGCTACAATCCCTTCGGCCTCAACCCGGTCTCGGCCTCGTGCATCGCCTTCATCTCGCGGACGACCAAGAACTCCGAGACCTACGTTCAGCGGCAGGCGGAAATCAACTTCCAGGGCGGCGCGTTCGACCTCCCGGCGGGCGAAGTTCGCGTCGCGGCCGGCGCCGACTATCGGCGCGACAACTTCAGCCTGACGCCGGACTCGGTGCTGTCGACCAACGACATCTCTAACCTCGGCACCGTGCTGCAGAACAAGGCGCCGGGCGTGGTCGGCTTCAACGCCCAGAACCCGCTGAACGCCGGCACGGACGTGTACGAGCTGTACGGCGAAGTGCTGATCCCGATCCTGAAGGACCTGCCGTTCGTCCATTCGCTGAACGTCAACATCGGCGGCCGCTTCTCCGACTATTCCACCGTAGGCGGCATCAACACCTACAAGGCCGACGTCGAGTGGAAGCCGATCGAGCAGTTCCTGATCCGCGGCGGCTACCAGCGCGCCATCCGCGCCCCGAACATCAACGAGCTGTTCGCGCCGCAAGGCCAGAACTTCCCCTCGATCGGTCCGGCGATCACGTCCACTGGCGCGCCCGCGGGCCTCAACAGCGGCGACCCCTGCGATACGCGCAACGTCTACCGCACGGGCCCGAACGGCGCCCAGGTCCGGGCGCTGTGCTTGGCGCAAGGCATTCCGACCTCGCTGATCGACACCTATGTCTACAACAACACCCAGATCCAGGGCACGACGGGCGGCAACCCGAACCTCATCCAGGAAACCGCCGACTCCTATTCGGTCGGCGCGGTGTGGCAGCCGCACTTCGACATGGAGCTGTTCCGCCGCTTCAGCGCTTCGGTCGACTACTACAACATCGACATCAAGAACGCGGTCGGCACGGTGACGGCCTCCAACGCCGTGGCCAAGTGCTTCAACGCCGACGGAACGTCGAACCCGACCTATTCGAACAGCAACTTCTTCTGTTCGCTGGCGGTGCGCGATCCGCTCACCGGCCAGTACGGCAACAGCCAGCAGACCAACGCCAACCTGGCCGAGTTCAAGACCGCGGGCGTGGACTTCCAGGTCGACTGGAGCTTCGGCCTCGGCGCGGCGGGTCTCGACGACAGCTATGGCACCGTCGGCCTGAACGTCATCGCCAACATGCTCACCGAGATGCAGGTGCAGCTGCTGCCGAACGGACCGTTCCGCGATCTGAAGGGTTCGATCGGCGACCAGTCGATCACCAACGTCGGCAACGCCTTCGCCAAGTGGAAGACCTTCACGACCCTCAACTACGGGATTGGGCCGTTCTCGGCGTCGTTCCGTTGGCGCCACGTGGACAAGATGATCGACCAGTCCTGCATCGGGAAGTCGACCTGCACGGCGGCCAACCCGCCGGCGGTGGACTACTTCGACGTCTCCGGCGCCTGGAAGATCAACGACAACTATGAGATCAGCGGGGGCGTGAACAACATCGGCGACAAGCAGCCGCCGTTCTTCACCTCGTTCATCCAGGCGAACACCGACCCGTCCACCTACGACGTGCTCGGTCGCCGCTACTACGTCGGGGTCAAGGCGCGCTTCTAGGCCGTCGAACCACGATCGGGAGAACCGGGGGCGGCGGAGCGATCCGCCGCCCCTTCTTTTTGATAAAGGCCCAGGCGGCGGAGCGATCCGCCGCCTTTTTTTGACGCTACGTCCCCCGTGAGCGGTGGCGGACGGGGGAGGGGGACCGCACGCCGAACGATGCGGAGGGCGGGCGGTGAAGGGGGCGAGCCAAGCGCACTGCGCCAGCACGTCCCTCCGCCGCCCGATTTTCACGGCGTTCGGCCAATGGTCCTGGCTCCCCGCTGAGGCGGGGCGGGCAGGTCAGTGCAGCCGGTCGGGGGCGAGCACCATGCTCTGGTGGCCTTCGCGCAGCCGGGCCTCGGCGAGGTTGTCGAGGATGCCCTGGGCGCGCGGATCGCCGAACACCCAGGCCGCGGCCGCCAGGGTCCGGGCCGAGGTCGCCGAAACGCCCACCATCCGCTCCACCGCCTCGAAGGGCGAGGATTGCGGGGTCATGCGCCGCAGTCGCGGCTCGCCGGAAAGACCCGCCAGGCTCTGCGCCTTGGCCACCGCGTCGTAGAAGCCGCCCACCTCGTCCACCAGGCCCAGCTGCTTGGCCTGCACGCCGGTCCAGACGTGGCCCTTGGCGATCTCGCGAACCCGGTCGGGCGGCAGCTTGCGGCCCAGGGCCACGCGGGCGACGAAGTTGTCGTAGATGCGGTCCATCCACTGGGAGAGGGCCGCCTTCTGCTTGGGCGTGAATTCCTGGCCCATGCCGAAGGCGCTGGCGTAGTCGCCGCCGACGCCCAGGTGGCGCACGTCCACCCCGAAGCGCGCCAGCGCCTCGCCGATCGCGAACTTGCCGCCGAACACTCCGATGGAGCCGGTCAGGGTGGAGGGCTCGGCGATGATCGAGGAGGCCTCGGAGGCCACCCAATAGCCGCCGGAGGCGCCATAGGTGCCCATGGAGACCACGACCGGCTTGCCCGCCGCCTTGGCCGCGCGCACTGCATCGAGGATCTGTTCCGAGGCGGTGTCGGACCCGCCCGGCGAATTCAGCCGGAACACGATGGCCTTCACGTCCTTGGCCTTGGCAGCCTGGTAGAAGGCGTCGGAGAGGTCGTCGGAATAGATGTTGGAGCCGCGGCTGAACGGGCTGCGCGCGCCGTCCTTGCCGGTGACGATCGCGCCCTCGGCCTCGATCACCGCGATGGACGATCCCACGCGGCTGGGCCTTGGCCGGTGGCCGCGGGCGAAGTCGTCGAAGTCGATCAGTTCGGCGCCCGCGCCGGCCCGGCGCAGCAGCATGTTCGCCGCCTCGTGCTCCTGGCCGACCTTGTCGATCAGCTTCAGCCGCTGGGCGTCCTCCGCCAGATAGGGCCCGGCCTCCAGGCTGGTGCGCAGCACCGCGGGGTCGAGCTTGCGGTCGGCCGCGGCGGCGGCCAGGTCGCTGGTATAGATCGAGCCCATCCACGACAGCTCGGCCGCGCGGTGGGCGGGCGTGTAATCGTCGTAGAGGTAGCCGTTGACCGCGTTCTTGTACTCGTAGCGCTGCTCGTAATCGGCCTTGACGCCGTACTTGTCGAAGGCGCGCTTGAAGAACAGGTCCTCGTTGGAGATTCCGGTCACCTGGAACGAGGCGCCCGGCTGCATCCAGAACTCGTCGGCGGCCGCGCCCACCTCATAGGTCGCCGTGACCGTGCCGGCCGGATATAGCCCCTGGCTGAACGCCACCACCGGTTTGCCAGAGGCGCGGAAGTGCTTGATCGCCAAGCGCAATTCGTCGGCGACGCCCGGCTCCATGCCGTCTTCCGGCAGCCGGATGAGCAGCGACTTCACATGCTCGTCGCTTTCCGCGCGGCGCAGCGCCACGATGATCGACATCACCGATTGCGAGCGGCCGCCGATCCCGGCCAGCGGGCTCTGCGGCGACTGGTCGGTCAGCGGGTCGCGCAGGTCGAGCTGCAGCACCGCCTTGGCCGGCAGCGGGCCAGGCCCCGCGGCGTTGGCGGCCATGGCGATCAGCACGAACGGCACGCCGATGAGGAAGATCATGAGGCCGGCGAACACGCCCGCGGCCGTGATCAGGAACTGCTTCATCGATGCGAAATCCGGCGTCAGGCGCCCCCGCAAGGATTTGGGGCGCAACCACCGCCTGTCGCACACTCTGAGGAGCGCGGAAAGTGACTGATGGGGGACTTAGGTCGTCGCGGGGAGGAAATGGTCGGAGTGGCAGGATTTGAACCTGCGACCCCCGCGTCCCGAACGCGGTGCTCTACCAGACTGAGCCACACTCCGACTTGGGAGCGCGCCTTATAAGGGAGTGAACTGACCGCGGCAAGCCGGGCCCAACGCGGCGTTGCATCGCCTGAAACCGTGCGCTACATCGGCGCCTCCGCGGAGGGGGCGAACCCTCTCCTGCGCCGTTCCTGCTGGGGGATGGTGTAATGGTAACACTGCGGTTTTTGGTACCGTCATTCTAGGTTCGAGTCCTAGTCCCCCAGCCACGGCCCGCCTTTCGTCGCGAAGGCTTGCGCGCGGCCGATCAGCAGGTCTTGTGCTTCCCGTTGCCGGGCATCGGCGGCAGGCCGTGGATGTAGATCGCGATCGCGGTCACGTCCGCATCGGTGAGCTGGCTGGTGGAGGTGACCACGTTGCGCATGCCATCCGGCTCGTTGAAGCACTTGTCCGTGCCCGACTTCAGGAAGTCGGCGAGCTCCTCGACCGACCAGTCGCCGATGCCGTCCTTCGAAGGCGTGATGTTGCTGGCGAAGCGGCCGCCGGCCTCGAGATTGGGCGCGCCCGCGTAGAGCCGCCCCTCGTCCATGCCGCCCAGCATGTTGCGGGCGGTGTGGCACTCCGCGCAGTGGGCCGGGCCTTCGGCGAGATAGCGGCCGCGGTTCCAGGCCGCCGACTGCTTCGGATCGTCGGCGTACTCGTGCGGGTGGAAGTAGAGCAGCTTCCAGAAACCGACCGCGCGGCGGATGTTGAACGGGAATTTCAGCTGGTGCGGCTGGCTGGGCGTCTCCACCGCCGGCAGGGTCTTCAGATAGGCGTAGAGGTCGCGCACGTCGGAGGTCTTCAGCAGGCTGTAGGCCCCGTAGGGGAAGGCCGGATAGAGGTGGCCGCCTTCGTCGTCCACGCCGCGCTTCATGGCGTTGACGAACTCCAGCTCGGTCCAGCCGCCGATCCCGTGCGCCTTCGAGGGCGAGATGTTCGGCGTCACGAACAGCCCGAACGGGGAGGCCAGCTTGACGCCGCCGGCCAGCACCGTGCGGTCCTTCTGACCCGGCGCCATGTGGCAGGCCGAACAGTTGCCGGCGTTGAACACCTCGCGCCCGTTGGCGAGGTCGGCGTGGTAGCCGGCCGCCAGCACCGAGGGCGGCAGCTTGCTGGGCGCGGTCAGGAACCAGGCGGCGACCAGGCCGGCCAGCACGACGACGGCCAGTCCGACGAGAACCCGCCTGAGCATCGCCGCCCCCTTGGTCCCAGCCGCGCGCGCGGCCCTAGGACTTCTTCGCCCGGTAGTCGTCGTGGCAGCTCTTGCAGGCGCCGCCGAGCGCCTTGAACGAACTCTTGAATTCATCGACGTTGGCGCTCTTGCCCGCCGTCGTGGCGGCCGCCGCTAGGTCGTCCAGCTTCTTGTCGAAGTCGGCCCTGTTCTCCCAGATCTTCGGCAGGGCCTCGCTCTTGGGGTCCTTGTCGCTGCCCTTCGGGAATAGGCCGTGGGCCTTCTTGGCGTCGGCGGCGATGCCATCCATGATCGCCTTCACCTTGGCCGCGTCCCAGGCCTCCTTGCCGGTGACGTAGGCGGAGGCTTCCTTCACCGACTGCCCAACGTGCTTCATCGTCGCCTGGCGTTCCTCCACGGGATTGGCGGCGCCGGCGGCCGAGGCGGCGACGATCAGGGAAAAGCCAATGCCCGCGGCGGCGGCGAGGGCGGTTCGGAAAGGGATCATCTGGGACTCCGGAAATGCGCGTCGGTGAGTATGAGCGCCACCTTGGACGATTCAGTGCGGCGCCGTCGAGAGGCTCGGCCGGCAAGGTCGAGCCCCGCCCGGGTTATTTCTGCGGCGTGGCCGGGGGCGGCGGCGCGGGCGTCGGGGGCGGCGCGGCCGGATCGGTCGGCGCGGCTGCGGGCGCGGCGGCCGGCGCAGTCCCCGTGCCGAGGGCCGTCGACAGATAGGCGATGATCGACTTTTCCTTGTCGGCGTCCATGACCGCGCCCATCGACTTCATCCGGCCTACCACATCGACCCATTCCTCGGGCGCACGGTGGCGCGCGGAGATGACGGTCGTCGCGTGGCACTGGCTGCAGGTCGTGGCGACGTCGGCCTTGCCCGGCCCCTCGGGCAGGTCGTCGGCCTGGGCGAACACGCGGCCGGCGCTCAGCGCTGCGAGCGCGGCGGCGCAGACCGCCGCGACGCGGTGGACAGGAATGGTCATCGATCCTCCTCGGAGCCGGAACTCGGTCTGGTCAAGCCAAATAGCGTTGAATTTGCGCCTAGGCCAGACGGCCAAGTCAAAGCTCCCAGGGGCGCCATGGCTCCGGGCGATATCCGCGCAAGACATTCGCTCGTGAGAGAATGAGTATTGACGGCATAGCGAATTCTCGCCAGCTTCCGGAACGCGCCGAAGAGCGCCGGGCAAACTGGTTGGGAGGGAATCGTGAAGATCCACGCTTTGTGGCTGAGCGCGTCTGTGCTGGCTCTGGGATGGAACGGCGTCGCCGCGGCGCAGACCTCACCAGGCGGAAACACGCCCTCGGGGTCGAAGGCCAGCAGCAACCAGGTCTCCGAGGTCGTGGTCACCGCCGACCGCCGCACGACCAACCTGCAGACCACGGCCATCGCCGCGACCGTTCTGAGCCAGGACGACCTGTTGCGCGAAGGCGTCAACACCGTCGACCAGCTGCAGTTCGTCTCGCCCTCGCTCACCGTCAACAACTTCGGCCAGGGCAACAACATCGACATCCGCGGAATCGGCAAGGGCGAGCACAACAGCCAGACCACCACCGGCGTCATCACCTACCGCGACGGCGTGGCGACCTTCCCGGGCTATATCCAGGAGGAGCCGTACTACGACATCGCAAACGTCGAGGTGCTACGCGGGCCGCAGGGCACCTTCTCCGGCCAGAACGCCACCGGCGGCGCGCTCATCGTCACCACCCAGGACCCGCAGATCGGCGGCGGCTACACCGGCTATGTGCGCGCCCACTACGGCAACTACAACGATGTCGGGGCCGAAGGGGCGGTCAACCTGCCGATCAGCGATACCTTCGCCGCGCGGGTCGCCTTCTACGCGCAGCACCGCGACACCTTCTACCACCTCACCGGCCTCACCCAGGGCGACCCGGACCTGAAGTGGGGAGCGGCGCGCCTGTCGCTGCTCTGGAAGCCCATCGACGCCCTGCGCGTCTCGCTGAAGGTGGACTACGGCTACCTGGACAATGGCGGCTACTTCGGCGACCCGATGGCCACCAAGGGGACCGACCACCTCTTCGACCTCGGCTATAACGGCAAGACCTTCGCGCTCGACACCTATCTGCGCACCGCCTTGCGGGGCGACTACACCTTCGACGACGGGGTCACCTTCCGCACGGTGACCAGCTACCAGTACGGCCGCTCAGGTTGGAAGGGCGACATCGACGGCACGGCGGTCAACGCGGCCGACATCAACGAGGTCGTTCCGGTGACCATCTGGTCCCAGGAATTCAACCTGATCTCGCCCACCACCGGCCCGCTCAGCTGGATCGCGGGCGCCTACTACTCCCACAGCGACTATGCCTTCCCGTACTTCGACATCGGCGTGCCGCCCGGCATCATCAACGCGGATCTCGCCGGCCACAACCTGACCCACACCTACGCCGCGTTCGGGCAGGTGAGCTACAAGCTGCCGCACGGCTTCGAGCTGCAGGCCGGCCTGCGGTACTCGACCTGGAGCACCACCAACAACGTGCTCTACTTCATCCCCCAGTTTGGAACGCTCCTCAACCAGGTCCAGCATGAGACCGAGACCGGCGACAACCTGACCGGCAAGGTCACGCTGAACTGGGACCTCGACGATCACAACTTCCTCTACGCCTTCGTCGCCACGGGTGCGAAGCCAGGCGGCCTGAACGTCTCGCTCTACAGCTTCCCGCAGGTGCCGATCCCCGCGCCGTTCAAGCAGGAATACGTCACCGACTACGAACTGGGCTGGAAATCGAGCCTGCTGGACAACCACATCCGCACGCAGATCGGCCTCTATTACAACAACTTCGAGCACTTCCAGGTCATCGTCCCGCTGCCGAACGACCCGATCCACACGACCGAGCAGAACAACCCGAAGGCCACCGTCCTCTACGGCTTCGAGGCCTCGGCCCAGGCGGTGTTCGGGGCGCTGACGCTCAACGCCAATCTCGGGATCGAGCGCAGCAAGCTGGGCCAGGTGTTCATCTACGATCCGCGCCTCGCGGCCGCCGGCATTCCGGCGCCTGCGCGCGGCGCCTGCAACCAGGTGTCCGGCCCCGCGGCGCCCAATTGTAGCGATCTCGGGGGCCATCCGCACACCTACGCGCCGGACTTCACCGCCAACATCGGCGCCCGCTACGATTTCCACCTGGCGAACGGCGACCTCCTGACGCCCAGCGCCAACTTCTCCTATATCTCCGAGCAGTGGTCGACGCTGTTCGACAACCGCGCGGCGGGCGACCACCTGGGTCCGCGGCAGATCCTCGGCGCATCGCTCGCCTGGACCCACGGGCCGCTGATCACCACTCTCTATGGCTACAACCTGACCGACCGGCGCTACATCGCCGCAAACGTCTCGCCGATCCGGCTGGCCGGTGCGCCACGCCAGTTCGGCATCAGCATCATGAGACCCTTCTAGGGGTTCCTCCCCCATTGGCCGCCGCGCCGCTCGCGCGGCCGGCGGCCACCCTTTTCTCTCATTCCGCCAAGGTCCATGTCATCCAGCGCCTTCACGGCAACCTTCGCATTCGGCGGCGGCGATCCCGCCCGGCGGAGATTGACAAGACCCGCTCGCGTGCCGACTACGCATGGGGTGAAGGGGCTAGCCTGATGCCACAGGGTCCAACGGCCAAGCGGGTCCGCCGCACGAAGGCGGAGCAGCGCGCGGAGACCCTTGAGCAGATCCTCGACGCGGCGGAATACCTGTTCTCGCGGCACGGCCTGCACGGCGTCACCCTGCGTGACGTGGCGCTGCGCGTGGGGGTCCACACCACGCTCCTGCATTACTATTTCAAGGACAAGCGAGACCTCTTCGAGAAGGTGTTCGCCCGCCGCGCGGGCATTACCAGCGGCCGACGCATGGAAGCCCTGGAGCGCTACGAGGCCGAAGCCGGCGACAATCCGACTGTCGAGGGCGCCCTGCACGCTTTCCTGGACACCGACCTCGACCTCTATGTCGAAGGCGGCGAGCCGTGGATGAACTATGCCGCCTTCGGCGCGCGGGCCAGCAACACCCCCGAGGGCGCGGCGCTGATGGACGTCTATTTCGATCCGGTGGTGCTGAAACTCGTCTCCATCCTCAAGCGCGCCCTGCCGGACATGCCAGAGGAAGACATCTTCTGGGGCTACCACTTCGTCACCGGCTCGCTGATGAACACGCTGGCCCGCACCGGCCGGATCGACCGGCTGTCCGGAGGGCTCTGCAAGTCCGGCGACTTCATGGCCGTGAAGCGCCGGATGGCCCGCTTCATGGCCGCAGGTTTCCTGGCCTTGAGCAAAGGCGTCTGAAGGGGATATCCGTGGCTGTCCGTGTGAGCTTTGCCGCCTGCGCCGCGGCGGCCCTGCTGGTCCTGCCGTCGCTGGCCTGCGCGCGCCCCGGACCCGTCGTCGATGCGCCTGCGGGCGCCGTGGAGGGCCGGGCCGACGGCGGGCTGCGGGTCTTCAAGGGCCTGCCCTACGCCCAGCCGCCGATCGGCCGGGCGCGATGGACCGCCCCGAAACCGCTGGCGCCCTGGACCGGCATCCGCCAGGCGACGGACTTCGGTCCCGCCTGCGTCCAGCCGTCGCCGCCGCCGGGCAACCTCTACGGCGACGCGCCGCCCCGGATGAGCGAGGACTGCCTTTCGCTCAACATCTGGACGCCGGTGCACGCGCGCCGGGCGCCGGTCATCGTCTGGATCCACGGCGGAGCGCTGACCACGGGGGCCAGCAGCGAGGCGGTCTACGACGGCGCCCATCTCGCCCGGCGCGGCGCCGTCGTCGTGTCGATCAACTATCGCCTCGGCGTCCTCGGCTATCTGGCCCATCCGGCGCTCAGCGCCGAATCCGCGGTCGGCGTTTCGGGGAACTACGGGCTGCTCGATCAGATCGCGGCGCTGGGCTGGGTGCGCCGGAACATCGCCGCGTTCGGCGGCGATCCGGCCAATGTCACCATCGCCGGGGAATCCGCGGGCGGCCTCAGCGTCATGTACCTCATGGCCGCGCCGGACGCGCGAGGGTTGTTCGCCAAGGCGATCGCCGAAAGCGCCTACATGATCTCCACCCCCGAACTGAAGCAGGCCCGGTTCGGCGCGCCCTCGGCCGAGACGGCCGGGGTCATGCTTGCAGCCAAGCTGCACGCCCCCGACATCGCAGCCCTGCGCGCGATGGACCCGCGCATGCTCACCGACGCCGCCGCCGTGGCCGGCTACGCGCCGTTCGGCGTCGTCGATGGACGCACCCTCCCGCGCCAGCTGGTCGAAACCTTCGATCGGGGCGAACAGGCGCCCGTCCCGCTTCTCGCGGGGTTCAACAGCGGCGAGATCCGCTCGTTGAGGTTCCTCGCCCCGCCGCGGCCAACCAGCGCCTCGGTCTATGAGTCGGTCATCCGCGACCGCTACGGCGACCTCGCCGACGGCTTCCTGCGGCTCTACCCCGCGACGAACCTGGAGGAGAGCGTGTTGGCCACGACCCGCGACGCCCTCTACGGCTGGACGGCCGAGCGCCTGGCGGCCAAACAGGCCGCCCTTGGCCGCCCAGCCTATCTCTATCTCTTCGATCACGGATACCTGGCAGCGGACAGGGCGGGCCTTCACGGCTTCCATGCGAGCGAGTTGCCCTATGTATTCGGGACCGCCGAGCGCCTGCCGGCGCACTGGCCCAAACCGCCGGCCGGGGGCGCGGACGCGGCGCTGTCGGACGCGATGATCGGATACTGGACCAGCTTCGCCCGGACGGGGACGCCCACGGCTTCCGGCGAGCCGGCCTGGCCAGCCTACGCCGCGGGCCGCGCCTACATGACCTTCGCGGACCGGCCACGTCCGTCGGACCATCTCATGCCGGGGATGTACGCGCTCCACGAGCAAGCGGTATGTCGCCGGCTCCGCAAGGATATGGGCTGGACCTTTAATGTCGGCGTCGTGTCACCGCGGCTCACCGATGACGACGGCGTTTGCCGCCGCGCCGCCGCCGACGCGCTGCGGCCGTAGCGCCGCAGGCTGGCCTCAGCCGGGGATCACGTCGAAGGCGATGGTCAGGCGCCGCTCGTCCGTCGTGAACGGCTCGGTGCCGTGCCACATGTAGGACGGGAACAGCACCAGCCGGCCGGGCTGCGGGCGGACATAGTGCTCCGGCTGCAATGGCGGATCGAGCTTGATCGGCGGTTGGCCGAAGCGGATCCAGCCCCCTTTGTCGCCAGCGTCCAGCGCCTGGTCGGGCGTCTCCACATAGAAGGCCGAGGACAGCCAGCCCTGCGGATGGAAATGGTCCTTGTGGAAGCCGCCGGGCTTCAGCGACACCGACCAGGCCCCGTCGATCAGATATTTGCCGGTGTTGCGGCGGCGTAAGGGGTCGGTCCCCTGGCCGAGCCAGGCCATGTGCTCGCGGATCGGCTTGTCGATGGCCTGGAAGAAGGCCTGCAGCACCGGCTCCGTCGTGCCGGTCAGGGGCTGCATGGTCTGGCTGCCGTGACGCAGCGACTGGTGGAAGGGATGCTGGTCATAGGGGTGCATGCGGCGCAACACCGTGGCAAGCTCGGCCAGGTAGGCCTCGAGCGAGGCCCAGCCCTGCGGCGTCTCGAGCTGATAGGCGCCGACCATGTGCTCGTAGTCATAGACCTCGCCGTACAGCGGGTCGCCGGCGGCCCGCGCCGCTGTGGCCGCCCAGCCCCACAGCGACTGGTTGCCGGGATCGATGGCCAGGCCCCGCCGGGCGGCGGCCAGGGCCTTGTCCGGGCGGCCCGCGGCCAGCTCGACGATGGTCGCCTGGTTGAGCACCTCGGGGCGGTCGGGGCCCAGCGCCAGGGCGGCGGCGGCGAATCGTTCGGCCTCGGCGATGGCCCCGGTCTCCACCGCGGCCTGGGCGGCGGCCAGCAGCACCGGCAGTTCGCCCGGCATCCGTTCCACGCCCATGGCCAGCAGCCGCGCCGCGGCCGGGTGATCGCCGGAACCCTCCAGCAGCTTGGCCTTGACCAGCAGCAGCACCGCCGGCGAGGCGCCGCCGTGGAAGGCGCCGTCCAGCACCGCCTGCGCCGCGGCCATGTCGCCGCGCCGCATCCAGATGACGTTGGCGTATTCAGTGGCGACCTCCACCTCGCCCGGCGCGCGCAGCAGGCATTCGCGATAGGCCCGCTCGGCCTCGTCCAGGGCCCCCACGGCCAACAGGGCGCGGGCATAGACGCTCCAGGTCTGCGACACGTCGAGGCCGCGCCGGAACGCCTCCTCGGCGGCCTTGCGGGCCGCATCGCCGCGTCCGAGATCGCCCAGGGTGGCGGCGAGGTTGTGCCAGGCCACGCCGCTGGCCGGAAAGCGCCGGGTCGCCTGTTCGTTGAACGCCAGGGCCTCCTGGGGCCGGCGCAGCGCCTTCAGCACCACGGCGTGGGAAGTGAGGGCGGCGTGGGTGGGCTCGGCGGCGGTCGCCAGCGGCTGGGTCAGGGCCAGCGCCTCGGCGGCGCGGCCCTGACCCACCAGGGTGTCGGCTTTCTTGAGGACGTCGGGGGAGGCGGTCACGGAGGCCTTGCGGGGACGGTGGGCGGCTAGCGGGCGTAGAACTGATCGCGCGCCGTCAGCATGGCGCAGACCAGCTCCCGTTCCGCCGGCTCGAGATGCGGGTTCCAGATGTCGAGGATCAGGATCACGCGCAAGCTTTCTGCGTCGTTCCAGGCTTCATGCTCGATGGTGTCGTCGAACACCCAGGCCTCGCCCATGCGCCAATCGCGGGTCTCGCCGCCCACCCGAAACCGCGCCGGCCCGGGCAGGATCAGCGGCAGATGGACCAGGAGCCGGGTGTTGGTCGACCCGGTGTGCGGCGGGATGTGGGTCCTGGGCTCGAGCGCGGAGAACACTACATTGGGCGCGAAACCCGGCTGGTGGCAGAGCGGCAGGGTCTCGAGGAAGGCCACGGTTTTCGGGCAGTCGAACGCCGCCTGCGCCTGGCGCTCGCCGTTCTTCCAAAGGTCGTAGGAGGTCCAGCGCTGCGAGTGGTTGAGCTCGCCCCACTGGTTCACCGGCGCGTCTGCCGGATATTGTATGTAGGGGTCGAAGCCCGCGCGGCTGGTCAGCAGCGGCTCCAGCTCGGCGCGGATCGTCTCGGTCTGGGCTTCCAGGTCGGCGAGCCATGGGAAATCGGCGCGGTCGGGGAACGGGATCGCGGGCAGCCTCGGATAGTGCAGGTCGATCGGCTCGGAGTTGTAGATGCGCCCCTTGCCGGAGAACACCCGCACGCTCTCCTCCAGGCGCGCTCGCGCCGGCCCCGTGCAGGTCGCGTCGACCCCCTTCAACTGCTCGTGCAGCCAGGCCTCCAGCGCATCGGCCGCCCCGGCCACCACTTCGCGGGCCCGGGCGAGGGGCCCCTGCAGGCCTGGCGGCGGGTTGGGCGGGGCGATCTTCAGGGCGTTGCGATAGGTCAGCGCCGCCTGGCGCTCGCCGTGCAGCCGCTCGATCAGGGCGCCTTTGCCGAGCAGGGCCACGAAATTGTACGGATCGAGCGCCAGCGCCGCGTTCAGCGCCCGCAGCGAGCCCTCCAGGTCGCCGCTGACGCGCAGCGCCACGGCCTTCTGCATCTTGATCTCTGGATCGGCCGGCCGCGCGGCTTCGGCCTCATCCAGCAGGCGGATGGCCGTGGGCATGTCGCGCCGACGCAGAGCCTCGTCGATGCTCTGCGCCAAAGATCCCGCCAGACCCGCGTCGCTCACCGGCGTTACGCCCCTTCCGTCACCTGGAGCGGCGCAATGTATCGAAGTTCGCCGCCCGTCACTATGCGACGGTATGGGCGCCGCGACGTTACCCGTGACGGCGCGCCTATCGCTTGACGCTGACCAGCTCGATCTCGCGGCCTTCCGGGTCGAGCACGAAGGCGACGCGAAGTCCGCCTGTGTCCCAAGGTGTGCGCTGCGGCGTCGCGCCCTGCGCGACGGCGTGGGCGAAGGCGGCGTCGACGTCGCGGACATAGAAGCCAACCGGGCCATAGCCGTTGCCGAGCGTGATCTCGCGGCCGTCCTTGTGACGGTAGAGGATCAGGCCCGCGCCCGCCTCCTGGCCGGGCTTGCGCAGGATCTTTTCGGTCATCTCGGGCGTGTCGATCGTCTGGACGGCGATCAGGCCCAGCACGCGGCCGTAGAAGTCGAGCATGGGCTCCAGCTCGCGCACCACCAGCTTGACGAAGCCGAAGGTGGCGGAGGGGGCCGTCTTCGCGGCCGGGGGTTGCTCGGTGACGGTCTCGGACATGGGGTCCTCCTTAGTGCCCGGTCAACGTAATCCCCGGGGCGTCCGGCAGTCGAGCATCCCCGCCGTTCAGCGGCTTCTGCATGTGCACGATGTCCACCCAGCGGCCGTGCTTGAAGCCGACGCTCTTGCCGACGCCGGTCTGCTCGAACCCCACCGCGCGGTGCAGGCCGATGGAGCTGTCGTTGCCGCTGTCGCCGATCACCGCCATTAGCTGGCGCACGCCGAGCGCCTCGCAGGCCGCGATCACCGCCGAGAGCACCGCGCGGCCGATGCCCTTGCCCCTGGCGGCCGGGGACACATAGACGCTGTCCTCCAGGGTGTAGCGGTAGGCGGCCCGCGGCCGGAACGGGGCGGCATAGGCGAAGCCAAGGACCTCTCCGTCCACCTCAGCCACCAGATAGGGCAGGCCTTGATCCTGCACGGCGCGGCGCCGGGCGTCCATGTCGGCGGCCGACGGCGGGACCTCCTCGAAGGTGCCGAAGCCATACAGAACCGCGTCGCCGTAGATGGCGGCGAGCGCCTTCGCGTCGGCTTCAGTCGCCTGCCTTACGATCATCCCGCCAGCCCCCCTCCATCGCCCAGACCGCGAAAGCGTAGTCGAGGGCGATCTCCTTGAGGAAGTCGAAACGGCCCGACGCCCCGCCGTGGCCGGCCTCCATGTTGATCTTCAGAAGGATCGGCGCCTCGCCGCTCTGGAATTCGCGCAGCTTGGCCACCCACTTGGCGGGCTCCCAGTAGGTCACCCGCGGGTCCGACAGCCCGCCGGTCGCCAGCACCGGCGGATAGGCTCTCGCGCTTACCTGGTCATAGGGGCTGTAGCTGGCGATCAGGTCGTAGGCGGCGGCGTCCTCGATCGGGTTGCCCCACTCCGGCCACTCCGGCGGGGTCAGCGGCAGGGTGGTGTCGCTCATGGTGTTCAGCACGTCGACGAACGGCACCGCGGCGATGATCGCGCCCCAGAGGTCGGGCCTGAGGTTCGCCACCGCCCCCATCAGCATCCCGCCGGCCGAGCCGCCATAGGCCGCGATCCGGCCCTTGGTCGCGTAGCCCTCGCGGATCAGGTGCTCGGCGCAGGCGATGAAGTCGGTGAAGCTGTTGGGTTTCTTCTCCTTGCGCCCGTCCAGGAACCAGCCCCAGCCCTTGTCCGAGCCGCCGCGGATGTGGGCGACGGCCCAGATCCAGCCCCGGTCCACCAGGGAGAGGTTCCGGATCGAGAAGCTGGGCTCCATGGCCATGCCGTAGGCGCCGTAGCCATAGAGCATCACCGGCGCCGAGCCGTCGCGCGGCGTGTCTTTCAGCATCAGCAGGGTGATCGGCACCCTCTCGCCGTCCTGCGCCGTGGCCTGGATGCGCCGGGCGACATAGCGGGCCGGATCGTGGCCGGAAGGAATCTCCTGGGTCTTGCGCAGGGTCCGCTCGCGGGTGGCGAGGTCGTAGTCGAACCATTGCCGCGGCGTGGTCGGCGACTGGTAGACGAAGCGGGCAAGCGTGGTGACGTACTCGTAGGTGTGGTCGAGGCTGAGCGCGTAGGCCTCCTCCGGGAAGGCCACGATGTGCTCCTCGCCGTCCCGGGCCGTGACCACCAGCCGGTCCAGCGCCTCGACCCGCTCGGCGCGGACGATGAAGTCCGCATAGGCGGCGAAGCCCGTCAGGTAGTGGCCGGGGCGATGCATCACCCAGTCGCGCCAGGTCGCCTTGGCGGGGACGGCGGCCTCGGAGACGGCGAGCTTGAAGTCCACCGCCCCGTCGTCGTTGGTGCGGATCACCCAGCGGTCGGTCCAGTGGTCGAGCTCATACTTGACGCCCACGCGCCGGGGCTCGGCGACGACCGGCTGGGCTGTCGGATCGGCGGCCGGGATCAGCCACAGCTCGGTGGTCTCCTGGTTGCCGACGTGGATCAGCACGTGGCTGTCGTCCGACGCCGTGCCCACGCCCAGGAACATGCCGTCGTCCAGCTCCTCATAGACCAGCACGTCCTCGCCGCCCCGCGATGGGCGGCGGAAGACCTTGGCGGGGCGGGCGTTCTCGTCGCGCCAGATCCAGAAGATCCACTGGCTGTCGGGCGAGAAGGCGAAGTCGCCGTAGGCGCTCTCGATCGGCGCGGCGGCCTCCTCGCCGGTCGCCAGGTCCTTCACCCGGATCGAATAGTACTCCGAGCCCTGTTCGTCGGCCGCCCAGGCATAGAGCGCGTGATCGGGACTATGGCTGGCGGCGCCCACGTGGAAGTAGGCCTTGCCCTTGGCCAGCGCCGCCTCGTCCAGCAGCAGCTCTTCCGGCCCGCTGCCGCGCGGGCGGCGCACATGCCTCGGATGCTGCGCGCCCAGCTCGTAGCGGGCGTAGTATTCGAACGGTCCGTCGGGCGTCGGCACGGAGGCGTCGTCCTCCTTGATCCGGCCCTTCATCTCCTCGAACAGCTTGGCCTGCAGCGGCTCGGTCCCCGCCAGCAGGGCCTTGGTGTAGGCGTTCTCCGCGCCCAGGTGCTCGCGCACCTCGGCCTTCAGCGCCTTCGGGTCGCGCAGCACCTGCTGCCAGTTGTCGTCCTTCATCCAGGCGTAGTCGTCGACCCGGGCGCGGCCGAGCTGTTCGGTGCGCTTGGGGATCTTCGGCGCGCGGGGCGGGATGGGCGGGCTCATGGCCGCTACATGCGCCGCGCGCCGTGGACGCTCAAGCGGCGCCTTGCACGCGGCGTTTGGGCGCGGGCTGTGGACATGCTGTCGCGTTGTCGGCGCGGCGCGACTCTGACCAAATCGCATCTGTCATCGAGACCGCGCGCAAGACGCGGACGCGAGCCTGAAAACCTAGTCGGGGACGCCATGGCGATCGATCTCGCCGTCGAGCTGATGCACGCCACGGTCCAGCTGGAACAGCCGCTGGGCGATGGCACGCGCACGGTCGGCACCGGATTCCTGATCTCCGAGCCCTCGCCGGACGGGCGGCCGCGCACCGTGCTGATCACCGCCAACCACGTGCTCTCCGGCATGCCGCGCGGCATGGCCACCATCGGCTACCGCATCGAGAACGCCGACGGCAGCTGGGCCTATTCCCCGCAGCAGCTGAAGATCCGCGACGGCGCGGGCCACGAGCTCTGGACCCACCACCCGTCGCGCGACGTGGCGGCCCTGGTCATCACCGCCCCGCCGGAGTTCGCCAAGGCGGCGATCCCCGCCAGCTACCTGGCCGGCGACGACACCTTCGCCGACTACAAGGTCCGGGCGGGCGACGAGATGATGGCGCTGGGCTTCCCGCGGGGCCTCGCGGCCAACCAGGCGGGCTTCCCGATCCTGCGCTCGGGCCGCGTGGCCTCCTATCCGGTGGCGCCGGCCAAGATCTTCCCGACTTTCCTGCTCGACTTCGCGGTCTTCCCCGGCAATTCCGGCGGCCCGGTGTACATGACCAACCAGGATCACCGTCCCTCGGGCGCCGCCGGCGGGGCGCCGGAGTTCATCGCCGGCCTGCTCACCCAGCAGGTGGAGCTGAACCACGAGCGGCTGGAGATCGGCATCGTCACCCACGCCAAGTTCATCCGCGAAACCCTGGCCCGGCTCCACGATCCGACGTCCCCGGTGACCACGGTCGCCCAGGAAGTCCCGGTGACGGGCGCCAAGGCCGCCTCCGCCGAAGAAGCCGCAAGGCCGGACTAGAAGATCCTCCCCCGGGGCCGAACCGCTACCCCCCGTAGACGATCGACATCGTCTCGGCGACGCAGGCCGGCTTGTCCTCGCCCTCGATCTCGATGGTGCACTCATTCTTCAGCTGCATGCCGCCGGCCTTCGGCTCGGCGCCGATCAGCTTCTGGCGCAGGCGCACCCGCTTGCCGACCCGGACCATGTTGGTGAAGCGCACCTTGTCGGAGCCATAGTTGATGCCCCGCGTCACGCCCTTCACCGGCAGCATGCCGGCCGACAGGTGGGGGATCAGGGAGAGCGTCAGGTAGCCATGGGCGATCGGCCCGCCGATCTCGCGGGTGGCGCGCTCCACGTCCACGTGGATCCACTGGTGGTCTCCGGTGGCGTCGGCGAACTTGTTCACCCGGTCCTGGTCGACCAGCAGCCAGTCCGAAACGCCAACCTCCGTGCCCACCAGGCCGGGCAGGTCCTTGATCTCAACCGGGTTCATTCGGATTGCTCCCTCGTATGGTCTCTGAATTCAGGCCTCGACCTCTAGCAGCCCCTACCGCCCCTGCGAAGCGGGGGGAGGGGGCGGGCAATCAGGCGATCCGCGCGCCCGCCTTGTCCCAGTAGGCGTCGCGGATGAGGCGCTTGTAGAGCTTGCCGGTCTGGTGCCGCGGCAGCTCCTTCATGAAGTCAATCACCCGCGGCGCCTTCACGTGGCTCAGGTTGGCGCGCGCATAGGCCATCAGCTCGGCGCGTAGCGCCTCGTGGTCGGCGTCCCAGTCCATCGGCTGGATCACCGCCACGACCTTCTCGCCCATCTCCTCGTCTGGCGCGCCGACCACCGCCGCGTCGGCCACCTTCGGATGGGTGATCAGCAAGTTTTCTATCTCTTGCGGATAGATGTTCACCCCGCCGGAGATGATCATGAAGCTCTTGCGGTCGGTGAGGTAGAGGTAGCCCTCCTCATCAATCCAGCCCACGTCCCCAAGCGTCGTCCAGCCATGCTTGTTGCGGCTCTCGGCGGTCTTGGCCGGGTCGCCGTGGTACTCGAACTGGCCGCCGCCTTCGAAGAACACCATGCCCTCGGCGCGCGGGGGCAGGGGCTCGCCCTCCTCGTCGCAGATGCGCACCTGGGCGGTCAGGCCGCGGCCCACCGATCCCTTGTGCGCCAGCCATTCGGTGGAATTGATGATGCAGAAGCCGTTGCCCTCGGTGCCGGCGTAATACTCGTGCACGATCGGGCCCCACCAGGCGATCATCTGTTCCTTCACCGGCACGGGGCAGGGGGCGGCGGCATGGAACACCGCTTTCAGCGACGACAGGTCGTAGCGGGTCCGCACCTCTTCCGGCAGCTTCAGCATGCGCACGAAGTGGGTCGGCACCCACTGGGCCGAGGTGATCTTGTACTGCTCGATGAACCGCAGGGCGTCCTCGGCGTCGAAGCGCTCCATCATCACCACCGTGCCGCCCATCGCCTGCACGGCCATGGACCAGCCCAGCGGGGCGGCGTGGTAAAGCGGCGCCGGCGACAGATAGACCGTGTCCGGCGTCCAGCCGTAGAGCGCTTGGCCGAGGTTGGCCAGCGGGCTGGGCGCGTCGATCGCCGGATCGGCGGGGGTGGCGCGGCGCACGCCCTTGGGCCGGCCGGTGGTGCCGGAGGAATAGAGCATGGCCCCGCCGGCGCTCTGGTCGGCGATCGGCGTGGTCGGCAGATCCGCGCGGGCGTCCTCCAGGCTCTTGTAGGCGCCGGCCTCGCCGCCGATCATCAACAGCGTGACGCCGCCGATGCGCGGGGCGACCTCGAGGGCGATCTCCGACAGGGCCTGCGAACTCACGAACACCTTCGCCCCGCAGTCCTTCACGATGTACTCGACCTCGCCCACCGTCAGCTTGGAGGACAGGCA
Organism: Phenylobacterium sp.; assembly: GCF_035944335.1. GTDB lineage: Bacteria > Pseudomonadota > Alphaproteobacteria > Caulobacterales > Caulobacteraceae > Phenylobacterium. Next base: position 55,356 of record NZ_DASZBG010000022.1, on the reverse strand, counting down.
GGTGAAGCGCAGGCCCGAGCGCTGTGCGGCCCACAGCAGCTCGTAGTAACGCGGATGGTTCTCGATGAAGAAGGCGATCGCATCGCCGGCCACCAGGCCCAGCCTGCGCAACAGGTGCGCCGTCTGGTTCGACCGCGCCTCCAGCTCCCCATAGGTCACCGTCTCGCCGGAATAGGCCATGATGTAGGCCGGCTTGTCGGGATGGGCCCTGGCGTGGGCGGACGGATGCATGCTGTTCACTCCCCGCGGGGCCCAAGCGAACCTTGGCCGGGCCCTGACTTATCTTTGTTCAGTCGCCATTGCGGGCCTTGACCTACCGTCCGTCAAGACGCTGGGAATGCCCGATCGACCTCCGGAGGATGACAGAGAGATGGCCGCTACCAGCTTCGAGACCCTGCTCTATGACGTGGACGACGGGGTCGCCACGGTCACCCTGAACCGGCCGGAGAAGCTCAACGCCTTCAACACCCAGATGATGGCCGACATGATCGCGGTGTTCGACGCCACCGACGCCGACGACGCCGTGCGCTGCGTGATCGTCACCGGCGCGGGCCGGGCCTTCTGCGCCGGCGCCGACCTCTCGGCCGGGGCCACGACCTTCGACTACGACAAGCGCGGCGGCGAGGACCGGGCAGCCCGCACCGTCGACGGCCTGCAGCGCGACGGCGGCGGCCTGCTCACCCTGCGCATCTTCGAGAGCCTCAAGCCTGTGATCTCGGCCTGCAACGGCGCCGCGGTCGGCGTCGGCGTCACCATGCAGCTGGCCATGGACATCCGGCTGGCCTCCACCGCCGCGCGCTACGGCTTCGTCTTCGCCCGGCGAGGTCTCAACCCGGAGGCGGCGTCCTCCTGGTTCCTGCCGCACCTGGTGGGCGTCCAGACGGCGCTCGAATGGTGCTACACCGGCCGCATCTTCCCCGCGCAGGAAGCCCACGACCGCGGTCTCGTCCGCTCGCTGCACGAGCCGGACGACCTGCTGCCCGCGGCCCGCGCCCTGGCCCGCGAGATCGCCGACAACACCTCGCCGATCTCCATCGCCCTGACCCGCCAGCTCATCTGGCGCATGGCCGGCGCCGCCCATCCCATGGAGGCCCACCGCGCCGACAGCCGCGGCATCCAGGCCCGCGGCCGGTCTGGCGACGCGCGCGAAGGGGTGACCTCGTTCCTGGAGAAGCGCCCGCCGCGGTTCCCCGACACCGTGTCGAAGGACCTTCCCGACATCTGGCCGCACTGGACCCCGCCGACCTTTGGCTAGGGCGGATTCCGCCAGGCGGCTGATTGAGGGCCGACCGACACAGGCTCAAGGTGACGAAGTCTTTTCATGAACCGATCGTCTCCCACGCGAGCCGGCGGCGACCAATTTCTCGCAGGTAGAGTCGCGTTTGCTTACTCGGGGGAAGCCCGACGTTCGACTTTGATATCCCGGTTCAATTGCTTTTTTTGGCGAGCAAGGCCGAAAAAACCGAAAAAGCACGGCTTGTGCTTGCCTTGAGTTCCAGATAATGACCTCGCTACTGATCTTATGATCGATTCAGCGCCCGCTGTTGGCGCGTTTCCTGTGGAACGACAAGAATGGACGAGAAGTCGGAAGTCATCGAGATGACCGCGGACATTGTTTCCGCCTACGTCGGAAACAACTCTGTCACGGCGAGTGACCTGCCGAGCCTGATCCAGAGCGTGCACCGCGCGCTGGCCGGCATCTCTTCCGGGGCCGAGGCCGCCGAGGCCGCGCCGAAGGAGCCGGCCGTTCCGATCCGCCGCTCGATCACGCCCGACTACCTCGTGTGCCTCGAGGATGGCCGCAAGTTCAAGTCGCTGAAGCGGCACCTGCGCACCAAGTACAACATGAGCCCCGAGGAGTACCGGGCGAAGTGGAGCCTGCCGAAGGACTATCCGATGGTAGCCCCCAACTACGCCAAGGCCCGCTCGGACCTGGCCAAGCAGATGGGCCTCGGCCAAGGCGGCCGCCAGGCGGCGCGCAAGAAGCGCTAGCCCCGGCCTCCATCGCGAAATCCCAGACGCCCGCTTTCACCGGCGGGCGTTTTCGCGTCGGAGTCGCTTCTCCCGCAAGGGGAGAAGGACATGTAAGACTCACCCGCCTCGAAACCGCCGTTATTAACCCAATTTCGCTTGCCGCCGATTCGCGCATCAGGCGATAAGTGATTCGCTGCGATTCCAAGCAGTTGTAAGGGAATTTGAGGATGGCGGCGCAGATCGGCGCCCCGGCGGCGGCCATCCGCGCGCACGAGGAGCTGTTCGCCTACTGGGCGTCACGCCGGCGCGGCGCGGCGCTGCCGGCCCGCCGCGATCTGCACCCCGGCGACATCAAGCGTCTGCTGCCCACCCTCAGCCTCATCGACGTCGTCCGCGAGCCGCTGGATTTCCGCATCCGGCTGGCCGGCACCGGCCTCTACGACGTCTATGGGCGCGAGATCACCGGCCGCGGCCTGGCCGAGGTCTACAACGCCGCCGCCGCCGATTACTGGCGCCTCGAGCTCGGCAAGGTGGTCGCCGACGCCCGCCCGGCGGTGGGCGTCCACAGCCTCGCCTGGCGCGGGGCCTCGCACCTGTCGCTGCTGTGGCTGCGCCTGCCGCTGGCGTCCGAGGGCGGGGATGTGGACATGATCCTCGGCTACGACGCGGTGATCGGCCTCGGCCAGGTGATCAGCGGGGTCCGCGCGGCCTAGAAGCGACAGCCAGCAAAAGTGGGGACCGCTTTTGCGTCCGGCTGCGCGACCCAGAATCAGGCCGCCGCCGCCAGCTCCGCGTCCCTGCGGATGCGGGCCACCATCGAGGCCAGGCCATTGGACCGCTGCGCCGAGAGCGCGCCGGAAAGCCCCAGCCGGTCGAACGCCGCCTTGGCGTCGAACGCCAGGATCTCACCCGGCGCGCGCCCGGAATAGAGCCTGAGCAGGATGGCGATCAGCCCGCGCACGATATGGGCGTCGCTGTCGCCGCGGAACCGCAGCGATCCGTCGTCCTGCGGCTCGGTGACCAGCCACACCTGGCTGGCGCAGCCGCGCACCTTGTTGGGCCCGGTCCGCTCGGCGTCGGTCAGCGGCTTGAGGTCCTTGCCGAGGTCGATGACATAGCGATAGCGCTCCTCCCAATCGCCCAGGAGGTCGAACTCGTCGGCCAGGGCGGTCAGCTCGGTGTCGATGGCGCTCATCGCGGGCGACTTAAGGACCCCCGGCGCTATCCGCAACCGCCATCAGGCGGCCGGCAGGGTCACCCGCGCCGCCAGCCCGCCCCGCGGCCGGGCGCTCAGCGCCAGCCGCCCGCCCATCGCCTTGGCGGTCAGAGCGCAGATGGAAAGGCCCAGCCCTGCGCCGTGCGACCGGCGGGTGAGGGCGGTCTCCCCCTGCTCGAAGGGCTGCAGCAGGCGGCCGACATCGGCGGGCTCGAACCGCTCGCCTGGGTTCTCGATGGCGATCTCGACGGTCTTGCCGCGCTGCAGGGCGGCGATCTTCACCTCGCCGCCCGCCGGCGAAAAGACGATGGCGTTGTGGATCAGGCCGGAGAGCAGCGTCTTCAGGCCACGTTCGTCGGCCAGCACGCTGGGCAACGACGCCGCCGGCGCCTTCACCGTCACCGCGCCCTCCGCGATCTCGGCGGCGAAGCCGGCCAGCAGGTCCTCGATCACCGGCCCCAGCGCCTCGGGCTGCGCCTCGAAGTCCATGGCGTCGCCTTCCAACCGGGCGATCTCCAGCACCTGGTTGACCAGCTTCAGCAGCTTCTGGCCGCTGTCGCGGACGATTTCGGCATATTCCTGGTACTGCGGCGCGCCCAGCGGCCCGTAGAGCTCCGTGGCTAGGATCTCGGAGAATCCGAGGATCGAATTCAGCGGCGTGCGCAGCTCATGGCTCACCATCCGCAGGAACGAGCGTTTCTGCGCTTCCAGCGCAGCGTCCTTGGACACGCGCCGAGCCGGGGCTTTTTCAGCCGCTGTGCGCATCTTGCGGGCGCGGGCCTTCAGGTTTCAGAGATCGGCATTCTTTCGCGTCCCGCTTACGATTTTGTTTCCGACGAAGCTCTTAGGGTCGTGCGAAGGTCGCGCAGCAGGCGAGCGGTCTTAACCGGGCTCGCGTAGGCCGCTAAGCTGCAACCGTCCGCAACTTGCGCGGACAGAGATGTGGAGGGCCGATCCTGGCCGGATCCAGCCGACGATCGAACACGGCGAAGCGGGCGCAGGCGCGGGAACGACGCTTCGCGGTCCTGTGGCATCTGGCCTGGGCCGCCGCCGTGCTGGCCGCCGGGGCGGGCCTCGTGGCGCGCAGCCTGCTGGGGCCGGGCGTCGAGCTGGCCGCCTTGGGCGTCGGCGCGGCCGCGGCGGTCTTCGGGGCGCTGCTGGCGCTCGCGGGCTCGGACGGCGCGCGCGGCGTCGCCATCGTGCTCTGGGGGCTTTCCGGCGCCCTCGCCTGCCAGATGACCGGCGGGGTGGCCGGACCGCTCGCCGCCTGGTGCCTGGCCCCATTGGCCGCCACGGCCGCCTTCCGCGTCGCCCGCCTGCTGCCGCTGGGGGCCGCCGCCGCCGTCGCGGCCACCGGCATCGCGGCGCTGGGCAGCCTGCTCCTGCCCCTGCCGCACGTAGAACCGGCCGCGGCCCCCTGGCTCGGCATGCTCGCCACCGCCACCTCGGCGCTGGGCCTGGGCGCGGCGCTCGTGGCGCTGCACGCCGCGGTCCGCCGCCGCGACCGGGAGCGCGATGACGTCGAGTTTGGCCTGCGCGAGGTGCTGGCGAACCAGCCGCAGTTGCTGCTCACCCTCTATCCTGGCGGCCGCGTCCTGGAGGCCTATGGCCAGCCGCCGCCCGGCCTCGACCTCCACGACATCGCCTCGCGCAACTTCGGCGAGTTCGTCGCCGCCGACGAACGCCCGGCCGTCGACGAGGCCCTGCAGCGCGCCATCGCCGAGGGCACGGCGGAGATCGCCTTCACGCCTGCGCACGATCCGCTCGGCTGGTGCGTGCTGTCGCTGCGCCGCATGAGTTCGATCCGCATCGCCGGTGCGCTACGCGACGCCCGCGCCCAGCGCAGCCGCGAGACCGAACTCGATCAGGCGCGCACCGCGGCCGAGGCGCAGAACGCCGGCAAGAGCCGCTTCCTGGCCAATATGAGCCACGAGCTGCGCACCCCGCTCAACGCCATCATGGGCTTCTCCGACATCATGCGGCAGCGGCTGTTTGGCCCGATGAGCGACCGCTACGCCGAATACGCCGACCTGGTGCACGACGCCGGCGCGCACCTCCTGGAGCTCATCAACGACGTGCTCGACATGTCGAAGATCGAGGCCGAGCGCTTCGAGCTGGCCCGCGAGGCTTTCGACGCCCGCGACGCCGTCAGCGCGGTGATCCGGCTGATGCGCGGCCAGGCCGAGCGGGCGGGCGTCCAGCTGCGCGGCGTCCTGCCTTCGGAGGCCCTTGAGGTCGAGGCCGACCGTCGCGCGATCAAGCAGATCGCCCTCAACCTGGTCTCCAACGCGCTCAAGTTCACCCCGCAGAACGGCTCGGTGACCCTCACCGTCCAGGCGGTGGAGGAGATGCTGGAGATCGTCGTCTCCGATACCGGCGTCGGCATCGCGCCAGGCGACCTGGAGCGGCTCGGCACCCCCTTCGAACAGGCCGGCGACGCCACCCAGCGGGCCGCTGGCGCGGGCCTTGGCCTGTCGCTGGTGCGGGCCTTCGCCAAACTGCACGGCGGCGAGATGTGCCTCGAGAGCACGGTGGGCGAGGGCACCACCGTCACCGTCCGCATGCCGGTGGTGGTGCTGGATCCGCCGATTGCGGTGGCCCCGGCGGAAGCCTCGGTCGGCGGCTGATCAGCGGCTCTCGAAGGCCGCGATCACCTCGGCGACGACGCTTCCCCAGTCCAGCAGCTTCGGCTGCCGGAACAGGCGCATCGCGGGATACCACGGCGTGTGCGCCCCGCGCTCGCCCCAGCGCCAGTCGGGGGTGAAGGGGATCAAGGTCCAGCAGGGCTTGCCCATGGCGCCGGCCAGGTGGGCTACCGCCGTGTCGACGGTGATCACCATCTCCAGCCCCTCGACGATCGCCCGGGTGTCCTCGAAGTCCTTCGCCCCGGTCACCGCCGGATCGAGGCTGACCGCGCCCGGCAGGGCCAGCAGCCGCTCGGCCAGCGGCCTGGGCAGGGCGCGCCGCGGATCGGGATCGAGGCTGCCCACCGTCATCACGCCCACGCCGCGGCCGCCTGCGCCGCCCGGCAGATAGACCGCCTCCGGCACGGTGGCCGGCGTGGTCCCCATCCTGAGCGGCAGCGAGGGCGACAGGGCCCAGGCCTCGGCGCGGGGGACCTCGACGCTGGGCCCCAGCGGCAGCAACCGCACGCCGAGCGCAGCGAACAGCCGCTCAAGGCTCGGCCGGCAGAGCAGGGTCACCTCGACGCCCTGCGCCTTCAGCACGGGCACGTAGCGGTTGAACATGATCTCGTCGCCCAGCCCCTGCTCGGGCAGGATCACCAGCGATTTCACCGGCCCGCCATGCCACTCGGGAAAGCTCAGGCGCGGGCGGCCGACCATGGCCTTGGTGATTTTCACCTCGCGCCGCTCGTAGAGGCGGAACCCCTCGGCATAGTCGCCGGCCCTGAGCAGGTTCAGCGCCAGCGGGAATCCGATCGTCGGCTCCTCGGGGGTGGCGGTCAGGGCGGCGCGAAAGATCGTCCGGGCCTCGTCGAAGCGGGCCTGGTGCTCCAGCACCACGCCCAGGGTGACCAGGAGGTTCGGCCCCTGCGCCACGCGGAACGCCAGCCTGAGCAGCCGCTCGGCCTCGTCCGGCCGGTCGGCGTCGCCGGCGGCGAGCGCCTGTTCATAGAGCTCCTGGGCGGTGAGGGTGCGCTGGGTCGACACAGGGGCGCTTATCGCCGCCCGCCGGGCCCTACGCAATTCTCTAACGAGAGGCCATCTGCACGAAAGCCCGGCCCGCCGCGAAGTCGCCGACCTCCACATAGGCGCGGCGCACCTTGTCGCCCGGGAACAGGAAGTCCACCGCCACCGCCTCGCGGGGGTCGAGGTTGGCCAGCGCCAGCGCCGCCTGGGCCGGGAAGCGGAAGGCCCAGCCTTCGTCCTGGCCCTGCTGGCCCTTGGGCAAGAGGTCGTGACCCGCCTCGCCCCGCGCCTCGGCCAGCATGCCGGTCAGCGCGCCGGCGGGCGGCAGGCGGTCGGGCAGGCTCAGCCCCACCGTGGGGCCGGCGCCGGAGCGCCTGAGATAGGGTCCGGAGCTGCGGCGAGTGTCGCGCAACACCAGGCGCGCGCCATAGGGCGTCGCCCCGTCGGCGAACTGGGCCACGGCCAGCAGCACCGCGGCGTCCTCGCTCCCCGCCAGGCCGAACGACATATGGTCCGCGCCGAACGCGCTTTCCTGCTTCAGCCGCCACGGATTGGTCGGCGTCACATAGCGATCGGCCGCCCAGGCGGCGACATCGCCGTGATAGGTCAGCCGGTTGATGCGGCCATAGCTGGCGAAGGCCTGCTTCACGCGGTTGGCGGCCACGGTCACGTCCTGCGAGCGGCAGTCGGCCTCGGCGGCGCGCAGGCGGGCGACGCGGTCGGCACGCTCGATCTCCTCACGGCTGGCCCCGGCGCGCAGGGCCGCGCCCCGCGCCTGGGCGGCGGCGGCGGCCAGCGCGCTGGCCAGCTGTGGGGTGAACAGGCCACAGCGCGAATCCGCAGCCTCCATGACCGTACGCTCGTAGAACAGGTCCAGCGGTTGCGCGCGTGCAACGGCGGGCGCCACGACCAGCGCCGCACCCAACAACCCCATCCACCGAGACGCCGGCCGCGCATTGATGCGCGTGTCCGTCATGCGTCTTCTGTCTCTTTGCGGCCCAACAGAACACGGGCCTTGCCAGGGTCTTAGCGGAACGGGGTTTCCGGACCGTGAACCGGCAGGCGGCAATCGCGCCCGTGCGACGAGGCGCGCCGTTGCCACGCCCGCGCGCCGCGCTTAACCCATCTTCCATCCTTGCGGCGCAGCTTCGCGGCTGCCTCAACCTGGGTCCGGAACGCGCGTGTCCCAAGCCATCTCGCCCTACGACGACACCTTCTACGAGTATCAGCGGGAAGGCGCGCTGCGTTCCGCGCGCCTCTTGCTGCCGCTGGTCCATGAGGTCCTGAAGGTCCGCAGCGTCCTCGATGTCGGCTGCGGCGCGGCCGCTTGGCTGCGCGTGCACCAGGAGCTCGGCGTCAGCCAGGTGCTGGGCCTCGACGGCGACTACCTCGACCCCGCGCTGCTACTGATCGCCCCCGACGGCTTCTGGCCCGCCGATATCACCCAGCCGCTGGCGCTTGGCCGCCGCTACGACCTGGTCCAGTGCCTCGAGGTCGCCGAGCACGTCCCGCCCGACGCCGGGCCCGGGCTGATCGACAACCTGGTCGGCCACGGCGACCACATCCTGTTCTCGGCCGCGGTCCCGGGCCAGGGCGGCAAGGGCCACATCAACGAACGACCGCTCGGCTACTGGCGCGACCTGTTCGCCGAGCGCGGCTACCGCGCCTTCGACTACCTGCGTCCGCGCATCGCCCGTGAGGCCGAGATCGAGTGGTGGTACCGCTACAACACCCTGCTCTACGTCCATGAGCGCGCCACGGCCGCCCTCCCGGCCCAGGTCCGCGACGCCGAGATCGCACCGGGCTCGCCGGTGCCCGACGTCTCGCCCCTGCCCATGAAGGTGCGCAAACTGATGCTGCGCGCCCTGCCGGCGTTCACGGTCTCCCACCTGGCGGCGATGAAGCACCGGCAGTTCGTACGCGCCCTGGCGCGGGGCTGAGGCCGTGCCGCTCTGGGTCCATGCCCTCCTGCTCCTGAGCAGTCTCTCGGCGGCGGGCGGCCAGCTCATGCTCAAGCAGGGCGCGGCGGGTCGCGCCGCGGCGATCGATTTCGTCAATCCGTGGCTGGCGGGCGGCCTGACCTTTTACGTCCTGGGCGCCCTCTTGTGGATCTTCGCCCTGTCGAAGGCGCCGCTGACGCTGGTCTATCCCTACACGGCGCTGACCTTCGTCATCGTCTATGTCAGCGGCGCGATGTTGTTCGGCGAGGTCGTGCCGCCGCGGGCGCTGGCCGGCGTCGGCTTTGTCCTCGCGGGCCTCTTGCTCATCAACCTGCGTTGATCCGATGAAGCCCAAGCGCCTCAACCTGGTCGTGCCTTGCTTCAACGAAGAGGCGGTGCTGCCCGAGACCATCGCCCGCCTGCTGGCCCTGCTCGACGACCTGGTCGCCCGCAGCCTGGTGAGCGCCGACAGCGCCATGACCTTCGTCGACGACGGTTCGCGCGACGACACCTGGGCGATCATCGAGGCGGGCCGGGCCGGGGACGCCCGCGTCGGCGGCATCCGGCTGTCGGCCAACCGCGGCCACCAGCACGCGCTCCTGGCCGGTCTGCTCAACGCGCCGGGCGACGTGCTGATCAGCCTGGACGCCGACCTGCAGGATGATCTGGCGGCCATTCCCAAGATGCTCGAGGCCCACCAGCGCGGGGCCGAGATCGTCTACGGCGTCCGCGGCCGCCGCGTGCACGACAGCCTGTTCAAGCGCTACAGCGCCTGGACCTACTACTGGCTGCTGCACCGGCTGGGCGTCGACGTGGTCGCCGACCACGCGGACTTCCGGCTGATGGGCCGCCGCGCCATCGAGGCCCTGTCCGGCTTCACCGAGGTGAATCTGTTCCTGCGCGGCATCGTCCCCTTGCTCGGCTTCCCCAGCGAGGTGGTCACCTACGAACGCAACGCCCGCTTCGCCGGCGAGACCAAATATCCGTTGTCGAAGATGATCGCCCTGGCCGCCAACGGCGTCTTCTCCTTCTCCACGGTCCCCCTGCAGTGGATCACCGTGCTGGGCTTCGTGGTGGCCCTGGGTTCGGTCGGCGCCGGGTTCTGGGCGCTGGGCGTGCGGCTGTTCACGCCCTACGCCCTGCCGGGTTGGGCCTCCACCGTGATTCCCATGTATTTCCTGGGCAGCGTGCAGCTCTTGGCCATCGGCATCATCGGCGGCTACGTCAGCCGCATCTACGCCGAGACCAAGCGCCGGCCGCGCTTCATCATCGAGAAGACCCTCTGAGATGACCTCCCTCGCCGCGGCGCTCGGGGGCCGCTCGCTGCGCGCCCGCCTGGCGCCGATCGACGCCGCGATGCTCGGCCGTCTCGCGCTCTTCGCCCTGGGCGCCCTGGTCATCTGGATTTCGCCCCGGCCGCTGATGATCGACCTGCCGCAGCACGCGGGGCAGGTGGCCCTGTTGCACGACCTGGCGCTCGGTTGTTCGCCCTGGGCCGGCGAAATCCACGTCAATCTCCTGACCCCCTATCTGATCGGCTATGGCTTGGCCCTGCCGCTCGCCTTCGTGATGTCGGCGGCGGCGGCGCTGAAGGTGGTGCTGACCGCGGCCTATGGCGCCTTCATCTGGGCCTGCATCGCCATCCGCCGCGAGCTCGGGGCCTCACCCCGGCTCGACGCGTTCTACGCCTTCAGCTTCTTCGGCTTCGCCTACGCCTGGGGCATGTACACCTTCCTGGTGGCCGCTCCGCTGGGCCTGGCCTTCATCTGGCTTTCCATCCGTTACGCCCGCTCAGGCCTGGCGCGACAGGGCGCGGGCCTCGCCGCCCTGGGGCTCGCCCTGCTGCTCTCCCACGGCCTGGTGTTCCTCTTCGCCGGCGCCATCGGCGGCCTGATCCTGCTGGTGCGGGCCAAGAGCGTGCGCCAGCTCATCGTCCGCTCCTGGCCGTTCTGGATCCTGCTCGCGGCCGCCGCGGCCTTCGCCATCCTGACTCGCCAGCGCGAGGCGGCGATCACCCACGACTTTGCCGCCAAGGTCGTTTTCGGCGCCTGGCGGGCCCACCTCCTCTCGGCCCTGCTCAATCCCTTCGACGCGCCCTTCAGCCCCTGGCCGGCCTTCTGCATCCCGATCTTCGGCCTGCCGCTCATCGCCGGCTTCCGGCCGGACTGGCGGGCCCGCGAAGCGTTGGTGATCGTCGGCGGCGTCCTCGGGGCCATGCTCCTGGCGCCGCACTACGCCTGGTCGACAGCCCTGCTCTACGAGCGCTTCGCCCTGTTCCTGCCGCCGGCCTACGCCTGGCTGCTGCGCGAGCAGCCGCCGGCGCCGGACAGCCTGGCCCGGCGCCTGCAGCCCCGGCTCGGCCTGATCGCCGGCCTCGCCGCCGCCGCCATCCTCCTCCAGCACGCCCGGCTGTCCTTCGAGTTCGGCCGCGAGCAGCGCGATTTCGACGGCGTGCTCGCCGCCGCCGCGCCGGGCCAGCGGGCGCTGGCGCTGATCTACGATCCGACCAGCCAGGTCGACCGCAGCAGCAATGCCTACATGCACCACGCCCTCTGGTACCAGGCCGAGCGGGGCGGCTTCGTCGACTTCAACTTCGCCGCCTTCCATCCGCAGATCGCCCGCTTCCGGCCGGCGGCCACACCTGCGGTCGACGAGATCATCGCCCAGAACCCGACCCGCTTCGACTGGCGCGCCGACGCCGGTGACCGTTACCGCTACATCTTCGTGCGCAGCGCCGGCGCTCCGCCTGCGCAGATGTTCCAGGGCGCGACCTGCGCCCCGGTCCAGATCGCCGCGGCCGGCAAGTGGCGGCTCTACGAACACCGCCCGTGCGCCGTGGCCAACGCGGCTGGATGACAGTCCCGCCCGCATCAGCGCATCTTCCCGCCCGATGCTGCTCTCCACGGACATCTGGGTGACCGCGCTGATCCGCCGGGCCGAGCTGGGCGGGGCGTTCGGCGTGGTGGCGCGCAAGGGCGACCCGCGGGCCGGCGCGGTGCTGGTGAAGGCGCTCAACCGCACCGACGGCACGGCCCGGCTCTATGCCGAGGCCACCCGCCTCGACGGCGAGCGCGTCTGGATGGAGCCCGCCGCCTCGCACGCCGAGCCCGACCTCGACCGCTACATCGAACGCGCCCTGCGCATCGATCCCGACGTCTGGGTGGTGGAGATCGACGACAAGGAAGGCCGCCACTTCCTCACCGAGCCCGTGGAACGGAGCTGAGCGCGCGGGCGCTTGGCGGTCATGCGCCTCGCCGACCTCGCCGTCCCCCTCGACCTCGCCCCCATGGAGGCCAAGCTGGTCGCCGACATCCCCGCCGAGCCCGGCTGGCGCTTCGAGCCCAAGTGGGACGGCTTCCGATGCCTGGCCTTCCGGGCGGGCGACACGGTCGAGCTGAAGTCGAAATCCGGCAAGCCGCTCGGCCGCTACTTCCCCGATGTGGTGGCCCTGCTGCAGGCCCTGCCGGTCGAGCGCTTCGTGGTCGATGGCGAGCTGGTCATCCCGGTGGGCGGGGAACTCTCCTTCGACGCCCTGCAGCTGCGCCTGCACCCCGCCGAGAGCCGGGTGCGCAAGCTCGCCGCCGAGACCCCGGCCTCGCTGGTGCTGTTCGACTGCCTGCTGGACGCCAGGGGCCGTTCGCTGGTCGACGCCCCGCTCACCAGGCGCCGCGCCGAACTGGAGGCGCTCTTCAAGCGCTTCGAGGCCGCGCCGCGCATCCTGCTCTCGCCGGGCACGGACGATCCCGCCCAGGCCGGCCAATGGCTCAAGGAGGTCGGCGCCGCCCTCGATGGCGTGGTCGCCAAACGGCTGGACGGGCCGTACCTGGCCGGCGAGCGGGCCATGCTGAAGATCAAGGCCATGCGCACCGCCGAGTGCGTGGTGGGCGGCTTCCGCTACGAACAGGACAGCAGGCTCGTGGGCTCCCTGCTGCTCGGCCTTTATGACGGCGAAGGCCGGCTCGACCACGTGGGCTTCACCTCGACCATCAGCGACGCCGACCGCCCGGCGCTCACCAAACGCCTGGAGAAGCTCGCGGGCGGGGAGGGGTTCACCGGCGACAGGCCCGGCGGTCCCAGCCGCTGGTCCAACGGCCGCGCCACCGAATGGACGCCGCTCAAACCCGAACTCGTTGTCGAGGTCCGCTACGACCACGTCACCGGCGACCGCTTCCGCCACGGGACCAAGCTGCTCCGCTTTCGCCCCGACAAGGCCCCGCGCCAATGCACCCTGGCCCAGCTCCGCGCCGAGGCCGCCCCGCGCGAGATCCTGGCGGCGACGAGGGCTCAGGCGTAGAGGTCGGCGCACGCCTCGACGATGGCGTCCACGTCCAGCCGGTAGTGGCGGTAGAGGTCGGGCAGGTCGCCCACCTGGCCGAAGCCGTCGAGGCCGAGCGGGCTGACCCTCTGGCCGCGCACCGCGCCCAGCCACGAGAGCGTCGCCGGCGCGCCGTCGATCACCGTCACCAGGCCTGCCCCCGGCGCCAGCCGGCTCAGCAGGGCCTCGGCATGGCTCTCGCGGCGGCCTTCGCCGCGCCAGCGGCCGCGCCGCGCCGCGATCCAGTCGCGATGCAGCCGGCCGGGTGACACCACGTTGAGCACCCCCAGGCCGGGGATATCCTCGGCCAGCGCCTCGGCCGCCTGCAGCACCTCCGGCGCGACCGCGCCGCAGAAGGCGATGGCCATTTCGGCGCCTGCGGCCGGGTCGATCAGCCAGTAGCCGCCCTTCAGCGCATCGTCGCGCCAGGCCTCATCCCGGCGCTCGGGCTGGGCGATCTGGCGCGTGGTCAGCCGCAGATAGACCGAGCCGCCGCCGTCGGCCTGCATGTGCTCGAAGGACCAGCGCATGACCTCGGCCATCTCGTCGACGAAGGCCGGCTCGAAATAGGTCAGGCCCGGCTGGCCGATGCCGATCAAGGGCGTGTAGATCGACTGGTGGGCGCCGCCCTCGGGGCCGAGCGTCAGGCCGGCCGGCGTCGCCACCAGCATGAAGCGGGCGTCCTGATAGCAGGCGTAGTTCAGCGCATCCAAGCCTCGCGAGATGAACGGGTCGTAGACCGTGCCGATCGGCAGCAACCGCTCGCCGAACAGCGGCGCGGAGAGGCCGAAGGCGGCCAGGTTCAGGAACAGGTTGTGCTCGGCGATGCCCAGCTCGACGTGCTGGCCCGCCCCGCCGCCAGCCCATTTCTGCGGTGAGGGGATCTTGGCGTCGCGGAACACGTCGGCCGTCTCGCGCCTGCGGAACAGGCCCCGCTGGTTCACGAACCCGCCGAGGTTGGTGGAGACCGTCACGTCCGGCGAGGTGGTGACGATTCGGTCGGCCAGCGGGCCAGGGCTCTTGGCCAGCTCCAGCAGGATCTTGCCGAAGGCCTGCTGGGTGGACTGTTCGCCGCCCTCCGGGCTCGGGAACGCGCCGCGCGGCGGCACCGGCACAGGCTCGGCCTTGAACTGGCGTTCGCCCGGCTGGGCGAAGGGCGCGGCGTCGATGAAGGCCCTGACCTCCTGCGCGGCCTCGGTGGAGAGGCCGGCCAGCGGCTCCCATTCCTGGCCCTGCGGCACCCCCATGGCCTGGCGCAGCGCCTCGACCTGGGTGGCGGTCATCAGGCCGGCGTGGTTGTCCTTGTGGCCCTGCAGCGGCAGGCCGAAGCCCTTGACGGTGTAGGCGATGAACAGGGTGGGCGTGTCGTCCTGGGCCGCATCGAAGGCCTCGGTGAGCGTCTCCAGGCAGTGGCCGCCGAGCCCGATCATCAGTTGGTGGAGGTCCTCGTCGGAAAAGCTCTCCAGGAGCGCGGGCGCCCCCGGCTCTCGCCCGATGTCGGTGGTCAGCCGCATCCGCCACGCTGCTCCGCCCTGATAGGTCAGGGCCGCGTATTCGGCGTTGGAGCAGGCCTCGATCCAGGCCTTCAGCGCCGCCCCGCCCGGCCGGGCGAAGGCGCGCATCTGGGCCTTGCCCCACTTCAGCGTCACCACCCGCCAGCCGGCGGTCTCGAAGATGTCGTCGAAGCGGTCGAACATCCGGTCCGCGGTGGTCGCGTCCAGGCTCTGGCGGTTGTAGTCGACGATCCACCAGACATTGCGGATGTCGTGCTTGTAGGCCTCGATCAGGCACTCGTAGATGTTGCCCTCGTCGAGTTCCGCGTCGCCGAGCGTCGCCACGAACCGGCCCTCGCGCGCCGGATCCAGCATGCCGTGCGCCTTCAAATAGTCCTGCATCAGCGAGGCGAAGGCGGTGATCGCCACGCCCAGGCCCACCGAACCGGTGGAGAAGTCGACGTCGTCCTTGTCCTTGGTGCGCGACGGATAGGACTGCGCCCCGCCGAAGGCGCGGAACGCCTCCATCTGCTCGCGGGTCTGGCGGCCCATCAGATATTGCGCGGCATGGAACACCGGGCTCGCGTGCGGCTTCACCGCCACCCGGTCCTGCGGCTTCAGCGCATGGAAGTAGAGCGCCGTCAGGATGGTGGTCATGGAGGCGCAGGAGGCCTGGTGGCCGCCCACCTTCAGCCCGTCGCGGCTCTCGCGGAGGTGGTTGGCGTTGTGGATCGTCCAGGTGGCGAGCCAGCGCAGCCGCTCGTCGATCCGCCCGAGCATCTCAAGCGAGCGATTGGTGGCGAGGGGACCGGGTCCTGGGACCGGTTTCGGCATGGCGGCGCGGGTCTTCATGGTCTCTGCGATAGCACCAGAATTGGGGCAAGAGCTTGCCGATTTTGCCGCATGACGGGGCGCGAAGCCGTCCGATCTACGCCCTGGCGCAGCAGGTTTTGGCCCGCTCGGCGCCTGGCTCTCGCCGCGCGCCGTTTGCGAAACCCGGCCGCGCAGGCTACCTGCCGCGCCCATGAGCTCTTCCCCCGCCGCCGAGGCCGCCAATGCTCGTCCAGGAATCGCCGCCCAGGCGGCGCGGCGGCGCACCTTCGCGATCATCTCCCACCCGGACGCCGGCAAGACGACGCTCACCGAGAACCTGCTCTTGGCAGGCGGCGCCATCCGCGCGGCCGGCCAGGTGCGGGCCCGCGGCGAGAACCGCCGCACCCGCTCCGACTGGATGAAGATCGAGCGCGAGCGGGGCATCTCCGTCTCGGCCTCGGTGATGACCTTCGATCACGCGGGCCAGATGTTCAATCTGCTGGACACGCCCGGCCACGAGGACTTCTCGGAGGACACCTACCGCACGCTCACCGCCGCCGACGCCGCGGTGATGGTGCTCGACGCCGCCAAGGGCATCGAGCCGCAGACGCTGAAGCTGTTCGAGGTGTGCCGGCTGCGCGACATCCCGATCCTGACCTTCATCAACAAGATGGATCGCGAAGCGCAGGACCCCTACGCCCTGCTCGATGAGATCGCCTCCAAGCTCGCCCTCGATCCCGCGCCGCTTTACTGGCCGGCCGGCTCCGGCGGCCGCTTCAAGGGCATGATCGATCTGCAGCGGGCGCGGTTCATCCCGTTCGCCAAGAAGGTGGCCAATAACGACGAGGGCCATCCCGAGCCGGTGCCGCTTGGCGGAAATTCCACCGCCGCCTTCCTCGACGCCGCGGAGCAGGCCGAGGTGGAGGAGGGGGCCGAGCTGGTGCAGGCGGCCTCCAAGCCCTTCGACCTGCAGTCCTTCCTGGAAGGCCACATGACGCCGGTGTTCTTCGGCTCGGCGCTCCGCCACTTCGGCGTCGACCAGCTGCTGGAGGGCCTCGGCGAATATGCCCCCGCGCCCAAGGCGGTGAAGGCGACCAGGGCCGAGGCGCCGATCGAGGTCGAGCCCGGCGACAAGGAGGTCTCCGGCTTCATCTTCAAGATCCAGGCGAACATGGATCCCAACCACCGCGACCGCATCGCCTTCCTGCGGCTGACGTCGGGCAAGTTTGCGCGCGGCATGAAGCTGAAGGTGCAGAACACCGGCCGCCAGCTCTCGGTCAACGCCCCGGTGATGTTCTTCGCCTCCGACCGCGAGCTGGCCGAGGAAGCCTACGCCGGCGACGTGATCGGCATCCCCAACCACGGGATCCTGCGCGTCGGCGACAGCCTGTCCGAAAGCGGGACCCTGCGCTTCGCCGGCCTGCCCAACTTCGCGCCGGAGATCCTGCAGCGGGTCCGCGTGAAGGACCCTCTCAAAGCCAAACACCTCACCCGCGCCCTGCAGGGCCTGGCCGAGGAGGGCGTCACCCAGCTGTTCCGCCCGACCATGGGGGCGGACTTCATCGTCGGCGCCGTCGGGCCGCTGCAGTTCGAGGTGATGGCCGACCGGCTCGCCAACGAATACCAACTCGAGGTGATCTTCGAGGCGAGCCCCTATGCCGAGGCCCGCTGGATCGCCGCCGACAAGGCCGATCTCGAGGATTTCATGGGCAAGCACCGGGGCGCGATGGCCGTCGACATCGACGACCAGCCGGTGTTCCTCGCCAAGTCCGCCTGGGAGATCGGCTATGTCGCCGAGCGCTTCCCCAAGGTCCGCTTCGAGCGCGCCAAGGAACGCGCCTAGCCCCTCGCCGCAAGGAACCGAACCCCGGTCCGCGCCTTTCCGGTTAAGCTTCGGTTAACCACACAGGGCGCGTTAAGCACTTGTTAAGGCCCCCGGCTCCGGCTTTGCTGTTGTCGTTCAGGACGCTGGCCGACCGTCTCATCCCGGGACGGACGCCTGGCGGGAGCGGCGGCATGTTCGAACTGGGGCGGGAGATCTTCCGGCGTCTGGCGCCGGAGCGGCTCAAGACGGTGGCCGATGGCCTGACCGGCGGCGATGCCACCCTCCTCGAACTGCTCGACCTCAACCTCATCCAGCAGGAAGGCCGCGCCGCCGACGTGGCCGCCGGCCGGATCAGCGCCAAGGACCGCGCCCAGCGCCGGCTCGACGCCGCCGTGGTCTGGCGCGAGGTCGCCCGCCGCACCGGCGATCCCGCCACCCTGCGCAAGGCCGCCGCCGGCGCCGAGGCCGCCGCCGCCGCCTTCGAATCCGCCCGGCGCTGGGAAGGCTGGGCCCGCGCCCGCTGCGAACAGGCCTTCTGCGCCCTGCTGGGCGCCGAGACCTTCGGCGACCCCGGCCTCGAAGCCGCGGCCGAAGCCGCCTTCCGCGACGCCCGCGGCGGCGCCCGCACCGGTGTCGCAGCCCCGCTGGCCGACATCGGCCTGGCCGCCATCGAGGCCCGCCGCGAGCTGGCCCTTGGCGACGCCACGGCCGCGCGCTACGCCGCCGGCCGCTTCGCCCAGCCGATCGCCGCGCTCGAGGCGCTCAGCCGCCGGCTCGGCCACGCCCGCGTGTTCGCCGCCGAGGCCCGCATCATCCGCGCCGACCTCACCTGCGCCTGGGCCGCCCGGCTGAAGGACGAGACCCTGTTCCGCGACGCGCTCGATGACGCCGTCGCCGCCGCGGCCCGCCTCGATCCGGCCTACGAGCCCCTGACCTGGGCCCGCGCCGAGCTGCTGCGCGGCCAGGTCCTCACCCTGTGGGGCGAGATGATCGGCGACGTCGAAATCCTCGCCGCCGGCGCCGCCGCGCTCGCCGCGGCCATCGACCAGGTCGGCCGCGACCACAGCCCGCTGGACTGGGCCCGCAGCCAGGTGGCGCTCGGCCAGGCCCTGCAGGGCCTCGGCGACGCGAGCGCGCAGCCGCGCGCCTACGAACAGGCGGTCACCTGCTACGACCGCGCGAGCCTGGTCCTGAAGAAGCTCGACGCCAGTCCCTTGCGCGGCCTGGCCGCCGGCGCGCGGGCCGTCTGCCTCGCCCGCCAGGCCGAGATCACCGGTGACCTCGCCGTGCTCGACGCGGCCGAGGCGGCCATGAAGATGGAGCTTGCCAACCTGCCGGCCCGCCGCGATCCGGTCGGCTGGGCCCTGTCGCAACTGCACCTTGCCCGGCTCTACGAAGCCCGCATCGACATCACCGGCCAGGACGGCGGCCGCCGGGTCGCCGCGGTCACCGCCCTGGAAACCGCCCTCGACGTCTTCTCCGAACAGGGCCTGGCCTCGCTCAGCCGCCTCGCCGCCGACGCCCTCGAGCGCCTGCGCCCGGCCTCCGAAGTCGGCCGCGGAATCGAGAGCTAGGGGTCAAGGACAGCGGAGCGGCAGCGCCTCCGCCCTAAGGGAGCAATCCATGAGACGAGTGATCGCCGCCTTGGCGATAGCCCTCGCCGGGCTTGGCTCGGCCCAGGCGCAGACCTCCAACGCCGACTGGCTTCGCAAGCCCACCCGCGACCAGCTGCTCTCGGTCTGGCCCCCCGCCGCGCTGAAGCGCCAGGTCAAGGGCAGCGCCACCGTCTCCTGCACCGTCACCGTCCAGGGCGCGCTGCGCGACTGCAAGGTGACCGAGGAAAGTCCCCCCGGCATGGGCTTCGGCTCGGCCGCTCTGGCGCTCACCCCGCAGTTCCTCATGCGCCCGGCGCTCAAGAACGGCGTCGCGGTGGAGGCCAAGGCCAACATCCCGATCGTCTGGGCGGAGGTGCCCAGCGACGTGGCCGATACCATCACCCGGCAGCCGGAGCCCTACACCGGCTCGCGGCTGGCCTCGGTGTCCGTCGAGCAGCGCAACGCCAATAAGGTGCTCAGCAACATCCCCTGGACCGCGGCGCCAAGCGTCGCCGACGTGCGGGCGGCCTATCCGGCCAAGGCGCGCAGCGAAAAGAAGGATGGCCACACGACGCTCGACTGCGTCTTCAATCGGCGCGGCGGCCTCTCCGACTGCCGGCCGATCTTCGAGGAGCCGCGGGGCTACGGCTTCGACCGCGCCGCCGAACGCCTCGCCGAGAAGTTTACCGGGCCGGCCACGGACGCGGCGGGCGGGCTCATCGCCGGCGCCCACACCCAGATCGTCTTCAGCTTCGCCGCGAGCGGCCTCGACGCCGACACCCCGGCCATCGGCAAGCCGCACTGGATGGTCCTGCCGACCTACGAGGAGTTCAACGCCGCCTTCCCCAGCGCCGCCGCCAAGGCGGGAATGCTGAAGGCCCGGGTGGTGCTGAAATGCAAGGTCGCCGCCGACGGCGCGCTCACCGGCTGCGCGGTCGAGAGCGAGGATCCCAGCGGCTACGGCTTCGGCCCCGCCGCCGCGTCCCTGGCCGGCAAGTTCCGGCTCAGCGTCTGGACCGCCGAGGGGCTGCCGGTGGTCGGCGGCTCGATCAGCGCGCCGATCCGCTGGGAGCTGGCCCAGGTCCCGCAAGCGACCAAGCCCTAGCGCCCGCTCCACCACCTGAGGCCGGCCCGCTCGACGGCGTCAAGCACCGCGTAGAGCACCGCGCCCATCACGCCCAGCACCACCAGGGCCGCGATCATCCGCGCCGTCTGCAGCTTGAAGCTGGCGTCGAAGATGCGCCACGCCAGGCCCTGCACCTTGCCGGAGCCGGCCACGAACTCCGAGACCACCGCGCCCACGATCGCCAGGCCGGCCGCCACCTTGTGGCCCTGCAGCAGGAACGGCACGGCAGACGGGATGCGCAGCCGGACGAGCCGCTGCAGCCGCCCCGCGCCATAGAGGTCGAACAGCCGCATCAGGTCCTGATCGACCGCCTTCAGCCCGGTCAGCGCGCCGGAATAGATCGGGAAGAAGGCCACCACCATGGCCAGCGCCACCACCGCCCGCTCCGGATGGTCGGTCCCGGCCCAGATGTTGACCAGCGGCGCGATGGCGATCACCGGGGTGACCTGCAGCACCACCGCCAGCGGCTGCACCGCGCGCTCCAGCACGTTCGACAGCACCACCGCCAGCGCCAGGGCCTGGGCCAGGAGGCTGGCGATGACCAGCGCGATGAGGGCGCTCGACAGGGTGTACCAGGCGGCCTTCAGCAGGCCGGGCAGGTCCTGGACCAGCGCCAGGGCCACGGCGCTCGGGGGGCTGAGGAAATAGCTCGGCACGTGGCCGGCGCGGCAGGCGATCTCCCAGCCCGCCAGCAAGGCGGCGATCAACAGCGCCGGCGCCAGGGCTTCGATCACCCGCCTCATGCGCTCATGCCCTGGGCCAGCGCCTTGGAGACCATCTCCACCGTCCTGCGGAAGCCCGCCGAGGTGCGGAAGCCCGCAGGCCGCGGCAGCGGCCCTTCCACCGCCACCTCGCCCGCCAGCCGCCCGGGGCCGGCGCTCATCACCACAACGCGGGAGGCCATGTAGACCGCCTCCTCAACATTGTGGGTCACGAAGACGATGGCCGGCTGCAGGCCCTGCCACAGCCCCAGCACGTCGTCGGCGAGCGCGCGCCGGGTGATCTCGTCCAGCGCCGCGAACGGCTCGTCGAGCAGCAGCAACTTCGGCTCGGTGGTCAGGGCGCGGGCCAGCGAGACCCGCATGGCCATGCCGCCCGAGAGCTGCGCCGGGCGCGCGTCCTCGGCCCCCGCCAGCCCCACCCGCGCCAGCGCCTCGCCGGCCCGCCGCATGGCCTCGCCCCCGCCCATGCCCGCCAGCTCCAGCGGCAGGGCGGCGTTGGCCCGCGCGCTCAGCCACGGCGCCAGCGTCGGCGCCTGGAAGACCACCGCGGTCTCGCCGCGGCCCGGCGTGCGGATCACCCGGCCGGCGCTCGGCGCCTCCAGCCCGGCCAGCAGCCGCAGCGCCGTCGACTTCCCGCAGCCCGAGGGCCCCACCAGCGCCACGATCTCGCTCGGCCCGATGCTCAGCGAGAACGGCCCCAGCGCCCGGCCGCGGGCATAGTCCACCTCGACGTTTTCGAGGGCCGCGATGGTCATTTCTGGCCAATCACTTGGGGACCGGCAGGCTCACGAAGTCCAGCGTGTAGGCGGCGTGATAGTCCATCGTCTTCGGATAGACCCCCTGGCCGGCCGCCACGTCGAAGAACGCCTTCCACCGCGCCTCGGTCATGGCGCCGACGCCCAGCGTCTTGGCCTCGGCCCCATCGACGATCCCATAGGCCTTCATCTTCGCCCGCGCCTGGCTGAGGACATCCTCGGTCATCTCCGGATTGTCCTTCATGATCAGGGCGTCGGCGGGCTTCGGATCGCCGTAGAGATAGTCATGCCAGCCCTTGGCCGACGCCTCGACGAAGGCCTTCACCGCCGCCGGGTTCTTCGCGATCAGGCTGTCCGGCGCCAGCACCATGGCCGCGTAGCCGGGGTAGCCCTCGTCGGCCAGCAGGAACACCTTCGGCGTCAGGTGACCTTCCTTCTCGATCGTATAGGGCTCGCTGGTCAGATAGCCCTGCTGAACCACCCGTTTGTCGGCCAGGAACGGCGCGGAGTTGAAGGTGTACTTGCGCACCTGGTCGTCGGTGAATCCGTACTTGGACTTCAGCCACACCCAGAACGCCGTCACCGAGGCGTCGGACAACAGGATCGGGTGGCCCTTCAGGTCGGCGATGGTCTTCAGCCCCGGGTCGGGGTGGGCGATCAGCACCTGCGGGTCCTTCTGCATGAAGGCCGCCACCGCCTTCACCGGCACCTTCTGTTGGGCCAGGTTCATGACGATGAAGCTGTTGGACCCGTCGCCGAGCTCCACCGCGCCGGCCGCCAGCAGCTGCGGCACGTTCACGCCCGGCCCGCCCTGGATCAGCGTCACGTCGAGCCCGCGCTTGGCGTATTCGCCCTCGGCGAGCGCTTCATAGAAGCCGCCGTGCTCGGCCTCGGCGCGCCAGTCGGTGGCGAAGCGGATCGGCGTCCTGCCCGACGGCGCCGCGGCGTGATCGGACTTGCCCGGCGAACAGGCGGCCAGCAGGCCCAGCATGGCCAGCAGGGCGGGACGCAGCAGCTTCATGGATATCCCCGACAGCAAGGCGGCGGAGGGTAGGGCGCTCCGGCGGAGGTTGGAAGATGCCTGGACGACGTCAGTTTTCGCCGGCGGACGCTGCGGCCGCGGACCCGTTCGCCCATAGCAAGAGGGCGGCGCATCGGTTTCCCGTTGCTCCGCCCTCTCATACAGATCCGTTGGGGGATCTGCGCCTTGAGGCCAGCTGCGACTTCGGTTCACGAGTTGCCCCGTGGGTTTTCCGCCGCGTCCGAGTTTCCCGTCCAGACTGGTCCCGGGTTGCCCCGGTCCCGCGCCTCTTCTGGAAACCTCCGCTCGCTTGAGCCGTCCGGTCGCCCGTCCAACTCCGCGCCGCAGTTCCTCTCAGCAAAAGGACGATGCGCCCGGCCCCGGGAGGTGGCAAGCGCCCGATTCGCCCCCCATGTGGGCGAGCCGTCAAAACACTGTGAATAAGCTGTTAACGATTTGGGGATGACGGCCAGATAATCCCACGAAATCAACGGCTGAACTTATCCACAGGAAACCGCGAAACAGAGCTCAACGGCCGGTTTCCAGGGCCTCGCGGCGCTCCTCAAGGGCGAACCATTCCTCCTCCGCCGCGGACAGCTGGGCCCGCGCCGCCTCCAGCTCGCGGCTCAGCCGATCGAACGCCGCCGGGTCGCGTCCGTAGAGCCCTGGATCGGCGAGCTTGGCCTCCAGCTCCGCGATCGTTCCCGGCAGGGCGTGGACCATCCCGTCGAGCTCGGCCAGCCGCCGCTGGTCCTTGTAGGTGAGCTTGCTGGGCCCTGCCGCCGGCGGGCGCGGCGCCGAGGGGCTCTTGGGCGCGGCCCTGGGTGGGGCGGGCGCGGCAGCCCGGGCGCCGAAGAAGCCCGGGTTCTGGGACACGAAATCCTGCCAGCCGCCCGGCGTCTCCACCGCGCGGCCCTGCCCATCGAGGCCGATGGTGGAACTGGCCAATCTATCGATGAAGTCGCGGTCGTGGCTGACCAGGATCAGCGTGCCCTCATAGTCGGCCAGGAGGTCCTCGAGCACGTCCAGGGTCTCCATGTCGAGGTCGTTGGTGGGCTCGTCCAGCACCATGACGTTGGACGGCTGGGCCAGCGCACGCGCCAACAGCAGGCGGTTGCGCTCGCCGCCCGACAGGCTCTTCACCGGCTGGCGCAGCTGGCCCTCGCCGAACAGGAAGTCCTTGGCATAGGAGACCACGTGCCGGGGCTCGCCACGCACCATCACCTGGTCGCCGCCCTGCGGGGTCAGCACCTCCTTCAGGGTCATCTCCGGCGACAGCACGCTGCGCGCCTGGTCGATGTAGGCGACCTCCAGATTGGTCCCGAGCTTCACCTCGCCGCTATCCGGCGCGAGATCGCCCAGCAGCAGCTTCACCAGCGTCGTCTTGCCCGCCCCGTTCGGTCCCACGATCGCCACCCGGTCGCCGCGCAGGATGCGGGTCGAGAAGCCCTTCAGGATCGTCCGGTCGCCGAACCCCTTGGAGATCGCCTTGGCCTCGGCCACCCGCTGGCCGGACATGCCGGACGAGGCTACGCCCATGGAGAGCCCGCCGCGCGCCTCGCGCATCCGGTCGGCCTTGGCCAGGCGCATGGAGTCCAGCCGCCGGCGCCGGCCCTCGTTGCGGGCGCGCCGGGCCGTGACGCCGCGCGCCATCCAGTGCTGCTCGCGCTGGATGAACCGCTCGAGCCGCCGGGCCTCCTCGGCTTCCTGGGCGGCGATCTTCTCGGCCCAGTCGTCGAAGGCCGCGAACCCCTTGTCGAGCCGCTTGACCTGCCGGTACTCGAGCCAGAACGAGCGCCGGGTCACCCGCTCCAGGAAGGCGCGGTCGTGGCTGACGATCAGCGCCGCGGCGCGGCTGGCGGCCAGCTGCGTCTCCAGGATCTCGATCGCCAGGATGTCCAGGTGATTGGTCGGCTCGTCGAGCAGCAGGACGTCGGGCGCCTCGGCGAAGGCCCGAGCCAGCGCCGTGCGCCGGATCTCCCCGCCGGACAGGCCTTCCGCGCGCTTTGCCGGATCCAGTCCGAAGGCGTCCAGCGCCGCCTTGGCCTGGTGCCCTGGCGCGCCGCCCGCGGTCGCGTGGTCCAGCAGGGTCGCCCCGTCGATCTCGGGCTCCTGCGGAACCAGCGCGATGCGCGCGCCGGGCGTCACCGAGCGCTCGCCGCCGTCCGGCGCGACCTGGCCGGCCAGGATGCGCAGCAGGGTCGACTTGCCGGCGCCGTTGCGTCCCACCAGGCAGGCGCGCACGCCGGCGTCCAGCGCCAGGTCGACGCCGTCGAACAGCATCACCGGCCCGTCCGCCAGGCGGACGTCCTTCAGCGCGAGGATCGGGGCTCTCATGGGCGGGGTGAGATAGAGGCTTCCGCGCCCTTAGCAAGCTCGGCCCGGTCGATCGGCCGGTCAGCCCCGGGCTGCGAACCAGCCCTGCGACGCCAGCTTCGGCGCCGCCGCGGGCTTCTCGATCAGCGGCATGCCGCAGGCCGTGCAGGCGCCCGCGGCCGGGAAGTCCTTGCCGTCGTTGTCACAGCCGCAGGGCGGGCAGATGAACACCTTCGGTGCCTTCGGGTCCGGCTCGGCGGCCAGGGCCGCGCCGGCGATCCCGGCCACGCCCACCGCGCCCAGGGTGACCATCGACATCCGCAGGAAGTGACGTCGGCCGCAATCGCACATGGGTAAGCCCTCCGCTCGAGATGGCCGAAAGCTTGCGCGCGGAGCGCCCCGGCCGAAAGGACAAACACCCCGCCATTCGCGCCACAAATCCTCATGGCTCCGCTCGACGCGCCACCGCGCGCGGCCTAGATCATCGCCATGGCCGGCGAACCCTTCTGGCGCAGGAAAAGCCTCGGCGAGATGACCGCCGCGGAGTGGGAGAGCCTGTGCGACGGCTGCGGCCTGTGCTGCCTGGTGCGCTTCGAGGACGAGGCGACCGGCGACATCATCCCGACCCGCGTGCACTGCAAGCTGTTCGATCCGCAGGCCTGCGCTTGCACCGACTACGCCAACCGCAAGCGCCACGTGCCAGACTGCATCAAGCTGACGCCCGGCAATATCGACGCCCTGCAGTGGATGCCGGGGAGCTGCGCCTACCGTCGGCTGAACGAAGGCCGCGGCCTCGCCGACTGGCACCCGCTGGTCTCCGGCGATCCGGAGAGCGTGCACCGCGCCGGCGTCTCCGTCCGCGGCCAGACGATCAACGAACGCGTGCTGGCGGACAGCGAAGATGCCCTCGATTTCGCCGCCCCGGACCTAATCCCCGAGCGGGGACGAAGCTAGAGATCGTCCTCGCTCAACACGTCCTCGTCGTTCGTGACGAAGCTTCTGGGCCGCCACCATGGGTGAACCTCGTCGAAACGGTTGGGGCCCTGTTGACCCGGAAGTAGGCCCAGCAGCAGCAGAAGGGCGAGGCTGACGAGGCCATAGGCCGCGACTGCGATGATCGCGGTGCTGTCGGACGACCACGCAGGCTCACCCAGGGCCGCAAGCGGAGCAAAGAGCGCGACGGCGGCGAGCAGCCACCATCCGCTTCGGCCCATGTCATGGAGCCGCTTGATGATGTTCAGCGTCCCGACGGCCATCGAACCAAAGATGAGGATCAGCGACACCAGCTCGACTGCCGAATTGCCGCCCGCTTCCCTCGTCACCATGCCTGCAAGCGCTTCCGCAGCCCAGCAGACCACGACCACGATCCAAAAATGCGCGCGGTCGTTACGCCCCTGCGCCGTGAACAGATGGCTCCAGAATTCCGCTGAATTGGGCCTCATCCAAAATCCCCCGTCAGACGATCGACGATAGAACAATAAGGGAACTCAGATCAAGCCGATCACTGTGACAAATCTATCACATCCGCTCTTGCGTGCATGGGCGCGCGGACCAATCTAAAAGGCCAAGTTCTTTAGCGTAATTCAACGAGGTCCATCGCTTGGCGCGCGACCCCTATCAGGAGCTGGGCGTCTCCCGCAGCGCGAGCGCGGACGAGATCCGCAAGGCCTTCCGCAAGCTGGCCAAGGAGAACCATCCCGACACCAATCCCGGCGACACGCCCGCCGAGGAGCGCTTCAAGCGCGTCAGCGCCGCTTTCGACATCGTCGGCGACCCCGTCAAGCGCAAGAAGTTCGACGCCGGCGAGATCGACGCCGACGGCCGCCCGGCCTACGGCGGGTTCGCGGGCGGGCAGGGGCCCTGGGGCACGCGCCCGGCCGGCGGCTACGAGGGCAACTTCAGCCGCGGCGCCGGTCCGCGCGAAAGCTTCGAGGGCGTCGACCTGGGCGACATTCTGGGCGAGATGTTCGGCGGCGGCCGGGCCGGCGGCGGCACGGCCGGGCGCGGCGGCGGCTTCGGCCCCTTCTCGCAGCGCGGCTCCGACGTGCGGGCCAGGCTCGAGATCGACCTCGAGGACAGTATCCGCGGGGGCAAGAAGCGCATCGCCTTCTCCGACGGCCGCACCATCGACGTGACCATCCCCAAGGGCGCCCAGGAGGGCCAGACGCTGCGGCTGAAGGGCCAGGGCGCGCCCGGCCGCGCCGGCCCCGGCGACGCCTTCATCGAGCTGGTGATCGCCCCGCATCCGACCTACCGGCGCGAGGGCGAGGTGCTGGTGATGGACGTCCCGATCGCCGCCTACGACGCGGTGCTGGGCGGCAAGGTCGAGGCGCCGACGCCCGACGGGCCGGTGACGCTCACCGTGCCGCGCGGCTCCAACACCGGCGCCCGGCTCAGGCTCAAGGGCCGCGGCCTGGTCGACGCCCAGGGCCGCCGCGGCGATCTCTTCGCGCGGCTGGTGATCGTCCTGCCCGACAAACCCGACCCCGAGCTCGAGGCCTTCGCCGAGGAATGGCGGAAGAAACGACCCTACACGCCGCGGCGCCGTGTCTAGGCCAGGCTAAGATGCCATAAGGCCCATTCAGGCCCGGTTCAGTCCCGTCCGCTCAAGGTGCCGCCCATGATGTTTCGTATGGCCATCGCCGCGCTCCTCCTCGCCACGGCCGCGCCCGCCAGCGCGTTCGCCGCCCAGGATGGCCGGCCGTCGCTGGGCGCGGGCCGCGGCGACCAGGACGAGGCCCGCGCGGCCGTGCGCGCCGGGCGCCAGATCCCGCTGTCGCGCGTCATTCCCATGATCGCGGCGCGCAACAAGGGCGCCTATCTCAACACCACGACCGGCGATCAGGGCGGCCGCCCGGTCTATCTGGTCCAATGGCGGCTGCCCGACGGCCGGGTGGTGGTCTTCATCGTCGACGCCGAGAGCGGCGCGATGCTCGGCCAGCAGGGCGGCTAGCCGGAAGAAAGGGAGGCCAACCATGCGCATCCTGCTTGTGGAAGACGATCCGGATCTGTCGCGGCAGCTGAAGCTCGCCCTGGCCGACGCCGGCTACGCCGTGGACCATGCGCCCGACGGCGAGGAGGCCCAGTTCCTGGGCGAGACCGAACCCTATGACGCCGTCATCCTCGATCTCGGCCTGCCCAAGGTCGACGGGGTGTCGGTGCTGGAGCGCTGGCGGCGCGAGAACATGGCGACGCCCGTCCTGATCCTCACCGCCCGCGGCGCCTGGAGCGAGAAGGTGGCGGGCTTCGACGCCGGCGCCGACGACTATCTCACCAAGCCGTTCCACACCGAGGAGCTGCTGGCCCGCCTGCGCGCCCTGCTGCGCCGCTCCGCCGGCCACGCCGCGCCGCACCTCTCCTGCGGCGGCCTGCGTCTCGATCCCCGCGCCGCGCGGGCCAGCGTCAACGGCGAGCCGCTTCGGCTCACCTCGCTGGAGTACCGCCTGCTGCACTACCTGATGATGCACCAGGGCCGGGTGATCAGCCGCACCGAGCTGGTGGAGCATCTCTACGATCAGGATTTCGACCGCGATTCCAACACCATCGAGGTGTTCATCGGCCGCGTGCGGAAGAAGATCGGACCCGAGCGTATCGAGACGGTTCGCGGTCTCGGCTATCGCCTGACCTGCCCGGACGAGGAAGCCGGCAGTCAGGCGACCGCGTGACGCGAGCGCGGTCCGCAAGAGTGGAGGGCGGCTTTGCGATCAGAACGCGCTCAAACCTTTAGTCTGAGCCGCTCCCGTCGGGAGCGGCTGGGGTCGTGATCGGAGAGACGCTGCGGCGTCCATCGCTGGCCCGCCGGCTGGTGCTGCTGGCGCTGGGCTGGAGCCTGTCGGCGCTGATCGTCACCGCCGTCCTGCTGGCGCTGCTGTTCCAGCAGGCGGCGCTGCGCCGCTTCGACCTGTCGCTGTCGGACCTGATCGACAACCTGACCGCCGGCGCCACCGTCGACCAGGGCCAGGTCTTCGCCCCCGCCCTCACCGACGAGCGGGCGCTGCGCGCCTATTCCGGCCGCTACTGGGAAATTGCCCAGAGGGGGCCGGACCAGAAGATGCACGCCGTGTCCCGCTCCCGCTCGCTGTGGGATTCCGAGCTGCACCCGCCCGCCGACCTGCTGCGGCGGATGGCCGCCAATCCCGGCCAGCCGGTCACCTTCAAGGCGCGGGGTCCGCTGAACGAGCCGCTGCGGGCCATGGCGCGGCAGACCTCCATCACCGGCCTCGCCATGCCGGTGATCTTCCTGGCGGCGGAGGACCGCTCGCCGATCGACCGCGACGTGCGCGCCTTCGTGGCCTGGACGGCCGGCGCCTTCCTGCTGCTGGGCGCGGGCCTGATCGCCGCGGTGATCTTCCAGGTGCGGGTCGGCCTCCGGCCGCTGTTCGTCCTGCGCCGCGAGATCGCCGACGTGCGCCGCGGCAAGGCCGAGCGGATCTCGGGCGAGTTCCCCATCGAGCTGACGCCGCTGGCCGAGGAGCTCAACGCCCTCATGACCCATAACCAGGAGGTCGTGGAGCGCCAGCGCACCCACGTCGGCAACCTGGCCCATGCGCTGAAGACCCCGATCTCGGTGATGATCGCCGAGGCGGGCCAGCGCCCCGGTCCCCTGGCCGAGGTGGTCTCGCGCCAGGCCGAGATCATGCGCCAGCATGTGGATCACCACCTGCGCCGCGCCCGCGCCGCCGCCCGCACCCAGGGCCAGGGCGAGCGCACCGATGTCTCCGAGGTGCTGGACGAGCTGGCCAGGACCTTGGAGCGCATCTTCGCCGACAAGGGCGTCCGCATCGACTGGGACGCCGAGGAAGACCTCTTCTTCCTCGGCGAGCGGCAGGACCTGATGGAGATCGCCGGCAACGCCATGGAGAACGCCGGCAAGTGGTGCAAGGGCCGGGTCCGGGTCCGCGCCGAGGGGCTTGCGCCGGATCGGCTGATGCTCACGGTCGAGGACGACGGCTCCGGCCTGGCGCCGGACGAGCGCGAAACCGTCGTGCGCCGCGGCGAGCGCCTCGACGAGAACGCCCCGGGCTCGGGCCTCGGCCTGTCGATCATCGACGAGCTGGCCCGCGCCTATCGCGGCGCGCTGAAGCTGGAAGACTCCAGCCTGGGCGGCCTGAAGCTCGCCATCGACCTGCCGCGCGCCGCCTAACCGCGTTTCTTAACATTCGGAAAAGCTTAATAGGTCCGGGGCCATGGTTTCGGTCGGCGGAACCGCTTCCGCGTCCGGAGCCCTCCATGGCCGCTCTCTCCGAGCGCAAGATCGATATCGTGCGGCAGCTCGTCGAAGGCGCGCCGGACAAGGTCGTGGGCGCGCTCCAGGCCGCGCTGGCCGAGACCACGGATGACTCCGCGCTCGCCGGCGTCCGCCGGCTGGTGGAGGTGGAGACCCGCGACCGCCGCCTGCGGAACAGCATCCTGCAGCCGATCGCCCCCATGTGCCTCGGCGATGGCAGAGAGCCCAGCCGCCTGATCTTCCCGGCCCGCGCGCTCGCCTGCATCTGGCGCGGCCTGAAGGTGATCGCCCCCGAGGGGATCGCCGACGCGGCCGTGGCCCTGGTGGACTATCGCCCCGGCGAGAGCCCCAACGAACCCTTCGACAGCCTCGTGCGGCTGGCGGCCAATGCGCTGCGCAACCGCCAGAGCCGCGATTTCGAACAGGCCGCCGATTTCTGCGAGGAGGCGCGCCCCGGCGGCGCCGACCTGTTCGCCCTCTGCCTCGACCTCGCCCCCGTCGTGCGCAAGACGATTCCCAAGCTTCCCGAATGGACCGCCCATTTCGGCGATCAGACCACCGCCTCGGCCCGTCTCGCCTACAAGGACGCCGTGGCCATCGCCGACGATGCGGGTCCGCGCTTCTTCCAGATGCTCTCGGCCCAGCTGCCCTATCCGTGGATGGTCCTGCGGATCATCTCGGCGGTCATGGACAAGCCCACCGAACGTTACCTCGCCGATTCCGAGATGGCGGGCTTCGGCGAGACGGTGATGCGCGAGATCGAGCAGGCGCTGAAGGCCGTCGCCCAGCTCGACACCGACGCCGGCCCCGAGGCCGGCCGCGCGGCCGGCAAGCGCGTCGAACTGATCACCTTCCAGATCAGCGAGATGGAGACCTGCATCGAGCTCTCCCGCGAGCACGGCTGGGGCCACGACCTGGTCAAGCACAAGAAGAGCCTGGCCGGCGTGGTCGAGAGCCATCTGCGCAACGCCGAGAAGTTCACCGCCGCCGCCCTGCCGATGCAGATGATGAAGATCGCCCGCGTGCGGCGCAACGTGCCCCGCCTGAACGCCATGCCCGACCTCGTCACCACCCGCCGGGCGATAACCTTGCTGACCTTCGTCCAGGAAATCCGCTCCAGCGCCAACTACGGGGGCTTCGCCGCGGCGCGCGGCAAGGTCCTCGAAATACTCGGCGACATGCTCGACACCTATGTCGAGGAGGTGCTGGACCATCTGCGCACCGGCGACGTCGAGGACGAGGCGGTCGGCTACGCCTTTCTGGAAGTGGCCGCCGAGGTCAGCTTCCTGGCGCGCGACGAGAAGGCCGCCGAGCTGGTGCGCCGCCGCGCCGCGGCCGTCCGCAACGAAGGCTCCCAGCAACAGGTCCTGCAAGCCCGCGCCTCATGACCCCCTCGCGCGGCTAGGTTCTTTCCGCTACACGGCCGCACATGATCTTGTTCTGGGTCGCAGCCGGCGTGCTCTCGGCCGCCGCAGCCGGCCTCATCCTCAGCCGCGCCGCGCAGGCCGCCTCCCAACCGGAGGCCAGCGATCCCACTCCCATACTCTATCGGCGACAACTCGCGGAGATCGACGAACTCGCCGAGCGCGGGCTGATGGGCGAGGCCGAACGCAAGAGCGCCCATGCCGAGGCCGGCCGGCGGCTGCTGGCGGCCACCGACGCCCCGGCCGCCGCCTGGACAGCCGATCCCAAGGCGCGGACCGGCGTGCTCGTCGCCGTCGCCCTGGCGCCCGCCGCGGCGCTGGTCATCTACCTGACGCTGGGTTCCCCGGGCCTGCCGGACAAGCCGTTCGCGGCGCGGATGCGCGGCTGGGTGGCGTCCAACCCCGCCGAGCTCGCCCCGCAGGAGCTGGCCGCGGTGCTGAAGAAGCTCACCGCCGAGCGGCCCAATGACCCGGAGGGCTTCCGCTATCTGGCGCTCGCCGAAGGCGCCTCCCAGAACGCCCCGGAGGCCGTGCGCGCGCTGCGCCGCGCCCTCAAGCTCGCCCCCGACCGGGCCGACCTCTGGGAAATGCTCGGCGAGGCCCTGATGGCCGAGGCCGACGACAAGCTGACCGACGACGCCAAGGCCGCCTTCCAAGAGACGCTGAAGCGTCAACCCACCGCGGTGGTCGCGCGCTTCCAGCTGGCCCGCGCCCGCATCGAGGGCGGCGACAAGGCCGGCGGCCTCGCCGAATGGCGGGCGCTCGCCGCCCAGCTGCCCGCCGACGATCCGCGCCGCGCGGCGATCGGCCAGGCCATCGCCGCCCACGAGGACCCCGCCGCCGCGCCGGCCGCCCCGGCCGAGGGCCAGATGGCGATGATCCACGGCATGGTCGAGCGCCTCGCGGGGCGTCTGAAGGCCAATCCGGACGATCCGGCCGGCTGGGTGCAGCTGGTGAAGGCCTATGCGGTGCTGGGCGACGTCGCCCACCGCGAGGCGACGCTGAAGGATGCCCGGGCGCGCTATGCCTCGCGGCCTGATATCCTGAGCCAGCTGGACGCCGCCGCGAAAGCGGAGCCGATGAAATGAGCCTGCTGCCGAAATCCCCCAAGGCGCGTCGCCGCCTGACCCTGATCGCCGCCATCGCCCCGGTGCTGGCCATCGCCGTGGGCCTGACGCTCTGGGGCCTGCGCGGTTCGATCTCGTTCTTCTACACGCCCACCCAGGCCGCGGCCGCCAAGCCGCCCGCCGGGCGCTCGGTCCAGCTCGGCGGCATGGTCGCCAAGGGCTCGGTGGTGAAGCGGGCCGACGGCGAGGTCGAGTTCACGGTCGCCGACCAGCACGCCGCTGACCGGGTGGTGTTCCAGGGCGACCTGCCGGACCTGTTCCGCGAGGGCCAGGGCGTGGTGGCCGTGGGCGCGTTCCGCGACGACGGGGTGTTCGAGGCCAAGACCATCCTGGCCAAGCACGACGAGCGCTACATGCCGCGCGAAGTGGCCGATCAGCTCAAGAAGCAGGGCGAGTGGCGTGGCGATGGCGCGACGCCGACCTACGACAAGGCGCCGAAGATCCAGGCGTCTCCCTCATGATCGCGGAACTCGGCGCCTTCGCCCTGATGCTCGGCCTGGCCTGCGCCATCGCCCAGGTGGGCCTGTCCATCGCCGCGCGGGTGCGCCGTTCCACGATGCTGGCCGCCGCGGGCGAAGGCGCGGCCCTGGCCTCGTTCGCCGGCGTCGCCATCGCCTTCGGCGTCCTGATGCACGCCTTCATCGTCTCGGACTTCTCGGTGGCCAACGTGGCCGCCAATTCGCACACCGAGAAGCCGCTGCTCTACCGCGTGGCCGGAACCTGGGGCAGCCACGAGGGCTCGATGCTGCTGTGGGTGCTGGCGCTCACCGGCTACGGCGCGGCCATGGCCCTGTTCGGGCGCAGCCTGCCGCGCGGCCTGAAAGCCGTGGCGGTGGCGACGCAAGGCGCGCTGGGGACCGTGTTCCTCGCCTACACCGTCTTCGCCTCCAATCCGCTCGCCAGGCTGGTCCAGCCGCCGGTGGAGGGCCGCTCGCTCAATCCCCTGCTGCAGGACCCGGCGCTGGCCGTGCACCCGCCGTTCCTCTACTCGGGCTACGTCGGCATGAGCGTGATCTTCTCGCTGGCCGTGGCGGCGCTCGTCGAGGGCCGGGTGGATGCGGCGTGGGCAAGGTGGGTCCGGCCCTGGGCCCTGTTCGCCTGGAGCCTGCTGACCATCGGCATCATGCTCGGCTCGTTCTGGGCCTACTACGAGCTCGGCTGGGGCGGCTGGTGGTTCTGGGATCCTGTGGAGAACGCCAGCTTCATGCCCTGGCTGGTGGCGACCGCCCTGCTGCATTCGGCCATCGTCACCGAGAAGCGCGGCGCCCTGGCCGGCTGGACGGTGTTCCTGGGGCTGGCCGCCTTCTCGTTCTCCATGCTGGGCGCCTTCCTGGTGCGCTCGGGCGTGTTGACCTCGGTGCACGCCTTTGCGGTCGATCCCAAGCGCGGCGTCCTGCTGCTGATCATCCTGGGCCTGACCACCGGCTCGGCGTTCAGCCTGTTCGCCTGGCGCGCGCCGACGCTCAGCCAGGGCGGCGTCTTCGCACCCGTGAGCCGCGAGAGCGCCCTGGTGCTCAACAACATCCTGCTGGCCGCCGCCACCGCCACGGTGCTGCTCGGCACGCTCTTCCCGCTGATCCGCGAGGCCCTGACCGGCGAGGCGATCTCGGTGGGCCCGCCCTACTTCAACCTGACCTTCAGCCCGCTGATGGCCGCCCTGGTCCTGCTGCTGCCCGCTGGGCCGCTGCTCGCCTGGAAACGCGGTGATGCGGCCGGCGTCGCCCAGCGGCTGGGCGTGGCGGCGGCCCTGGCGCTGCTGGCGGGTGTCGCGGCCTATGCGGTGGTCAGCCCCAGGAAGGCGTTCGGCGCGCTTGGCCTGACCCTGGGCGCGTGGCTGATCGCCGGCGGCGTCGCCGAACTGGTCGAGCGCACGCGGGCGTTCCGCGTCCCGGCGGCGGAGAGCTGGCGGCGGCTCACGGGCCTGCCGCGCGGCGCCTGGGGCATGACCTTCGCCCACGTGGGCCTGGGCGTCTTCGTCCTGGGCGCCTGTTTCGAGACCGGCTGGCGCGCCGAGGCGGCCGAGACCCTGCCGCTCGGCGGCTCGCTCAACGTCGGCGCCTATCATCTCACCCTGAAAAGCGTCGATGCGGTCGAAGGGCCCAACTACGACGCCGATCGCGGGGTGATCCTCGCCACCCGCGACGGCAGGCTGGTCTGCCGGGCGATGCCGGAACGCCGGCTCTATCTCGCCAACGCCCAGACCACGTCCGAAGTCGCCATCTGCGAGCGCGGCCCAAGTCACCTCTATATCGTGCTCGGCGAGAAGCGCGACGCGGGCGGCGCGCCGGTCTGGCTGGTCCGCGCCTATTGGAACCCGTGGGCCGTGCTGATCTTCCTGGGGCCCGTGATCATGGCCCTGGGCGGTTTGATCTCGCTCTCCGACCGGCGCCTGCGCATCGGCGTGCCGCGACGGCGGGAGCAGCCGGCGTGAGGCTGCCGGCGATCCTGGCGGCGCTGGCGGGCGTCCTGTGCATCGCCGCGGCGTCCGATCCGGCCGAGCGCCTGCCCAATCCCGCCCAGGAGGCCCACGCCCGCGCCCTGTTCAAGGACGTGCGCTGCCTGGTCTGCCAGAACGAGTCCATCGACGACTCCGAGGCGCCCCTGGCCGGCGACCTGCGCCACATCATCCGCGAGCAGGTGGCGGCCGGCAAAGACGACGACGCCATCAAGGCCTACCTCACCGATCGCTACGGCCAGTTCGTGCTGATGCGGCCCGCCTTCGACCCCGGCAACCTGGCGCTTTGGATCGGCCCGTTCCTGGTCGTGGGGCTCGGCCTGGTCCTGTTGCTGGGGCGCCTGCGGAACCGACAGCCCGACACCGACCTTTCCAAAGCCGAGGCTGATCGCATCGATCGGCTATCGCGGGGCGACGCGCCCTGACATCATTGCGCCTTAGAACGGTCCGAATGCCGAACCGAGGGTGACCTAAACGTAACTTGAGGGTGGTTGCGCTCTCGTGCATCGAACCTAGGTTTGTAGGCGTGCGTCGAAGACTCCCCACTTCGGCCGCGCGCAGGGAAGAAGGCTTATGACCTCGAAGAAGACCGGTTACCTCTTTGGCGCCGTCGCCGGCGCGGGCGTCCTGGCCGCCGCGGTCGCCGGCGCAGGCGTCGGCCTGCCGCGCGCGCACGCCGACCAGGGCCAGGTCATCAAGGCCTCCACCGCGCCGATCTTCGCCCCACCCCCGGGCGCGCCGATGTCCTTCGCGGACATCTTCGAGAAGGTCTCCCCCGCGGTCGTCTCCATCAACGTGACCAGCCGGGTCGATCCCTCCCTGCTGCGCCGCATCCCCGGCCTCGAGGGCTTGCCGTTCGACATCGTGCCGAAAGGCGGCCAGGGCGGCGGGGACGACGAGGAGGGCGGCGCGACGCCGCCCCAGGGCGGCCGGACCGACAAGGGCCAGCCAAAACTGCCGACCCAGCAGTCCTCCGGCTCCGGCTTCTTCATCTCGCCCGACGGCTACATCGTCACCAACAACCACGTGGTCGAGAACGCCGAGACCATCAAGGTCGTGCTGAAGGACGAGCGCGAGCTGGACGCCAAGATCGTCGGGCGCGACGAGGCCACCGACCTGGCGGTGATCAAGGTCACCGGCGGCCCGTACCCGTTCGTGAACTTCGAGAACTCCGGCAAGCCGCGCGTCGGCGACTGGGTGTTCGCGGTCGGCAACCCCTTTGGCCTGGGCGGCACCGCCACGGCCGGCATCGTCTCGGCCTATGGCCGCGACATCGGGGAGACCTTCGTCGACTACATCCAGATCGACGCGCCGATCAACCGGGGCAACTCGGGCGGACCCACCTTCGACATCTACGGCCGGGTGATCGGGGTGAACACCGCGATCTTCTCGCCCACCGGCGGCTCGGTCGGCATCGGCTTCGCCATCCCCGCGGAGGTCGCCGAGCAGGTGACCCAACAGCTCATCCACGGCGGCAAGATCCAGCGCGGCTACATCGGCGCGACCATCCAGAACTTCACGACCGAGATGGCCGAGGCGCAAGGCCTGGGCGCGCAGAAGGGCGCGATCATCTCCGACCTGGTGCCCGCAGGACCCTCGGCGCGCGCCGGCATGATGCCGGGCGACGTGGTGGTGTCGGTGAATGGCCACAGCGTAAAGAACTCCTCGGAGCTGACCCGCGAGGTCGCCAAGGCCGGTCCGGGCGACGTGCTGCGGCTCGACGTGATCCGCGATGGCCGCCATCGCACGGTGGAGGTGCACTCCGGCGTCCGTCCTTCGGAAGCCGAGCTCGCCGCCAACGACAATGGCCAGCGCCGGCCCGGCCCGGGCGGCGGTCCGACGCCGGCCGCCCCCGCGGCGCCGACGGTGCTGGGCCTTCGGTTGGCCCCGCTCGACGACACGCTGCGCAAGCAGTTCGGCCTCCCGGCGGAGGTGCGCGGTGCGGCGATCCTGGCGGTGGACGAGTCCTCGGACGCCGGGGAAAAGGGCCTCAAGCGCGGCGACGTCATCGTGCGCGCTGGCGACCGGGCGGTGGCGAGCGCGGCGGAGGTGGCCTCGGTGGCGGACCTCGCCCGCAAGGCCGGCCGTCCCAGCGTGCTGGTCGGCGTCTATCGCGCCGGCCGGACCCTGTTCCTGCCGTTGAAGATTTCCAAGTAGGATCGTCCCGAGACAAAGTCGCGCTGGGGGGCGGGCATGAAGATCCTGATTGTCGAAGACGACCTGGAAGCCGCCGACGCCATGGAGCGTGGACTGGGCGAGGCCGGGCACGAGTGCGTCAAGTCCGCCGACGGCGAGGAGGGCCTCGCGGCCGCGCGCCAGGGCGGCTTCGACGTCATGATCGTCGATCGCATGATGCCCAAGATGGACGGGGTCACCCTGGTGGAGACCTTGCGGCGCGAGGGCGACGGCACGCCGGTGCTGTTCCTCTCCGCCCTGGGCGAGGTCGGCGACCGCGTCACCGGCCTGCAGGCCGGCGGCGACGACTATCTGGTCAAGCCCTACGCCTTCGCCGAGCTGATCGCCCGGGTCTCGGCGCTGTCGCGGCGGCGTGAGACCGGCTCGGTGGCGACGGTGCTCAAGGTCGGCGACCTGGAGATGGACCTGATCGGCCGCACCGTGCACCGCCAGGGCAAGGAGATCGACCTGCAGCCCCGCGAATTCCAGCTGCTGGAATTCATGATGCGCCACGCCGGCCAGTCGGTGACCCGCACCATGCTGCTCGAGAAGGTCTGGGAATATCACTTCGACCCGCAGACCAACGTCATCGACGTGCACATCTCGCGGCTGCGCTCGAAGATCGACAAGGGCTTCGACCGCCCGATGCTGCAGACCGTGCGCGGCGCGGGCTACCGGCTGGATGCCTAGCCAGCCCTTCATCGGCTCGCGCTAGATGGCGGTGCGCCTGCCGCGCATCTTCCGCACCACGCCGTTTCGGCTGACGGTGCTGTTCATGGCGCTGTTCGCCAGCGCCGCGCTCGCCTTCCTGGCCTACATCTATGTGGCGACGGCGGGCGAGGCGACGCGCCGGACCGACCGCGAGATCGTACGCGAGATGCGCTCCCTCACCGGGGCCTACGACCGCGCCGGCCTCGACGCCGTCAACCAGTCGCTGATCGAGCGGGCGGCCAGCGAGCGGCCGTTCCTCTATCTGCTGATCGGCAAGGACGGGAAGCGGATCTCCGGCTCGATCGAGGTCTCGCCGGTCGACAAGTTCACCGGCGCGCCGACCTGGACCAGCTTTTCGGTCACCGACCAGCTCCCCCGGGGCCGCACCATCAAGCACCCGGCCCGCGGCTTCCAGGAGCGGCTGTCCGGCGGTGAGGTGCTGTTCGTCGGCGCTGACGTGGGCGAGGACGAGGCCTACGTCGACAAGGTGATCCGCGCGCTGCAGGGCGCGGGCGCGCTGGTCATCGTGCTCGGCCTCTCCGGCGGTGTGCTGGTGAGCCGCAACGTGAGCCGCAGCATGGCGGGCCTGGCCGGCGTGCTGGAGGCGGTGAACAAGGGCGATCTTGGCGCCAGGGCCCCGGTGCGCGGCGCCCGCGACGAGTTCGATGAGCTGGCCCAGGGCCTGAATGAGATGCTGGACCGGCTGGAGCGGTCCATGGCCGGCCACAAGCACGCCGGCGACGCCATCGCCCACGACCTGCGCTCTCCGCTCACCCGCCTGCGCGCCCGCCTGGAGGTCGCCTATCTCGACGTGGAGGCCGGCAAGGGCGACCCCACCAAGGCGCTGGCCCAGGCCCTGGAAGACACCGACGGCGTGCTGAAGACCTTCAACGCCGTGCTCTCCATCGCCCGGCTGCAGGCGGCGGGCTCGGCGCCCGATCCGGTGGTGTTCGATCCCGGCGAGCTGGCGGCCGATATCTCCGAGCTCTACGAGCCGCTTTGCGAGGACAAGGAGATCGACTTCGCCGCCGAGCTGACCAAGGGGCTGCAGGTGCGCGGCAACCGCGAGTTCATGGCCCAGGCGCTCGCCAACCTGCTGGACAATGCCGTGAAGTACACGCCGAGCGGCGGGGCGATCATGCTGCGCGTGCGGCGCAGGTCCTCCGGCGAGGTGGAGTTCTCGGTCACCGACACCGGGCCCGGCGTGCCGGAGGCCGAGCGCGGGCGGGTGATCGAGCGCTTCGTGCGCCTGGAGAACAGCCGCAACACCTCCGGCGCGGGCCTCGGCCTGTCGCTGGTGGCCGCCGTCGCCGAGTCGCACGGCGGCCGGCTGGAGCTCGACGAGGGCCCCGGCAAGGTCGGCGAGAGCGGCCCTGGCCTGCGCGTGGCGCTGATCCTGCCGCGCGCGGCCTGATCCCATCCGTCGCGGAGAGTGCTAGGTCAGGGTGATGCCCGCGCTCGGCCAAAGCTTGCGACCCTGCGGCCCCGTCGTGGACGCCAAGGCCGTGGCGCGTGCCCGCGAGATCATCGCCGAGAGCGGCTGGCCCACGGTCGTCGACGACGCCTGGCCCGCGCTGGAGCCGGTGTTCGCCGCCTCGCCCTATCTGGCGAGCTTGGCCCGGCGCGATCCGCAGCGGCTGGCCGACCTGCTGGCTGACGATCCCGAACGGCGCCTGGCGAGCGTGCTGGCCCGCACCGAAGCCGCCGCCGGGCTGGACCTCGACGCGGCTGGCGACACGCTGCGCCGGCTGAAGGCCGAGCTGCACCTGCTGGCGGCGCTGGCCGACCTGGGCGGGGTCTGGAACCTCGACCAGGTGACCGGCGCGCTCACCCGCTTCGCCGACGCCGCGGTCGCCGCAGCCCTCCGCGTCGCCGCCCGGGCCGAGCTGGACGCCGGCCGGCTCACCCGGCTGGGCGAGGGCGCGGAGGGTCCGGTCCCGGGCTGGTTCTGCATCGCCATGGGCAAGCAGGGCGCCTTCGAGCTGAACTACTCCTCGGACATCGATGTCTCGGTGTTCTACGAGCCCGACCGCCTGCCGCTGGCCGACGGGGTCGAGAGCCAGGCCTTCGCCGTGCGGTTGACCCACCGGGTCGCCGAGCTGATGCAGGCGCGCACGGCCGAGGGCTATGTCTTCCGCATCGACCTGCGGCTGCGTCCCGATCCATCCTCCACCCAGCCGGCGGTGCCGGTCCCGGCGGCCCTGGAATACTACGAGAGCGTCGGCCAGAACTGGGAGCGGGCGGCCTTCATCAAGGCCCGGCCCTGCGCCGGCGACCTGCCGGCCGCCGAGGCGTTCCTGGCGGAGCTGCAGGCCTTCATCTGGCGGCGCAACCTCGACTTCGCCGCCATCGCCGACATCCATTCGATCAAGCGCCAGATCCATGCCCACAAGGTGGACGAGCGGGTCTCGGCCAAGGGCGTCGACCTGAAGCTCGGCCGCGGCGGCATCCGCGAGATCGAGTTCTACGTCCAGACCCAGCAGCTGATCCTGGGCGGGCGCCATCCGGACCTGCGCGAGCGCCGGACGCTGGATGCGCTGGCCGCGCTGGCGGCGGCGGGGCACGTGGAGGCCGCGACGGCGGCGGAACTCGCCCAGGCCTACCGGACGCTGCGGGCCATGGAGCACCGCGTGCAGATGATCGCCGACGAGCAGACCCACCGCCTGCCCGAGGCCGACGCCGACCGCCGGCGGGTCGCCGCCCTGCTGGGCTATGACAAGCTGCGCGCCTTCGACGCCGACGTCACCCGGCTGCTGAAGGGCGTCAACGCCCGCTACGGCGAGCTCTTCCCGCAGGAGGAGCCGCTGTCGTCGCGCTTCGGCAGCCTGGTCTTCACCGGCGTCGACGACGATCCCGAAACCCTCGCCACCCTGGCCCGCATGGGCTTCTCCAACCCCAAGCGTGTGTCGCAGACCATCCGCGCCTGGCACCACGGCCATATTCCGGCGACCCGCACCGAGCGCGGGCGCGAGCTGTTCACCCGGCTGGCCCCCAAGCTGCTGGAGGCCACCCGGGCGACCGGCGCGCCGGACGCGGCCTTCAACCGGTTCGGCGACTTCTTCTCGAACCTCTCCACCGGCGTGCAGCTGCAGTCGCTGTTTCTGGCCCAGCCCCGGCTGTTCGAGCTGATCGTCGAGGTGATGGCCTTTGCGCCCCGGCTCGCCTCGACCCTGGCGCGCCGCCCGGCCGCCATCGACGCCATGCTGGACGGGGCCTTCCTGCAGCCCATCGACATCGCCGAGGATCGCGCGGTGATGGTGGCCGAACTCGTCCGCGCGCCGGATTTCGAGGCCGCCATGGACGTGGTCCGCCGGGTGCGCCGCGAGCAGGCCTTCCGGGTGGGTGTCCAGGTGATGAGCGGGTCGGCCTCGGCCGAGGTGGCGGGCCAGGCCTTCGCGGACCTGGCCGACGTCTGCATCGAGGCCTTGGGCCCCGCGGCCCTCGCCGAGACCGAGCGGCTGGGCGGCGCCTTCGCCGGCGAGGTCGCGGTGGTGGCGCTTGGCAAGTGCGGCAGCCGCGAGATGAGCGCCGGCTCAGATCTCGACCTGATGACGCTCTACCGCGGATCTGAGGCCGGCGCCGCGTCGGAGCTCAAGGGCTGGGACGCAGCCACCTTCTACGGCCGTTTCACCCAGCGGCTGATCGCGGCGCTGTCCAGCCAGACGGCCGAGGGCGGGCTCTATGAGGTCGACATGCAGCTGCGCCCGTCCGGCACCAAGGGGCCGGTGGCGGTAAGCTTCGCGGCCTTCGCGGATTACTACGCTCGGGAGGCCTGGACCTGGGAGCTCCTGGCCCTGACCCGGGCGCGGGTGGTCTGGGCGACCACCGAGGCGTTCGCCGCCCAGGCCCAGGCCGCCATCTCCGATGCGCTTCGCCGGCCGCGCGATCGGGCCAAGACGGTCGTCGACGTGCGCGAGATGCGCGAGCTCCTCGAAGCCGAACGGCCGCCCAAGGGCGACTGGGACCTCAAGCTTTCGCCGGGCGGTCTCGTCGACATCGAGTTCGCCGCCCAGTTCCTGCAGCTGGCGCACGCCGCCGCGGGGGGGCCGCTGCATCCGAACACCGCCCAGGCGCTCGCCGCCTTCGAGGCGAGCCGGCTCGCGCCGGCCGCGCCGCTGCGGGCCCTGCAGGAGGCCTGGCGGCTGCAGCAGGACCTGACGCAGCTGCTCAAGGTCGCCCTCGAGGACGGCGATCCCGGCGAGGAGCCGCCGGCGTTCCGCAAGCTGCTGGCCCGGGCCGGCGGGGCGCGGGATTTCAAGGCGCTGCGCCGCAAGCTGGACGCCGCCCAGGCGGCCGCTCGGCAAGCCTACGAGACGGTCGTTCAGGCGTGATCGACGGAAACCGCGGGCCCCGCCGTGCAAGGCTGTGGATGGCGTCACCCGTCGAACCGACCGCAGGACCTTGATGATGAAGCCTTATTTGCTCGCCCGCACCGCCGATCGTGACGACTGGCGCGCCCACGGAGAGCGGATCATGCTGGGCCAGAGGGGTCGTGGCGCTCGTTAGGGCACAGGCAGGCGGGGGCTCGGGCAGGGTTGGACGACACCGATCCGGACGAGGCGCTGCTGGCGCGGGTGGCCGTGGGCGAGCCCGCCGCGGTGCGCGCGCTTGTCGGCCGCAAGCTGCCGCGGCTGATGAGCCTGGCGCAACGGATGCTGGGCGATGCGGCGGAGGCCGAGGACGTGGCGCAGGAGGCGTTCCTGCGGGTCTGGAAACAGGCGCCGCGCTGGCGGCCCGGACGGGCGAAATTCGATACATGGCTGCACCGCGTGGCGCTGAACCTCTGCTACGACCGGCTGCGTCGGCGCCGCGAGGTCGCCACCGATCAGCCGCCCGAGCAGATCGATCCCGGGCCGCCACCCGATCGCGGGCTGGAGGCGCGCGACACCGCGGCGCGGGTTTCACAGGCCCTGGCGGCGTTGCCGGACCGGCAGCGGGAGGCCATCGTGCTGTGTCACTATCAGGAGCTTGGCAATATCGAGGCGGCGACGGTGATGGGGGTGAGTGTGGAAGCGCTGGAGAGCCTGCTGGGGCGCGGCCGCCGCGCCTTGCGCGCGGCCCTGGCCGACATGGCGGAGCGGTGAGATGGCCCCGGGGGATGTCGGCATGACCCGCGAACGCTTCGAGAGCCTGGCGGAGGCCTATGGCGGCGATGTCTCGCGCTGGCCCGCCCCGGCGCGCGAGGCGGCGGCCCTGATGATGGCGTCCGAGCCCGGCTTTACGCAAGCGGCCCTGGCCAGGGCCGGAGCCCTGGACGCCGCGCTCGACGCCTGGCGCCCGGCGCACGCCGGTCAGGCGCTGCTCGCGCGGATCCTGGCGGCCGCGCCACGGGCGCGCCGGCGCGGCTGGATCGGCTGGCTGTCGCCCGCCGCCCTGGGCGCCGGCCTCGCCGCGGCCTGCGTGGCCGGCGTGATGGTCGGCGTCGAGCTGTCGCAACACACCAGCGCCGCACGCGAGGTGGCGGTCACCAACACCCTGACGGCGGTGTCCTCCTCGCTCGACCTGGAGGAGGGCGCGTGAGCCGGCGCACGCTGTTGATCCTGCTGTTCGTCTCGCTGGCGCTCAACCTGTTCATCCTGGGCGCCGGCGCCGGCGCCTTCCTGTTCGGCGAGCGGTTGTTCCCGCATCGCCAGCCGCAGTTCCGCGGCGGGCCGCCGATGTTCGCGGCCGCCTCGACCTTGCCCGACGCCGAGGCCCAGGCCTATCGCGACGCCCTCAGCGCCCAGGCGCTCGCCGTGCGGCCCAGGCTGCGCGAGGCCCGCATGCTGCGCCACGACGCCTGGACGAAGCTCGGCGCCGATCCGGTGGACCCGGCCGGCGTCGTCGCCGACCTCGACAAGGCCCGCGCCATGCAGGCGCAGGCGCAGAGCGAGGTCGACAAGAAGATCGTCGAATTCGCCGCCAAGCTGCCGGCGACCGAGCGGAGGCGGTTCGCCGC
The DNA here is from genome assembly GCF_035944335.1 of Phenylobacterium sp. Lineage (GTDB taxonomy): Bacteria > Pseudomonadota > Alphaproteobacteria > Caulobacterales > Caulobacteraceae > Phenylobacterium. The sequence continues at coordinate 11,538 of NZ_DASZBG010000022.1, read as the reverse complement.
GGCCATGGCCGAGCCGCCTCAGCGTCGGGGGGGCCGCGGTCAAGGCCCGCCGCCGCCGGATCAACCCCCGTTCGGGCGCTAGCCGCTCGCCCCCGCCGCGCGGGGCAGGGCGAAGCCGATCTGTTGCACGGGCAATGAAAAGCTCGCCGCCGTGCCCTGGCCGGGCGCGCTCTTCAGGTCCAGCAGCCCGCCGTGCATCTCCACCAGCGACTTGGAGAGCGCCAGGCCCAGGCCCGTGCCCTGCTGGGTCTTGGCGTGCTGGTTCTCGATCTGCTCGAAAGGCTTGGCGAGCCGCGCCAGGTCCTCTGCCGAGATGCCGATGCCGGTGTCCTGGACGGTGATCCGCACCCGCTGGCCGCGGGGGTCGTCGCGGAGATCGGCCTTGATGACGATCCGCCCGCCGCGCGGGGTGAACTTCACCGCGTTGGAGAGCAGGTTCAGCAGCACCTGCTTCACCGCCCGGTAGTCGGCCTCCACCTCCGGCAACTCGGGGAACTCGACGCGCAGCGAAAGGCCCGCGGTCTCGGCGCGGTTGCGCACCAGGCGCACGGCGTCCTGGGCCACCTCCTCCAGACCGATCGGATCGAAGCGCAGGTTCATCTTGCCCGCCTCGATCTTCGACATGTCGAGGATGTCGTTGATCAGCGCCAGCAGGTGCTGGCCGGAGTTGAGGATATCGCGCGCGTAGTCGCGGTAGCGGCCGTCGCCGAGCGGGCCGTACATCTCGCCGACCATGATCTCGGAGAAGCCGTTGATGGCGTTCAGCGGGGTGCGCAGCTCGTGGCTCATATTGGCCAGGAACTCGCTCTTGGCCCGGTTCGCGCCCTCGGCCCGGACCTTCTCGGCCTCATATTTGCGGGCCAGCTCTGAGAGCTGCTCCTGGCTGCGCTCCAGGTTCACGACGGCGCGGCGCAGCTCCTGCTCGTTCTGCTTCAGCGCCTCTTCCTGCGCCTTCAGGGCGGAGATGTCGGCGGCGGTGACCACCAGGCCGCCCTCGGCCGTCGGGCGCTCCGAAATCTGCACCCAGCGGCCGTCGACCAGCTCGGCCTCGCGCACGCCGCTCTGGCCGCCGTGGAATTCCTGGAGGATCGCCTGCTGGGCCACGGCCTCGACCTGCTCGCGGGCCGCGCCCGGCTGCAGCGCCTGCGGCTCCATGCGGAAGAACTCGCGGTAGTTCCGGTTGCACATCAGGAGCCGGCCCTGCCGGTCCCACAGCACGAAGGCCTCCGAGACGCTCTCGATGGCGTCACGCAGCCGGCTCTCGGCGGACTGGGCGCGGGCCTGCGCCAGCCGCTCCTCGGTGACGTCCAGCGCGACGCCGATGATCCGCGCATAGCCGCCTTCCTCGGCCTGGCCGAAGCCCTGGCCGCGGGCGTCGATCCAGACCGGGCGGCCGCCGGTCAGGCTGGGCACCCTGAAGGAGACGTCGAAGCCGCCGTAGATCGCCGCGGTGGCCAGCGCATCGCGCAGCCCGTCGCGATGGCCGGGCGAGACGCGGTCCAGCACCTGCTGACCCTCGACCACGCCGCCGCGCCAGCCGAACAGGGCCGCGGTGACGTCGGACATGAAGATGGTGTCGGTGGTGAGGTCCCACTCCCAGATGCCGCAACGGGCCGCCTCCACGGCCATGCGGAAGCGCTGTTCGGAATCGGCCGAGGCCGCGTGCGCCCGCTCCATCCGCAGGCTCTCGAGGATCAGCACCACGCCGAGGCCGGCGGCGACCAGGAGCGGGGCTGCGAGCCATGCAAAGAGTTCGAGCTGGCCCTGCGGCGGCCCCTCGAGCCGGTGGATCGCGGCGGCGGAATAGGCGCCCAGCAGCGCCAGCGCCGCGCCGATGGCGACGCGGACGAACCGCTGGGTCGGCGGCCGGGCAGGCCCCGCCGCGGCGCGCTTGCCGTGCGATCTCACCAAGGCCGGATTTCCACGCCCCGTAGACCCCCAAATCAGTCGAAGCAGGGTTGAGTCTAAGCGGACAGAGTCACCCCGTCATTAAGAACGGCGGCGCTTGATTGTCTCAGCCTGCGCCGTCCTCGCCGAGCGAGCGGGTGACCAGCTCGAAGACGTTCTTCGACAGGGGCTCGGCCTTGGCGATGCGCTGCAGCTCGGCCTTCATCAGCTGGCCCAGCTCCGGGGCGTAGCGCCGCCACGCGCCGAGCACGTCGACGAGCCTGGCCGCGGTCATCGGGTTATAGCGGTCGACCGCCAGGATCTGGTCGGCCAGGAACCGGTAGCCGGCCCCGCTGGGGTCGTGGAAACGGACCGGATTGAAGTTGGCGAAGGTCGAGACCAGGGCCCGCAGCCGGTTGGGGTTCTTGGCGTCGAAGGCCGGGTGGGCGGTCAGCCCCATGACGCGGCCGAGCGCGCTCTCGTCCGGATCGCGGGCCTGCAGGGCGAACCATTTGTCGATCACCAGCGGTTCAGAGGTCCACTTGGCATAGAAGTCGGCCAGCGCCTGCTCGTACTCGGGCCCACCGATCAGCATCAGCGCGTTCAGCCCGCCCATGGCGTCGGTCATGTTGCCGGCCCCGCGATAGTGGCCCTCGGCGAGCTCGGCGGTCTCGGCCCGCGGATTGGCCGCGAGCAGTTCGAGGGCGGCGTTGCGCAGCGCCCGGCGTCCGGCCGCGGCGGCGTCGGCGGAGAATTCGCCGGGTTCCTGCAGGCCCGCATGCAGCCGGCGCAGGTCGGCTTCCAGGTGGACGGCCAGCCGCAGGCGCAGGGCCTCGCGCGCCTCGTGGATCGCGGCGGGATCGGCGGGTTGCAGGGCGAGCGCCAGGTCGGGCTCGGACGGCAGGGCGAGCATCAGCGCCTTGAACGCCGGATCGGCGGCCTGATCGGCCAGGGACCGGCCCATGGCCTCGGCGAAGCGCTCCTCGCCCACGTCGTCGGGGTGGCCCTTGGCCCGGCGGAGGATCAGCTCGCGGGCCAGTTCCTGGCCGGCTTCCCAGCGGTTGAACAGGTCCGGATCGCCGGCCAGCAGGATGTAGCGGTCCTTGGGCTCCGCATCGCTCGTCAGGACCACCGGGGCCGAGAAGCCGCGCAGCGCCGAGACCACCGGCGGGCGATCGACGCCCTCCAGCCGCACCTTCGCCCTGGCCGCGTCGAGGACGATCACGGTCTCGTCCACCGCCTCGCCGTCGCGTTCGAAGGCCAGGGTGCGGCCGTCGTGGTCGAGCAGGCCGAGCCGCACCGGCACCGGGGCCGACGTCTTCACGGGCTGGCCGGGGGTGGGCGGGGTTTCCTGCGTAAGCTCCAGGTCCAGCGTCCGCTTGGCGGCGTTGTAGCGGCTGGCGAGCTGCACCCGCGGCGTGCCCGCCTGTTCGTACCAGGTGAAGAAGGCGGTCAGGTCACGGCCGGACGCCTCGGCGAAGCACTTGATGAATTCCTCGACCGTGGTGGCGTGGCCGTCCCAGCGCTCGAAGTAGAGGTCCATGCCGGCGCGGAACGCCTCGGGCCCGATCAGGGTCTTCAGCATGCGGATCACCTCCGCGCCCTTCTCGTAGATGGTCGCGGTGTAGAAGTTGTCGATCTTCAGATAGCTGGACGGCCGGACCGGGTGGGCCAGCGGCCCCTGGTCCTCGGCGAACTGCCTCGCCCGAAGCGCTTTCACGTCCTTGATCCGCTGCACGGCGTGGCCGCGCATGTCGGCCGAGAAGCTCTGGTCGCGGAAGACCGTCAGCCCCTCCTTGAGGCACAGCTGGAACCAGTCGCGGCAGGTGATCCGGTCGCCGGTCCAGTTGTGGAAATATTCGTGGGCCACCACGCTCTCGATGCGCTCGTAGTCCATGTCGGTGGCGGTCGCCGCATCGGCCAGCAGCAGCGAGGAGTTGAAGATGTTCAGCCCCTTGTTCTCCATGGCCCCGAAGTTGAAGTCGCGCACGGCGACGATCATGAACAGGTCGAGGTCGTACTCGCGCCCGAAGGCCGCCTCGTCCCATTTCATCGAGCGCTTGAGCGCGTCCATGGCGTAGGCGGCGCGCGGCGCCATGCCGGTGTCCACGAAGATCCGCAGGTCCACCGTGCGGCCGCTCATGGTGACGAGCTTGTCTTCCAGGACGTCGAGCTCGCCGGCCACCAGGGCGAACAGGTAGCAGGGCTTGGGGAAGGGGTCGTTCCAGACGGCGAAATGGCGCCCACCGGGCAGCTCGCCCGCCTCGATCAGGTTGCCGTTGGAGAGCAGGTGCTGGAACTTGGCGTCGGCCTCGATGCGGACGGTGAAGCGTGACAGCACGTCGGGCCGGTCGGGCCAGTAGGTGATCTTGCGGAAGCCCTCCGCCTCGCACTGGGTGCAGAAGCGGCCGCCCGACATGTAGAGGCCTTCCAGGGCCTTGTTGTTCTCCGGATCGATCTCGACCTCGGTGGTCAGCACGAAAGCGTCGGGCACGTCGGCGACGGTCAGGAATTCGGGATCGACGCTGCGTTCGGCCTCGTTGAGGGTCCGGCCGTCGATCGCCACGGAGATCAGCTTCAAGCGCTCGCCGTTCAGCTTCAGCGGCTCGGAGGATGCGCCGTTACGGCGGACGTTCAGGGTCGCCGTCACCCGCGTGCTGTTGGGCGCCAGATCGAAGGCGAGGCTCACCTCATCGATCAGGAAGGCGGGCGGGCGATAGTCGGAGAGGCGGATCGGTTGGGGCGTTTCGGTGCGCATCGCAACGATCTAGTCCCTGCACATGACCGCGGAAAGGCACTTCCTTTCCCGCGAAGCGGGAGAGGGGGACCGTCGGCCGAGCGCAGCGAAGAGCCGATGGTGGAGAGGGCGAGCCAAGCCCACTGCAGAACCGTCGCCCTTCCCACCACCCGCTCTACCGCCCGCCTGCGCGGGCGTCGGCGTGCGGTCCCCCCTTCCCGTGATCGGGAAGGGAAAATCAGGCGGTGAGCGCCAGCGGCTGGCGGCGCGGGGTCTTGGCGATGAGGTCCGCATAGAGCTTGGTCAGGCCGTCGAAGGTGGCGTCCCAGCTGTGGCGCGCCACCGCCCGCCGCCGCGCCGTGTCGGAGATCGCGCCCACGTCGCGGGCGAACAGCGCCTCGATGGCCTGGGCCAGGTCGGCGGGGTCGGAGGTCGCGGCGTGCTGGCCCACCGCCTCGTCGATCAGCTCGCCCACGCCGCCCTTGTTGGGCCCGATCACCGGCAGGCCGGCGGCCATGGCCTCCAGCACCACCAGGCCGAAGATCTCGTTCTCGTTGGCGTGCAGGAAGGCGTCGCAGGAGGCGACCACCGCGGCCAGCCGCTCGGGCTCGCGCTCGAAGTCGAGGCTGACCACCTGGGGCGAATAGCGCGCGCCCTGGCCGGCCCCGATCAGCACCAGCCGGTAGGGATCGCCCAGCTTCTCCACCGCCTCGATCATGCCCTCGACGTTCTTCTCGCGGGCGGGCCGACCGGCGAACACCAGCAGGCGGCTGTCGCTCGGCAGGCCGGTGCGGCGCAGCAGGCGCGCGCGGTCGCCGCGGCTCGGATGGAAGAGATCGGTGTCGACGCCCAGCGGATGGACGCTGACGTGCTCGACGCCGGCTTCGGACAGCCGCGAGGCCGTATGCCAGGACGGCGCGACCACGGCGTCGAAGCGGGAATAGGCCTGGGCCCAGAAATTGAAGGTCGGTCCCTCGGCCCAGTCGCCCAGGTGCAGGGCGGCGAGCGCGGCGGCGTCGGTGTGGCAGAAGCCCACGACCGGCACGCCCAGGGCCTCGCCGGCCTCCAGCGCCGCGTGTCCCGGCACGAAGACGTCGCCCGCCTCGATGACGTCCGGCTGCAGCGCGCTCAGCACGGTCTCCCACTTGGTGACGCTGGCGGGCATCCGATAGCCGTCGCCGAACGGCAGGCGGGTCGCCGCGACGGTGACCAGGCCGGGGCCCTCGGCGCGGGTGTGGGCGCCGGGCACCACCAGGGTCTGGCGGATGTCGGGCCGTTTCTTCTCCAGCCAGGCGCGCTTGGCCGTCAGGTAGCGTTTCACCCCGCCGGACCGCGGGGCGTACATCATGGTGGTGTCGATCAGGTGGAAGGTCGGATGTTCACCGCCGCCGAACGCCGGCGCCTCGGTGGCGTCGAAGCGCACCAGTCGCGCGGCGCCGGGCGCGCCAAGACCCTTGGCCCGGCGGGCCTGACGCTTCTCGACGCTGGAGGAGGCGGCCAGGAACAGGGCCTCGGTGCGTTCCCGGCCCTCGGTCCCGGCGAGCCGGCGTTTGCGCGTCTTGCGGCCGGCGGACTTGTTCCAGAGTCTGGCCAGGGCTTTGGTCCTTCGTCTGCCTTACGCGCACTCGTGAGAGTCGTGGTGGTAGCAGCCTTCCGCCGGGGGCGTCACCTCCTGCGTCAATATTGCGAGGGGGATCTCACCGCGCATCGTAGGCGGCGGCCACCTCCGGCCTGGCGGCCAGCGAGGGCAGGAAATGCGGCGTCGGCCGGGCGTGGGTAGCCAGCTCGAAGGCATTGCCCAGCGCCAGCAGCCGGGCCTCCGACCAGGCCGGCCCGATCAGCGACAGGCCGATCGGCAGGCCCTTGGCCTCGCCCATGGGCAGCGTCAGGTGCGGATAGCCGGCCACCGCCGGAAGGCTGGACACCGAGCCGAAGAACTGGCTGCCGTTCACCGGGTCGACGATCGAGGGCGGCGCGCCGCTCGCCGAGACCAGGGCCACGACATTGTTCTGCGCGAACATCTCGTCGAGCGCGGCGCGGGCCGCCTTGCGGGCGGCGGCGCGCTTGGCGAGGTAGGCGGGATCGGTGATCGCCGGGCTCTTGGCGGCGGCCTCGAAGATCTCCTGGCCGAAGAGAGGCGTCTCGCGCGGCTCGGCCTTGTCGAAAGCGATCAGGGCGTCGAGCGTGCGGGTCTTGACCGTGGGCGGGGTGCTGGCCAGGTAGTCGTTGATCGCCGCCTTGAACTCGGCGGCGAGGGATTCGAACTCCGCCCCGCTGATCTCGCCCCTGACCTTCTGATCGGGCAGTTTCACGTCGACCAGCACCGCGCCGGCCCGCTTCAGGGCCGCCAGCGCGGCGTCATAGGCCGCGTCGGTCTGGGCGGAGTTGCGCACCACGCCCTTCAGCACCCCGATGCGCGCGCCCTGCAGGGCGGCGGGGTCGAGCGCGGCGAGGTAGTTCGTCTTGTGGGCGTCGGCGTCGCGGGTCGCCGGATCGCCGGGGTCGGAACCGGCGATGGCGCCCAGCACGGCGGCTGCGTCGGCGACCGTGCGGGCCATCGGCCCGGCCGTGTCCTGCTCGGCCGAGATCGGCACGATGAAGCGCCGCGAGACCAGGCCCACCGTGGGCTTGAGGCCCACCACCCCGTTCATGGCCGCCGGGCAGGTGACCGAGCCGTCGGTCTCGGTGCCGATGGCGGCGGAGGCGTAGCCGGCGGCGACCGCCGCGCCGGAGCCGGCGCTGGAGCCGCAGGCGGTGCGGTCGAGGCCGTGGGGATTGCGCACCAGCCCGCCCACGGCGCTCCAGCCGGAGATCGAGTTGGTGGAGCGGAAGTTCGCCCACTCCGAGAGGTTGGTCTTGCCCAGGATCACCGCCCCGGCGTCGGTGAGCCGGCGCACCAGCGGCGCGTCGCGATGGGTGACATTGTCCTTCAGGGCCAGCGATCCGGCCGTGGTCGCCGTGCCGTCGTCGGACTCGATATTGTCCTTCAGGAGGATCGGGATGCCGTGCAGCGGTCCACGCACGTGGCCGGCGCGGCGCTCGGCGTCGAGCTTGCGGGCGTCGGCGATGGCGTGCGGGTTCAGCGCGATGATCGCGTTCAGCCGGGGCCCGACGTGGTCGAGCTGGCCGATGCGCGCCAGATCCGCCCGCACCAGGGCTTCCGAGGTCAGCTTCCCGGCAGTCATGGCCGCCTGGGCCTCGCCCGCCGAGGCGTAGGGGCTGAGGGGCACAGCTTGCGCGTGGGCGGGCCCCGCGACCAGGATGGCGGCCGCAATCGCCGGGATCGTATGCTTGAACATGCCCCACTCCCCAAGACTTGAGGGTCTTTTATGACCGCGCCGTCGCCGCGACGCCAGCCGCCATGACCGACTCATTGCGGGCGGGCTATGAAGGGGCGAGCAGGCGAGGGCCATGACCGACTTCGACACCGACACCGCCGCCGCCCATCGGATGTTCCGGTCCTTCGACGGCATGGAAGGCCTGCCGGAGGTGGCGGCCCCGCCGCGCACCGGCCTGCCGGGCCAGAGCCTGGTCGCCAAGGTGTGGCCGGGCGTGCTGGCGGCGGCCACCGTGGCCCTGGCGGCGTCGTGGCTGGCGCAGCACTACACCGCCCCGGTGATGCTGTTCGCCCTGCTGTTCGGCATGGCCTTCCACTTCCTGCACGAGGAGGGCCGCTGCGTCGCCGGGATCGAGTTCTCGTCGAAGGCCATCCTCAGGACCGGCGTGGCCCTGCTGGGCGCGCGGATCACGGTGGAGCAGATGCTGCAGCTCGGCGTGACGCCGATCCTGATGGTCGTGGTCGGCGTCGCGTCCACCATCGCGCTGGGCTTCCTGGCGTCCCGCGCGCTGGGGCTCAGCCGGTCGTTCGGCGTCCTGTCGGGCGGGGCGGTCGGCATCTGCGGCGCCTCGGCGGCGCTGGCGATCGCGTCTGTGCTGCCGAAGACCAAGGAGAGCGAGCGGGACGTGATCCTGGCCGTGGTGGTGGTCACCGCGCTCTCGACGCTGGCGATGATCTTCTATCCGATGCTGGTGACCGCCCTGGGCTTCGACCACCAGCGGGCCGGCCTGTTCCTCGGCGGCACCATCCACGACGTGGCCCAGGTGGTGGGCGCCGGCTACATGATCTCCCAGAAGACCGGCGACGTGGCGACCTATGTGAAGCTGCTGCGCGTGGCCATGCTGCTGCCGGTGGTGGGCGTCATCGCCGTCGTCGTGGCGCGGGGCCAGGGGGCAGCGGTGGGCGGCAGGGCGCCGATCCCGTGGTTCCTGTTCGCCTTCGCCGCCCTGGTGGCCCTGAACAGCCTCGGGCTATTCCCCAAGGCGGTGGTCGATGGCGCGGGCGAGGTCTCCCGCTGGTGCCTGGTCACCGCCATCGCGGCGCTCGGCATGAAGACCGCGTTCAAGGAGCTGGCGGCGGCGGGCTGGCGGCCCGTGGCCCTGATGGTCGCCGAGACCGCCTGGATCGCCGCCCTGGTGCTGGTGGTGGTGACCTTCTTCACCTGAGCCGGACAAGGAAAGGGCCGCGGCGCACAGCCACGGCCCCAACCCCCAACGGAATGTCTGCTGAGAGGGTGTCTCTTGCTGGCGCGCCGCGGACGGCGTCGCCGGGTGGTCGCGTCTAGTTCTTCAGCGCGTTGCGCGCCGCGTCCTTGATGTTGCCGACGCCCTTCTGGACCTTGCCTTCGGTCTTCTCGGCGATGCCGCGGGCTTCCATGTCGCGGTCGCCGGTGGCCTTGCCGGCGGCTTCCTTCATCGAGCCCGACATATCCTTGGCGGCGCCCTTGATCTCGTCCTTGTGCATGGCGAATGTCCTCTTTGCGTGTCGTGTCCGAGCCGGAAAAACCGCCTCGTTCGCGTGACTTACGCGGAAGGCGCGGTAGTGGTTCCCACGGCCCAGGCTGCTGAAGTGGCGCGACGAGGTCAGCCCCATCCTCTGTCCCGGTGCGCGCACCGGAGCTTGACCATGGCCGTTTACGGTGAGGTTATTTGGCTCGCTTGCAGGGGAGCGCGGTCAAATGTCGATGTTTCGAAGGGCGTTGGTCGCCGGCGGCATACTGTCGTTCATGGCGGCGGCCGCTGATGCGGAAAGCGTCGATCTGACCTGTTCGACCGTGTCCCGACCGAACGAGGTGGCGCTTTACGTCCGCGTCGATACTTCGTCGAATACGGCTTCCGCCTGGACGCCGGGTCAAACAGGCGCGGCCTCGGCGCCGGCGACCGTCACCGCCTCGCAGGTGACCTGGACCCATGAGTTTTCGCCCTACGCCGTGAACTATAGTTTGAACCGGGCCAACGGCGCCCTGACGACGCAGGTGACGCCGAACGCGAGAGGGGCGGCGCCCGTTTCATTGACCTGCAAGAGGGCCAGCCCCGTCTTCTAGTCGTGCCGCCATTGCACCGGGGGAGCGCCGCCGCTATCTGCACGCGACTTCCTCACATAGCGAGACGCGGACGCCGATGGCGCAGCAATATATTTTCCAGATGCAGGGCCTGACCAAGGCCTTCCCGGGCGCCCCGAAGAAGCTCTTCGAGAACATCTGGCTGTCGTTCTACCCGGACGCCAAGATCGGCGTCGTCGGCGTCAACGGGTCGGGCAAGTCGTCCCTGCTCAAGATCATGGCCGGCATCGACAAGGACTTCACCGGCGAGGCCTTCTCGGCCGACGGGGTCAAGCGCGGCTACCTGGAGCAGGAGCCGCAGCTCGACGACCAGCTCGACGTCTGGGGCAACGTCATCGCCTGGTGCGAAGAAAAGCAGATCTTCGACAAATACAGCGAGGTCGCCGCCAGGCTGGGCGAGGACTACTCCGAAGCCCTGATGGAGGAGATGACGGCGCTGCAGGAGAAGCTGGACGCCGGCGACCTGTGGGACATCGACAGCAAGATCGAGATGGCCATGGACGCCCTGCGCTGCCCGCCCAACGACTGGCCGGTGGACAAGCTCTCCGGCGGCGAGCGGCGCCGGGTGGCCCTGGCCCGCCTGCTGCTGGCCAAGCCCGACATGCTGCTGCTCGACGAGCCCACCAACCACCTGGACGCCGAGAGCGTCGCCTGGCTCCAGCACCACCTGGAAGCCTTCCCCGGCTGCGTGATCCTGGTCACCCACGACCGCTACTTCCTGGACCAGGTGACCAAGTGGACGCTGGAGCTCGACCGCGGCAAGGGCCTGCCGCACGAAGGCAACTACTCCTCCTGGCTCGAGCAGAAGACCAAGCGGCTGGCGCAGGAAGAACGCGAGGAGGCCGGCAAGAAGCGGACCATGGAGCGCGAGCTCGCCTGGGTGCGCTCCTCGCCCTCGGCGCGGCGCACCAAGTCCAAGGCGCGCCTGGCGGCCTTCGACCAGCTGCAGAACGCCGCGGAGAACGCCAAGCAGACCTTCGCCCAGATCCAGATCCCGCCAGGCCCCAGGCTCGGCAACCTGGTCATCGAGGTCGACAACCTGGAGAAGGAGTACGGCGACAAGGTCCTGTTCAAGAACCTGTCCTTCAAGCTGCCGCCCGGCGGCATCGTCGGCGTCATCGGCCCCAACGGCGCGGGCAAGACCACGCTGTTCAAGATCATCACCGGCCAGGAAACGCCCGACCAGGGCAGTGTCCGCCTCGGGGAAACCGTCAAGCTGGCCTATGTCGACCAGAGCCGCGACAGCCTGAACCCCAACAACAATGTCTGGGCCGAGATCTCCGGCGGCCTGGACGTGATGAAGGTCGGCGGCCGCGAGATCCCCAGCCGCGCCTATGTGGGTTCGTTCAACTTCAAGGGCGCCGACCAGCAGAAGAAGGTGGGCCTGCTCTCCGGCGGGGAGCGCAACCGGGTGCACCTGGCCAAGACGCTGGCCTCCGGCGGCAATGTGCTGATGCTCGACGAGCCCACCAACGACCTGGACGTGGAGACCCTGGGCGCCCTGGAAAGCGCGCT
>NZ_DASZBG010000021.1:0-3603 GCF_035944335.1 Phenylobacterium sp. | reverse complement strand
ACCCAAGGCGGCAACACCGGCCTGGTCGGCGGACAGATCCCGCAGGGCGAGGTGCTGCTCTCCACCGAGCGGCTGCGCGCCATCCGCGACCTGGACGCCTTCGACGACGTGATCGTGGCCGAGGCCGGCGTGACCTTGGCGCAGGTGCATGCGGCGGCGGCGGTCGAGCGCCGGCGCTTCCCGCTGGGCTTGGCCTCGGAGGGCTCGGCCACGGTGGGCGGCGTGGTCTCCACGAACGCCGGCGGCACTCAGGTGCTGCGCTACGGCATGACCCGAAGTCTGGTGCTCGGCCTGGAAGCCGTGCTGCCGACCGGCGAGGTCTGGAATGGCCTCAAGCGCCTGCGCAAGGACAACACCGGCTATGACCTCAAGCAGCTTTTGATCGGGGCGGAGGGGACGCTGGGCGTGGTCACCGCCGCGGCCTTGAAGCTCTATCCGCAGATGGCCTCGCGCGCGGTCGCCTTCATCGCGGTGGGCAGTCCTTCCGACGCGATCAAGCTCCTGGTCCGCGCCAAGGACGAGACCGGCGGCTCGGTCGAGGCCTTCGAGCTGATGGGGCGGCTCGGCATCGAGTTCGCCCTGCGCAACATACCCGGCACGCGCGATCCGTTGGAGCATTCGCACCCCTGGTATGTGCTGGCCGAGTTCGCCTGGGGCGAGCCGGGGGCGGCGGAGGCCGGCATGGAGCGCTTCCTGGGCGGGGGGCTGGAGGCTGGGCTGATCGCCGACGCCGTGGTCGCCCAGACTGAGACCCAGGCCAAGGCGCTGTGGGCGATCCGCGAGAACCAGTCGCCGGCCCAGAAGCCCGAGGGCGCAACCTGGAAGCACGATGTCTCCGTGCCGGTGAGCCAGGTCGGCCGCTTCCTCGAGGAGGCCACGGCCGCCATGCACGCCTTCGCCCCCGGCGCGCGGATCGCCGCCTTCGGCCACCTCGGCGACGGCAACATCCACTATGACGTGCTGCGGTCCGACGGCGGCTCCGATGCCGAGTATTCGGCCAAGCGGGACGCGGGCAGCCGCATCGTCCACGACCTGGTGGTGTCGCTGGGCGGCTCGATCAGCGCGGAGCACGGGCTGGGCTCGATGAAGACGGCCGAGGCCCTGCGCTACAAGAGCCCCGTCGAGGTGGCGGCGATGCGGGCCATCCGCGCGGCGCTCGACCCGAAGCGGATCATGAACCCGCGGGTCTTGTTCTGAGGCAGTCTTGTTCTGCCGGGCAAGCCGCGCCAAAGGAAAGCCATGCTGATCGTCCTCTCCCCGTCCAAGGCGCTCGACTTCACGGGGGCGCCTGAGAGCGCGCCCTTGAGCCTGCCGCAACTGGCCGACCAGACCGCCGAGCTGGCCAAGTCCACGCGGCGGCTGACGGCGCGCGACCTGAAGCGGATGATGTCGCTGTCGGACGCCCTGGCGAAGCTGAACCGCGAGCGCTTCCAGGCCTTCGATCCCGCCTCGGACGAGGGGCTGCAGGCCGCCTTCGCCTTCAACGGCGACGTCTATCTGGGGCTGAAGGCCCGCACGCTGGACAAGAAGGCGCTGGGTTGGGCGCAGGACCATGTGCGGATCCTGTCGGGCCTCTACGGCGTGCTGCGCCCGCTCGACGCCATCCAGCCCTATCGGCTGGAGATGGGGGTCAGGCTGAAGACCCGCCGCGGCCAGAGCCTCTATGACTTCTGGGGACCGCGTATCAGTCAGGCGTTGAACGAGGCCGCCCAGGGTCAGAAGGACAAGACGCTGGTGAACTGCGCGAGCGGCGAATATTTCGGCGCCGTCGATCGCAAGGCGCTGACCCTGCCGGTGCTGACGATGAGGTTCCTGGAGGAGAAGGATGGCGAGGCGCGGATGATCTCGTTCTTCGCCAAGAAGGCGCGCGGCCTGATGGCCCGCTACGCCATCGACAACCGCATCGACAGGGCCGCCGATCTGAAGGGCTTCGACGCCGAGGGCTACCGGTTCGTGGCCAGCCTATCCTCCGACGAGGAATTCACCTTCTCCCGGCCGCAGCCGCCGCCGGTGGCCCAGCAGCGCAAGGCCGCCGTCCATGCCTGATTACGGGCTGAAGGGTCACGCCGCCGTCGTCACCGGATCGACCAGCGGGATCGGCCAGGCCATGGCCCAGGCGCTGGCGGCGCAGGGCGTCGATATCGTCCTCAACGGCTTCGGCGATCCGGCCAAGATCGAGGCCGAGCGCGCCGCGCTGGAAAAGGAGGCCGGGGTCCGTGTGCGCTATCACGGCGCGGACATGACCAAGCCCGCCGAGATCGCCGACATGATCGGCTTCGCGCACCGCGAGTTCGGCCGGCTGGACATCCTGCTCAACAACGCCGGTATCCAGCACGTCGCGGCCATCGAGGACTTCCCGATCGACAAGTGGGACGCGATCATCGCCATCAACCTGACCAGCGCCTTCCACGCGACGCGGGCCGCGATCCCGATCATGAAGGTCCAGGGCCGCGGCCGCATCGTCAACCTGGCCTCGGCGCACGGCCTGGTCGCCTCGCCCTTCAAGTCGGCCTATGTGGCGGCCAAGCACGGCATCGTCGGTTTCACCAAGACCACAGCGCTGGAGCTGGCGCGCTTCGGCGTCACCGCCAACGCCATCTGCCCCGGCTATGTGAAGACCCCGCTGGTGGAGGCGCAGATCGCCGACCAGGCCAAGGCCCGCGGCATCGCGGCCGACCGCGTGGTCGAGGAGGTGATCCTCGCCGCCCAGCCGAACAAGAGCTTCGTGGAATATCCCCACCTGGCGGGCCTCCTGCTCTATCTGGTCTCCGACATGGGCGCCTCGACCACGGGCGCGGCGCTGAGCGTCGACGGCGGCTGGACCGCGGCGTGAGGCCTTGACCTCCGCGCCGTAAGCCTGCCCCTTTCGCCCCAACGCGTGTTTGAAATCGAGGGAGGCGTGTCCATGGCCTACAAGCCGTTCGACCTGACGGGCAAGGTGGCGCTGGTCACCGGCGGCAACTCAGGCATCGGGCTCGGCATGGCCGACGCCATGGCCCAGGCTGGCGCCGACGTGGTCATCTGGGGCACCAACCCCGACAAGAACGCCGCCGCGGAAGGCCAGCTCAAGGGCCACGGCCGCAAGGTGCTGACCCAGAAGATCAACGTCGCTGACGAGGGCCAGGTGGTCGCCGGCATGGCCGAGGCGGTGGCCAAGATGGGCCGCCTCGACACCGTGATCGCCAACGCCGGCGTGGGCGGCGGCGCCAAGTCCTTCGCCGAGTTCTCCACCGAGACCTACCGGCGGGTGCTCTCGGTGAACCTCGATGGGGTGTTCTTCACCTTCCGCGAAGCCTGCAAGCACATGGTCGAGCGGGCGGGCGCCGGAGAGCCCGGCGGCTCGCTGATCGTCACCTCGTCGCTCTCGGCCATCGACGGAGCGGCGCGCAACGAAGCCTATGCCTCGACCAAGGGGGCGGTGATCTCGATGATCCGCGCCATCGCCGTCGAGCACGCGCGATACGGCGTGCGCGCCAACGCCGTCCTGCCGGGCTGGATCGCCACCGACATGACCCAAGGCGCCCAGGACAATGACAAGTTCAACGACGCGGTGATCAAGCGCGTGCCCTTCCGCCGCTGGGGCGAGCCGGAGGACTTCGGCGG
>NZ_DASZBG010000020.1:0-32548 GCF_035944335.1 Phenylobacterium sp. | reverse complement strand
GAACCTGCAACCAGACCGTTATGAGCGGCCGGCTCTAACCATTGAGCTACGGGCCCCCGCAGGGAACCCAGCGCGGTTAGCATGGGCGGCACGGGCCTTAAAGCTTGCGTTCAGAAAGCGACGCGCAGCTTGTCGGCGAAGCTTGCAAGGAGCCCCCGAGATGAAGCGATTCCTCAGCGCCGCCGCCCTGGCCTTCGCCGTGGTGATCACCGCAGCCCAGGTGGCCTTCGCGCAAGTCCCGTCGGACGCGCGGTTCGCGGCCACCACGCTCAACCTGTCGGCCTATGGGGATGTGAAAGCGGCGCCGGACATGGCGACCATCACCCTCGGCGTGCAGACCGAGGCTGCGACCGCGGCCCTGGCGCTGGCCGCCAACGCCGAGCAGATGAACCGGGTCATGGCGGCCCTGAAGCGCGACGGGATCGCCGAGCGGGACATCCGCACCGCCCAGCTCAACGTCAATCCCAAGTACGTCTATGAGCAGAACCAGCCGCCGCGGCTGACCGGCTACGACGCCTCGAACCAGGTGACAGTCACCGTCCACGACCTCAAGCGGCTGGGCCAGACGGTGGACGCCGCAGTGGGCGCCGGCGCGACCAATGTGAACTCCGTCGCCTTCGGACTCAGCGATCCCACGGCGGCGCAGGACGCAGCGCGGCTGGCGGCGGTGCGGGCGTTGCAGGCCAAGGCCGAGCTCTATGCGCGGGCCCTGGGCCATCCGGTCGTGCGGCTGGTCAGCCTCAGCGAGGGCGCGAGCTTCGCCCCCCCGGTGATCACCGAGCCGGTCATGGTCGCGCAAAGCCGCATGGTCCAGCCGACGCCGGTATCTCCCGGCGAACTGCAGGTGCGCATCCAGGTGAGCGGGGTCTACGAACTCGCCCGCTGATCCAGCTGCTACTGCAGGCCGAGGTCCTTGAAGCGGGGCTCGATCCGGTCGGCCATCATGCGGCCAGGGAAGGTGCGCGCGCCCTCCATGACCGCCGCATAGACCAGACCCTTGGCCGGCAGCACGCCGGAGGCCCAGCTGACCCCGTGCGAAGCGTCGGCGGAGGTATTGCAGGAGAGCGCCCTGGCCTGGCCATCCTTGACCGTGGCGGCGAGCAGGTCCTTCACCTGCCACGCGGCCTGGCCCTGGCACGAGGGCAGCTGGCGGGCGCAGACGGTGGCGGTGTTGTAGCGATAGACGAGCCTGCCGCTGGCCTTCTCGGCGATCAGCAGGCAGCTCGCCGGATCGCCGATGGCGTCGGAGACCGCGGCGTCGAGCTTGTCCTGGTCGACGCCCTTGGGCGCGCCCGGGGCGCAGGCGCTGAGCGTCAGGACCACGACGACCAGCGCCGCGGCGGCGGCCTCAGGCGGCCTGTTTGATGACATTGCCCTCGTCGAGCAGGACCACGGTCGGCGCATAGTTGCGGGCTTCCTCCACGGGCAGCATGCCGTAGGTGACGACGATCACCTTGTCGCCCTTTTGCACGAGACGGGCCGCGGCGCCATTGACGCCGATCACGCGGCTGCCGCGCGGCGCCTCGATGGCGTAGGTGGTGAAGCGGGCGCCGGTGGTGATGTTGAGCACGTCCACCTGCTCGTGCGGCAGGATGCCTGAGGCGTCCATCAGCTCGCGGTCGATGGCGATGGAGCCCTCGTAGTCGAGATCCGCCTGGGTGACCGTCGCGCGATGCAGCTTGGCCTTCAGCAAGGTCACCAGCATTGGCAGACTCCTTCGACGCCGCCCCCACGGGCCGGCGCCGGATATACGCACCTCCAGGAGGGCTTTCAATCCAGGCAGGACCCGCTTGACGCCCGCCCCATCCGCCTGCCCAACTGATGAGTGAACGCCGATAAGGGGCGTGGGAGGATCTGGCGATGTACGGCGATCAAGGCACGGGCGGGCTCGCGCCCGAGGCGCTGGCGCAAATCCCGGCCGCGCTGCAAGGCGTGGTCGACGCCGGCGACCTGTCGGGGTTCGTGACCCTGGTCTGGCGCAAGGGCGAGGTCGCCCAGGTCAATACCCTGGGCTACCGCGATATCGCCGGGAAGGTCCCGATGACCCGCGACACCCTGTTCCGCATCGCCTCCATGACCAAGCCGGTGACCTCCATCGCCGCCCTGATGCTGATGGAGGAAGGCAAGCTGAAGCTCGACGACCCGGTGACCAGGTGGCTGCCCGAGCTTGCCAACCTGCAGGTGCTGAAGGACGCCGAAGGACCGCTCGAGGCGACCTATCCGTCGCCGCGCGAGATCACGGTCGAGGACCTGATGACCCACCGCGCGGGCCTGGCCTACGGCTTCACCTCCATCGGGCCGATCGCGCACGCCTATGAGGACCGGCTGGGCTCGCCGCTGGTCAACAGCCGCACGCCGGACGCCTGGCTGGCGGCGCTGGGGACCCTGCCGCTCTCCTATCCGCCGGGCGAACGGTTCCACTACAGCCACGCGACCGAGGTGCTGGGCTTCCTGGTGGCGCGCATCGAGGGCAAGCCGCTGGGCCAGGTGCTCCAGGACCGCATCTTCGGCCCGCTCGGCATGGAGGACACCTTCTTCTGGTGTCCGCCACAGAAGCGCGACCGGCTGGCGAAGCTCTACCGCGCCCCGCCCGAGGCCGGGCCGCTGGAGGACGTGTCGCTGCCGCTGACTGACGCAGCGCCGGCCTTCGAGGGCGGCGGCGGCGGGCTGATCTCCACGGCCGACGACTATCTGAAGTTCGCCCGCATGATGCTTGGCAAGGGCGAGGTGGACGGCGTGCGGCTGGTGAAGGCCGAGACCATCGAGCTGATGACCCGCAACCGGCTCACCGAGGCCCAGCGGGAGATTCCGTTCATGGGCATCCCGTTCTGGGGCGGCCAGGGCTTCGGCCTGGGCGTTTCGGTGATCACCGATCCGGAGAAGCAGGCTTGGATGGGCGCGGGCTCGGTGGGGGCGTTCGGCTGGCCAGGCGCCTTCGGCACCTGGTGGCAGGCCGACCCGGCCGAGGACATGGTGATGATCTACCTGATCCAGAACTCCATGCCGCTCGATCCTGGCTCGGCGGCGCAGCTCGCCACCGGCCAGCGGATGGGCGGACGCGTGGCCCTGCCGATCTTCCAGAAGCTGGTCTACGCCGCGCTCGGCAAATAGCTCAGTAGGCGCCGCCGAGGTTGCTGCGCGACTCCACGCAGATCGGGCGGCCGGCATAGGTCGCGCCCACCAGGCTGCCCTTGACCACGGCGGATCGGCGGGCGTGCTCGAAGGCCACGTCCTCGGCCGGCGGCTTCACGCCTCGTGGGCAGAAGGGCACGGTGACCTGATCGCCGCCGTGCAGGCACTGGCAGATGTCTTCGCGCTGGGCGATGCGGCTGGCGTCGTGCGACCGGCAGGTGACCGGCACGGTGTGGCCGGTGGGGTCCAGGCAGATGCTGGTGACGCTCGGGTCGGCGATCGACTGGGCGGTCGCCGGGCCGCTCATCAGGGCGGCCGCCGCGCCCAGGATCATCAAAGTGCGCAGCATGGCGCGTCTCCTTCGTGTCCCCCCGCCGGGAGGGTAGCGCTTCTGCAATCGAGAGGCGAGCGCAGCGTTCACCATGCTTGCTCGCCGCGGCTTAACCTAGGGGCGGCTATCCTTGGCCGATCAAGCGAGGACCCATGGATCCGCTCAGCATCGCCCGCGGCGGCCTGATGGCCGCCTCCGCCCGCTTCGAAGCCTCCGCCGAGCGCACGGCGCGCATGGGCGCCGACGCCAGCGTCGATCCGGCCTCCGAGGCCGTCACCCAGATAGAGGCGAAAACCCAGTTCAGCGCCAACCTCGGCGTGATCCACATCGCCGAGGCGATGTGGCGCTCGCTGCTAGATATCCAGACGACCTAGACCGCGTCGCCGCAGGCCGCCCGCACCGCTATTCGAAGGCGATCCAGCGCCCGGCCGCGCCCCCGGTGATCCAGACCAGGATGGTCGACCAGGCGATCAGTTGGACGAAGACGCCCTGACGTTCCTCGCGGCGCGTCAGCAACAGGCGCACCAGGCCCGCGCCGACGATCCAGATCGCCAACAGCCAGGTGAACAGCTTGTTGACCGGGTCCAGGTGGTGGATGTCGTCGCCCGCGTAGGCGAAGTGGGTGACGCCCTGCTGCGCGGCGATCAGCGCCAGCAGGCCCACCAGGTAGATCCACCGCAGCCGTCCCCTGGACGCGATCAGCACCACCAGCGCCGCGGCCGTGATCACGTGATAGAGGCCCACATTGATCAGGGCGCCGGTGGCCATGATCACCAGGCCTGCGAGCCAGATGAGCGCGCCCAGGAGGAACCACAGCTTGGCGGAGCTCGAGACCGCGCCGTCGGCCCTGGCCACCGGCCGGCTCGCGCCATAGGTCAGGATGATCCCGCCCAGCAGGGCGCACATCTTCACCACGAAGGCGGTGGAGTCGTAGAGCTTCTCGGCGTTGGCCATGCCGATCAGGATGCCCGAGGCGATGATGCCGATGACCCCCAGGTCCTGCCAGCGCCGGAGGTTGCGGTAGATCTCCGACGGCGGCTCCTCGGTGATGCCGACGTTCAGCAGCCGCAGGTTCATCAGGATGGCCGTGCCGCCGAGCAGCGTCAGCGACAGGATGTGCAGCACCTCCCAGTTCGCGTACTGCGGCTTGATGATGTAGGCGGGCCAGACGTTGACCAGATTGACGACCCAGGGCCGAAGCGCCGGGAACAGGACTTCGAAGGTGAGTTTCATTGCGCGGCCCCTTGCGGCTTGGCCGCCCCGGAATTGGGCGCGAGCTTGACCATGTCCTGCGCATCGACGGCCCCGTGCTCGGAGGTCTTGCAGTCCTGCAGCACGTTCACAACGTGGGGGATCGGCTTGCCGCAATCGAACCAGTTGTAGGGGATGAAGCGGCCCATCGCGATCACCAGCAGCCAGGAGACCAGCGACAGGACGGCCGAGACCTGGGCCATGCGCGGCGGGGTGGCCAGGGTGTCCCAAGCCGCCTGGTTCTTCTGCACCCGAGTGTGGAAGACCACGATGTTGAGCATGGCCAGGACGAGGAACACCAGCTTCGCCCGGAACCAGATATTGTGGTAATAAACCAACGGCTTGGCGAAGAACAACGCCAGACCCGTGGCGATCAGGATGACGAAGCCCGCGACGGTCAGCGGCAGGATCTTGTCGCTGACCACCGACACCGGCGTGCGGCGGAAGGTGACCCCCAGCAATCGCAGATCGACCACGAAGATGGTGCCGGCGAACAGCACCAGCGTCAGCAGGTGCGTCCCTTCCAGCAAGCCCCAGAAATTGAGCGAGCCCAACAGGGCCTCGCTCCAGGACTGGGCAGTGTCGCCGGTCCCTTTGCCGAGCACGGTCTGCAACCAGACCAGGGCTTCACGCACCAATGAACATCCCCCCTCTATTTCTCTATTGAAATCAAAGCAGATAGAGCGTCGTCGCCGGACTTCCTCTTACCTTAGCCGCCGCCGGAAAGCGACCCGCCTAAGCTGCGCCGCGGACGCCGTTCAGGAGGCCCGCCACCGCCACCCCGGCCCAGACGGCCAGCAGGCACAGGACCACCGAGCCCGCGATATTGCCGAGCGCGGCGGCGACATGGCCCTGGCGGAGCAGATCGAGGGTCTGCAGGCTGAAGCTGGAGAAGGTGGTGTAGCCGCCACAGAGCCCGACGGTGAGCAGCAGGCGGGCGTCGGGCGAGAGGCCGGCCGGCGCCGTCGCCAGAACGCCGATCGCGAAGGAGCCCGTGACGTTGACCAGCAGGATGCCCCAGGGGAAGACCCCGCCGCCGGCCTGGGCGACGAAGGTCGACAGCGCGAAGCGGGCCATGCCGCCCAGCGCGCTGCCGAGCGCGATCCACAGATAGGTCAGCACGGCGCGCACCCCCTCGGTCGAAACGCAAAAAAGGGAGCCGCGCGGGCTCCCCTTTCGCCAGCCTTGTCGGCCGCGGAGCCTATTGTTTGTCGGTCGGGTCCGAGCCGTCCTTGGGCGCGCCGGTGCCGGACGAGCCCATGAACACCTTGCGGCCGTCGGGGAAGGTCACGTCGCGACCGTTCGCCTTGCAGACCGGGGTGCAGGCCTTGTCCTTCGACTGGTAGCCGCGGACGATGATCTCGGTGCCCACCTTCAGGGTGTTCTTGTCGACACCCGCGCGCAGCAGGGTGTTGGGCGTGCCGCCCTCCACCATCCATTCGCGGACCACGCCGTCGGGGCCGGCGGCGTCGAGGTGCACCCAAGCGTGCGGGTTGATCCATTCGACCTTGGTGACCTTGCCGCGCAGCAGCACGGGGGCCTTGCCGTCGAACTCGGCGGAGAAGGCGTGGTGGGCCGAAGCCTGCCCCACGCCGATCGCCGCCGCCGCGAGCACGCCCGCGCCGATGAGGGTGGTGAAGGTGATACGACGAGAATTCATGGTGCGCCTCCAGCGCCGATGCTGACGTCTTCTACAAATTCACTCGGCCGCCATGAACGGCGACCGAACGGGTCTAAATTACCCGCAGACGAGACCTCATCGTACATGAGGTTCTCGTCCGCGCACAATGGAGCCGATCAAGGCAGCGGGTTCTTCCGCAGCTTGCCGTACATCAGCTCCTCGACGAACTCGACGCACTTGAACTGGCCCAGCCGCGCGTCGTCGCCGACGTGGCGGTAGAGGTTCATGCTCATCTTCCACGGCCGGGTGAAGGTGGCGGGATCGGTGATCTCCGCCTCGTAGCGCAGGATGCCCGGACCGGTCGGCGTATAGCGCTCGACGACCTTCATGTCGGAGGAGTGGAAGTTGCCCGCCCGGTCGAGCCAGGTGGAGTCGTTGAGACCGGTGACCACGACCACCAGGGTGTCGCCCTCCCAGTGCGCCACCGACTGGCCCATCCAGCTGTCGACCGGCGCGGGGCCCGGATCGGTGAACAGGATGTTGCGCACCGCGCCCGCGTATTCGTAGGCGAACAGCATCTGCTTCTCGGATTGGAAGATCTGGAAGGGATGCGTCATGTAGTTGGCGCGCGGCACGCCCGGCAGGTAGCACTTGATCTCCGGATCCTTGTTGATCCAGTCGGCCTTGTTGGCGTCGCGCGTCTTCCTGGCGTCGGCGGTGTAGGGGATCTCCCCGCCCTGCACGACGCCGAGGCCGGCGGGCACTGCGCCCACGGCGCCCAGCGCCAGCACGTCCTTGGCCGGCACCGGTCCGTAGGGGCCCGGGCGCATCTGCAGCGCCGCGCTCGCGGCATGCGGCTCGATATTCCAGCCGGCGGTGTTCATGACCTGCCAGACGCCGTTCAGATCGGGGTGGACCCGGTCGGGCCCGCGCGCGGCGTGATAGGCCACGGCGGCCTGGGTGGCATGGCCCCCGGCGGGCCTGGCCTTGGCAGGCGCCGCCTGCGCATGGCCCGCGATCACAACACCGGCAATCGCCAGAGCGGCCGCAATCCTCATCATGGTCGAATTCCCCCCAAGCGCTCCGCGTCCAACCCGGGCGGAGCTGTCGTTGAAACAATGCTGTAATGGAGCTTGGCCGCAAGAGCCAGAGGTCCACAACTTTTGACAATCCTTCACGGGACGGCTAGCGCCGCAATCATGGCGCTGCGCCCCCTATTCGCGACTCCGGTATATGAAGCGACGCTTAGCACGCACGCGGAGTTCGAAAATTTCAACGCCGAATTAGAGGTCGCCTGCCGCATGCTGGCCTCCGAGGACGGGGCCGGCCGGGCCTGGTCGAAGGCGCACGGCTACGGCGGCTACACCTCCTATGCCTCGCTCAGCGACCTGCCGCAGCGGGCGAGCGTGTTCGGCGACCTGAAGCGACGGCTGGACCGCCACGCCAAGGCCTTCGCGAGCGAACTCGCGTTCGACCTCGGCCAGGGCCGGCTGAAGCTGGACAGCCTGTGGGTCAATGTCCTGAAACCCGGCGCCGGCCATTCCGGCCACGTCCATCCGCACAGCGTGATCTCCGGCACGGTCTATGTGCGCACGCCGAAGAACGCCTCGGCCTTGAAGCTGGAGGATCCGCGCCTGCCGTTGATGATGGCCGCCCCGCCGCGCCGCGCCGATGCGCCGCAGGGCCAGCAGAGCTTCGTCTATCTGACGCCGGCGCCGGGGACGGTGCTGATGTGGGAGAGCTGGCTGCGGCACGAGGTTCCGGCCAACGCCGCCAGGAGCGAGCGCATCTCGATCAGCTTCAACTACGGCTGGCGCTAGGGCGGGTGTCATCGCCGCGAGACTAGCCGCCCGGCCGGCGGCCGCCATGACCGCAGCCGACATTGTCGTGATCGTCGGGGACGGTCGGATGGAGGTTCAGGCCTCGGCCGTCGCGGGCGCTCGCGGCGCGGGGGCCCCGGCGGCGGCGAAGATGCGCAGGAAGTTCTGGGTGTAGAACTTGTCGCGCACCGCCTCGTCGCGGTCGCCGAGCGCGGTCTCGAACCGGCCGATCGGATTGCGGCCGCCCTCTATGTGCGGATAGTCGCTGGAGAACAGGTAGAGGTCGGGGTTCGACTGATCGATCAGCTTGCCGACCTCCTCGAAGACGAAGGGGGTGAAGGCCAGCTGTTCGCTGATCTGCTGCGAGGGCGTGCGCTTGAGCGCCTGCAGGTTGGCGTCGTTGCGGCTCCAGTGCTTGACCACCCAATCCAGCCGGCGCAGCAGCTCCGGGACCCAGCCGGCGCCCAGCTCGACGCTGGCGCCGCGCAGCGCCGGGTGGCGCTCCAGCACCCCGTCCAGCACCAGCATGGTGATGAAGGCCTCGGGCCCCTCGTGCAGCAGGGCGATGTCCTTGGTGCGCAGGTTTTCCCCGCCGCCGAGCCAGTCCTTGGTGGGCGCGCGGCCGTTGTTCATCCAGGCCCTGGCGACCTGCAAGGGCGCGCCGCCGACGTGCAGCACGAAGGGCGTGCCGCTCTCGGCGAGCCTCGCCCAGAACGGATCGAGGTCGACGTGGCCAGGCGAGCGGTCGCCGCAGGGCCGGTGCGGCACCCAGGCCGCGCCCAGGCCTTCGGAGAGGGCGAACTCCAGCTCGGCCATGGCCAGGTCCGGATCGTCGAGCGGCACCACGGCCACCCCGATCAGCCGGTCGTCGGCGCGGCAGAACTCGGCCATATGCCGGTTGTGGGCGCGGGCGGCGCCGTAGCGCAGCCGGGGTTCGACCTTGGAGCTGGCCGAGAACGGCAAGGCGACGCTGTGGGTGGCGAACACCAGCTGCTTGCTGAACCCCAGGAGGTCGAGCGCGGTGGAGCGGTCGGCGCTGTCGAAGGCGCCCAGGGCCTGGATCTCCTTGGAGGCCTCGATCAGCCGGTCGCCCAGCGCGATCTGGGCGGCCACGTGCTCGGGGCTGTGGCGGCCGCCCTGGCCCATGATCGCCGCCACCTCCTCGTCGGTGACGATGGAGGCCGCATAGCTGACCTCCGGGATCTCGTCGCGCAGCTCGGGATCGGCGTACTTCTTGAGGAAGTCGGGCAGCTCCATGATGTGGCTGTCGGCGTCATGGACGACGCGTGTGGCTGGCGCATAGGTCATGGCGGCCTCCGTGGCCGCGCGGGACAGTCTGGCGCGGCGGCCTCAACGGCGCCCACTATCCTCCAAGCCAACGCCGCCGTCACCCGGCGCGTGGACGGGGGAACGCCGATGAACACCGTGCAACTGGGGCCCGTGGGCCGCGTCAGCCGGCTGGTGCTGGGCGGCGGCGGGATCGGGCAGGTGTGGGGCGCGGTGGACCGGGCCGAGGTGGAGGCGACGGTGCGCTCAGCCCTCGACGGCGGGATCGACGTGCTCGACACCGCCCCGATGTACGGCAACTGCGAGCGGCTGATCGGCGAGATGTTTGCCGGCGCCCTGCCGGCTGGGGTGCGGATCACGTCGAAGTGCCAGTTGGGCTCGCCGCCGCCGGGCGAGGTCGGCGGGCGGCTGCAGGCCTCCCTCGAGGCGTCGCTGAGCGCCATGCGGCTGGGCTTCGTCGACGTCTTCTTCCTGCACTCCTCGATCGCGGCGGACGGCTATGCCTATGCGCACGGCGATGGGCGGCGCGATGAGTTCTCCACCCGCTGGTCGCTCTATGTGGACGAGGTGGTCCCGGCGCTGGAACGGCTCAAGACGCAGGGGCGGATCGGGCATTGGGGGATCACCGGTATCGGCGTGCCGCAGGCGGTGCTGGCGGCGATCGGCCACGACCCCTCGCCCGCCGTGGTGCAGGCGATCGCCAACCTGATGGACTCGGCCGGCGGCATCCGGCGGTTTGCGGAGCCGGCGCGGCCGCGCGAGATCATCGCGGCGGCCCAGGCGCGCGGCCTGGGCGTGCTGGGCATCCGCGCGGTGCAGGCCGGCGCCCTGACGTCGGCGCTCGACCGTCCGCTGTCGCCAAACCACCCGGACGCGCGGGACTATGAGCGGGCGGCGGGCTATCGGGCGCTGTGCGCCGCCTGGGGCGAGGACCCGGCGCGGGCGGCGCACCGCTATGCGCTGGGCATGGAAGGCGTCGACGCCCTGATCCTGGGCGTAAAGACCCGCGACGAGCTGGCCGACGCGCTGGCGGCCGAGGCGGCCGGGCCGCTGGAGCCGGCGCAGCTTTCGGCGATCGAGGCGCTGGGGCTGCGCGGCTGAGCCGGCGGCGCACGCAACCCTCGCCGCCGTCGCGCCTTTGGCACGGGCAGCTGCGAAGGGGCGGACATGACCCGGCGATCCGAAATCAACGACAGGCGGCCGATGTGGCGGGCGGCGATGGCCGCGGCGCTGGTCCTTGGCGCGGCGCCGGCCCAGGCGCAGAGCTATGTGCGCGCCGAGTGCAAGCCGCTGATCGCCGCCGATCGGCTGGCCGAGGGGTCGCTGACGGCGCGCTGGTACAAGCGGTTCTGGACCGGCGACTGCAACGGCCTGGGCGGCTGCATGGGCGGATCGCCGAACTGGAACGGGATCGTCGGCCAACTGGTGGCGCGCGCCGCGCCGTCCGAGCGCCAGGCGGTGCTGGCCAAGGCCTGCCGCCTGGGCCCGCTGATCGGGCTCGAATGGACCCGGCCGAAGGATGTTCGGCGCATCGACAGCGGCGATCTCAGGGGCTTCCAGGCCACCCTGCAGTCGTCGCGCGACGTGCTCGTCGGCATGGGCAAGGTCGAGGCCCAGGCGCGCGCCAAGATCGCCGGTGGCGGGCGCTAGGGAATATCGCGTACTTTTCGCCGTCACGAACGTTGAGCAATCGAGTTCAGGGCGTGACCGCGCACCGTCGGGGGCTGCACCATGATCGAAATCACGACGCTCTCCGAGCTGACCATCGACGGCAAGCTTTCGCTGGGACCGGGCGCGTCCAGCAAGGACCTGTTCGCCTTCTACGGCGACGAACTGCGGACCTGGTTCCACCAGCAGCGGGCGCTGCACAGCGCCATCATGGTGGGCGCCGGCACCGTGCGCAGCGACGACCCGGAACTGACCGTGCGCTACTTCCAGGGGCCCAATCCGCTGCGCGTGGTGCCGGCCTCGATGGGCGACATCCCGTTGACCTCGCGCCTGTTGAACGACGGCGGGGCGACGCTGGTGGCGGTGTGCCGCCAGGCGCCGGACGCGGTGGTGGCGGCCCTGGCCGCCAAGCCCAATGTGCAGGTGGTGCGGTGTGGCGACGGACGGGTGGACCTGGCGGAGCTGATGGCGGTGCTCTACGGCCTGGGCATCCGCAGCATGATCGCCGAGGGCGGATCGCGGCTGCTGCACAGCCTGTTCGAGGCCAAGCTGGTGTCTCGGATCATCATCAAGCACATCCCGATCATCACCGGGGCGCTGGAGGCGCCGACCTATCTGCGGCCGGTGAACGGGACCTCGGCGCTGTCGCTGTCGCGCTGGAGCCTGGCCGACATGTTCGTGAAGAGCGGGGTGGGCGTTTCGATCTACACGCCGTTCGCGAACGCCGCCTGATGGAGGCCGCCGAGCTCGCCGCGGTGGGACGCCGGCTCGCCGAACGCAGCGGCGCCCGTCCGCCGGCCGTCTGGGACCTGCGCATCGGCGAAGACGATCTGGGCGGCGATCCGGCGGGCGATCCGGCCGGGCTGCGCCACGTCCAGCACCTGGCTTTGATGCGGGCCTATCAGGCGCGCTACATGCTGTTGCCGAGCGCGGCGCCGGAGGGCTCGGTGGTGGCGCGGTTGCAGCGGCACTACGACGCCGGCGAGATGGCCCGGCTTGAGCGGGTGCGCCACGGCCTGGAGGCCGAGCTGGTCGCCCCGCTGGCGGCCGCGGCGCGCGCCGAGGCGGCCCGCCGCGACTGGCGCGCCTATGCGCAGGCGTTGCTGGGCGAGGTGCGGAGCCAGCCGCAGAACGCCTTCGTCGCCTACCTGCGGGCCAGCCCGAACCGCGAGGCGCAGTACCGCAACTTCCTGGTCCAGTCGTCGCCCGACCTGCTGGCCGAAGCCTCGGCCTCGGCGCTGGGCGTGGTGGGCGAGTTCGGGGCGCCGCAGTCGGCCCTGTTCCGCATCCTGATCGACGAGTTCGGCTATGGCGCGCACGGCAAGAAGCACAGCGTGCTCTTTCGCGCCGTGATGCGCGGCTTCGGGCTGAGCGACGAATACAACGCTTGCTGGCCGCTGTTCGACACCGCGGCGCTGGAGCTGCACAACCTGATCCACCACCTGTTCCAGAACCCGGCCAACTTCTTCCTGCAGGTGGGCTTCCTGCTCTATGCGGAGACGGCCTATCAGCGCTCCACCCAGGACCATTTCCGCTACCTGCGGGAATTCCATCCGGAGGTCGACGCGCGGTACTTCGGCGAACACGCCCACATCGACCTGCACCACACGGCCATGGTGGTCGACGAGGTGGCCGACCCGCTGGTGGCGGCCTATGGCGCAGAGGTGGGCGGCGAGATCGTGGCCGGCGCGGAGCTGACGCGGATGGCCTTCGAGACGGCCGGCGCCCACATGCTGGCCACGGCGCGGGCCCTGGATGGCGCGGTCGCCGCGGGTGAGGCGAGCCCGGTCGCCCCGGACCTGGCGCGGCTCGGCGCAGGGGTGACGCCCGGGGGCGCGGGGGCGCTGGATCCGGACGAGCCCCTGCAGGTCGGCGGGTTCGGCACGGTGAACGCCGGCGCCTTTTCGGCTTTCCCGCAGGGTTGCTACGGCCGGCGGCTCGTCCCATGACCGGGACCTGGATCGGGAGCGACCTGCCGCCGATCTGGCGCCATGGGGAGGAGTATTTCCTGCTCGGCCACGACGAGGCGCTCTATCTGGTGCGCAACCGCTGCCCGCACCGCGGCGGGCCGCTGAAGGCCGGCTTCATCAATGCAGCCGGGGAGCTGGTCTGCCCGATGCACCGCGGCGCCTTCGCCGTCGATCAGCTGATTTCGCTGCCCACCACCATCCGCCTCGACGAAGGCCCGACGCCGTGAGCGCGCTTCTCAAGCGCGTGCTGATCGAGGATGGGGGCCTAAAGCTCGCCAACCTGGTGACCCTGTCGCGCGCGGTGCTGATCGCGCCGATCCTGCTGCTCCTGCTGGCGGGGTTCCGGTGGAGCGCCCTGGGGCTCTACGGGGTGGCGGCGGCGAGCGACCTGGTCGACGGCTGGCTGGCGCGGCGCAGCGGCCGGGCCTCGGCCTTCGGCGCCCAGCTCGACGCCGTGGTCGACAACCTGTTCTCGATCGCCATCCTGGCCTTCCTGGCGCTGGATCGACCGGGGATCCTGGCGCGCCAGCCGGTGGCGCTGGCGATCCTGTTCGCCGGGCCGATCGCCTATCTGGCGATCTCGTGGCTGCTCAGCCGGCGGGTGCTGATGTTCCACTTCTGGTCCGCGAAGGCCGGCGGCGTCGTGCTGTTTGGCCTGTGGCCGCTGGTCGCCCTGACCGGCTGGGAAGGCTGGATCTGGCTGGCCGCCCTGCTCGTCGGCTTCAGCCGCCTGGAGCAGATCGCCTTCATCCTGCGCGGCGGCCGCGCGCTCGATGCGCCGCACGGCCTGTCGCGCGTCCAGGCGGAGTAGGCTCGCCCGCGACGCGCGACGTCGTCAGCTGTCGAGGAAGCTGCGGAGCTTCCGCGAGCGGGACGGGTGCTTCAGCTTGCGCAGCGCCTTGGCTTCGATCTGGCGGATGCGTTCGCGGGTGACGCTGAACTGCTGGCCGACTTCCTCGAGGGTGTGGTCGGTGTTCATGCCGATGCCGAAGCGCATGCGCAGCACGCGCTCCTCGCGCGGCGTCAGCGAGGCAAGCACGCGGGTCGTTGTCTCGCGCAGGTTCGACTGGATGGCCGCATCGATCGGCAAGATGGCGTTCTTGTCCTCGATGAAGTCGCCCAGGTGGCTGTCTTCCTCGTCGCCGATGGGCGTCTCGAGGGAGATCGGCTCCTTGGCGATCTTCAGGACCTTGCGGACCTTCTCGAGCGGCATGGCGAGCTTTTCGGCCAGTTCCTCCGGCGTCGGCTCGCGGCCGATCTCGTGCAGCATCTGGCGCGAGGTGCGGACGATCTTGTTGATCGTCTCGATCATGTGCACCGGGATGCGGATGGTGCGGGCCTGGTCGGCGATCGAGCGGGTGATCGCCTGGCGGATCCACCAGGTGGCGTAGGTGGAGAACTTGTAGCCCCGGCGGTACTCGAACTTATCGACCGCCTTCATCAGGCCGATGTTGCCCTCCTGGATCAGGTCCAGGAACTGCAGGCCGCGGTTGGTGTATTTCTTGGCGATGGAGATCACCAGGCGCAGGTTGGCCTCGACCATTTCCTTCTTCGCCTGGCGGGCCTCCCGCTCGCCCTTCTGGACGGTGTGGACGATGCGGCGGAAGTCGTCGATGGCGACGCCGGTTTCCTGCGCCAGGGCGGCGATCTCGGAACGGATGTCGTCGATCTGGCTGCGGTCGTTATCGGCGAACTTGGTCCAGCGGATGCCGAGCGTCTTGACCTGCACGTGCCAGTCCGGACGCATCTCGGAGCCGAGATAGGCCTTGAGGAACTCGGTGCGGCTGATGCCGTAGCTGTCCGACAGGCGCAGCAGGCGGCCTTCGAGGCCCATCAGGCGCTTGTTGATCGCGTAGAGCTGCTCGACCAGGGCCTCGATGCGGTTGTTGTTGAGCTTCAGGGTCTTCAGGTGCTGGACGATGGCGCTGGTGGCCGCGTCGTAGGCCTTGCGGTCCTTGTCGGTCAGGTCCTGGCCCTGCAGCTTCTGCAGGACCAGCTTCTCCTGCAGCAGTCGGAAGGCTTCGAACTCGCCGGCGATGGCGTCGAGGACGGCCATGACGCCTTCGCGCAGCTCGGCTTCCATGGCGCTGATGGTGGGGCCCGCGCCGTCGTCGAAGTCGTCGTCGCTCTCGCCCTCGGGCTGGCCTTCGACGGCTTCGGTCTCTTCCTTTTCCTCGGCGGCCTCGATCACCGGCTCGACGGCGGCGATCTCATTGGCGTCGGCCATCTGGCCGCCGTAGGTCTGTTCGAGGTCGATCACTTCGCGCAGCAGGATGCGGCCCGAGGCCAGCTCCTCGCGCCAGACCATGATGGCCTCGAAGGTGAGCGCGCTCTCGCACAGGCCGCGGATCATGGTGTCGCGGCCGGCCTCGATGCGCTTGGCGATGGCGATCTCGCCCTCGCGGGAGAGCAGCTCCACCGAGCCCATCTCGCGCAGGTACATGCGGACCGGATCGTCGGTGCGGTCGTAGGCCGGCTCCTTGGCCGTCTCGACCAGGGCGGTCTCCTCGCGGACCGCCACCTCGCCGCCGTCGGCGTCCTCCTCGGACTCCACGACGTTGACGCCCATCTCGTTGAGCATCGCCAAGGTATCCTCGATCGCCTCGGAGGTGACCTCCTCGGACGGCAGGACCTTGTTCAGCTCGTCCATGGTGACGTAGCCGCGGGCCTTGGCCTGCTTGATGAACTTCTTGACCGCCGCATCGGTGAGGTCGAGGAGCGGGCCGTCTCCGCCCTGGGTCTCTGGCGTTTCGGTTTCGGCCGTGGTGGTGCTCATCAAGGTCTCCGGTCGGGTCCGCCGCTTGTGCAAAGGGCGGGCCGTAAATGGTGGCGGGTGCGCAACAGACGAGGGGCCGCGACAGTACGACCCGTCTCGCCCCCCAGATGTTCCCGTTCTGATCGCGCCCTCATGACGCCTCAGTGCGCCGCGCCCTGCCCGTTGCGCGCCGGGACACCGAAAACGGCGTCAACCAGCGCCGCCATCCGGAACCGGATCGGCGAGCGGCCGCGACCACTGGGACTTCCGCGCATCGAGGGAGACATCTGGCTCTAGAAGAGGGGCGCGTCCGACGTGCGCGACGGCCCAGGGATGTCTATCAACAGCGCGCTAAATCCGCAGCGTGCAGATGGCGTGGGGGCGCCTCCGTGTCAAGGGCGCGACGGCCGGGGTTTTCGGCGCGGCGGTGCAAAAACCCAAGGCCTTGAAAAGTTTGGGCCATTTTGTCGCACCCCGATCAGTGCGGCAGGACGGGCTGGGCGGCTTCCTCGGGATGGGCCCAGTCGGAGTTGATGAGTCGGCGCAGCTGGTCGCGTTCGGACTTCAGCGCGATGAGGGTGGAGCTATCCTGGTCGCGGGGCAGGTCGCGGGCGGCCGCCTCGACGGCGCGCTCCAGGCTTTCCAGGTTCATCAGGAGGTCGAAGGCCTGCCGCCAGAGGGCGCGCGCATGGTCGCGGGCGGCATGGGGGTCGAGGAAGGGCGCCGAGACGCCGGCCCGCCCGGCATCCTTCGAAAGCCGCGCGATCAGGGCCTCGTCGAGGCCGCGGGCCTTCAGGCGGCGCAGGGCGGCGTCATAGTCGAGGCTCTCGGCCTCGTAGCGTAGCAGGACCAGTTCATGGGCGAGCGCGTCGAGCTTCTCGTCGCCGAAACCGCGGGCGCCGACCAGTTCGATCTTGTCGTCGATCAGCGAGGGGTCCTGCAGGGCCGCCAGTGCGAGCGCCGCGGCGAGCGGCCGGGCCGAGCCGCGCAGGCGCTCGGCGGCCTCCCGGCCCTCGGCGGTGGAGCGCGCCAGTGGGCCGCCGCGCTTGCCGTCCCAGCGCCGCCGCGACAGCTCGCGGGCCGCGGCGCCCACGGTGTAGACGGGCTCGCGAGTCGGCCAGAGCTGCTCGTAGCGGCCGAGCAAGTCCTCCTTGTAGGCCTGGGCCAGATCCTTGTCGGCGATCAGGGCGGCGACCTTGCGCAGGCGGACCTTCAGGGAGGTGCGGCGCTCCGGCGTGTCGAGGTCCTCGAGGTCGCGCTCGCGGGCGAACAGGGCCTCGACGAAGGGGGTGGTCCGGGTGAGCTGGGCCTTCAGGGCGGCGGGGCCCTGCTCGCGCAGCACCTCGTCGGGGTCCTTGCCCCCCTCGACGATGGCGAACCTGAAGCTCCTGCCGGGCGTCAGCAGCGGCAGCGCCCGGTCGATGGTCCGCGCCGCGGCCTGGCGGCCGGCGCGGTCGCCGTCGAAGCTGAGGGTGGGTTCGGGATGGTGGCGCCAGAGCACCTCCATCTGCTCCTCGCCGAGCGCCGTGCCCATGGGGGCCACGGCCGGCAGGCCGGCGCGCAGGCAGGCGATGACGTCCATGTAGCCTTCGACCACCACCAGCGGCGGCTCCTCCCCGGCCGGCGCGGCGGCCAGCATCTTGCGGGCTTCGGAAAGGCCGTAGAGCTGGTGGCCCTTGTGGAAGGCGGTGGTCTCGGGGCCGTTGAGGTATTTGGCGCGGGCCTGCGGATCCATGGCCCGGCCGCCGAACGAGATCACCCGGCCCCGCGCGTCGAGGATCGGGAAGATGATCCGGTCGCGGAACCGGTCGTAGGGCGCCCCGCCCTCCTCCGGCGCGATCAGCAGGCCGGTGTCGACCAGCTCGGCCGGGCGCGCGCCCTTGGCGACGAGGTAGTCCTTCAGCGCCGTGCGGCCCGAGGGCGAGAAGCCCAGGCGGAAGCGGGGCCACTCCGCCTCTGGCAGGCCGCGCTTTTCGAGGTAGGCGCGGGCCTCGCGGCCGGCGGGCCGCTTCAGCTCGGCCTCGAACCACTGGGCGGCGAGCTCCAGCCAGTCCATGAGGCCCTGGCGTTTGGTCTCCTGCTCGGCGGCGCGCGGGTCGACGGCGGGCAGCGGGACGCCGGCCTCGGCGGCCAGACGCTCGACGGCCTCGACGAAGGACAGCCGTTCGGTCTCCTGCAGGAATGAGATCAGGTCGCCGGTCTTGCCCGAGGAGAAGTCGAAGAACTGGCCCTTGTCGTCGTTGACGTAGAAGGAGGGCGTCTTCTCCTTGGTGAAGGGCGACAGGCCGACGTACTCGCGGCCCTGCTTGCGCAGCTTGACCGTGCGGCCGATCACCTCGGACGGCCGAAGCCGCGACTTGATCTCGTCGAGAAACCGCTCGTCGAAGCGCACTGTTTCGAAGCCCCCGGAAGCTTCCTATATGCGGCCAGCCGGCGGCGGATGACTAGTGCGGCATCCGCGCGGCGACAGTCGGATTTGACCCGGGCGGCCGAGAAATGCGATGTTTGGGCTTCTGAAGCGCCAGTTTAGGGGGGCGCCATGATCATGTGGATTCGTGTTGCAGGCGCCTTGGCGCTCACCTGGGCGGCGCTCGGCTGCCTCGACTATTTCGGCGTCACCGCGCTCCTGGGCAGCCGCTCGGGCGACGACGCCGTGCATCATCAGGCGCAGCAGACCTGGACGCGCGACATGTTCTGGTTCGGCATCTTCGCCATCGTCATGGCGACCGCCCTGCTGGCCGCAGCCCGCCGGGGCGCAAGCCACCTGCGCCGCGCTTTCGCCGACGGCCCGGGCCGCAAGGTCGCCTGAGCCCCCCGCTCAGCTGAAGGTCAATCCAGCGGACCGTTCCTGATCCGCGCGTCGGGGGCGAGGCGCATCCAGGTTTCCTCCAGGCCCTCGCGGAACGCGGCGTAGGACCAGGTCCGCGCGGTCTCGAAACCGGCGTCCAGATGGTGGTTCAGCGGCGCGCCCCCGGCGGCGACCAGGTCGGCCGCCTGGGCCAGGGCCTCGGTGGCGGCCTCGCAATCGTTTTCCCCCACCCAGAAGCCGTTGTCGGCGGTGGCGTAGTCGCGCCCGGCGACGCCGGTGAAGCCCGCGCAGACGCAGCCCGACGCCATGGCCTCCAGCGGCGTCATGCCAAGCCCCTCGAGCCGGCTGAGGCTGAGGAACAGGCTGGCCTCGCCGAACGCCTGGGCGGTCTCCCGCTCGCTGGCGTCCTTGAGGATGCGCCAGGGCAGCTCGGCGTGGCGGGAATGCAGGGCGCCCAGCAGGTTGCGGATGACGTCGGCCTCCAGCGGTCGCTTGCGCGGCGAGGCGGCGACGCCGGGGCCCTTGGCGGCGGCGGGGCGGAAGACCCGCTCGTCGGCGAAGGCCGGCACGATCTCGACGGTCGCCTGCGGATAGAGCCGGCGCAGCATGCCGCCGATGGCCTCGCTGACGCCCAGGAAGTGCGGCGCGCGCTGCGGCGGATAGAGATCGACCATCTCCATCGGGCCCGCGGCGAAGGCGTAGTGATTCTGGACGAAGATCACCGGGCGATGCCCGGTGGCCGACATCTGGCGCATGGTGTTGACCGCGTCGTCAGGCAGGACGAGCTGGTCGCGCGCCGGGTTGACCGGGCCGGCGACCACGATCGGCGCCCGATGCTCGAACCAGGCCGGGATGGTGTTGGTCTTGCCGGTGTAGGCGACGGCGTCGAAGCCCAGGTCGCGCAGGGTCTCCACGTGGCGCAGGATCATCTTGTGGCCGCCCACCAGGCCACCGCCGGAATAGAAGCAATAGACGATCCTGCGCATGGCCCGGCTCAATCCAGCGGGCCGTTGCGCAGCCGCGCTTCGGGCGCGAGGTCCATCCAGAGCGCCTCGAGCTCGGCGCGGAAGGCGGCATAGGACCACTGGCGCGCGGTCTCGAAGCCGGCGTCCACCCGGCGCTTCAGCGCGGGTCCGCCCGCCTTGGCGAGGTCCGCGGCGCGGGCGAGCGCGTCGGCGGCGGCGAGGTCGTCGTCCTCGTCGACCCAGAAGCCGTTGTCAGGTGTGGCGTAGTCACGCCCGCCGATGCCGGTGAAGCCGGCGCACAGGCAGCCCGACGCCATGGCCTCCAGCGTGGTCATGCCGACGCCCTCCAGGTGACTGAGGCTGAGCGCCAGGGTGGAGGCCGCGTAGGCCTCCGCGACCTGCGGCTCCCGCAGGTCCTCCAGCATGCGCCAGGCGAGGTCGGCGTGGGCGGGGTGGAGCCTGCGAAACAGATGGCCGATGGCGAGCGCCTCCTGCGGCCGCTTGCGCGGCGCGACGGCGACGCTGTGGCCGGCCTTTTCGCGGGGACGGAACAGCCGCTCGTCGGCGAAGCAGCGGACGTTTCGCACGTCGGCCATGGGATAGAGCCGGCGAAGCAGGGCCGCGACGGTGGGGCCGACAGCGAGGAAGGTGGGGAACCGGTCCGCCGGGAAGGCGCGCATGGGCTCCAGCGACACGGCCGCGTAGTTGAAGTGGTTCTGGACCATGACCAGGGTGCGGATCGGCGCCGTGGCCAGCGTCTTCAGCGCCAGGAAGGCGTCGTCCGGGAGGACGAAGATATCGTGACCTGGCCGGACGTTGTCGCCGACGATGATCGGCGCGCGGTGATCGAACCAGGTGGGGATGGTGTTGCGTTCGCCGGTGTAGGCAACGGCGTCGAAGCCGAGATCGCGCAGCGTCTCGACGTGACGCAGGATCATCTTGTGCCCGCCCTGCAGCCCCCCGGCGCAGTAGATGCCATAGACGATGCGGGTCAAACGGGTCTCCGAGCCGAGAGCCCGGTTCTGGGGCGCCCACCCGGCGGACGCAAGCCGCTCGGCCGCGAGGGGCCTCGTCCGCCGCTCGTCCCCGCGAACGTGGGAATCAAGCGGCGTGGCGTTGTCGTGGGTTCGACTCGGCTTGGGCCCTCGCCTTCGCAGGGATGCGCGGTTCTTAGCCCAGCCCCCTCACCCACGCCGGCAGCTCCGAGATGGACGCGAGCTCCGCGAATTTCGCATGGCCCACGGGGGGCTCGGCGAGCTCGTGGGCCCAGGTGAGGTGGTAGGGGACGTGGGCGGCGTAGCAGCCGGCCTCCAGCGCCGGGATAACGTCGGAGCGGAGGGAGTTGCCGCACATGGCGGCGCGGGCCGCGCCGTCGCCGTGGCGGGCGAAGACCCGTTCGTAGGTGGCGGCGTCCTTCTCCGAGGCGATCTCGACGGCGGCGAACAGGTCGCCGAGGCCCGAGGCCGCGAGCTTCTGTTCCTGGTGGAGGAGGTCGCCCTTGGTGATCAGCACCAGGCGGTAGTCGGCCGCAAGGTCGGCGAGGGCCGCCTCCACGCCCGGCAGGGCCTCCACCGGATGGGCCAGCATGTCGCGCCCGGCGGCCAGGATCTCGGCGACGATCGGCGACGGCGCCTGGTTGCCGGTGACCTCCATGGCGGTCTCGATCATCGAGAGCGTGAAGCCCTTCACGCCGTAGCCGTAGAGGGAAAGGTTGCGGCGCTCCACCTCGGCGAGCTTGGCGTCGAGCACTTCGGGGGCTGCGACCTCCGCCATCAGGGCGCGGAAGCGATCCTGCGTCAGCCGGAAGATGCTCTCGTTGTGCCAGAGGGTGTCGTCGGCGTCCAAGCCGACCGTGGTGATGCGCATGGGGCGGTCATAGCGG
Organism: Phenylobacterium sp.; assembly: GCF_035944335.1. Classification (GTDB taxonomy): domain Bacteria; phylum Pseudomonadota; class Alphaproteobacteria; order Caulobacterales; family Caulobacteraceae; genus Phenylobacterium. Next base: position 11,057 of record NZ_DASZBG010000020.1, on the reverse strand, counting down.
CGCCCGCGGCTTCAGCCTAGGCGGCGGCGCAGGCGGCGTGGGGCTTGGTGACGCGTTCGGTGGAGGCCGGGTTCTTCGCGAGCAGGTGCGCCGGGCGGATCGGGCGGGGAACGAAGTCACCGCCGCAGTTGGGGCAGCGGCCGCCCAGCCGGGTCTCCACGCAGTCGGCGCAGAAGGTGCACTCATAGCTGCAGATGCGCGCGTCGGGGCTGTCGGCGGCGAGGTCGCGGTCGCAGCATTCGCAGTTGGGGCGCAGGACGAGCATGGGGTTCTCCTTTGCTATTCGCCGAAGGTGTCGCCGGGGGTGACGGGGCTGAGGCAGAGCAGGCGGGAGTCGGCCACGCCCGCCGTGCGGTGCTTGACGTGCTCGCGGTAGTCTGGATCGCGGACCATCTCGATGAAGGCCTTGGCGTCGGGATATTCGGCGATGAAGGCGAGGTCCCACTGTTCGGCGTCCTGCGGCCCGGTGACCATGGCGTTGGGCTTGCCGGCCCACACCTGGCGGCCGCCGACGCGGGCGAAGATCGGCCCCGAGGTCCGGCCATAGGCGCGGTAGGCGTCGAGACCGGTGAGGTCGCGGCCGTGGTCGGGATGGTCCGGCGGATATTCGGCCCTGGGCTTCAGCCTGATCAGGTTGAGCATGTGGATCGGCTGGTCCTTGGGCAGGGATTTGAAGATCGCCCAGGCCGCCCGGTCCGGATCGATGTAGGGTCCAGCCATGCTGCGCCTCCCGCGTTCGCGGTAAGCTAGCCGCATTGACCGAGTTAACGCGACTCACTACCTACGCGACCGTTTGCGCGGACGCGCCGACATCCCCGATCCCAAGGAGCCAAGCCCATGAGCCGTGATCTGCTGCCCGGCGTCACCGGCGTGCTGGCGCTGGCCGACGGGACGGTGCTGCAGGGCCTGGGCGTGGGCGCGGTGGGCGACGCGGTGGGCGAGGTCTGCTTCAACACCGCCATGACCGGCTATCAGGAGATCCTGACGGACCCGTCCTACATGGCCCAGATCGTCACCTTCACCTTCCCGCACGTGGGCAATGTGGGGACCAATCTGGAAGACCTGGAGCAGGTCTCCGGCTCGGCGACCACGGCGGCGCGCGGGGCGATCTTCCGCGACCTGCCGACCCAGCCGGCGAGCTGGCGGGCCGACAGCGACCTTGCGACCTGGATGGCGCGGCGCGGGGTCATCGGCCTGGCCGGCGTCGACACCCGGGCGCTGACCCGGGCGATCCGCGAGCAGGGCATGCCGCATGGCGTGATCGCGCATAGCCCCGAGGGGAAATTCGACCTCGACGCCCTGATCGCCAAGGCCAAGGCCTGGTCGGGGCTGGAGGGCCTGGACCTCGCCAAGGACGCCTCGTGCCTGCAGCCGTTCGTGTGGGACGAGGGCCTGTGGGCCTGGGGCGAGGGCTATGAGAAACCGGGCAAGCCGAAGTACGAGGTGGTGGTCGTCGACTATGGGGTGAAGCGCAACATCCTGCGCGCGCTGGCCAGCGTCGGCGCGCGGGCGACGGTGGTGCCGGCCTCCACGTCGGCGGCGGACATCCTGGCGCGCAAGCCCGACGGGGTGCTGCTGTCGAACGGCCCGGGCGACCCTGCCGCGACCGGCGAATATGCCGTGCCGGAGATCACCAAGCTGATCGAGAGCGGGACGCCGGTGTTCGGCATCTGCCTGGGCCACCAGATGCTGTCGCTGGCGCTCGGGGCCAAGACCGTGAAGATGGACCAGGGCCACCACGGGGCGAACCATCCGGTGAAGGACCTGACCACCGGCAAGGTGGAGATCGTCTCCATGAACCACGGCTTCACGGTGGACCGCGACAGCCTGCCGGCGCCGGTGGTGGAGACCCATGTGTCGCTGTTCGACGGCACCAACGCGGGCATCGCGCTGAAGGACCGGCCGGTGTTCTCGATCCAGCACCACCCCGAGGCCTCGCCGGGGCCGACGGATTCGCTCTACCTCTTCGAACGCTTCGCCGGCTTCATGGACGCGGCGAAGGGGTAGGAACCGCAGAAAACGCAGACGCGCGCAGAAAAGGGCGACCCGTTCGGGCCGCCCTTTCAATTTGAACCACGGATTTCGTGTCTCGAGGCTCCCCGCCTACGGCATCAGCACCGTGTCGACGACGTGGATGACGCCGTTGGACTGGTTGACGTTGGCGATGGTCACCTTGGACATGCCGCCCTTGGAGTCGGTCAGCCAGACGGCGCCGTTCTTGGCGCTGACCTTGAGCGTCTCGCCCTCGACGGTGGTCAGGTCGCCGCCCATGCGGGCCTTGGCCATCAGGTCGGCGGACGACATGCGGCCGGCCACCACGTGATAGGTGAGGATCTTGGTCAGGGTGGCCTTGTTCTCGGGCTTCACCAGGGTCTCCACCGTGCCGGCCGGCAGCTTGGCGAAGGCCTCGTTGGTGGGCGCGAAGACGGTGAACGGGCCGGGGCTCGAGAGGGTATCGACCAGGCCCGCGGCCTTCACGGCGGCGACAAGCGTGGTGTGGTCCTTCGAATTGACCGCGTTCTGGACGATGTTCTTGGACGGATACATGGGCGCGCCGCCCACCTGGACGGTCTTTTCCTTGTGGGCCATGGCGGCCATCTGGGCCGAGGCGAGGCCGCCAGCGGCAAAGGCGATGGCGAGGCCGGCGGCCGCGGCCGTGAAGAGCTTGCGAGGCATGGGTAGGTTCCTTCGAATTCCCGTCGCCCCCTTGATCGGCGACGGCGAAGGTACGCAGGCGTGGACGCGCCGGATGCAGGCCGCCCGGAATTAGATCTGGCTGAGCTTGCCGAGCGCGGCGATGGGGCCGGATGGGCCGTCGGGCTTGGTCGAGCCGCCGGGGGGCTCGACGGAGACGGCGATGGCCGCGCCCTGGCGGATGAGCGGCAGCATGGGGGCCGGCATGGGCATCGACTTCGAGGTCCCCGGCGCGATGTAGCCCAGCGCGCGCGGCCGGCCATCGGCCGGGATCAGCCAGAGCTCGTGGACGTGCACGGGGTCTTTGCCCGGCTGGACGAGCGAAGTGACGATCAGCGCCTTGCGGGCCGGATCGTAAGCGGCGACGAACAGCGGCGCGCCGTCCGCCTGGCCGGTGAGGCTGGCGTTGAGGATCGGGGCTGGGGCGGCCGGAGATAAGACGACCGGCGGGCGGGTGGCGAGCACGACGGTGAGCGCCAGGCTGGCGGCAGCGAGGCTGAGCGCGCCCAGCGTCGTCCGGCGCCAGACGCGGACAGCGCGGTCGTCGTTGGCCGGCAGGGCGCGCTCGATCCGCGACCAGCCGTCGGCCGGCGGCGCGACCGGGGCGACGCCGTCGAGCAGGGGCGCGAGCCGGGCGCGCCAGGCCTCCACCTGCGCCGCGAAGGCCGGGTCGCGGGCCATGCGGACCTCGGCGGCCGCGCGCTCCGGGCCGCTCAGCACGCCTAGTGCATGCTCGGCGGCCAGCGCCTCGTCTTCGGGCAAGAGGTCGGGGCCTTGGCTCATCGCTCCAGGCATCCCTTCAGCCGGGCGAGGCCCCGGCGGATCCAGCTCTTCACCGTGCCGAGCGGGGCGTCCATCCGCTGGGCCAGCGCCTCGTAGGTGACACCCTCGAAGAAGGCGGTGCGGATGACGCTCTGGGTCCGCGTGTCGAGTTCGCCGAGGCAACCCCGAAGGCGGCCGGCGTCGTCGGCGGCGGCCAGCAAGGCTTCAGCGCTGGCGGCGCCGTCGGCGATCTGCAGGTCGTCGAGCTGATCGGCGCGGGCCAGCGGTCCGCGGGCGCGTAGCCGGTCGATCGAACGGTTGCGGGCGATGGTCGAGACCCAGGTCATCACCCCGGCGCGACCCGCATCGAAGCGGTCGGCGCGACGCCAGACGGTGACATAGACCTCCTGCAACACGTCCTCGGCCTCCTCGCGGTCGGAGAGGATACGCAGGCAGACGCCAAATAGCTTCGCGGAGGTGGCCTCGTAGAGTTGCTTGAGCGCCGTGCGATCGCCGTCGGCGATGCGGGACATCAGCAGCGGCAGGGCGTCGGCGGCGATCAACGGCGGTCTCGCGTAGCTGGGGCGTGACGGATACGGGCCCGCGCGGGTTTCGGATGCAGGCGGCCTTAAGGCTCGCGCCGCACGGTGGTGGGGGCGCCCGGGGGGGCCTGGTCGATGGCGATCAGGCGGACCGGCTCGTCGCCGAGCGCCTCGGCCCTGTGCCACTGGTCGATGGGGTCGATGGTCATGTCGCCGGCCTTCAGCTCGGCGGCCTGGCCGGTCACCAGGTTGGTGACCCGCACCCGGCCGGCCAGCACATAGACGTAGCGGGGGTACGGATGCTTGTGCACGGGCAGCGCCCCGTGGGCGGGGATCAGCGTTTCGGAGACGGTGACCCGCAAGGGACCGGCCGGCATGACGATCGGCTGGCCGGCGCTGGTGGCGTCCAGCGACTTCAGGGGCGTGGTGACCGCGGCGGGCTGGGCCGCGGCCGCGGAGGCCGTGACGAGGGCGGCGAGAAGGGCGAGGGCTCGGATCATGGACCCGAGCCTGCCCGATGCGTCCGCGCGGCGCTAGGCCGCGACCGTCTTCGGGCGCTTGGCGGCGCGCTTGGCCTGGGCGGCGGCGAGGCGGCGAGCCTTGCGCTCGGCGGCGGCGCCTTCCAGGACGGGCAGCAGGTCCTGGGCCGCGGCCCTCTGCTTCTCGTCGGCCGAATCCGACAGCCGCCGCGCATTGGCCAACAGGTTGACCACCTCTTCGTCGCTCATGGTCGGAATCTTGTCGGCGAGGGTCATGGGACGAAGGCTCTCCGTAAGGAAAATCAAACAGCTGGGCCGCAACGCCGCCCGGCACATGTCTTATATGGCTAGACCGCGATTTGGTTGCGACTTGGGGCGAAATTACGCGCTCAAGACAGCGTGCTTGCGCGAGCGGATCAGGCTCTCTAATGGGACCTCTTAACCTGCAGTTCTGAAGGGGCAGCGGGCGCGCGAGGCGCGCGCCTCGCCCTTGCGCGCGAGAGACATGCCCAAACGCACCGACATCTCCTCGATCCTGATCATCGGCGCGGGGCCGATCGTCATCGGCCAGGCGTGCGAGTTCGATTATTCCGGCGTCCAGGCCTGCAAGGCGCTGCGCGCCGAGGGCTACCGGATCGTGCTGGTGAACTCCAATCCGGCGACGATCATGACCGACCCCAACGTCGCCGACGCCACCTATATCGAGCCGATCACGCCCGAGATGGTCGCCAAGATCATCGAGAAGGAGCGGCCTGACGCCCTGCTGCCGACCATGGGCGGGCAGACGGCGCTGAATACGGCCCTCGCCCTCGAGCAGATGGGGGTGCTGGCCAAGTACGGCGTCGAGATGATCGGCGCGCGGGCCGAGGTGATCGACAAGGCCGAGGACCGCCAGAAATTCCGCAACGCCATGGACGCCATCGGGCTGGAGAGCCCGAAATCCAAGGCCGCGCACACGCTTGAGGAGGCCGAGCAGGGCCTGGAACTGGTGGGCCTGCCGGCGATCATCCGGCCCTCGTTCACGCTGGCCGGCACCGGCGGCGGCATCGCCTACAACGTCGAGGAGTTCCGCGAGATCGTCGAGCGCGGCCTCGATCTGTCGCCGACCACCGAGGTGCTTATCGAGGAGAGCGTGCTCGGCTGGAAAGAGTACGAGATGGAGGTGGTCCGCGACGTGGCCGACAACTGCATCATCGTCTGCTCCATCGAGAACATCGACCCGATGGGTGTGCATACCGGCGACTCGATCACCGTCGCCCCGGCGCTCACGCTGACCGACAAGGAATATCAGCGCATGCGAACGGCCTCGATCGCCGTGCTGCGCGAGATCGGCGTGGAGACCGGCGGGTCCAACGTGCAGTTCGCGGTCAATCCCGCGGACGGGCGGATGGTGGTGATCGAGATGAACCCGCGGGTGTCGCGGTCCTCGGCGCTGGCATCCAAAGCCACCGGCTTCCCGATCGCCAAGGTCGCCGCGCGCCTGGCGGTGGGCTACACGCTCGACGAGCTGATGAACGACATCACCGGGGCGACCCCGGCCTCGTTCGAGCCCTCCATCGACTATGTGGTCACCAAGATCCCGCGGTTCGCTTTCGAGAAGTACCCGGGCGCCGAGGCGGTGCTGTCGACCTCCATGAAGTCGGTGGGCGAGGTGATGGCCATCGGCCGCACCTTCGCCGAAAGCCTGCAGAAGGCGCTGCGCGGCCTGGAGACCGGCCTGACCGGGCTCGACGAGATGGAGATCGAGCCCGACGACGGCGAGGACGCGCCGCACACCGCGATCCTGCGCGCGCTCGGCAAGCCGACGCCGGATCGGCTGCGGGTCATCGCCCAGGCGTTCCGCGAGGGGCTGACCTGCGACGAGATCCACGCCGCCTGTTCCTACGAGCCGTGGTTCCTGCGCCAGATCGAGACCCTGGTGCGGGAGGAGGCCCGCATCGTAGCCGAGGGTTTGCCGCTGGACGCCCAGGGCTTCCGCCGGCTGAAGGCGCAGGGCTTCTCCGACGCGCGGCTGGCCACCCTGACCCGCACCACCGAAACCGACGTCCGCGAACAGCGCCGGGGCCTGGGCGTGCGGCCGGTATATAAGCGCATCGACACCTGCGCCGGCGAGTTCGCGGCCGAGACGCCCTACATGTATTCGACCTATGAGACCGGCGCGCTGGGCCAGGCGCCCGACTGCGAGAGCGAGCCGTCGGACCGCAGGAAGGCGATCATCCTGGGCGGCGGGCCCAACCGGATCGGCCAGGGGATCGAGTTCGACTACTGCTGCTGCCACGCCGCCTTCGCCCTCGATGAGATCGGCGTGGAGTCGATCATGGTGAACTGCAACCCCGAGACGGTCTCGACGGACTACGACACCTCCGACCGGCTCTATTTCGAGCCGCTGACGGCCGAGGACGTGCTCGAACTGATCGAGGTCGAGCGCAGCCGCGGCGAATTGCTGGGGGTGATCGTGCAGTTCGGCGGCCAGACGCCGCTGAAGCTGGCCAAGCCGCTGGAAGACGCCGGCATCCCGATCCTGGGCACCACGCCCGACGCCATCGACCTGGCGGAGGACCGCGAGCGGTTCCAGCAGCTGCTGCACCGGCTCAAGATCCAGCAGCCGGTCAACGCCATCGCGCGGTCCAGCGAGGCGGCCTTCGAGGCGGCTCACCGGGTCGGCTATCCGGTGGTGATCCGGCCCTCCTACGTGCTGGGCGGCCGGGCCATGGAGATCATTCGCGACGACGAGCAGCTGGCCCGCTACGTGCGCGACGCCGTGCGGGTCTCCGGCGACTCGCCCGTGCTGATCGACCAGTACCTGAGCCGCGCCACCGAGGTGGACGTCGACGCCCTGTGCGACGGCGAGACGGTGTTCGTCTGCGGGGTCATGGAGCACATCGAAGAGGCCGGCGTGCACTCCGGCGACTCAGCCTGCTCGCTGCCGCCGTTCTCGCTGAAGCCGGAGACCATCGCCGAGCTGAAGGTGCAGACCGAGGCCATGGCGCGCGCGCTGCAGGTACGCGGGCTGATGAACGTGCAGTTTGCGATCGAAGAGCCGCACTCGTCCACGCCGCGGATCTTCGTCCTCGAGGTCAATCCGCGCGCCAGCCGCACGGTGCCGTTCGTGGCCAAGACCATCGGCCAGCCGATCGCCGCCATCGCGGCCAAGGTCATGGCGGGCAAGCGCCTTGCCGACTTCGGGCTGAAGGAGGCTCCCTACGACCACGTGGCGGTGAAGGAGGCGGTGTTCCCGTTCGCCCGCTTCGCCGGCGTCGACACCGTGCTCGGGCCGGAGATGCGCTCGACCGGCGAGGTCATGGGCCTCGACTGGATTCGGCCCGGCGAGACCTCGGCTCCGGCGTTCGCGCGCGCCTTCGCCAAGGCCCAACTGGGCGGCGGGGTCAATCTGCCCGCCAAGGGTTGCGTCTTCGTTTCGGTGAAGGACGCCGACAAGGACTGGATCGCCGAGCCGACCCGCACCCTGGCCGACCACGGGTTCAGGATCCTGGCGACCTCGGGAACGGCGAAATTCCTCGCCGAACAGGGCATCAAGGTCGAGTCGATCAAGAAGGTGCTGGAGGGCCGTCCGCACATCGTCGACGCCATGAAGAACGGCGAGGTGCAGCTGGTCTTCAACACCACCGAGGGCAAGCAGTCGCTGGTCGACAGCTTCGAGATCCGCCGCTCGGCCCTGATGATGAAGATCCCCTATTTCACCACCACGGCAGGCGCCCTGGCCGCGGCCCAGGCGATCGTCGTCACGGCCCAGGCGCCGCTGGAAGTGCGGCCGCTGCAGAGTTACGCCTGAGCGGGTTTCTCCCCCTCTCGCCTCGCGGGCGGGGGCGAGGCCTGATGGAGAACCACCCATGGCGGCGCGTCACTCCGAACGACATCTGGTCCATCGCATCGGCTGGCTGCGCGCCGCGGTGCTGGGGGCCGACGACGGCATCGTCTCCACCGCGGCCCTGATGGTCGGCGTCGCCGCGGCCGCCCAGGGAAAGCACGAGGTGATGCTGGCCGGCGTGGCGGCCCTGGTGGCCGGGGCTTTCTCCATGGCCGCGGGCGAATATGTCTCGGTGTCGAGCCAGGCCGATACGGAGAAGGCCGACCTGGCGCTCGAAAAGGCCGAGCTGGCCAGCAAGCCCGCGTTCGAGCGCGAGGAGCTGGCTGGCCTCTATGTGGCCCGAGGCGTCGAGCTGGAGCTGGCCCGCCAGGTGGCCGACCAGCTGATGGCCAAGGACGCGCTGGCGGCGCATGCCCGCGACGAGCTGGGCATCTCCGAGGCCACCGCGGCGCGGCCGGTGCAGGCGGCCTTCACCTCCGCGCTAACCTTCTCGGTCGGGGCGGCGGCGCCCCTGCTGGCCGCCCTGCTCTCGCCAAAGGCCTCCATCGCGCCCGTGGTCTCGGTCACGGCGATCGTGGTGCTGGCCATCCTGGGCGGCATCGGGGCGAGGACCGGCGGAGCCTCCGTGTGGAAGGGCGTGGCGCGGGTGACCCTGTGGGGCGCGCTGGCGCTGGCCGCGACGGCCGGCGTCGGGGCCTTGTTCGGGGTGACGGCCTGACGGCCGGCGGGCTGATCGCGCGGCCGGGCGGGGCCGTGCTAGCCTCCTCCCAAAGCATGGGAGGCGACGATGGGGCGGACGATGCTGGCGGCCTGGGCGGCCGTGATCCTGGCGCTGGCGGCCGGACCCGCGGCCTGGGCGCAGGCCGCCTCGAAGCTCGAGACGGTGGAGATCGCCACCCGGCTCGTGCCCTCGCCGGCCAAATATTCGGTGCTGCTGCCGCCGGGCTATGAGGCGCAGACCGGGCCGCTGCCGCTGGTCCTGCTGTTGCACGGCGGCGACGGCGACAACGGCTTCCTGGCGAGGATGCGCCCGACGATCGAGGCGGCCTGGGCGGCGGGCGAGCTGCCACCGGCGGTGATCGTCACGCCCGATGCGCACCGCTCGCTCTACATGGACTACCGCGACGGCTCGCAGAAATGGGAGAGCTTCATCGTCTCGGAGCTCGTCCCCGACGTGCGGCGGCGATTCCACGTGTCCGCCGACCGGCGGCAGACGGTGGTGACTGGCATCTCCATGGGCGGGCTGGGCTCGCTCCGGCTCGGCTTCGACCATCCGGAGATGTTCGGCGGGCTGGCCGCCCTGGAGGCCGGCATCGAGCCGGCGCTCAGCTTCGAGGACGTGAAGATGCGCAACCGCTTCCAGCGCAACGACGCCTTCTTCGCCTCGATCTTCGGCAATCCGGTGGACCGGAGCTTCTGGAAGAAGGCCAACCCGGCCAACATGGCCATCGACAACCGCGCGGCGATCCTCAGCCACGACCTGCAGATCTATATCGAGGTCGGCGACCGCGACATGTTCCACCTGGATGAAGGCGTGGAGTTCCTGCACCGGGTGCTGTGGGACCACCAGATCGCGCACGAATACCGGCTGGTCCACGGCGCCGACCACCTGGGCCGCAGCCTCTCCGGCCGGCTGCGCGACGGCCTGAAATTCCTGACCGTCCATGTGCTGGCCCCGCCGCCGCCGGATACCTCCTATGCCGCGGGCAAGGCGACGGTCGATGCACTGCGCCGCCGAATGGGCGTGCCGGACGACCAGCCGCGGCCGGCCTTCCCGCCGACCTCGGAGCGGCCATGAGCGGCCCGACCCGCCGCGCAGTGGCCGCCGCCCTGCCCGCCCTGGGCCTGGCGGCGCCGGCGCGGGCGGCCACTTCGCGGGAGATGTCGGTGCGCGGCCTCACGACCTATTCGGAGTCGGCCATGGTGATGTCGGTGTCGCCGGACGGGCGCACCGCGGCGACCCTGCGCTTCTGCCGCTTCCCGGAGCCGGGCGTAACCTGGCTCTGGTGCCACCTGCTGCACGACGGCGAGCTCTATGCCTTCACGCGCCACGACCTGCCGTGCGGCCCCGAGCGGCTGGCCGGCGGCCCGGCGGCGGCCTACCGGGCTCCGCCGGCCGAGGCGGCCCTGATCCGCACCGGTCGTGGGCCGGGGCTCGAGAGCGTGCGGCTGGCCGCCGCGCTGCCGATGCACCGGGGCCGCGCCGCGCCGCATGGGCCGGGGCCCGTGGCCGGCCGGCTGGAGGGCCTGTTCACACCCACCCACACCCTGACGGCCCAGGTGCTGGAGGGCCGCGACGAGGTCTATGGCCGGTTCGAGGCGGAGTTCCAGGTCGGCGGCCGCGTCGTGCGCCACGCGGGCCCCGCCAAGTTCCATGAGCAGCGGCAGGAGGCGGCTCGCTTCGAGGCGCCCTTCGACTACAGCTGGCTGGCGGGCGAGGGCCTGGCGGCGACCACCCTGCTCGTGGCCCGCGGCGCGAGCGGCGGCTGGGCCCTGGCCGACGGCGACCAGGCCCTCGCCGACATGGCCATCGATCCGCCGGGCGACCGACGGGCCGTGGACTACCGGCTGGCGTCCGGACGGCGGATGGCCGGTGAGCTGACGGCGCTCGTCCGCTACGAGGTCCCGATCTTCGATCGCGCGTGGCGGGGCAGCTTTGTCCGCGGGCAGGTCGACGGACGCCCCGTGGTGGGCGTGGCCAACGACTGGACGACGCCGCCGGACATCTATGCCGCGGCCCGCGCCCGGCTC
>NZ_DASZBG010000019.1:0-99311 GCF_035944335.1 Phenylobacterium sp. | reverse complement strand
GCGAGGCGGCGGGCGTGCTTGCGGTCCATGTCGCGGTCGCGGGCCCCGCTGGACAGCGCGCGGGCCATGGATTCCAGCTCGTCGGCGGCGGCGCCGGGCGCGAAGGCGCGGGCCAGCAGGCCGGCCTCGGCGAGCGCGTTGGCGCGGGCTTCGGGGGTGAGGGCGTCGAGCATCGCTTCGTCGAAATCGACGATCTCGCCGGTCGGGTCCTCGGGCGTGGTCTTGCGAGCGCGATGCATGTGCGGCCTCGTCTGGAGCCCCAAAACCCCCCGCCGCCGTCAGGGGTTCCCTAGGCCAAAGGCGCGTACGGAGACGTCGTAGGCGACCGCCTCCCCCGGTTCGACCGTGGCCATGCCGGTGTCCAGGCCGCCCGGCCACTCGGGTCCGAAGGGATCGGCGAGGTTGAACTGGGGCTCGACCACGACGAAGGCCTGATCGGGCGGCGCATAGACCTGGATGGCCTTCACCGCGGGGCTGGGCGAGGCGATGCGCAGGCCGACGCCGGCGGCCGGGTCGAGGATCTCGGCTGCGGCCTCGTCGCCGTCGCGGACCAGGCCGGTGAAGCAGTCGTCGAGGTAGAGGTCGCCCAGCGGCGCGCCGGCGGTGAAGTCGTAGGGGGAGCCGGCGACCGGCGACAGGCGGCCGGTGGGCAGCACCGCGTCGTAGTCGCCCACCTCCACGCGGGTGGTGGCGGGGAGACGCAGGCGGGCCTGGCGGCGATCGCCGCTGGGCAGGGCGAAGTAGGGATGCCAGCCCAGCCCGATGGGCCAGGCGGCCTCGCCGGCATTGCGCGCCTCGACCCGCAGCCTGAGGGCGCCCGCCTGCAGCCGCCATTCGAAGGTCAGCTTCCACAGCCCCGGCCAGCGGCCGCCGAAGTCACCGGCGTCGATCAGGCCCACCACGCGGTCGGGGGAAGGCTGCTCGAAGGCCGCCGAGGCGTCGAGGATCAGGCCGTGCATGGCGTACTGCTCGGCGCCGGGCGCCTTGCCGCCCCAGTTGCGCGGCAGCCGCACCGTCTCGCCCGCGACGATGGTCTCGATCTCGCGCGCGCCGGGCAGGGCGCGGCCGCGGATGCGGTTGGCGAAGGGCGCCAGGATCGCCCCGCCGAAACTGAACGAGGCATTGCCGTTGAAGTCGTCCGGGCCGCCGTCCAGGGCGCAGGCGGCGGCCTCCACAGGCGGCGCGTGGATCGCCTCGACCACCTCGCCGGAGGGCAGCCGCAGGCGGGCCTGCAGCAGCATCATGCCCCGGCCGGGCAGCACCTGGGCCTGCAGGAAGGCCGGGCCGTCGGCCGGCGCGTCCAGCGCGGTGAGCGTGACGACGGGCGCGCCGCCGATGCGCGCGGCGGCGGTCATCGGCTGGACGAGGCCTGGCCCTTCTCGTCGTCGCTGAGCTCGACCGCCCGCAGGTGGCGGGCCCGCGCCCGCTGGCGCTGGGCGGCGGGCTCCTCGTGCTCGGAGGGTGGCACGATGGGAACGCTGAGGCAGATGCTCTGGGTGGGCAGCACCGCGTTCCAGTCGGCGATCAGCTGCTTGTAGCTGCGCCCCACCGGCCGGATCTCGCGATTGAGGTCGTAGAGGCCGACGGGGTGGACGTGGTTGTTCTTCTCGCGAAGGGCGATGTCCCAGTCCATCTGGTCGGTGAGCGAGTACCAGGTGAAGCCCACGGTCGGCACGCCGTCGTTGCGTACGCGCAGTACGTTGGCCCATTCCTTCCAGAGCCAGTTCACCGCCTCGTCGCCGTTGGGGCCCTCGGCGATGTTGGTCTCGGTGTGCATCACCGGCAGGCGGTAGCGGTGGTAGTACTGCCGGGTGATCTCGGAATAGCCGAAGATCTCGCCCGAGGCGCGGCTGACGCCGTCGGCGGAGACCCGGTGCTCGTTGGTCCAGTAGTAGTCGTTGCCCAGGATGCAGTGGTGGTGCAGCGAGTTGCCCAGGAAGAAATGGTACTCGTCCCGGGTCATGCCGTTGTCCATCAGGTACTCGTACATCTCCGAGTCGACCCGGTGGCCGTAGTTGAGGTCCAGCGACAGGAAGCGCTTGGAGTTCTCGATCTCCGCCGGCTTGATCGCGGCGGGGTTCTCGGCGTGGAAGTACTCGGAGGATTCCGACTGGATGAAGATCGCGTCGGCGCGGACCTTCAGGATCTCCTGCATGGCCAGCACATTGGCCTTCACGATGTGCTTGAGCGCGGTGACGAAGGTCAGGTCCGTCGTGCCCTCCTCGTTCCACCAGCCGAACTTGGCCGAGAACAGGGCGCAGATGAACATTTCGTTGACCGGGGTGTAGAGCTGCACCCACGGGAAGCGCCTGGCGAAGGCCGCGGCGTAGCGGGCGAACAGCTCCGGGAAGTCCGGGTTCTGGAAATTGCCCATCCAGTCGGGCACGCCGAAGTGGCAGAGGTCGACGATCGGGATGATGTCGCGGCGGCGGAGCTCGGCGAACGCAGCGTCGGCGAACTCCCAGTCGAACTTGTCCGGGCCGATCAGGGTGGTGTGCAGCGGGGGGCCATAGCGGAGGAACTGCAGGCCCATCTCCTGCACCAGCTCGAAATCCTTGCGCCAATAGCGGTAGTGGCCACAGGCCTCCATCTGGTCCACGCGCTCGCGGCCACCCTTGATGGTGGGGATGGAATTCTCGATCCCCGTGGCGAACATGAATGCCGAGATGGCGCGTCCTCCGAATTGCGCGCAGCGACGCGCCCCGAAGCCTTAAACTCCGCGGGCGAGGCGCCGGTTCACTGGTTGGGTCGGTTGTACGACAGCCAGGGCGATCAGTCGCCCGCCGGCTGTCCGTTGATCTTGCGGCAGCGCGACAGCATCGCCAGGTGGTCGGTTCCGTTCTGGACGTTGCGCACCCAGGCCTTGTCGCCGTGCACCGCAACCACCTCGAAGTGCGGGTGGAGGTTCGGCCCCGTGCGGACGAGATCGCCTACGTGGATATCCTCCTCGTAGTCGCGCTCGTGGCTGATCGAGAACACGTCTGAATAGCTCGACAGTGTCATCTCTTGGGATCCCCTCCCGATTCGTCGAATTCAATAGTAGCCCCGAGACCCTGAACGGTATCCAAACGCCCCGAGTCAGGTTGTCGCAGGCCTCGGCGCGGCCCAGCTTGGCGCGAGTCGCGCGGCGGGCCAGCCCGACCCGGAGGGAACGATGTCCGAAGTCCGCTGCGTCGTTGAATCGGCTGACAAGTTGGGCGAGGGGCCGTGCTGGTCGCCGCGCGACGGGCGGCTCTACTGGTTCGACATCAAGGGATTTCGGCTGTCCTGGCACGAGCCCGATGGGGGCCGCACGGGCCACTATGAGCTGCCGATGCGCGCAAGCGCCGCAGCGCCGGTGCGGGGCGGCGGCCTGCTCCTGGCCACCGAACGCGGACTGGCGGTCTTCGACCCGCGCTCCGGCGAGGTCGAGCTGCGCCAGCCGATCGACCTGGGCGCGGGCTTCCGCAGCAACGACGGGGTGATGCTGGGCGACGGCTGCTTCTGGTGGTCGAGCATGGACGACGACGGCGGCAAGCGGCCGGGCGCAGTCTTCCGCAGCTGTCCGGACGGGTCCACCGCGCCGGTGATCGAGGGCATTCACATCGCCAACAGCCTGGCCATGAGCCCCGATGGGCGGCGGCTCTATCTGGCCGACAGCGCCAAGCAGACGATCTGGGCGCACGACACCGCCGATCTGGCGCGGCGCGAGGTGTTCGCCACCGTGGCCAAGGGCGGGCCGGACGGCTCCTGCATCGACGCCGAAGGCTGTCTGTGGAACGCCGAATGGGGCGCCTGGCGCGTGGTCCGCTACACGCCGGACGGCCAGGTCGACCGGGTCGTCGAGACGCCGGTGAGCCAGCCCAGCGCCTGCATGTTCGGCGGGCCGGAGCTTGCGACCCTCTACATCACCAGCGCCTGGGAGGACCTGTCGGATGCGGCGCGGGCCAAGCAGCCGCTGGCCGGCGGGCTGTTCGCCATCGAGCCGGGGGTGACGGGTCTGGCGCTGCCGCTGTTCGAGCTGGAGCCCCGCTAGGCCGGCCGTCTCAGAAGAAGGCGCCCAGGAAGGCCGCCGCGGCGTCGGAGAGGCCGACGATCTTGTTGGTGGCCTGGCGGTAGAACTTGAAATTGAGCTCGGCGGCGGGGTCGTCGCCGGCCCAGTCGGTGCGGGGCTTGAGCTCGGCGCGGCCGAGGGGGCGACGGGCCAGGGCGGTGCGGCGGATGGCGACACTCACGCGCGGGGTCTGGCGGGCGAGGCCGGGCTTGCGCGGCACCGCCTGCGCCGAGGTGACGACGCCGCGGGCGATCAGGCCGGCGCCGCCCTCGTTCTCGCTGGCGAAGATGAACACCGTGTCGCCCTGGGCGATGTGCTTGCCGCCGTACATGGTCTTCTGGGCGGTGAAGGCGAAGGTCTCGGCGCCCGGATCGGCGACCTCGGCCTTGATGGCGTAGGCGGCCGTCACGGGGCGGCGAGTTCGCGCACCCAGATATTGCGGAAGCTGAGCGGCGGGCTCGGGTCGCCATGGGCCTGCAGCTTGATGGGGGCGTCCGCGTAGGGCCGGTAGACCGGCTTGCCGATGTAGAGGGTCTCGCCGGCCAGCACCGCGTCGTTCTGGACCAGCACGCCGTTGTGGAAGGCGGTCACGCGGGCCGGGGATTTGAGGGCGCCATCCGAGGCGAAGACCGGCGCGGTCCAGACCACGTCGTAGGTCTGCCATTCGCCCGGCGGCCGCATGGCGTTCACCAGGGGCGGATACTGCTTGTAGAGGCTGGCGGCCTGGCCGTTGACGTAGGTGGCGTTGTTGTAGCTGTCGAGGATCTGCAGCTCGTAGCCCGCGTCGCCGGGACCGGTGGAGGCCAGGAAGACGCCGGAGTTGCCGCGCGCCTGGCCCGAGCCGGTGACATTCCTCGGCACCCGCCATTCCAGATGGAGCTGGTAGTTCCTGAACCGCCGCTTCGTCTCGATGTTGCCGGCCGTCTTGCTGACCACGAGAACGCCGCCCGCCACCACCCACCTGGCCGGCGACTTGTCCCGGGTCGTGACCCACTGGTCGAGGCTCCTGCCGTCGAACAGCACGATGGCGTCCGAGGGTGGCGCATCGGGCTTGTCGGAGGCGCGCGGGCCCGGCGTCACGATGGGCGGGACCGGCGTCCACTGCTCGGTGTCCTCGGGCTTCGGCGTTGCCTGGGCGAACGCCGCGCCGGCGACGAGCGTCAGGGCGGCGGCCCCGGCTGCGACGGCGGCCGCCCTCACAGCTCCCATCCCGGCCGATAGGCGCGCGTCAGGTACTGGTTGGCGTCGGGCGCATTGGTGACCCGGCCCGCGGCGCCGTCCCAGTCGATCGGCTGGTCGGCCTTCAGGGCGACGATGCCCAGGATCATGGTCTCGTTGAGCCGCACGCCATATTCGAAGGGGCAGGAGATCTTCTCCTCGCCGCGGATGGCGCGGATCCAGTTCATCTCGTGGGAGGCCATGCCGCCGGCGATGCGCGGCAGGCTCTGCGGGACCTTGGCCGCCCGCTCGGCCACGCCCTCGCCGATCAGGGTGGTGTTCTCCCCATAGGTCTCGTGCATCAGCATGCCGTGCGAGCCCACGAACAGCACGCCGCCCTCGGGGTTCATCTTCAGCAAGGGCGGAAATCCCGGAACCGTGGGCGGCAGGAAGCCGCCGTCGTACCAGGTCAGGCGCAGGGGGCCGCCGCCGGTCGTGTGTTTGGGCGTCTTGGCGAACTCGTAGCGGGTCATGCTGGCCAGCGGGAAGCCGGTCAGCTCGGCGGGCCGCGCGGTGCTCCAGAGATCGGAATTGCCCGGCCAGCGGGAATGGCGCGCCTCGATCCGGGTCGGCAGGCCCGGCTCCAGCGCCCAGAACGGGAAGTCGATCAGATGGGCGCCCATGTCGCCCAGGGCGCCGCAGCCGAACGGCACCCAGCCGCGCCAGTTGAAGTGGGCGTACTCGGGCGCGTAGTCCCAGTCGACATTGGCCGGGCCGAGCCAGGTCGGCCAGTCGAGGGCCTTGGGGGTGGGCTGCGGCGGCGGCTTGGGCACGCCCTGCGGCCACACCGGCCGGTTGGTCCAGACGTGGACCTCGTGGACCTTGCCGATCACCCCGCCGCGGATCAGCTCGACGTTGCGCCGGCCATTGTCGCCGGAGTGGCCCTGGCAGCCCATCTGGGTGACCAGCTTCGGATTGGCCTGCGCCAGGGAGAGCAGCTTGCGCCCTTCCTCGACCGTGTAGGTGAGCGGTTTCTGCACATAGACGTGGATGCCGCGCTCCATGGCCATGCGCGCGGCGACCGCGTGGTGGTGGTCCGGCGTGGCGATGAGGACGGCGTCGATGTCCTTCCGCTGATCGAACATCTTGCGGTAATCGCCGAACCGCTGGGCCTTGTCGTAGGCCTCCTTCAAGGGCGCCCGGGTGGGGATCATCTCGAAGTGGCTGTCGAGCAGCGAGCGGTGGACGTGGTCGTAGTCGACGTCGGCGGTGGCGACGATGTTCTGGCCCACGAGCTTGGCCATGTTGGCCGCGCCCTGGCCGCCCGCCCCGATCACCGCCAGATTGACCTTGTCGCTGGGGGCCAGGGACCGCGCGGCCCCCAGCGCCGGACCGCCGAGCGCCGCCAGCCCCGCGCCCGCCGCGCCCAGGACGCCGCGCCGTGTGAGCGGGCCAGGACCCGCCCAGCGCCCGTCCGCTTCACTGTCGACTGTCGCTTGCCGCTTTTCCATGTCCCACCCAGCGTATTGCTCGCCCTGATGCTTGCGTAACACGGATCGCCCGTCGGCCGGCAACGGGTCGTCGGCGGATAGTCCCGCCGCTCAGGCGCCTCGCCTGAACCGAGGCCCTGGCTTAAGGGTTCTGGCTGCAGGGCGGCATCGTCGAGCATCGAGGGACCAGCGGATGGCGGACAAACCGCGGCGCAGCCAGAAGAGCTATGGCAAGATCGACCGCGACGGCTTCATCCATCGCAGCTGGATCAAGGCCACGGGCCTGCCCGAGCACGTGTTCGACGGCCGCCCGATCATCGGCATCGCCAACACCTGGAGCGAGCTGGTCACCTGCCAGGTGCACCTGCGCGAGCTGGCCGGCTTCGTGAAGCGCGGGGTCTGGGAGGCCGGCGGGGTGCCGATCGAGTTCCCGGCCATGAGCCTGCCCGAGACCCAGATGCGGCCGACCGCCATGCTGTTCCGCAACCTCCTGGCCATGGAGGTCGAGGAGTCGATCCGCGCCAATCCCATCGACGGGGTGGTGCTGCTGGGCGGCTGCGACAAGACCACGCCGGGATTGCTGATGGGAGCGGCGAGCGTCGACCTGCCGGCGATCTTCGTGTCCTCCGGGCCGATGCTGAACGGCAAGTTCCGGGGGCAGGACATCGGCTCGGGCACCGACGTCTGGCGGTTCTCGGAAGAGGTGCGGGCCGGCGACATGAGCCTGGCCGACTTCATGGCCGCCGAGAGCGGGATGAGCCGCTCGGCCGGGACCTGCAACACCATGGGCACGGCCTCGACCATGTCGGCGATCGTCGAGGCGCTGGGCATGAGCCTGCCGCACAACTCGGCCCTGCCGGCGGTGGACGCGCGGCGGCGCGTGCTGGCCCACGTGACCGGCAACCGCATCGTGCAGATGGTCAAGGACGACGTGAAGCCGTCTGACATCCTGACCCGTGCGGCCTTCGAGAATGCGATCCTGATGCACGCGGCGATCGGCGGCTCGACCAATGCGGTGGTGCACCTGCTGGCCCTGGCCGGCCGGGTCGGCGTGGCCCTCGACCTGCACGACTTCGACGAGATCGCCCGCGAGGTCCCGCTGCTGGTCAATCTGATGCCGTCGGGCAAGTACCTGATGGAAGACCTCTGTTATGCGGGCGGGATTCCGGCGGTGATGGCCGAGATGGGCGAGCTGTTCCGGCGCGAGGCGGTGACGGTGTCGGGCAAGACGCAAGGCGAGCTTTGCGCCGACGCCAAGGTCTGGAACCGCGAGGTGATCGGCACCGTGGCGGCGCCGGTGGGACCCTCGTCGGGGGTCTGGGTGCTGAAAGGCAACCTCTGTCCGGACGGGGCGATCCTGAAGCCCAGCGCCGCGACGCCGGAACTCCTGACCCATCGCGGCAAGGCGGTGGTGTTCGAGGACATCGAGGACTACCACGCCCGCATCGACGATCCGGACCTGCCGGCCGACGCCACCTCGATCCTGGTGCTCAAGGGCTGCGGGCCGAAGGGCTATCCGGGGATGCCCGAGGTCGGGAACATGGCGCTGCCGAGGAAGCTGCTGGAGGCGGGCGTGCGCGACATGGTGCGCATCTCCGACGCGCGGATGAGCGGCACGGCCTATGGCACGGTGATCCTCCACGTGGCGCCGGAGAGCGAGGCCGGCGGCCCGCTGGCCCTGGTGCAGACCGGCGACGAGATCGAATTCGACGGCCCGAACCGGAAGCTGGAGCTGCTGGTCGACGCGGCCGAGCTGGGGCGCCGGCGCACGGCCTGGGAGGCCGCCCGCCAGCCCTCGAAATACGACCGCGGCTGGTACCGGCTCTACATCGACACCGTCATGCAGGCCGACAAGGGCGTCGACCTCGACTTCCTGGTCGGCAAGTCCACCGCAGACGTGACCCGGGAGTCCCACTGATGGCGTTCGCGACCTATCCCAGCCTGAAAGACAGGGTGGTGTTCATCACCGGCGGCGCCTCGGGGATCGGGGCGAGCTTCGTGACCGAATTCCACGCCCAGGGCGCGAAGACAGCCTTCGTCGACCTGAAGCCGGAGGACGGCGAGGCCCTGATGGCCAAGCTGGGCGGCAAGGCCTGGTTCAAGACCTGTGACGTGACCGACGCGGCGGCGCTGCAGGCGGCGATCGGCGAGGCCGGTCAGGCGTTGGGGCCGGTCACGGTGCTGATCAACAATGTCGCCAACGACACCCGCCACAAGGCGACCGAGCTGACCCCGGAGGACTGGCGCAAGAACCTGGCGGTGAACCTCGACCCGGTGTTCATCGCCGCCACCGCCGTCTATCCGATGATGAAGGCCGCGGGCGGCGGGGCGATCGTCAACATCTCCTCGATCAACGCCCTCCTGGGACCGGCGGAGCTGGCCGGCTATGTGGCGGCCAAGGGGGCGATCAATTCGCTGTCCAAGACGCTGGCCCGCGAGTGGGGCGTGGACAGGATCCGGGTCAATGCGCTGTCGCCCGGCTGGGTGATCACGCCCAGGCAGCTTGAACTGTGGCTGACGCCGCAGGCCGAGGCCGACTGGATGAAGCTGACCGCCCTGAAGGACCGGATCATGCCGGCGGACATCGCCCGCACCGCCCTGTTCCTGGCCTCCGACGACAGCAAGATGATCACCGGCCAGAACATCGTCGTCGATGGCGGACGCACCTGAATGGGGCCGGGCCTGCTCGCCTGCGACTGGGGGACGACGAACCTGCGCGCCTGGACGCTGGACGGGGCCGGCCAGGTTGTGGCGCACAAGGAGTTCGACCTCGGGGTCTCGAAGCTGCAGCCCGGCCAGGCGGCGAAGCGGTTCCGCGACGAGGTGCGCCCGGCGCTGGGCGCCGAGCGGACGCCGGCCATGCTGTGCGGCATGGTGGGCTCGACCCTGGGCTGGACCGTCGCGCCCTATGCCGATTGCCCGGCGGGCCTGCCGGAGCTGGCGGCGCGGCTGACCGAGGTCGAGCCCGGCGTGCGGATCGTGCCGGGCCTGCGCTGCGAGGGGATCGCCGGGGCGCCGGACGTGATGCGCGGCGAGGAGACGCAGTTGATGGGTTGGGTCGCGCAGCGGCCCGAGCGCGCCCGGGGCCGCCAGGTGGTCTGCCATCCCGGGACCCACGCCAAGTGGGTGCTGATCGAGGACGGGCGGATCGTGCGCTTCGTCACCGCCATGACCGGCGAGCTCTATGCGGTGCTGTCGCGCCATAGCGTGCTGAAGGGCGAGGGACCGGCCGACGATATGGACGCCTTCGACGAGGGCCTGGCGGCGGCGGGCGGCGGCGAGGCGCTGGCGGCGCGGCTGTTCACGGCCCGCGCCCGGGTGGTGGGCGGGGACAAGCCGGCGCAAAGCACGCCGAGCTACCTCTCGGGCCTGCTGATCGGGGCGGAGGTCGCCGCGACGCCGCGGCTGCTGGGCGTGGCCGGCGGCGAGCCGGTGGCCCTGCTGGGCGATGCGGCGCTGTGCGGGTTCTACAAGCGGGCGCTGGACCGGCTGGGCGTGGCGAACCAGATCTTCGACGGCGAGGCCGCGGCGCTCGCCGGCCTCTTCGCCCTCAATCGCATGGGAGCCGACGCATGACCCTCGACGAAGCCCTGGCGCAATGCCCGGTGGTCGCCATCGTGCGCGGCGTCAGGCCCGAGGAGATCCTCGACCACGCCCAGGCGCTGTTCGAGGCGGGCGTGCGCGGCGTCGAGGTCCCGCTGAACTCGCCCGAGCCGATCGAAAGCCTCCGCCGGCTGAGCGAAGCCTTCGGCGACCGGCTGGTGACCGGGGCGGGTACGGTCCTGCACGCCGACCGCGTCGATGAGGTCGCCAAGGCCGGCGGCCGGATTATCGTGGCGCCCAACACCTCACGCGAGGTGATCGCCCGCGCGGTGGCGCTGAAGCTCGATCCCGCGCCGGGCTTCGCGACGGCGACCGAGGCCTTCGTGGCCATCGAGGCCGGCGCCCGGCACCTGAAGCTGTTCCCGGCGGTGACCTATGGGCCGGCGCACCTGAAGCAGTTGAAGGCGGTGCTGCCGCCGGAGATCGTGGTCTGGGCGGTGGGCGGCGTCGGCGCGCCGGACTTCGCCGACTGGTGGGCGGCCGGCGCGCGGGCCTTCGGCCTGGGCGGCGAGCTGTACAAGGCCGGCCAGTCGGTGGCGGAGACGGCGGACAAGGCGCGGCGCGTGGTCGAGGCGATCCGCAATCTTCACTGAACCAATGGCCGGCTGCGCAGTTACCGCAACCGTAGCTTTGGGAAGTCAGCGATGAGACAGCTTTCGCGTTTCGCCATCACCGTTCGAGGCGACGACTTCGTCCTCCACATCGAGGACGAGGCCGGCGAGAAGATGGAATTCTGCGCGACGCCGGATCAGCTCGACGCGGTGATCGACGCCCTCGACGAGGTGCTCTCGGGAAGCGAGGACGACTTCTTCGGCGGCCAGGGCCCAGGCGCGCAGCGCGCGCATTGATCCGGGGCGTCAGCTGACCTGGACGCCGTCGCGCACCGCGCGGGTCTCCAGGGCGCCTTCCACCAGGGCGTCGGCCTCGGCCACGAACTCCACTTCGGCCAGGTGCGTCGTGAAGCGGGCGATCGCCTGATCCAGCGCCGGCATGACCTGGCCCCGCTCCGAGCCCAGCGCCGCATAGGCCGGCCGCGCCGCGGGCCAGCGGAAGCTGGGCGAGGGGACGGGGCGCACCAGATCGGGATCGAAGCCGGAGGCTGCGGCCACGCGACGGCCGAACTCGGCCCAGGAGACGGCGCCGTCATTGGCGAGGTGGCGCAGGCCCGTCTCGCCGTCGAGCATCAGGTCGAGGACGGCTTCCACCAGGTCGGGGACGTAGGTGGGCGAGACCACCAGGTCGGCAGCGGCCGGGAACTGCAGGCCGTTGGACAGGGCGCGCACCAGCCGGACGGCGAAGTTGTGCGGATCGTAGGGAGAGAAGAAGGCGGCGGTGCGGACCATCAGGGCCCGGCCGCCGAGCGCCAGCACCTCGCGCTCGGCCTGCGCCTTGCTGGCGCCGTAGGCGTTGAGCGGAACCGTCGCGTCGCTCTCGATGTAGGGCGTGCGCTTGGCGCCGTCGAAGACCAGGTCGCTGGAGAAGCCGACGAAGGGCAGGTCGCGGGCGGCGCAGGCGGCGGCCAGGCGCACCGCGCCCTCGGTATTGGCCGCCCGGCATTTTTCCGGCTCGGCCTCGGCCTCGTCGACCCGCACCCAGCCGGCGGCGTTGATCACCCCCCAGGCGCCGGTCTCATCCAGCACGCGCTCGATGGCGCGGGCGTCGTCCAGCGGCAGTTCGCGCCGCGAGGTCAGGCGATAGTCGACGCCGCGCCATTCGCAGGCGCGCGCCAGGGCCTGGCCCAGCGCGCCGGTGGCGCCGGCGATCAACAGCGGGCGCGCCGCGGCGGTGTCGGTGGTCCAGGCGCGGCGGGGCTCCGGCGTCTCGACAGTGCGGAACACCGGCTGGAAGGACAGGCGGATATCGCGCCGCCACCAGCCGGGGCCTTGCGTCGCCGGATGCGGCGGTGCGGCCTCGCCGCGGCCGATGCGGGCGAGCTCGCGGGCGATGGCGGTGGGTCGCGGCGTTGGGCTGCGCACGTCGAAGGCGCCCGGCTCATAGTGGCCGACGTGGCGGGTGAGCAGGCTGTTCCAGTCGTAGGCGCCCAGCAAGGCCCAGGCGGTCAGCGCCTGGACCTCGACGCCGCGGGTCCGCAGGCGGCCGGCGGTCTCCCAGCCCTCGCGGATCCAGCGCACCTGTTCCTCGCGGGTGCAGCCGTTGTGGCTCTCGGTCACCGCCAGCGGCAGGCCGTAGCGGTCCCAGGCCTCCTCCAGCACGCCCTCCAGGCCGCCGGGCGCCGGCAGGGTCACGCGGATGGCCTCCACGTCGGCAAAGGCCATGAGGTCGTTGCCGCCGATCCGCTCGGGCGGATAGTTGCCGATGTTGTGGTCCAGGAAGCGGTCGCTGGTCAGATAGTGGTTCACGCCGACCACGTCGGGCGGGCACGGCGCGTCGGCCAGCCGTCGCAGGCGGTCGCCGAGGCCGAAGCTCTCCAGCCGCGCCCATAGCGGGTGGCCGCGCACCACGCGGCCGCAGAGCAGGTCCCAGGTCATCCAGCGTCGGGCGTTGTCGAACTCGGCCTGGAAGGCGACCGGGCGGGTGGCGTAGGTGCGGCCGAGGTCCTCGGTCTGGATCAGCCGGGCGTCGGGACGCACGGCGCGGATCTCGGCCATGGCCGCGGCGGTGGCCTCGATCTGGTTGAGCAGGGCCGCCCAGAACAGCGGCTCGTCGGTCAGGTGCGGGTACCAGTGGCCATAGAGGGCCGAGAAGCGGGCGGTGGTCAGCGGCTCGTTGACCGGCGTCCAGTCGGCGATCCAGGGATAGCGCTCGGCGCAGGCGCGGGCGTGGGCGGCGAGGCCGGGCGCGAAGCCGTCGTCCACCAGGCTGGTGTAGCGCGGGCCCGAGCCGTGGTGCACGAGGCCGGCGATCGGGCGCATGCCCAGCTCGCGGATGCGGCCCAGGCGCTCGTCGGTCCAGCGCCAGTCCGGCTGATCGAGGCGGTTGGGCGCGATGCGTTCCCAGAGCAGCGGATAGCGCAGCGCCTTGAGGCCCAGCTCGGCGAAGCGGTCGAGGTCCTCGATGCGCCGCTCGTGGCCCGAGCGGACCGTCTGGTCGTGGAAGACGCCGCCGACGCGGTTCACGGTTTGCTCGTGACCGCCCCACAGCTCCAACTGACGCATCTATCCCCTGGCTTTCCCGTCACATCCCAAAGACTTAAGCCGCCCTGCGGGCGAGTTGTTCCAGGCGCCGATCCTTTGTAGCTGGAACCGGCGGCCGCGGCGGTGAATTATCGGAGCCATGGAACGGGGCACACGACCCGCCGTGCTGGTCACGGGCGGCGCAGGGTATATCGGCGCACATACGGCCAAGGCTCTGTACGAGCAGGGCTATTTTCCGGTGGTCTTCGACGACCTGTCGCTCGGCTACCGCGAGGCGGTGCGCTGGGGCGCCTTCGTGCACGGCGACATCCGCGACGCCGGGGCCGTGGCCGAGGCGATCGAGGCCCATGGCGTCAAGACGGTGATCCATTTCGCCGGCCTGATCGAGGTCGGCCGCTCGGTGGTCCGCCCGGACCTGTTCTGGGACGTCAATGTGGCCGGGACCGTCAGCCTGCTGGCCGGCCTGCGCGGCCGCGGCGTCGACCGGCTGGTGTTCTCCTCGAGCGCGGCGGTCTATGGCCAGGGCGGGGCCCAAGGCAAAAGAGGTCCCCTGGAGACCATTCCGGAGGACGCGCCCAAGGCGCCGGCCAGCCCCTACGGCGACACCAAGCTGGCCTGCGAATGGATGATCCGGGCGGAGTGCCAGGCCTATGGGCTGAGCGCGGTGGCGCTACGCTACTTCAACGCCGCGGGCGCCGATCCGTCGGGCCAGATCGGCGAGGCGCACGATCCGGAGACCCACCTGATCCCGCTGGCCATCGCCGCGGGGCTCGGCCGGGGCAAGCCGCTGACGGTGTTCGGCGACGACTTCGACACCCCGGACGGCGCCTGCCTGCGCGACTATATCCACGTCAGCGACCTGGCGGCGGCCCATGTGGCGGCGGTGAAGGTCGAGCTGGGCGCGGGCGCCTTCGAGCCGGTCAATGTGGGGACCGGGCAGGGCCGCTCGGTGTTCGAGGTGGTCGACGCGGTGGGCCGCGCGCTCGGCAAGCCGGTGCCCTTTTCGGTGGGCGCGCGCCGGGCCGGCGACCCGCCGAGCCTCGTGGCCGACCCGAGCCGGGCGCAGGCGCTGCTGGGCTGGAGCGCCCGGTGCTCGGGCCTCGACCAGATCGTCGCCGACGCTGTCCGGTGGGAAACCAGCCCAGCCTATGGTAGTGGTATCCGCGCGAGCGTGGCCGACCGCTCCTCCTCGACGACACCTGCACAATAGTCGGCTGGCCGACAGACTGGGATCGGGCGGATCAACATACCGTCTGATCTTTTGATTACTCAATAAAAACAGCATTGGACGCGCGTCCGGAAGGAACCTTCCGGGGCTCTGCGGATTATTCCGACGGGCTTCGTGTGTCGATTTTCAAAAAGGAATGCGCCCTTGGACTCTGAGCAGATCCCGAGCGACGCTGGTGCTGCGTCATTCGCCAATTCGTTCGGGCCGCGTTCGCGGGGTCGACAGACCCTGATCTGCTTCTCGCATCTGCGCTGGAATTTCGTCTTCCAGCGCCCGCAGCACCTGATGACCCGCTTCGCCAAGACGCGCCGCGTCATCGTCTGGGAAGAGCCCACCTTCGGACCGCCGGAGCGCACGCCGCGCCTGGACAGCAACGTCTGCGCCGAGAGCGGCGTGGTGGTGCTGACCCCCGTCCTGCCGCAAGGCTCGGCCGGCGAGGACCACGCGGGGATGCTGCGCAGCCTGCTGGACACCGTCGTCGCCAGCATCGAGGGCGACATCATCCGCTGGTACTACACGCCCATGATGCTGCCGTTCTCGCGGCACATCGAGGCGGTCTGCACCGTCTATGACTGCATGGACGAGCTGGCCAACTTCAAGTTCGCCCCGCCCGAGCTGACGCTCCTGGAACGCGAACTGATGGGCGCCGCCGACGTGGTGTTCACCGGCGGCTACAGCCTGTGGGAAGCCAAGCGCGACCGGCACCCGAACATCCATCCCTTCCCCTCGAGCGTCGACCGGGCGCACTTCGCCAAGGCGCGGACCCTGCGCGGCGAGCCGGACGACCAAGCCCGCCTGCCCTGGCCGCGGCTCGGCTTCTACGGCGTGGTCGATGAGCGCATGGACCTCGGCCTCCTGGATGCGCTGGCCAAGGCGCGGCCGGACTGGTCGATCGTCATCCTGGGCCCGGTGGTGAAGATCAGCCCCGAGGACCTGCCCAGGCGGCCGAACCTGCACTACCTGGGCGGCAAGGATTACGAGGCGCTGCCGAAGTATCTGGCCGGCTGGGACGTGGCCCTGATGCCCTTCGCCATCAATGAGTCGACCCGCTTCATCAGCCCCACCAAGACGCCGGAATACCTGGCCGGCGGCCGCCCGGTGGTCTCGACGCCGATCGTCGACGTGGCCCGCCACTATGGCGAGCTGGAGGCGGTGAAGATCGCCGCCACGGCCGAGGCGTTCATCGCGGCCTGCGACCAGGCCCTGGCGCTTTCGCGGATCAAGGGCGACTGGCTGCGCGCGGTGGACACCGCGCTCTCGGCGCTCTCGTGGGACGAGACCTTCGAGCGGATGAACCTGGAGATCACCCGCGCCGCGGCCCGGCACGCCAAGCCGGCGAGCGCCACCACCACCTCGATGATGCCGTCGCCGGCGATCCGGCCGTCGTCGCGGAAGAAGCCCTTCGACTATCTGATCGTCGGCGCGGGCTACGCCGGCTCGGTGCTGGCGGAACGGCTCACCAGCCAGCTCGGCAAGCGGGTGATGGTGGTCGACAAGCGGCCGCACATCGGCGGCAACGCCTATGACGAGAAGGATGCGGCCGGCGTGCTGATGCACCGCTATGGACCGCACATCTTCCACACCAATTCCGACGAGGTGGCGAACTACCTCTCGCAGTTCACCAAGTGGCGGCCCTATGAGCACCGCGTGCTGGCCAGCGTCCGCGGCGGGCTGCACGTGCCGATCCCGATCAACCGCACGACGCTGAACACCCTCTATGGGCTGGACCTGACCAGCGACGAGGCGGCCCAGGCCTATCTCGCCCGCCGCGCCGAGCCGGTGGAGAAGATCCGCACGTCGGAGGATGTGGTGATTTCGGCCGTGGGCCGCGAGCTCTACGAGACCTTCTTCCGCGGCTATACCCGCAAGCAGTGGGGCATGGATCCCTCCGAGCTCGACAAGTCGGTGACCGCCCGGGTGCCGACGCGCACCAATGTCGACGACCGCTATTTCACCGACAAGTTCCAGAACATGCCGGCCGGCGGCTACACCGCCATGTTCGAGAACATGCTCGACCAGCCGGGCATCACCCTGGAGCTGGGCGTGGAATTCGAGGAGGTGCGCGAGGAGGCCGACTACGACCGGCTGATCTTCACCGGCCCGATCGACGAATATTTCGACCACCGCTACGGCAAGCTGCCCTACCGCAGCCTGGCCTTCCGGCACGAGACCCTGGACCAGGAGTGGTTCCAGCCGGTGGGCACGGTGAACTATCCGGACGAGGCCACGCCCTACACCCGGATCAGCGAATACAAGCACATGACCGGCCAGCAGAACCGCAGGACCACGATCACCTACGAATTCCCGCGCGCCGACGGCGATCCCTACTATCCGGTGCCGCGGCCGGAGAACCAGGCGCTGTACAAGAAGTACGAGGCTCTGGCGCTGGAGGCGTCCGACGTGCAGTTCGTCGGCCGGCTGGCCACCTACCGCTACTACAACATGGACCAGGTGGTGGGTCAGGCGCTGGCGACCTTCCGCCGGATCGCCGAGCGCGAGGGCCGTGCGGTCATCGCGGCCCAGTCGGCGGCGCGCGCCGTCGCGGCCAACTGATCGACGGGGCGCAGGCTTGCAATCGCCGCGGCAATGCTCAAGGTTGCCCGCGTGGGACTAGACCTTAGTCAGACGGACGCCGAACGGGCGCGGGACGCGGCGCGCAGCCTGGTCGAGGTGCTCGCGGCCTATGAGGAAGAACTCATGGTGCTGGAGCGCGCGAGCCCCAGCGTCGGCCCCCTGCGCCGCGCCGTGGGCATGGCCATCGCCGAGGCCTGCTACCTGATCTCCGACCGCATGGCCCAGCCGGAGCCCGGCTGGCGTCCGCCGCCGCGCGGCTGGGACGACTGAGCGTGAGCCCGCGTTCCGACACCGTGGCCGATCCCGTCGACGTGGCCGTCGGCGCGCGCATCCGGCTGTTCCGCAAGATGCGCGGAATGTCCCAGCAAGCGCTGGCCGACGAGGCCAGGGTGACCTTCCAGCAGATCCAGAAGTACGAGCGCGGCGCCAACCGGGTCAGCGCCTCCATGCTGGCGCGCATCGCCGGCGCCCTGCGCACGCCGGTGGCCGAGCTGTTCGGCGAGGGCGGCGAGGGGATCAGCGCCATCGACGAGGTCGCCGCCCTGCTGGCCCAGCCCGGCGCGATCGAACTGCTCAGGGCCTTCTCCGACCTGCCGCGCGGACCGCCGCGCGCGGCCCTGGTGGACTTCGTCCGCTCGCTCGGCCTGCCGCTGGCGCCGCAACCCCAAGCCGACCTGGGCGATCAGCTCACGCCGGAACGTTCAGGGCCTTCAGCGCCCGGTCCTTGACGGCCTTGTAGTCGACCTTGCCGTTGGGGGCCCGGCCGATGCTCTCCACCACCACGAGCTCGCGCGGCGCCTTGTAGCCCGCCAGGCTGGCGCGCACGTGCTCGGCCATGGCCGCCAGGGTCAGCTCCGCCGCACCGGCCGGCTCGACCACCGCGCAGATCCGCTCGCCGAAGCGGGCGTCGGGAATGCCGACCACGACGGCGTCGCGCACCTCGGGATGGGTCTTCAAGGCCTCCTCGACCTCCTCCGGGAAGACCTTCTCGCCGCCGGTGTTGATGCAGACCGAGCCGCGGCCGAGCAGCTTCAGGGTGCCGTCGGCGTTCACCTCGGCCCAGTCGCCGGGCACGCTCCAGCGCTGGCCTTCGAGGGTCTTGAAGGTCTTGTCGCTCTTCTCGGCGTCCTTGTAGTAGCCGGTGGGCAGGAAGCCCGAGACCGCCACCAAGCCGCGCTCGCCGGAGCCGGGGGCGATGCGCCGGCCGTCCTCGGCGAACACCGCGCAATTGGGTCCGAGCGCGAAGGCGGCGGTCTGCACCTCGGCGCCGGGCGCGGAGGCGGAGATGCCCATGCCGACCGCCTCGGACGAGCCGAAGCTGTCCATGATGATGGCGTTCTTGCAGTGGCTCAGCAGGCCGCGCTTGTTCTCCTGGCTCCACATGGAGCCCGACGAGCTCATCGCCTTGACCGCCGACAGGTCCCAGCGGCCCGGATGGGCCTCCAGGGCCTCCAGCATGGGGGTGGAGAAGGCCAGGCCGACGATGACGATGCCGGTGGCCTGCAGCCGCTCGGCCTCGTTCCACAGCTCGATGGGATTGAACTTGCGCGAGGGCAAGGTGGCGACCGCCCCGCCCTGGTTGAAGGTGATGAAGGAGGAGAACTGGCCGGTGCCGTGCATCTGCGGGCAGGCGATCAGGCTCATCGGGCGCAGGTGGTCGGGCGCGCCGATGCGGGCGATCAGCGCCTCGACGGACTCCGCCGGCGGGACGCCCAGCGCGGCGTTGCCGCCGGCCCCGATGACATTGAACAGGTCGTCCTGGCGCCACATGACGCCCTTGGGCATGCCGGTGGTGCCGCCGGTGTAGAGCAGCAGCAGGTCGTCGCCCGAGCGGCCCCAGGGCGCCTTGACCGGCCGCTGGGCCGGGACGCGGGCGACGATGGCGTCATAGTCGTCCGCCCAGGCGGGGACGGGATGGCCCGGCTCGGCCACGGCGATCCAGGCCTTCACCTTCGGCAGCCGGGCGCGCAGGCCGGCCACGATATCGGCGAAGCCGGCGTGGAAGACCACGGCCTCCGCATCGGCGTTGTCGAACAGGTAGGTCAGTTCCTCGGGGCCGTAGCGGTAGTTGGTGTTGACCGGGGCGTAGCCGGCCTTGAAGGCCGCGAAGTAGGTCTCGAGGTATTCGGGCCCGTTGTAGAGGTAGGCCGCGATCTTCGCCTGATGACCGAGCCCGGCTGAGATCAGGTGGGCGGCCAGCGCGTCGGCGCGGGCGTCGAACTCGCCCCAGCTGAGCACCCGCTCGCCCTGGATATTGGCCGGGCGGTCCGGTTGGCTGGCCGCGATGGCTTCCCAGACATCCGCGAAGGTCCAAGACCTCATCGCCGTGCTCCCCAAGGTTATTGTTGTTCAGGTGGATTTGGCGTCGCCGCCGCCGCGGAAGTCAACCGCCCGGGAGCGGGAGGGGCAGACGGTCAAGGTCAGACCGGCAGGGCGGTGGTGTATTTGATCTGCTCCATGGCGAAGGACGAGGACACGTCGGTGAGCGGGGCGGCGGCGATCAGCCGTTTGTAGAAGCCGTCGTAGGCGGCGATGTCGCGCACCACGACCTTCAGCAGGTAGTCGGTCTCGCCGGACAGCCGGTAGAACTCCAGCACCTCCGGCAGGGCGGCGGCGGCGCGGGCGAAGGCGTCGAGCCAGTCCTGGTCGTGGCGGCTGGTGCGGATGGCGACGAAGACCACCAGGCCGAGGTCCAGCTTGTCGCGATCCAGCAGGGCCACGCGCTTCTCGATCACTCCAGCGTCGGTCAGCCGCTTCACCCGCTTCCAGCACGGCGTCTGGGAGAGGCCGATGCGCTCGGCGATCTCGGCCAAAGGAATCGTGGCGTCGGCCTGCAGCTCGCGGAGGATGCGGCGGTCGATCGCGTCTAGATCAGAATTCATGTGATATGGCTTTCATAGAGAATATTCTTCTCCATATTAACCAGTACAGTAACCAATTCGACAATGAAACCTCTGTCCGGCCGGTGGCATGGTTCCTCCAGTCCGGAGGAAGGCCATGATCCAGCGCTTCGTCGCCCATCCCCACGCGGTCGGCGAGACCTATGGCGAGCATGCGGCGGCCGCGGCCGGGTTCGGCGGCCTGCTGATCGCCGCGGGGCTGGCCTGCCTGGTGCACGCCATCCTGCCGTGGATGTTCGAGACCACGGCGAGCGGCCTGGTGGTGCGGCTGCACAATCGGATGGCCGCGCGCCGGGCGATGCTCGCCGCCTGAAGGGGAACGCGACCCCCCGCCTCGGGGTTGGTCGGCGAACGCCGCGCTGCGGCCAAGCAGACCCCTTCGAGGCCCCATGAGCACCTACGACACCCCCGAATCCGCCCGCTACGACACCGCAAGCCGCGTCGAGGTCGTCCAGCGGCGCAGCGCGCGCGACGTGGGCGCGCAGATTTTCCTGTGGCTGGCCTGGGCCCTGGCGTTCGGCTTCTGGGCCATGACCATGAGCAGCTTCTTCGGCATCATGCGGACCATCGGCTCCGGCGGCGGGATCCTTCTGATCGCCCTCGTCGGGGGCGTGGCGCTGCTGGCGGCCGCGATCTGGGGCGCGGCGCGCCGGTCGAGCCGCGACGGACGGCGCGATCCCGCCACCGAGGCCTCCACCGCGGCGCTCTACAATGGCGCGCAACGGCCTTCCGAGCGGGAGTCCTACCGGCCTGCCTAGAGGGGCGCCGGCGCCCGTTTTTCGGGAGTTTACCGTCTCCGTACTGGAAAAGTGGCGCTGAGCGCGCTCCGCACCTAGGATACCTGCAAGCGACTCAGTCACGCGCTCTCGCGTGGCGGGCCGCCCGAATTCTAGCTGGGGGAGCCCAATGGCTGAAGTTAAGAAGAATAACGCGCTGCAAAAGCCCATGACCCCGTCGTCTGAGTTGGCGGCCGTGGTCGGTTCGGGACAACTGTCCCGCGGCGAGGTGGTCTCCAAGATCTGGGACTACATCAAGAAGAACAATCTGCAGAACCCGCAGAACAAGCGTGAGATCGTCGCCGACGCCAAGCTGAAGCCGATCTTCCACGGCAAGGACCGCGTCAGCATGTTCGAGATGAACAAGCACCTCGCGCAACACCTGAAATAGCGCCAGGTCCGCCGGGGCTTCATGTCCCGGCGGCGTCCTGACGATCGAAGGGCCTCGCCGGCGTGATTCGCCGCGCGAGGCTTCTTTGTGCCGCATTGCGGGGCTCAGCGACGAAGTTTCGCGACGGTGGAAGGCCGGTTAACCCTTTGGCCGCACATTGCAATCTCCCGACCTGTGCGGGTGGTGTGCAAGAGGTTCGTGCGTGCGGTCGAGCGGCGCCATAGCTGCACGTCCGAAAGTTGCTCCGGCCGCAGACGGCGGCGCGGCGGCGATTGCGCGCATGATCGACGCCGGCGTCGAGGCCTCGCTCGAGCGGTTCAACGACCGCACCCTGCTGGCGGCCGGCAAGGTCAATCTCATCTCCCTGCAGGCGGTGGAGCAGCGGTTCGGGACGCGCTGGTCCATGCGCCAGGACCAGGTGCACGGCTTCGCCGAGCGCATCCTGCAGCGGGGCGTGGGCCCACGCGGCCTGTTCCTGCGGGTCTCCGCGACCGATTTCCTGATCGTGCAGCCGGATCTGAGCCGGCTGGCCGGCCAGGCGGCCTGCGTGCGCTATCTGCGCGAGATGCTGATGCACTTCCTGGGCGACGCCCAGCTGGCCGACACCGGTGTGCTGCAGGTCACCCGCATCGCCAGCGGCGCCATCGACGCCCAGGTGGTGGATGTCCGCGCCGCCGAGCAGGGGGCCGCCGCGCCGCCTACGGAGACTGAGAACGCCCCGAGCAAGGGCTCGTCCGCGGCCGCCACCGCCGAGCCGCAGCCCCGGCCCAGCGTCGACCGCTGGTCGCCCTTTGTCTCCGCCGATGGCCGCCAGCTGCGGGTCAGCGCGACGCTGGAGCCGGTCTATGAGCTGAAGGGCTTCAACCGCATCGGCTTTCGGATGATCCGCCGAGTGATCGACACCCGCAGCAAGGAGCATCTCACGCCCGCCGCCGTGGCCGAGCTGTCCGCGGCCGACCGGCTGCGCATCGACCTGGCCACCATCGCCCGCGGCATCGACCGGGTGCTGGCCGACGGCGGCGGGGAACGCCAGCTGAGCCTGATCGTGCCGCTGTCCTACACCAGCCTCGCGAGCGTCCGCGGCCGCAGCGAACTGGTGGCGCCGCTGCGCGAGGCGGAGCGGCACGTGACCTGCGGCGTCATCTGCGAAATCTGCGACATCGAGGGCGTGCCGGCCGGCGGGCTGCACGCGGCCGTGGCGCTGATCAAGCCCTTCACCCTCCTGGTCGTGGGCCGGCTGGCGGGCCTGGCCACGGCGACGCTCGGCCGGCTGAAGGGCACGGGCGTACGGGCGCTCTCCATCGAATGCCCGCCGGGCCTGGGCGATCACGAGTTCACCGTCTGGGCGGCCAAGACCATCCGCCAGGCCAAGCGGGTGGCGGCCTCGGTGATGGTCTATGGCGTCGAATCCGGCCGACGCGCCGGCGAGCTCGGCCTGCTGGGTGCGACGCATGTGAGCCTGCGGACGGCGTAGGGCGCCGTCGCCGATCGGGACCCATGGCGGTCAAAGACCTGGACCCAGGCCGAGAAGACCAGATGATGGCGGCCTGAAACGAGAGCGTCGAGGTGCCCATGGTCTTCTGGATCGCCAGCGTGGCCGGACTGGCGGTCGCCTATCTCCTCGGCTCCGCGCCCACGGGCTATCTGGCCGGGAAGCTGCTCAAGGGCATCGATATCCGCCAGCATGGCTCCAGGTCCATCGGGGCGACGAACGTGTTGCGGACCGTGGGGAAATGGCCGGCCCTGGCGGTGCTGCTGGTCGATGTGCTGAAAGGCGTGGCGGCCATCGTCTTCGCCCGCTGGTTCTGGCCCTGGCTCTATGGATGGCCGTCCGTCACGCCGCCGGCAGGGCTCGATCTGCAGACCTGGGCGCCTTGGGCTGTCGGCCTGGCCGGATTCGCCGTGGTGTTGGGCCATAGCCGTTCGATCTGGCTGAAGTTTGCAGGCGGCAAATCGGCCGCCACGGGGTTGGGCGTGCTGCTGGCGATGTCCTGGCCGGTCGGTCTGGGCGCCGCGGCGGTCTTCGGCGCCGCGCTGGCGATTTCCCGGATCGTGTCCCTGAGTTCGATGCTGGCGGCGCTGGCCGCGATCGCCCTCGTCTGCGGCCTCGGCCAGCCGACGCCCTACCGGCTGCTGGTGATCGGCGGCGGTCTCTACGTGATCGTGCGCCACCGCGCCAACATCCAGCGGCTGCTGGCCAGGACGGAGCCGCGCCTGGGGCAGAGCCGCCCAGCAGAGTAGCCGGGCATCGAAAACGGACTCGCAGGTCCATGGCGGGCGCTCCAGGACTCTGATCTTCACGGCTTGACTGTCGGGCCGCGACACCCGCCACTTCCCGGTCAAGCGCCACCATCGGCGCAGGGGAGGGGATGCGCGGATGAGCCTGGGCGGCGTCGATTGGGGAGTCCTGGCCCTCTACCTCGTGTTCGTGCTGGGCATCGGCGTGGTCGCCTCGCGACGCGCCAAGAGCGGCGTCGACTTCTTCCTGGCGGGCCGGGCGATCCCGGCCTGGGTCTGCGGCCTGGCCTTCATCTCGGCGAACCTGGGCGCCCAGGAGGTGATCGGCATGGGCGCCTCGGGCGCCAAGTACGGCATCTCGACGGCGCACTTCTATTGGATCGGCGCCATCCCGGCGATGGTGTTCATCGGCGTCTTCATGATGCCCTTCTATTACGGCTCGAAGGCGCGGTCGGGGCCGGAATACCTGCGGCTGCGGTTCGACGAGAAGACCCGCGCGCTGAACGCCGTCAGCTTCGCGGTGATGACCATCATCTCCTCGGGCGTCTCGATGTATGCGCTGGCCAAGCTGATCCAGGCGCTGCACGTGTTCGACGCGCCGTTCGCCCACCTGGGCCTGCCGCAGACCTGGATCTTCCACGGCGCCATCCTGACCTCGGCCCTGGTGGTGCTGATCTATATCTACGCCGGCGGCCTGCGCGGCGCGATCTACAACGAGGTGCTGCAGTTCTTCCTGATCGTGGCGGGCTTTGCGCCGCTGGTCTGGCTGGGCCTCAAGCAAGTCGGCGGCTGGCACGGCCTGCAGGCGAGCCTCGGCCCCAGCTATACCCACGCCTGGGCGGGCATGGCGCACGCCACCACCAACCGGCTGGGGGTCGACTGGTTCGGCCTTTCGATGGGCTTGGGCTTCGTGTTGTCGTTTGGGTATTGGTGCACCGACTTCCTGGTGGTGCAGCGGGCCATGGCGGCCAACTCCATGTCGGCGGCCCGGCGCACGCCGCTGATCGCGGCCGGGGTGAAGATGTTCATCCCCTTCCTGGTGATCCTGCCCGGCCTGATCGCCATCGCGCTCACCTCGGCGCCCGACAAGAACGGCGCGACCGTCGCCGGCCCGCCCGCCGCGGTCGGGGCCGTCGTCCAGCACGCGCCCGGCGTGATCCCGATCAAGATCGACGCGGAGAGCGGCAAGCCGATGCTCGACGCGCGCGGCCGGCCGCAGCTCGACTACGACCTGGCGACGCCGAACCTTTTGCTGCGCTACTTCCCGACCGGCATGCTGGGGGTGGGCCTGACCGCGCTCCTGGCCAGCTTCATGTCGGGCATGGCCGGAAACGTCACCGCGTTCAACACGGTCTTCACCTACGACATCTATCAGGCCTACATCCGCCCCGGCGCCGAGGACCGCCACTACCTCTCGGTCGGGCGCCTGGCGACGGCGTTCGGCATCGCCGCCTCGGTGGCGACGGCCTATATGGCCAGCCAGTTCAACAACATCATGGACCTGATGCAGCTGGTGCTGGCGTTCGTGAACGCGCCGGTGTTCGCCACCTTCCTGCTGGGCATGTTCTGGAAGCGGACCACGGGCCACGGCGCCTTCGCGGGGCTGGCCACCGGCATCACCGTGGCGGCCCTGCACCACGGCCTGACCCTGCCGGCGGACAATCTGGTGGGGATCAAGGGCGGCTGGATCGCGGTGACCCACAGCTATCCCAGCGAGATGGCGCAGAACTTCTGGACCGCCATCTGGGCCTGGAGCGCGTGCTTCACCGTGACCATAGCGGTCAGCCTGATGACCCGGCCGAAGCCCGAGGCGGAACTCGCGGGTCTGGTCTATTCGCTGACGCCGAAGATCACCGACGAACGCGGCGCGTGGTACATGCGCCCGGTGGTGCTGGGCGTCATCATGATGATCGGCGTGATCATCCTGAACGTCGTGTTCCGCTAGGAGGCCCCGGCCATGAGCTTCGACGTCCGCCTGCCCATCGGCCTGCTGTTCCTGGCCATCGGGGCGCTGGTGGCGGTGTTCGGCCTCGTGGGCGCGCCGCCGGCGCCGTCGGGCGAGAACATCGACCTCATCTGGGGCGTCGTGATGGCCGGGTTCGGCGCGGTGATGCTGGCGCTGGCCGGGCTGGCCCGGAAAGGCGACCTGCCGCCGCCGCCGGAGTAACCGCCGCCTCAGCCCAGTCTGAGCAGCACCACGCCATGGGCCGGGGCGAGCACGCGGTAGCTCTTGAGCTTGCCGAGGTCCTTCGCGGCCCAGACGTCGCGCGTCCGCACGGGCGCCTTGAAGCCGAGCTTTGCGAAGTCCACCGCCACATAGGCCGGAAGGTCCGAGGTGTTGAACAGGCCCACGGCCTTGGCCCCGCCGGCCAGCGGCTTGGCCCAGACCTCCAGAGGGCCTTCGACCTGCACCCGGTCGCCCTGGCGGCCCGCCGGGTCCTGATCGATGGCGACCACCTCGCGGTTGGTGAGGATCGCCAGCGTCTCGGGCGTCATCCTGGTGAGGTCGTTGCCGGCCAGGAGCGGCGCGGCCAGGAGCGCCCACAGGCTCATGTGGGTGCGGTACTCGATGGCGTTCATGCCGCCGTTGCCGACCTCCAGCATGTCGGGGTCGTTCCAATTGCCGGGCTTGGCGTATTTCGAGAGCCCGGCCTGGCTGAGCCCGATCTGCAGCATGCGGGGATATTTGTCGGTGATGTCGCCGGTGGTGCGCCAGAGGTTGCCGCCCACCGAGCCGCCCCAGCGCCAGACCTGGTCGAAGCCGTATTGGCAGAGGCTGTAGACGATCGGCCGGCCGGCGGCGCGCAGCGCGTCGCGCATCTTTTCGTAGGCCGCCAGCTCGATGGCCTGAGCCTTCTCGACGGAGCCGGCCGCCTGCATGGACGGGCCGAGGCTGCAGAGGTCGTATTTCAGATAGTCGACGCCCCAGGCGGCGTAGGTGCGGGCGTCCTGCGCCTCATGGCCGAAGCTGC
Source organism: Phenylobacterium sp. (assembly GCF_035944335.1). Taxonomy (GTDB): domain Bacteria; phylum Pseudomonadota; class Alphaproteobacteria; order Caulobacterales; family Caulobacteraceae; genus Phenylobacterium. The sequence continues at coordinate 72,853 of NZ_DASZBG010000019.1, read as the reverse complement.
CCTCGTAGCCGGCGCAGGTCTTGGGCCCGGGCGAGGAATAGATGCCGAGCTTGAGGCCCTTGGCATGGACGTAGTCGGCGAGCGCCTTCATGTCCGGGAACTTGGCGTTGGGGTGGATGACGCCCGCCGCGTCGCGCTGGCCCTCCCAGGTGTCGTCGATGTTGATGTAGCGGTAGCCGGCCTCGCGCATGCCATTGGCCGCCATGGCGTCGGCCTGGGCCCGCACGGTGGCGTCGTCGATCTTGTCGGCGAAGTGGTTCCAGCTGTTCCAGCCCATGGGCGGCGTGGCGGCGAGGCCGGCCGGCGCGGCCGAGGCGGCGGGCGCCAGCAGGGCCGCGGAGGCCAGGGCGGCAAGCCCCCTTCGGATGCCGGTCATGTGCAGTCCCCTCCCCAGAGTTTGCACGAGCCTAGGGCCGGCGCTGCGATGGCGCAAAGTTAAGGTGACGGCGCGCCGCGCGGGCGGGTAGCCTCAGCCGAGGCGGGAGCGTGCGACATGCAGCGGTTTGGGATCCCGGCGGCCTTGGCCGCCCTGGCTCTGGCGGGCGGCGCGACCGCGCAGCCGGCGCCGAAGCCGGAGATCGGCGCCTGGTGGCGAGCCTATGAGGTCGCACGCTTCGTGAAGACCCCCGACGGGCGCAAGCTGCGGGTGTTCTGCCAGGGCTCGGGCGGGCCGGTGGCGATCCTGGAATCAGGCCTCGGCGACGGCGCCTGGAGCTGGCGCCAGGTGCAGCCGCAGATCGCCCGGCAGACGCGGGTCTGCAGCTATGATCGCGCCGGGCTGGGCCTCTCCGACGAAGCGCATGGCCCGAGGGACGTGGACGCCATGGCCGCCGACCTCGCCGCGGTGGTGGAGGGCGTCGGGCGCGGCAAGCCGGTGGTGCTGGTCGCCCACTCGCTGGGCGGGCCGATCGTCAGGCAATTCGCCTATCGCCATCCCGACAGCGTCGCGGGCTTCGTGCTGGTGGACCCTTCAGCGGACCATCAGAACGAGCGCTTCCGGGCCATCATCCCGGACTTCGACAAGATGAACCGGATCAACTACGCCCCCATGGAGCGTTGCCGGATGCTGCTCGAAAAGGGCCCGATCGCCGAAGGCGCCCCGGAGTATCGCCTGTGCATCAGCAAGCCGCCCGCCGACATGCCGGCCGATCTCGTCCACTTCCACTATCAATACAACCAGAGCCCGATCCACTACCGCGAGGTCGCCGCCGAGCTCGACGGCGCGACGGGCGAGGCCAACGCCCGCGAAGCCGACGCGGCCCGCCGGCCGTTGGGCGACAAGCCGCTGCTGGTGCTGACCGCCGGGGTGACGCCGAAGATCCCGGGCGCGACGCCCGAGCAGCTCAACCGCTTCGGCCAGGCCTGGTACGAGATGCACAACGAGATCGCCGCCCTGTCGACGCGCGGCCGCCAGCGGATCGTGCCCGGCGCCAGCCACTATATCCAGGGCGACAATCCCGAGGCGGTGGTCGAAGCGGTCTCGGAGGTGCTGAGCGAAGTGCGCGGCGGCCACTAGGGGCCTATTCCACCAGCCCCGGCGCCTGGCCGCCGATCGGCTTGACGCCGACGCCCGCGCAGTTGGCGGCAAGGTTGACCCCGCCATTGATGATCATCGAGGCCGCGATGAGCTGCGTGCAGCCGCCGTTGGTCACCTGGGTGGTGCCGTTCAGCGTCATGGCCGCCGTGGGGGCGTAGACCGCGCCCTTGAAGGTCTGGGTCGAGCCGCCGTTCAGGATGATCGCATTGGTGTCCTTGGGGTCCTGGAAGACCGCCAGGCCCGAGTAGGTCCCGCTGTTCGGCGCCTCGAAGTTGATGTTGGAATTGCCATTGATGATCAGGCTTGCGCCGTTGGTCAGGATGAAGACGGCCTTGGTGCTGGTCACGGTGTCGCCGCCGTTGATGAGGAATGTCCCGCCGTTGAACACATAGACGCCCGGGCCGAAGGTGGCGGTCGCATTGCCGTTCAAGGTCAGGCCGCTGCCGCAGAACACAAAAGGCGTGGAGCCGCTCGCCGCGAAGCTGCGCGAGGTCCCGCTGTTGATCACGGGCTCGTTGGTGCGGGTGCAGCTGGCGCCCGTCGGCACGGGCGTGCCCTGGTAGGGATCGGGGGTCGCCGCGACGCCTGTGTGCACGCCGTCGACGGTGTTGAAGGTCACGGTCCCGTTCTTGAGGATGCCGCCCGTCACGTTCACGGACCAGGCGTTGATCGTCACGCCGCCGTTCGCCAGCATGGCGTTGGGGTCGCTCGAGTTGTCGTAGATCGAGCAGTTGACGAGGTTCACCGTCGGGACCCCGTTGTAGAGTTGGGCCTGGGCCATCTTGGGGTCCAGGGTCATCAAGCAGCCGCCGGCCTGACCCGCGACGCCGACGGCGCGCGCGGCGATGTTCTGGGGGTGGGCCACGAACAGGGTCGAGAAGAAGCCCATCGGCGGCCGGGTGATGATCACCTCGACCGCCTTGTCGTTGCTGGTGTGCGTCCCTGAGGTCGGGGGGGTGTTGACCACCACGGTGACGCCGCCGACGCCGTCGGCCAGGCCATATTGAGCGGCGACCGCCTGGGCCTCGGCGGCGATGTTCTTGGCGCCGCTGGTGGCGGCGACGGCGGCGCTCAGCGCGGCGCTGTCGGCGGCGTTCTGGGCCGAGCGACGGGCGGTGTAGGCGACCCCGAGGTCGAGGCCGAGGCCGAGGAATCCGAGCAGCACCATCAACAGCAGCGCCGTGGTCACCAGCGTCGCGCCGCGCTCGTCCCCGCCCAGCCGCCGGAGCCGGCGCCCCAGGGTGCGCGCCGGCCTCACGAGCGGCAGACCTCGGCCGAGATCGTGGGCGCAGGGCCCGCGTAGGGCGAGACGATGAAGTTGTACGTGTAATCGGCCCGCACGTCGGTCCCGCAGGCCGGATTGGTGACCGTGAAGGCGCTGGCGGGCACGCTGAGGCCGGTGGTCTGCGAGGCGGCGTAGGCCTGGATCTGGGCGGCGTTGCCGCAGAGGTCCGGCCGCACGATGGCGCAGCGGGCGGCCTCCTGCACGGCATAGTTCAGCGCCGCCTTGGTCCAGGCCATGCCGCCAAGCTGCATCAGGCCGAACACCATCAGCAGGAGAACCGGCAGCACGAAGGCGTACTCCACGAGCACGGCGCCGTCGTCGCGGCGCGCCAGACGGCGCAGGGCTCGCAGGATGGCCGCGGGGATCATGAAATCCGCACCATGGCCTGGGCGGTCAGCGCGTTTGGCCACAGCAGGCCGGGCCAGGGCGCGAGCGGGGTGAACGAGGCCTGGGCGGTGACCGTCACATAGGAGCCGAGCGGATTGTCGCCCGTGCACTTGTCGCCCTGGCCGATCGGCTTGCCGACGAGACAGCCGACAAACTCCGTCGGCGCGGGGGTGGCCTGGGCGCCGAGCGGCGTCGCCTGGGCGACCGCGGTCTGGATCCCGGCTGAGTCGAAGCCGTGGATCGCGGCGTAGGCGGCGCCGGCCTGGGCGGAGGCCTGGACCTGCAGGCTGGTGTTGATCAGGCGCGCGCCATCGAACAGACCGGCCATCATCACCAGGAACATCGGCAGGACGAAGGCGAACTCGACCATCGCCGCGCCGTCCTCGCTTCGGAGCAGCCGGCGCAGGCTCATGCGGCGCTCCATTGCAGCAGCGCCCAGACGAAACCGGCGGCGGCGATGCTCACGCCATAGGGCATGCGCGCGCCGCGGCGCGGCAGGTCCGGACCGGCAGCCGCGCGGGCGGCCAGCACCACGCCGGCCTGCACGCCGCCGGCGACGGCCAGCGCCGTCAGGAAGGCCGGCAGACTCTGCACGGGCATCCACAGGGCCGCGGCCATCAGCAGCTTGGCGTCGCCGCCGCCGAGCAGGCCCCCGAGGTAGAGTCCCAGCGCCGCCCCGCCGATGAGCAGCAGCGAGGCGCCGCGCGAGAGTCCCTCGGACAGATCATGCGGAAACGCCAGGATCAGGGCGCCCACGGCGAGCGCCACGCAGAGCGGATTGGGGATGCGGTAGCGGGCGATGTCGCTGGCCGCGGCGAGCGCGAGCAGCAGGCAGAAGGCGGCGAGGGCGAGCGGCGACATGGCTCACCCGTGCAGCAAGGTGCGGAAGATGCGGATCACCACCGGGGTGAACAGCACGCCCGACATGGCCGGGAAGATGCAGAACACCAGCGGGAAGGCGATCTTCACTGGCAGCTCGGCCGCCCGGCGCTCGGCGTCCAGGTGGCGGGTCTTGCGCAGCTCCTCGGAGAAGGCCCGGAGCGCGCCACCGAGGCTGGCGCCCACCGCCTCGGACTGGATGATCATGCTGGTGAGCGCGCCCACCTCGTCGGAGGGGGTGCGGGCGGCGAGCCGTGCCAGGGCCTCGGCGCGGCTGGCGCCGGCCTGCATCTCCATCAGCATCAGGCCGAACTGCTCGCTGACGATCGGGTGGAGGTCGTCGAACTCGCGGGCGACCCTCTGCAGGGCCGCGCTGAGGGCGGCGCCGGCCTCGACGCTGACGATCATCAGGTCGATGGCGTCCGGCAGGGCCACCCGCATGGCGCGGCGCCGCTCGGCGATCCGCCGCTCCAGGAGCAGGTTCGGCAGGAACAGCCCGAGGTTCGCGCCGGTCACGACGATGACGATCGCCATCAATCCGGTCTGGTGGGTGACGAGCGCCAAGCCGAAGCCCGCCGCGGCGAGGCCTGCGGCCGCGGCGACGCGCAGGCCGAAAAAGATCTCCACGGCCCGGTCGGAATAGAAGCCGGCGCGGACCAGCCGGGTGCGCAGCGCCGTGCGCTTGTCCTGCTCGACGGCCCCGCGGCCGGCCCGCGCGCCCCAGCGGCTGAGCAGTTGCGTCACCGCGGGCTGCAGATCGCGCGGCCGGGCGCGCTCGGTCGGCGCCTGAAGGCGGGCGCCGAGGCGCGTGTCGAAGCGGTTGTCCACCAGGGCGATCAGCCCCAGCCCGGCGGCGAGCGAGGCCAGGGCGAGGAAACCGGCGATGAAGGCGAACCAGGACAGCATGGCCTCAGACCCGGAAATTGATCATGCGCCAGATGATGAAGCCGCCCAGGCACAGCAGCAGGGGCGGCGCGCTCATCATCGGCCAGAACAGCGGATCGGAGGCCACGTCGTGGTAGTAGGCCGGCCGCAGCGCCAGGATCGCCCCGCCCGCCAGCAGCGGCAGGGCGGAGACCACCCAGAAGGACAGTTTGCCCTCGGCGGAGAGCGCCTCGATCTTCTTGCGCAGCTGCGCCTGCTGGCGAAGCCGATCGGCGAGGCCCAACAGCACCTCGGAGACATTGCCGCCGGTCTCGCGGGTGATCTCCAGGGAGGCCGCGAACATGCGCAGCTCGGGGGCGGGGAAGCGCTTCACGAGGTTGCGCAGGGCGGTATCGCGGTCGAGGCCGAAGTTCATCTCGGCGATGACGATCTTCAGCTCCGGCCCGAACGGATCGGTCATCTGCTGGGCGGCGACGGACATGGCGGTGGCCACGGGGTGGCCGGCCTGAAGGCTGCGGGCGATCAGGTCGACCGCCTGCGGCATCTGATGGACGAAGCGCTTGCGGCGCCGCTCGGCGAGCGAGGCCAGGATCATCAGCGGGCCGCCGAAGCCCAGGGCGCAGGCGAGCAGCACGGCTGCCCCCGAAGGAACGCCAGCCAGGTCGAACAGCAGCAGGGAGATGGCCCCCAGCGCCACCTGGCTCAGCACCACCTGCGAGGGTGTGAAGGGGACATTGGCCGAGGCGAGGCGCCGCGCGATCCACGGCAGGTGGTGATCGATCCAGAGGAACAACGGCTCGTCGTCCGCCTCCGCCGGCTCGGCGCCCGGGGTGGCGGGCGTGGCGCGCGCGAGGCGCCGGGCGACGCTGCGGCTCGGGCCGCCGAAACTCTTGGCCAGCAGCCAGCCGCCGTATCCCGCGGTGGCCAGCGCCGCCGCCAGGATCAGCCACGCCAGGTGCAGAGCCGCGCCGCTCATCCGACCAGGCCCTCCGGAATGGCGGCGCCATGGGCCCGGAACGCGTCGAGGAAGGTGGGCCGAAGTCCCGTCCAGGTGAACCGGCCGCGCACCCGCTGGCGCTCGTCGGTCTCGATGGGCTCGAAGCGGAAGATCTCCTGCAGGGTGATGACGTCGCCCTCCATGCCCTGCACTTCCTGGATGCTCACCAGCCGCCGCGCCCCGTCGGAGAAGCGGCGGAGCTGGACGACCACATTGATGGCGCTGGCGATCTGGGCGCGCATGGTGCGCGGCGCGAGATCGAGGCCGGACATGCTGATCATCTGTTCGAGGCGCGAGAGGGCGTCGCGCGGGGTGTTGGCGTGGATGGTGGTCATGGAGCCGTCGTGGCCGGTGTTCATGGCCTGCAGCATGTCGAAGGCTTCGCCCGCGCGGACCTCGCCCACCACGATGCGATCGGGGCGCATGCGCAGGGCGTTGCGGACCAGCTCGCGCTGGGTGACCTCGCCGCGGCCCTCGATGTTGGACGGACGAGTCTCGAGCCGCACCACGTGGCGCTGCTGCAGCTGCAGCTCGGCGGCGTCCTCGATGGTGATGATCCGCTCCGTGCCCCCGATGCTCTGGGACATGGCGTTGAGCAGGGTCGTCTTGCCGGTGCCCGTGCCGCCGGAGATCAGGATGTTGAAGCGGCTGGCGACGAGGCCGCGCAGCAGGGTGGCGCAGGGCTCGTCCATGGCGCCGCTCGCCACCAGCCGGTCGAGGTCGAAGGGCGTGCGCGAAAACCGGCGGATCGACAGGATCGCCCCATCGACGGCGATGGGCGGCACCACGGCGTTGACGCGGCTGCCGTCGGGCAGGCGGGCGTCGACCATGGGCTGGCTCTCGTCGATGCGGCGGCCGATCTTGTCGACGATGCGCTCGATCACGCGCAGCAGGTGCTGTTCGTCGGCGAAGCGGACGGAGGTCAGCTCGATCCGGCCGAAGCGTTCCACATAGACCTCGCGGGCGGTGTTCACGAGGATGTCGGAGACATCGGGATCCTGCAGCAGCGGCTCCAGCGGCCCAAAGCCCAGGAGCTCGTGCATCAGGTCGTCGACCAGCCGGACCGACTCGTCCTCGTTCAGCGGATGGTTGTCCTCCTTGAGCAGGGTGGCGATCAGGTCGCTCACCTCCTCGCGCACCTGTTCGGGCGAGCGCTGGTTGAGCTGGGCCAGATTCATCCGCTCGATCAGCCGGCGGTGCATCTCGGTCTTCAGCGCGAAGTAGCCGTCGTCGGGCTGGCCGAGCCAGGGCTCAGCCTCGAAGCTGCGCGGCTCCGCGGGCACCGCCCGCAGGCGCGCCTTCGACAGGGTCGGGGCGTCGAAGGTCAGCCTCATGCCGCCAGCTCCGTGAACGCCGCATCGGCCTTCAGCGCTTCCAGCCGGCCTTCCAGCTTGGCCGCGCAGGCGCGCAGGTCCTTGGAGAGCGGCGCGTTGGGGAAGGCCCTCGAGACCAGCTCGCCGCGGTCACCCGCCTTGATGGCCGCGGGATCGAAGCGCAGCGCGGCGTCCACCGGCATCTCCAGGCTGCGGCCGATGCGGCTGGGCTTCTCGAAGGCTTCCAGCAGGCCCTGCAGGCGATTGATCACCAGGAAGGTCGGCGGCTGCACGCCGGCGCTCTTCAGCGCGTCCAGCATGCGCCGCGCGCCGACCGCGCCCGGGACCGTGGGCGGCGTGACGAGCACGACCAGGTCGGAGCGGGCCAGCACCGGCAGGGTCCAGTCGGTCCAGGCCGCCGGCAGGTCGATGATGGTGCGCTGGAAGAGTTGGGCGGCGTAGTCCACCAGTTCGACGGCGAAGTCGGTGTTGAGGGCGTCGAGCGGCAGGACGGAGGGTGGCGGGGCCAGCAGCTTCAGACCGCTGGCGTGCTCGGTCATTACGCCTTCGAGGAACTTCGGATCGACACGTTCGCTGGCCCGCAGGAGGTCGAGGATGGAGCTGCGCGCCTGCAGGTCGAGGGCCAGGTCGCTGTCGCCGAACTGCAGGTCGAAATCCAGCACCGCGGCGCTTCGCCCGGGCCGCCGGCGCTTGTCGTCGCCCTGCGCCAGGAGGGCGGCGAGGTTGAGGGCCAGGGTGGTGGCGCCGGCCCCGCCGCCGCCCTTGATCACGGAGATGACGGCGCCGGGCTCCTGCTGGGCCCCGCTCTCGGCCTGCAGGACCTCGGCGAGGCTGGCGCGGAGGGTCTCGGCGGTCAGCGATCCGGTCAGCACGTCCGAGGCGCCGGCGCGAAACAGCGCCCGGACATCCTCGCCGCTGGCCGACCGCGCGACGACGATCAGCCGGCCGTCCCGCGCGGAGCCCGCCAGCCGCTTCACGAAGGTGAGCGCCCCGTTGGAGCGCGCGTCGACCTCCAGGATCACCGCGGAGGCGCGGGCCGCCTTGGCCCACAGGCCGCCGCCGCCATCCGGGCGGGCGATCTCCAGGCTCAGGTTGCGCAGGCCCTGTAGCGCCCCGCCCACGGCCGCGACGACTTCCCCGTCGACGGCGGCGACAAGCACGTGGCGTCCGGTCTTCATGACTTGGCTCCGGGCTGGATCATTTGGGGGCATCCTGCGGCGCGCTGGCATAGGCGCCGCCCTGGGTCGAGGTGCTCGCCGGTTCGAGCGGCCTGGGCTGGCCCTTTTCGTAGCGGCGGATGGCGGCGACGCCGCGCGCGGCCGAGCCTTCCGGCGGTGCGTCGCCGGGCGTGGCGGGGACGATCTGGGCGTCCATGCTGGCCACCGCCTGGCCGAAGGTTGGCGACAGTGGCGCGTCCAGCCGCTCCGCGCAGCCGGCGAGCAGACTGGCGCCAAGGGCGAGGGTGAGGGGACGGATCATTGTTTCGGCCCTTCTCCCGGCGCGGCGCCGCTGCGCGTCGGGCCATTCGGCTTGTCCACCGTGGGCCCCAGATAGAGCTCCGCCTCGCCGGGCGCGTGGCGGGTGTCGGTGGGAAGCAGCAGGTTGGTCCGCTGGGTCGGCTTGGCGAGATGGGCGGTGACGATGATCACCACCTCGGTCTCGTTGTTGGCGTAGGCGGTGGATCGGAACAGCGCCCCGAACAGCGGCAGGCGCGTGGCGCCGGGAAGTCCCCGCAGGCTGTCGGAGAAGTCGCGCTTGATCAGGCCCGCGATCGCGAAGCTCTCGCCGTTGCGCAGCTCGACGGTGGTCTTGGCCCGGCGCGTGGTGAGGCCGGGAATGGTGAAGCCCTGGAGATTGACGCTGTTCTCCTTGTCCAGCGCACTGACCTCGGGGGCCACCAGGAGGTTGATGGTGTCGCCGTAGACGGTCGGCGTGAAAGCGACGCTGACGCCGTACTGCTTGTAGATCACGGTGATCTGCGACTGGCCGCCGCCGTTCAGCTGCGGCACCGGCACCGGGAACTCGCCGCCGGCGAAGAACACGGCGGTTTCTCCCGAGAGCGCCGTCAAGGTCGGCTCGGCCAGCACCGAGGCGTAACCCTTGGACTCCAGGGCGTTGAACAGGGTCTGCAGGTTGCCCCGGCCGCCCACCCGGAAACTGCCGATCAGGTTGGCGATGGCGCCGGTGTTCTTGGCGAAGTCCGGCAGGGTGATCGCGCCGGCGTCGGTGAAGCTGCCCTGAAGGTCGGTGATCCCCAGCTGCTGCAGGGCCGAGCGCTGCACCTCGGCGACATGCACCGAGATCATCACCTGCTCCGCCCCGCGGACGCTGGCGAGATTGACGACTTTCTGCGGCGCGAACTGCTCGGCGAGCGCCTGGGCGCGGGCGGCGGCGGCCGAGGAGCTGGCGATGCCTGAGAGCACCAGGCCGTCCCCCTCGGAGGAAATCTCCAGGGCCTCGCCTGGCATGATGTCGTGCAGCGCGCGGCGCAGGGCCTCGAGGTCGAAGCCGACCTTCAGGTCCAGGGTGGCGATGGGCCGGCTGCCGGCGGCGCCGAGCACCGTCAGGCTGCTGGCGCCGGCCGCCTTGCCGAGCACATAGACCGTGCGGTCGGTCAGGGGGATGACGTCGGCGACCTTGGGGTCACCCACCATCACCTTGCCGATAGGCTGGCTGAATTTCAGGATCCGCGAGCCGCCGATGGGCAGGGCGAGCTGGCCGCCGTAGCCGGACGCGTCGGCCACGATCGGGCGCACGGCGCCCTGCGGCGCCTGCGGCGCGGCGCGGGCTTCCGTGCCGAACACAAGCAGCACGGCGCCCGCGAAGGCGAGCGCGCGCATGGTCCAATCGCTGATCCCGGCCGTAAGATCGGCCATCCCCTGTCCCTCTCTCCAAAACTCGGTAGGCTCGGTCCTCCGCTATTCCGCCGCCACGCTGACGCGGGTCACCTCCGACCCGCGATAGACCTGCACCGAGGGGCCGTCGGGCGCGGATGCGCCGCGGTGGCCGCGGTGCGGGCGATGCGGACCCGACCGGACAGGGGCGCCGTCCGCCCCATCACGCAGATCCGCCACGCGGATGCTGGACGCTTCACCGGGGGCCCCCGCCACCGGGTCTTCGGCGCTGCGCAAGGCGAGCGACAGGGCGCCCACCTGCGAGGCGAGCGCGATCTTCTGGGCCTGGATCGCCGTCACCTCGAGGGTGGCGGCCTTGGCGACCACGGGCTTGTTCTTGTCCTGGTCGGCAAGCTGATCGACCGCCAGCACGCGCACGCCGCGCAGCAGCACGTCGCTGCGCATCTGGGTCTTGTCGGCGCCGTCCGGGCGGGTGACCAGCACGTCCACCGAGTCCCCCGGCAAGACGAAGCCCGCCACGCCCAGCACGTCATCGACGCGCAGGGTGCTGGCGCGGTAGCCGGGGCGGATCAGTCCCGCCAGCGTCGCCCGGCCCCCAGGCCCGGACACCCGCTCGGCGAGGATCGGTTCGTTGGCCGCGATGGGCGCGAGCGCGAGCCTGCGGCCCGCGCCCGTCACCTGGCCGATGGATCTGAAGGCGCCGGCCGGCGCAGCCCCTGCGGGCCACGGCTGCACCTTCAGGGCGTCGGGCGTGATCGCCTCTCCGAAGCCGATGGGCCTGGCGGCGACCACCAGTTCGGTCCGGGGGATTGGCGCGGCCGCGGGGCCGGCCTCGGCGCGGGAGGCGCCGAGGACCTTCAGACCCCAGAGGGCGGCGCTTCCGAGCAGGATCGAAAGCGCCACGAGAACCAGGCCGACGCTGCGCATGCCGCAACCCCCGAACCGGCTAGTGGATGGCCGACAGCTTGTTGGTGATGGTGCTGAAGGCGGTGCTGAGCTGGGTCTGCATGGCGGTCAGGGCCGTGACGGCCAACACGGCCACGAGGCCGACCACAAGGGCATATTCAATCATGGCGGCGCCGCTCTCGTCGCGGCGCAGGCCGGCGACGCGGTCCCGCACGTCCATCAGGCGGGTCTTGGTCGAAACATACGCTTTGAGCATGGGGAGTCCTCTGGGTTCGTTGATCGACACCAGCCGTCCCGGCGCCGATCGGCCCAAGAAACCCCAGCTTAACCAAGTGAGTTCCGTCGCAGCGGAGCTTGGAATCCCGCTTTTTCATGCAGTTACCGGCTAAGCTATTGGAATTGTTCAGCTTAAATTTTGACACATCGGGAACACAAAAAAGCTCCCCTGCGGCGAAGCTCCAGATTTCGCTTAAGCTTTGGTCGCCGCCTGCCCCGAGCGCGCGGGCCCGGCCGGCAGCCCGGCCTGTCCCGGATGTTCCGGAACCACGGTCGCCAGGATGCGAACGGAAGTGGTGGGTGCAGTAGGATTCGAACCTACGACCCGCTGATTAAGAGTCAGCTGCTCTACCAACTGAGCTATGCACCCGCGCCGGCGGAAAGCCTTGCGAGGGCGGGGGCTTAGTCCAACGGCCGTGGCGGCGCAATGGGAACTTTCCGCGAACAATCCGACTTCGGCGAAGTCGGACGTCCGACTTCGGGGGTCAGGTGGCCAGGGCCGGCTCGCGGTCGGGGACCACGCCGCCGAGTGTCAGGATCACCGCCTCGAGGGTGGCTTCGCGCTTCTCGAACAGGCGCACCAGCTGCTGCAGGCTGCTGATGCGATTGCGCAGGGTGTGGTTGTCGGCGCGCAGCTCGGTGATGCGCACGCCCTGGCGGTCGACCTCTTCGCCGAGTTCGTCGCACAGCTTCTGGAACGCGCCGGCTAGGTTCACCTGGACCTCGGCGTTCTCCGCCTTCTTGGACCGCCGGACCAGCAGGGTGGTGAAGAAGGCGCCCACGCCGCCGATCAGCGCGCTAATAGCGCCGGTCGTCACGATCGGTTCCGTCGTCATCACGCCCCCGCATGTGGCGACGGGGGCCTGGGCCCCCGCCGGTCGGTACTAGTTCTGGCCGCCTTGGGCCGTGTCGGCCGGCGGCTGCGCCGGGCTGGTGGCCGCGTCGAGCGCGGACTTCAGGGCCGCCACCTCGTCGGCGTGATCCTGCTGCGCTTGCGACAGGGCGTCGGCCACCGCCTTCTCCTGCGCCGCCAGGGCGTCGGTCTGGGCCTGGGCCAGGGCGTCCGCCACGGCCTTGGCCTGGGCATCCTGGGCGCCGGCCAGAGCGGCGGTCACCGCTTCGTCGACCTTGGCCTGCACGCGCGGCCCGAGCTGGCCGCAGAAGTCCTCGACGTCTTGGGAAACCGGCATTGTCTTCTCCTTGCTACGATGACGACGGCGCCGTCGAACCTCGACGAGCGCGCAATGGGTGAGGCTGACCGCCACGGCGAGGGCCTGGACGTCAGCGGCGAAGGTCACGGCGTGCGCCCCGGCGTGCTGCTCTGGGCGCAGGCGCGCAGCGCGGCGCGCTCGCGGCCATAGTCGACCATGGCCTGGGCGAGCGGCGAGCCGGGCGGCAGGGCGGCGAGCGCCGTGGCCAGCGCCTGCTGCTCGGCGAGGCTGTAGGGCCTGACCGGCGGGCACACGGCCTTCAGCGCCGGGGCTCGCGTCGCGCAGGCGCTGAGCACGGCGCAGGTGGCGGCCAGGACGAGGAGGCGGTTCATGCCTCGCCGTCCCGGATGCGGTCGACCAGCGCCTTCTTGGACGGCGGCTGGCGGCCCTTCTCACGTTTGGCCGGCTTGTCGCCGCCGAGGATCTTCTGGCCGAGCGGGCTGTCGTGCGGCACGCCGGGCGGCAGGGCGGGGTGGTGGGTCATTTGTCACCCATCCCGGCAAACAGGATGATCAGCCAAAACAGGCCCGCGATGAAGGCGAGAGCGCCTACGGCGACGATCGCCAGCCACACCAGGATGTGGACCATGTCAGAACTCCCCTGCGTTAAGTTGGTCGACGACCGCCGGGGCGGTCGCCGGCGCGGCGACCTCGGCCTGGGCGATGGCGGTTTCGGTCGTGGCCGTGGCGGCGTCGGTCGCCGCCGCCTCGAGCTGGGCCCCGGCCTGCTTCTGCTTCGCGCCATAGGCCCCGATCAGCGCCAGCGCGATGGCCGGCGCCAGAGCCTGCAGCACGTGAAGGATCAGGACGAAGGCCGCCACGTCAGCCGATCGGGCGGCTGGCGCGCACGCGGCCGATGCACACCATGGCGAAGCCGATCAGGGTGCCCGCGGCATAGAAGGCCTTCACCAGCGTGTCCTGGTCGACGCCCAGGTACTTCTGTGCGATCGGCGTGATCACCGGCAGCAGGACCATGAGCACGGCGCCCTGCAGGGTCATGCTCTGGGTCGGGGCCTTGGGCGCGGGCGGCGGGGCGGTGTTGGCGTCGGACATGGATTATCCTTCCTCTGGCAGGCCCAGGGCGTAGCCGCCGCCGGCCTTCTTGGTCAGCACCTGGCGGCGCAGGGTCGGGGCGAAGCTGATGTGCACCCAGGTGCCTTCCTCGATGACCTGGTCGAACGAGATCGCCGAGGCGGCGAGCGCGCGGCAGATCTCGAGCGGCGCGCCGAACGCCGGGCAGATGAAGTCGCAGGCGTGGCCGGTCAGGTGGGCGCTGTTGGGGACCCCGCCCACGGCGTGGTTGACGCCGATCGAGCGGTAGCCGGAATTGATGTGGATGGCCTCGCCGCCGAGCAGGGTGCGCACGGCTTCCATGCGCAGGGCGGTGTCGGCCAGCACCGTCGCGACCTCGGGCGTGGGCGTGTTGTCCAGCTCGCGGTGCGAGGTGGCGGTCAGCTCCTCGAGGGAGAAGTGGGGCGACAGCAACATGGGCGCCAGCATCGCGTGTGACCGAGCCGGTCGGATGAAGGGCGCGCCCGTAGGATCAGGACGGGTGGTTGGCGGGCCAGCCGCGGGCGTGGCCTTCCTCGTGGCGCTTCAGGGCCGGATAGATGACTGGGTCGCTGGCGCGCGTCGGCAGGACGATGACGTGCTTGGCGAACACGTAGCAGGCCAGCACCTGATCCTCGGGCGACGTGTCGCCGAAGCTGCGGCAGACCGCGCCCACCTCGGCGGCGTCCACCTCGTCATAGGTCAGGTCTGCGGGCAGCGGGCCGGTGTCGTAGCGGGCGGGCGGAGCCTGGACGCCGGCGGCCTGGCGACAGCCGAACAGCGCCAGCGCCGCCAGGGCCAGCGCCAGCGCGCCCTGTCTCACGGCCGGTCGCACAGCCGCCGCAGCTCGCGGCGCATCAGCGCCGCCTCGAGCACCATGGCCTCGTCGTAGCGCACGCCGTAGGCGTCGCCGGCCGGGGCGTCGGCGCAGGCCTCCCAGCGGTCGTGGGTCACCACGCCATAGGCCACGGCGTCGAGGCCGCGCGCCGCGAAGGCCTTCACGATCTGCTGGGCGATCACGCCCACGTGCAGCTTGGCCTCGGCGCCCTGGGCCTGCGCCTCGGCGATCAGGCGGAACTGCATGAATTCCACGTCGGCCCAGGCGTCCAGCAGCGCATTGGAGATCGGGCCGATGTCCTGTTTGGCCCGCGCATCCGAGGTGTTGATCGCCCCGGTCACCGCATAGACCGTCGACCAGCGGTGGCCGGCGCGGCCCAGGGTGGTGAGGCCGTCGTCCACGGTCGCCAGGTAGGCGGCGCCCGGCCCGACCTCGGGCTGCGACACATATTGCAGCTGGCCGGCGGTGACCGAGCCGTCCGCCTCGAACCACGGGATCGAGCTCGCGCGGCCCTTGGCGTTGGGCAGCGGGTTCAGGTGCTCGCCCGGCTGGGCGCGCAGGCAGCGGCTGGTGCGGGTGAACAGGTCCTGCGCCTGGCGTGCCACGGCGTCGAGCGCCTGTTCGGAGGCCGAGGGCGAGAAGCCCAGGGCCTCGCCGAACGCCGACGGCTGGCCAGACAGGCTGACGCGGCGCAGGGCCAGGGTGCAGTTGGCCGGCCACGCCCCGCCGCCGGGGATGTTGTGCGCCAGCAGGGTGACGTTGAGGCCGGCCGTCAGGGCCGGGCCGCCGCTGACACTGTAGTCGACGCCGCCCCCGGAGATGACCGTGCTCAAGCCGCCGATGTTCAGGGTGACGGAGATCTCGCTGGGGTCGTTGCAGGTCCACACGGTGGCGAAGGGGCCGAGGTTGGCGCCTGCCAGGTTGTAGGCGGTCTCGGTCGTCTCGGCGGGAAGGGTCATGGCCCATCATCGCGGGCGCGACCGTGTGGACGGATGAACCGGGCCTCGCGCCACCAGACCGCGGCCGAGCAGACCTACTGCGCGGACGTGGGGTTGAGGATGAAGTCGCTGCCCTGCTGGTTCTTCACTCGGTCCTCGTAGCGGCGCAGGTAGCCGGGCGACACCGCCTCCTGCATCCGCCAGAGCACGAAATAATCCAGCGCAAGGCGCGTGTACCAAAGATTGATCAGCGGGATGTTGTGGCTGCCGATGCGCACCAACTCGCCGGGGATCTGGCTCTTGCCGGTAGTGGGGCTGATCGCGCCGCCGTGCGTAGCCTGGCGGATCACTTGCAGGATCTGCTCCATGTCGCCGATCGCCGGGCCGCCGACGCTCGACAGGGTGAACTCGAGGCCGTTGCGGTTCTGCTCGCCGAACAGGTAGTCGCCATAGATGCCGAGGCCGCCGCCCTGGGCCATGGCCGCCCCCCAGATCTTCGCCGTCTCGGCCGCGTCCGCGCCCACGAAGGAGCGCGGGGCCTCGCCGCGGGAGATCAGCTTGGCGTTCATCGAGAACCAGCCGGCCAGGGCGGAGGCGACGATGAAGTGCGCCATCAGGGCGGCCGGCGCGTAGCCGGCATAGCCCTGCGTCGCCGGCGCCAGGTGGCGGCCCAGGATGGTCTGCAGGAAGCCCCGGAACTGGCCGAAGCTGCGCGCGAACTCCCCCCAGATCGTGCCGGCGCGCAGGCCGCCGGAGCCGATCAGCCCGATGCGCTCGCGCATCCTGGGTTCCGAGGTGGTGTTGTCGATCGTGTCGTGGATCATGGTGCGGAAGCGCATGGCGAGCTCGCGCCGCGCCGCCTCGTCCGGCACACGCCCCTCGAGGTGATCGAGGGTGAAATAGGTCCGGCCGTCGCTGGCCGGCGTCAGGCCGTGGCGCACCGTCTCCCAATCCGCCTCCGAGATCCCGAAGCGCTCGAAGGTCTCCCGCGTCCCTTGCTGCAGGCCGGTCCAGTCGTGCTCGGCCTCCTGGCCCAGGAAGCGGCTGAACACTTCCGCCGAGCCCCGCCGCACGCCCTCGTTGACGAACTCGAACAGGTTGATGCGGTACATGATCCGCGCCGCCCAGGCGTTCCACCCGGCCAGGCCGTCGGCCGCGTTGAACTGCCCCGACAGGTGGCCTGCGAAGCTCCGGGCGCCCACGTCCAGCAGGTCGGCCGCGCGCTTGCCTTCCTCGCCCTGCATGTGCGCCAGGCCCTTGAACGCGGCCTCATAGCCCGACAGGAAGCCGGCGCCGGCGCGCGCGAAGGTGTGGCCGGTCATCGGCAGGTCGGTGGCCTTCGACAGCACGATCGAGCCCAGCTTGGTGATCGCCTCCCAGCTGCGCAGCGAGCGCACCACCATGGCCATGCGCAGGCTTTCGGGGACTTCCAGCCGACCGTTGATCGCCTCGAAGCTGGCCTTCACCTTCCAGCCGTGCAGGGCGTTGGCCGCATCGACATCGCCCCGCCCCTTGGCGGTCGTTTCCAGCCTTGCGATCTCGTTCTCGAAGGCGGCCTCGGGGTTCGGGCCCCAGCGCGCCATCAGGGCGGTGTTCCGGGATCCGCGCTCGAGCTGCATCATCACCGAGCGGTAGAGGCTGCCGGTGCCGAAGCGGTTGTTGTAGTCGACCCAGGCGTCGGGGTCCTTGAAGTGCAGCACCCGCTCGCGCGACACGGCCGCGGCCTTGGACGGCGGGGCCCGGAATTCCGACGTGTCGTCCGCCCCGCTCAGCTGCTCGCGCCGGCCGGTGACGATGTCCGACCACACCCGGTAGAGCATCCGTTCCTCGAGCGAGCCGGGATCGTCGATCACCCCGCGCTCGGCCAGGCCGTGGGCGTCCGCCAGGTGGGGATCCTCGCCCTCGAAATCACGGTCGGTCAGGCCCTCGAAGGTCTTGGGGTCGAGCTTGGGCCGGATGAAGTCGCGCCATTCGCGGAACGCACGCTTGGCCGCCCCCAGGCGCGCCGCCTTCCAGTCGAGGGCCGCCAGCTTCTCGGCCGGCGCGCGGCGGCCGATCTCGGCGAGCTCGCGCCAGAAGCCGCCCGCCACCTTCAGCCGGTCGTGGCTCTGGCGGGCGATATAGCCCTCGAGCTTGCTGATCCATGCGCCCTGGGCGTTCTGGCCCTGCCGCACCTCATCCAGCGCCTTGGCGAACACCTGGGCCGCGTGGAAGGCCCCTTCGTCGCCGGTCGGCTCGATGGAGCCGTTGCCGTTTAAACGGGCCATCTCGCGGGCGATCTTGCGGTCGACCTCCTTTTCCGAGTTGCCCCAGAAGTCGGAGATCCGGTTCACCAGGCCCGGCATGGCCTCGAGGCCGCGCTGCACCTGGCCCCAGGCGGTGATCGCCTCGGCGCGGCCGAGCGCGTCGGTGGAATTGGAGACGCCGCGCCCCTGGCGCTCGGAGCCGACGTTGAGCGCCCGCAGCTTCTCGCCTTCGTCGAGGCTGTCGGGCATGGCCGCCAGCTGCGCCTGCCGGCCGGTCCTGGCGATCTCCACCGCGACGCGCATGCGCCGCGCCGTCAGCGCCGCCATCAGCTGGTCGTGGGTGAGCTCGCCGGCCGCCTCGGCGACCGCCTCGCGCTGGCTGAGCGTCGGCTTCTCGAGGCCCTTGCGCAGGGCCCGCTGCTCGAGCGTGCGCAGGAAGTCGTCGATCGCCTCATCGTCGAAGACGCCCCCTGTCGCCATGCGCACGGCGATGCGGCATTTCATGGTCAAAGGGACGCGCTCCAGCGCCGGTTGTTCTTGATCATCGAAATGGTCGCCGGCGACACACGGAAAGCCGCGGCGACCCCTTTTCCGGTTTGCCCATCTTCCAGCGCCTGGCGTATGCGCGTTACGTCAGAAACTGTCAGTTTCGCGGCCCAACTGTCTTCGCCCGTCGGTTGGGCATTTCCCGGCCGACCCTTTGTAGATCGACCGCGAGAAACCATGTCCTCGATGTTTTGACGGCGCGTACCGGGCTCTAAGTGCGCCGGGTTGCAGCAGGCCCGATTGTCGCACGCATGGCGCAGATCGACCGACCTTCCGATCAAGGCGACCCCAGTTTCCAGGAAATAGGCCATGCGATGAGCGAGGTTGATCCGCCCGCCAGGAACCTGAAAACCGACTTGACCGTAGCCGCCCCTGTTAAGGCGACCGCGCCAAGGCCAACATCCGTTTGGGCCCGCCGTCTGATCGACGCTCCGCCAAAACCTAGTTCGCGACGCCGCCTTGAAGTTGAAGTACTTCCCCATTTGATCGATGGTGGCCTTGGGGGGAGCCGGTCGGATGAAACGCTTACTTTTCGCCCTTGGCTGGGCGCTGATCGGAACCGAGGCGATGGCGCAGGTGCCAATGTGCCCTCAACCGACGGCGCAGGCGACCTACGACGAGGCCCAACAGGCAGTGTCCCGATGCACGATCGCACAGGCCAATCGACTTGAAATCTCGGGAGAGCCCGCTGGCGACGTCGCCACTGCAGCAGTTGCAGCCTGCGCAGCCGAACAAACGCGCGCCCTCGATCTTCTGGCCAGCTGCAACCCGCGCCTGTCCCCGACGTTCAGCGATCGCCTTCCGGTCGTGCTTCACGCACTCGCGGTTCGCGCGGTTGTAGAAGCGCGCGCTAAGCGGAAAGCGCCGCGGCCAACAGGCGTCTCACGGCCTCAGGGCGCCTGATCCCGCCTTCTGCCGCGCGCCAGTCGTCGAGCTTCTGCAAGAGGCCACGATCAAGCCTGACGTTCACCGCCTCGGTATCCACAGGCGGCCGGCCACGGCCCTTTTTAGCGCTATCTATTGTCACAACGCATTTTGTAGCGCTATCTAAGGCGGGACGGAAGAGCGTTGCTGCGCTCCGCCGCCCCTAACTCGGACCCACGATCCCAAGGAGATCGACATGGCCCAAGCTGGCCTGGCCTCTAGCACAATCTGCCCGGCCGCGCGCCTCGCGCGCGAGGCGGCCTTGACCATCCTCAGGTTCGAGGGCGCGGAGGTCGTCGGCGATGAGACCCGGGCGCTGGAAGATCGGCTCGACGCGCTCGGTGACGCGGCGAGCTACGTCCGGGCCGCCAGCCCTCTCGGGGCTTACTTCCAGTTGCTGCTCGCCGTCGGCGAAGTGAACCCCGACGCGCCATGGGTCGGGCGAGGCGGCAGCAAGTCCGCCCGCCGTGTCGAACGGCTGCTGCGCTCGGCGGGTGACTTCCTGCAGCACACCAACGAGCCGGCCGCCGCCGGGGCCTTGGCCGCCTACTACGCGACCCCGCGCAGCCTACAACTCTTCGGCTAGGCAGACGGCCGCCGCGCGGATCGCCTCGGCCAGGGTGTTCGGGGTCTCGGCCTCCGGGGTCTCGGCGATCTCGACGCCGTTGCGGGCCGCGAGCTTGTCGGTGTCCTCGAGGATCGCCTTCAGCGCCGGGTCGGCGGCGATCAGCTGGTCGCCGGTCAGCTTGGCGGGCTGAACTCCGCCGCTTTCGCCTTCAGGGCCGCCGCCATCTTCTGGTGGTACGCCCGATCCGCTCCGGTCTCCGTCGCCGCCAGGTTCGCGAAGGTCGATGACAGGAGGCCGAGCCTCGCCGCCTGCGCCTCCATCGGCTGGCTCAGCGGCGCGTCCTGGGGCGCGGAGGTCGAGGTCGAGGGGGTCGTTGCGGGCGAACTGCTCGGCGAGCCTCGAGACGATCTGGCGGGCGGTTTCGACATTGGCGACGTCTCCGAACAGGTTGGGGCCGGGCGTGTAGGCCTCGGCGTCGCGCGCATAGTCCGCCAGCGCGCCGGCGAGCTTATCCGCCCCCAGCGGCTTGGTGAAGCGTTCATCGCGGAAGAACAGGCGCAGGAAGGCCTCGGTCGCCGGGCCGATCGCCTCGCCGCCGAACAGCTCTTTCTGGCCCAGCCGCTCGAGGATCAGCTCGCCCACCGGGATCTTTTCGTCGCGGGCGTGGCGCACGAAGTCGACGGCCGAGCGCAGGGCCTCGGTGACGTCCAGCGCCGCCGGGGTCTCGCCGCGGGCGATGCTGGCGCGGAAGGCCGCCCAGGCCGGGGCCGCCTGGCGCAGGGCGCCGCCGATCGCCTTGATGTTGGGATCGGCCGCCTCGAACATGGCTTCCACCAGGCGCGGGTCGTCGTAGGCCTTGGCCATCAGCGCCGCGTCGATGCGGTCTTCGCCGGCCTTGGACAGCGCCCCATCCGGCGCCACCAGCTGGTTGACCTGGTCGGGCGCCACCTTGGCCAGGAAGGCGCGGGCGAAGCGCCGGCGGTCGGCCGCGCCGCCTTCGCCCATGCTGGCCATGGTTGCGTCGTCGAGGCCGCGGGCGTCGGCCATGGCCTGTTCCGTGGCGCTCATCCGCTCGGTGACGTCGGCGTTCATGTCGCGGGCGAGCGCGGCGCGCTGGGCGCCTTCCATCGGCTCGGTGCGCATGCGCACCAGCACCGGGGCCTTCATGCCCGTGGCGTCGAAGCCCTGGGCGGCCAGCTCGGCCTTGTAGCGCTCATAGGCCTCGCCGCCCTTCGCCGCCGAGCGGCGCAGCGCGATCGTCCGGCCGTTGCCGCTTTCGACCGTCCCGTCGGGCGCCACGATGGGCGCGCCGCCGGCGGCCGAGACGTCGTTCATCAGCAGCTTGGGGTTCAGCTCGGTCTCGAGCTGGTAATTCCGCGCCTGGGCGCCGGCCCGCTCGCGGTCGCGCGGCTGCAGCTCCGGCGGATAGGCGGGGTTCACCGACAGGTTGTCGTCGTGGCTGGTGGTCAGGTCGCCGAGCTCCACGAGGCCGTAGCGCACGGGAACCTCCGTCCCCCGCGTGGTGATCGCCTGGCTCTCCCCCCGGTCATCTGGCAGAGGCCGGAAGGAGGCGATCGCCGGGTCGGCCGTGCGCTCGTCCAGCCGCGACAGGCTGGGCGGCTCGAGCTCGCGCTGCACATACTGGCCGACGTCGACCGGCCGGTCGTCGGCCATGTCGTCGATGGCCTTGGCGAAGGCGCCCGCCCGGCTCTCCGGCGGCAGGGCCTGCACCGCCTCCGGCGGCGTGCCGGCCAGGCTGGCGTCACCTGCGCCGTCCTCGGCTGGCGGGACCGAGAACGGCGCAGGCTCCCCAGGCGCTCGAGCATCGGCCGACCGGCCGAGCAGGGATTTGAGCGCCTTGCCCCCGACGTGCACGCCGGTGTGCAGGATGGCGCCGGCCGCGATGTCGCGCAGGCCGTCGCCGAGGTCGTAGTCTTCGCCGGCATAGTTGGTGAGGGCCGCGTTCAGGCCCACATAGGGCGCGTTCAGCACCGCGCCCTTGGCCAGCTGGCCGGGGATCTCCGCCGCCAGGTTGCCGAGGCGGCCGAGCTTGGAGATCGCCAGCCCGGTCTCGCCGGCCCTGGCCAGCCCCATGCCCTCGAGCGCGGCCGTTCCCAGCCCGTCCGACAGCAGCATGACCGGCAGGCCCACGGGATCCAGCAGCGAGCCGGCCATGGAGGCCCCGAAGTCCCGAAGCGGCTGCGGGCGGGTGCGGGCCAGCACCGTGTCGCGGAACCGCCGGTCGTGCGCCTGGGCGCTCATCCACGCCGCGTCATCCGGCGTGGTCGGCTGGTTGAACCGCAGGTAGCCGTCGACCCCATAGCGCTCGTTGGCCAGCTCCGCCGGAAGCCGCTGGTCGAGGTCGCTGCCCGGCGACGGGTCGGCCGGGTCGAGGCCCAGGGTGTTCAGCAGCAGGTGCTGGCCATAGTGCAGCGCGCGGCCACCCATGGCGTTGGTGTCGTGGAAAAGCACAGGCGTACGCGCGTCCTGCGGCACAGGCAGGCTCAGCGCCCCGGCGTCGAGCCGGTCGAGGTCGACCTGCGGATCCTGGGCGAGACCGACGGGCATCAGGTCGGCGGCGGGGTTTCAAAGGCCGCCTTCACCCAGGCCAGGCAGTCGTCGAGGCTGCCCTCGAAGCTGGGCGTGGAAAGGCGGTTGCCGGAGGTCTCCGGCCAGACGCTGTAGGCGCCCTCCTGGCCGGGGCCGATCACATAGGTGGCGGGATCCATGGTCTCTCCTAGTGGTTGGCCTGAAGCCGCCGGAGCGCGACGGGCAGGACGCTGCGCACATAGTCGCGGGTCTCGGCGTAGGGGATGCGCTTCACCCAGTCGTCGACCGAGATGCGGCCCGTGCGCGGGTCGCCGAGGCTGGACAGCCAGCCCGGCTGCCATTGGTTGGTCTTGGGGTCGCGGTAGCCGTCCACGCGGCCGGGGCCGGCGTTGTAGGCCGCCAGGGCCAGCGCGATGCCTGGGCCGGTCCCATAGTGCTGCAGCTGGTCCTGCAGGGCGGCCTCGCCGATCCTGCGGTTATAGCCGTCGTCGTGCTGCGCCCGGTCGAGGTCGACGGGCAGGCCGAGCCTCGGCGCATAGGTCTGCACCGTGGCCGGCGTCACCTGCATCTGGCCGAGCGCGCCGGCGCTCGAGGCCTGGCCGCCGCGGAAGCCGCTCTCCTTGCCGTTGACCGCCCAGGCCAGCGCCGAGAACACCGCGGCCTTGGAGGCCGCCGGCACGGGCTGGCCGTCCGGCGTGCGCAGGGCGGTCGGCGGCGGGCTGGCGAGGGGCGAGGGGGCCGTGCCGTTGGCCAGGCCCTGCAGCTGGCCCCAGCTGGCGCGGACGGGGCGGCCGTAGCGATCGGCGGCCTGGTCCCAGGTGCCGTCCGGGTGCGGGACCATCAGGGTGAGGCCGCTGTCGTCGGGCGCCGTGACCCAGCGGCCGGCGTGGGCGATCTGCAGAGCGTAGAGCCGGCGGCGATCGTCGGGGCCGCCGGGGCCGGCCGGGGCGTAGAGGTTTGCGCCGTTGTTGGCGGTGAGCTGGCTCAGCATGGCCGCCGCGCCGGCCCTGGCGTCGCCCGCGCCGCTGCGCAGCGATACGGTCGGCAGGTCGCCCACGCGGTCGATCACCGGATGCAGGCCGGCGGCCAGCGGCTGGGGCATGCGCCAGGTGTCCACATAGGTGTAGCCGTCGGTCATGTCCTTGGCCGCCTGGGCCGCGGCAGTGCCGGGGTTCATGCCCTGGTGGGCCATCAGGCCGCGGGCGATCAGCACCGTGCGGTCGATCCGCGCCTGGGCCAGCGCCTGGGCGCCGGGCAGGGGCGCCACGCTGTCGAGGAACGGCTTGAGGCTGGTCTGCACCGCGGCCGTCAGATTGCCCTGCTGGCCCTGTGGAAGCTTCGCCTTCAGCGTCGGGTCGTTGAGCGCCGCCACATAGCGGCCGAGCTTGGCCGGATCGCTCCCGAAATCGACCATCGCCGCGACCTCGGACGGCGTCATGTGCGCGGCGAGCAGCTGCTTGGTGAGGATCGCCTGGGCCGAGACCGTCTGGCCGGTCTGGGTGCGCACGGAGGCCGGCAGGTCGGCGACCAGGCCCGCGAGCGATTGCATGGCCTGCAGCTTGCCCTCCGGCGGGGCGTTGATCACCGTGGCGGCGAGCCGCGCGGCCTCGGTCTGCGGCACCACCTGCCAGGCGCCGGGATCGAGCCCGGCGGCTTCCTGCACGCCCAGGCTCTGGCTGGCGATCGCCCGGCCGGCGGCCTGCCGCGGCTGGCCCGGGACCGCGCCCAGATAGCTCGTCCAGCCCTGCTGCAGGGCCGCGCCCCGGTCCTGGGCGACCGCGACGCCGGGGCGCCCGGCCTTGGCCGGGGCGGCCGTATAGGCCCACTGGCCGGGGTTGGCGCGGGCCTTCAGCTCGGCGGCGGCGGCGGCCTGCTGCACCTGGTAGGCGGTGATCTTGCTGGCATAGTCGGGATCGGTCGGCTCCGGCGGCGGCTGTGCCGCCAGGGCGTGCACCTGGCCGGTGGGCATGTCGTGGATCGCCCCGGCCGAGGCGAACGCCTGGTCGGCCGACTTCCACTGGGTGGCGTAGTGGGCGGCCTGTTCCGGGGACAGCTTGGCGACCACGTCGTCGAGGCTCACCTGCCCGGTGGACTTGCCCGTGGTCATCCGGGCATAGGTCTCGGCGTCGGCGCGGCGGCGCACGTCGTCGGCGGCCATCCACTCGTCGAAGCTCTTGGGGCCGTGCTCGCGCAACGCCACCTGCACGTGGGCCTCGAGCTCTTCCTTGACCTGCGGCTTCCAGAAGGCGTCATAGCGGCCGTCGGCGAGCTCCGCCTGGGCCTGGTTGACCTTGCCCTGGTCGACCAGTCCCTTGATCCGCGCCGTCGCGGCCTGCCCGTTCAGCTCGGTGAGGGCGTCCTTCTTCAGCCCCTTGGGCAGGGTGTCGACGATCGCCGGCAGGCCGGTGGCCACCACGTCGCCGTAGGCGTCCGGGTTTGACGAAATGCCGTTGATCAGCCGGTTTGCCTGGTCGGTGCCGTTCTTCAGCACGAAGGCGTCCTGCGCCTTCTGCTCGGCGACAGCGGCGGTGGCCATCTCCTGGGTGCGCATGGCGGCGAGCCGCACCTGCAGGTTGGGCTTCAGCCGGTCGGGGGTGGCCGCCAGCGCCGCCTGGGCCGCGGCGTCGGAGGCCTGGCCGATCTGATCCGTCAGCCCCTTCTGCGAGCCGTCGAAGGCGTCGATCAGGCCCTGCTTGGCCGGGGCGAACTGGGTCAGATAGGTGGTCAGGCCGCCGTTGATCTGGGTCTCGTCGGCCGCGATCCGGGCTTCGTTGATCGGCTGGGCGCGGACCTTCGCCTCATGGGCGATGGCCTGCTGGCCGATGCGGTTCACCTCGCCGTGCGCCAGGGTCTGGAACTCGGCCTTGACGCCGGGCGCCATGTCGGAGCCGTCGGCGATCCGCTGGCCGCGCTGCTGGGCCTTGTCGATCTGATCGGCCGCGAACCCCGGCTGGTCGCCGGTGTAGGCCGCCGCATCGGCCGCAAAGGCGTCCTCGTTGGCGTTCTGCAGCTTCAGGAACAGCGGCTGGGCCGCCTGCCGGTCCAGCTTGGCCTGGGCGCGGATCTGCAGGCGGTCGGTCTGGCGCGCCATGTCCGCGACGCCCTCGGCCTGGGCCCCGACGCTCTCGAGCCCGAAGTCGGTGGGCGCGACCACCTGGTCGGAGGGGCGCACGCCCTCGACGGTCGCGGTGGGCAGGCTGTCGGGGATCTTCGCCATTTAGTTGATCCCCATCAGCGGATCGTAGCCGGCGTCGCCCTTCAGGGTCTTCAGCGCCGTGGTCTGTTTGGCCAGCAGGCTCGAGCGCGCGAAGCCGCCCGCCAGGCTGCCGGCCGCCTGGATGCCCGAGCCGATCAGGTCCTGCAGCCCTTGGGTCTTGGCGACGCCCGCCTGGTAGAGGTGGGCGCGCTCCTCGGTCAGGCCGCGATAGGCCGCGGCGCGGGCGTTGAACATCGAGCGGTTGGCCACGTCCTGGATGACGCCAAGGGTCGAGCCGACCAGGCCGCCGCCGTTGGCCGCGCCCTGCACGGCCGCGTCAGCTGCGGCGCTCTCGCCCTGCTGCAGGGCCTGGCTGGTGGCGACGCCGGCCTCCTGGCCGGCCTGCTGGGCGGCGGCCTGCTCGGCCTTGGCGCGCGTGTTGCCGCCGAAGAAGCCGGTCAGCCCCTTGAACAGCGAGCCCACGGCGGAGATCCCGGCGGCGATCGTGAACGGGTCCATCTAGGCGGCCCTGACCATGAGTTGATAGATCACGCGGTCGCCGACGCGCTCGTCGATCACCTCGCCGTTGGCCCGGAAGCCGAGCTTTTCGAGATAGCCGCGGGCGCCCTCGATCGAGGCCCGCGCCGTGGCGGTCATCTGCTGCGGGCCGTTGAACAGGTCGACGCCGTCCAGCACCTGGCCGGCCAGCTTGCCGGCCTCAACCCATTCGCGGGGGCCCATGTCGCTCATCACCGCCCAGGCGTGCCAATGGCTGGGCGAGGCCTCGAACAGGCCGCCGACGCCCAGCACATAGGTGAACACCGCGCTCTCGCGCACCAGGGTCCACGTGCGTCCCGGCGGCGGGGCGCCCTTCCATGCCCAGCCGACGGCCGCCCGCTCCTGCTCGAAGTCGGCGCGCGGGGTGAAGCGATCCATGTCGCCGGGCCGGTAGGGGCGCAGGGAGAGGCGGGGCCTAGTCACCGTCGACCACCTGCGGCTTGAGGCTGTAGATCAGGCCGTCGTAGGCGGTCTCGTCGGTGATCGCGATGCGCGGGTCGCGGTCGCTGTCGCCGGCGATCGTCACGTCCTGGATCACCCGGCGCGACACCGCGGCCGGCACGTCCTGGGCGGTGCGCGGGCTGACCAGTTCGCCCGGGCGGCCGTCGAGCGCGACGACGGCGGAGGCGGTCTTCAGGCTGACCTTGCAGCCGGTCACCCGCTGGCGGCGCAGCAGGGCGCCTCCGAGCGCGGTGTCGAGCTTCAGAGACTTGAAGCTGCACTTCATGGGGTAGCCGACCTGCACCGAGCTGGCCGGCGCCGGCAGCACGATCGCGCCGCCGGTGACCACCTGGTCGGGGAGCTGCACGCCGTCGGCGAGGATCCGCACCGTCTCGCCCTCGCGGGCGCCCAGGCCGGTGACCGTGGTCACGGGCGCGCCGTGGTAGAGGCCCGCGCCGTCCATGAACAGCTGGTCGCTCACCTGCGAGAGCATCCAGATCTCGTGGCTGGTGACGCCTGCCTTCACATACGACACCTGCAGCCACAGGGTTTCCTTGCGGCCGGGGCCGGGCAGCACCACGATGTCCTCGGCCACGAAGCCCGGCGGCAGCGCCACGCGGGTGAAGCCGCGCACCTGCTGTTCCTTGTGATAGGTCATGGTCGCCAGGCCGCCGTCGGCGAGGCGCAGCCACAGGGTATTGTCGGGGTAGGGGACCCAGGCCAGCTGGACGATGCCGCGACTGGCGATATGGGCCGCCAGCACCGACAGATCGTCGCCGCTGGCGCCCTGCTGGGTGTCGATGGCGATTTCCCGCAGGTTCTGGCCGCCGCGGGTGACGAAGATCGCCCCCTTGTGCGCCTTGACCGGGCAGACGTCCGACGAGCCGTAGTCGGAGAGATCCTTGATCGTCACGCTGCGCGGGTCGATGGGCTCGTCGAGCACCGAGCCGGCCACCAAGTGCTCGCCCGTGGTGGTGAACACCAGCAGATAGGTGGCCTCGAGCGCGGCGATCAGCTCGCCGCCGTCGGTGCCGACGCGCCGGCGCACGGCGTCTGTGGCCACCACCACGCCCGTCGAGCCCAGGCCCGGCCCAAAATTCTCCGAGAGCGGCGAGAAGCCGGCCGTCTGGGTCAGGTCGAGGAAATCGAGGTTCGCGGCGGTGGCGCCCTCGACCAACCGCTCTTCGCGCAGCGCCGGCCACATGCGCGGCCAGCCGCGGTAGTCGGACCAGGCCCCTTCCGACCAGTAGGGCGTCGCCGTCCCGCTGCGGAACGGCATGGTGTGGCGGATCGTGCCCTGCACATGGGTCGGGCTGAGATAGGTGTCGATGCGCACGATCCCGGCGCCGTCGTGGCGATAGTCCCAGCCATTGCCGCCGTCGCTCTGCGAGCCGCTGAGGTTGATCGGCGGGTTGGTGACGTTCTCGGTGAAGGCCGACTGATGGTTCGAGCGATAGACCCGGCCGTTGGAGACCACATAGGTGCCGACCGCCGGCTTGCAGCCAGGGGCCCAGCCGATCACGCCGGGCATGCCGTCGGTCTGGCGGAACCGGAATTTGCCGCCGACGTGCGCGGGATTGAAGATCGGGTTGGAGGCGACCAGGTCGACCGTCAGGTCGACCGCCATCGAGCCCGCGCCGCCGAACGGGTTGGCGTCGGCCTCATCAGCGCCGGCCATCAGGGTGACGGTCACCGTCGTGGTCGGGTCCGTGTTCTCGGCGAGCCAAGGACCGTTCGGATAGAACTCGTGGCCGATGCCGACCGAGGTGAAGGTCCAGCTGGTGTTGGAATTGCGCACCAGGGTCTCGCCGCGGATGCCGTCGCGGTGGCGCAGGTAGATGACGTCGCCCACCTGCTTGTAGCGGATGCCGTCGAGCTGGGCCTGAGTGTAGGGGCTGGTCACCGACACCAGCAGGGTCGACCCGTCGCTCGTCCACACCTTCATCAGCGTGTCGCCGAATTCCAGCATCAGGGCGTCGTCGATCGACTTGCGGAACGGGATCATCCGCGCCTTGTTGGCCGGGTTCGGGGCGGTGAACACCTTCCAGAAGCCGCGGCGCTTGGCCAGCGGCCCGGCCAGGCGCACCACATAGTTGATCGCCGCCTCGCAGCCCTTCTCGACCGGCTGCAGGTCCGTGCGGTCCCAGGCCTCGTCGGCGATCTCGCCGCTCGTCCAGGCGTTTGCGAAGCCGGTCCCCATGGCGAAACTATCGGCCGCGCGACCGTGTGGACGGATGAACCGGGCCCCTAGCGGCTGATGTTGCGGATCGCCGCCGGTGTCGAGGGCGCGAGCGGCGGCTGGCCGCCTTCCTGGGTGCCGTCCACGGAGATCGCCAGCAGCACCGCCGTCTCGGCGGTCTTCTCCTGTTTCGACTGCTTGGCGAGGTCGCCGGTCACGGCGTAGGCCCCGCGCGCGGCGATGGTCTGGGCGATGGCGTCGCGCACGTGGATGTCCAGCGAGCCCCAGGACGCCCGGCGCACGTAGCAGACGTCGAGGTCGCCGTCGGAGCTCGAGCGGATCACCGTGCGCGACGCGCCGTCGTCGAGCTCGATCGAGCCCAGCTGCCAGCGCCGCCCGTCGCAGGTCCATTCCTGGCCGTTGACCACCTGGCCGGCGATCTCCCAGATCCGCAGGGCGTCGGCCGGCAGCTGGTAGAGGAACGGATAGCGCCAGTCGCTGCCGGGCGGGGCGGGGGTTGGCGCCAGGTGCGTATAGGTGAGGGCGCAGACGAAGCCGTGCCGGGCCAGCACCGCGTCGCGGGCGTCGTCGACGTGGCGCAGTAGCTTGGTGGCGGCGATCGAGCCCTGCAGGGCCGCGTCATCCAGCGCGGCGACCGGCTCCTGGCCCAGCGCCGCCAGGGCGGTGTTCATGGCCTTGACCTGGACGACGTCGGGCATGGATCGGGCTCCTTCGTGAGACAAACAGGGCCGGCCGGGAGGAAAGACCGGCCGGCCCTGCCGTTCGCTGGCGCCCTATTCCGTTGCGACGGGAGCGGGGCGCGAGGGCGAAGTCCTAGCGGTTGATGCCCGCGATCTGCCAGGCGAAGTTGACGTTGTTGTTGACCACGTTGGCCCCGGCGATGGTCCCCAGCAGCTCGATCACGCCGCCCGGATCGGCCCCGTAGCCCAGGGCCTTCCACAGCGGGATACCCATGCTGGCGGCCGTGAAGCCCTTCCAGAGATCCGCGTTGCCGGCGGCCGAGACGTCGATCTGGTTGGCGAGGCCGGTGGGGTGCGCCACGTCGCCGATGTTCATCTTCACCGCGGCCCCGAAGGCGTCGAACCACACCTTGGCGGTGGGCGAGATCAGCGCCGTGGACTTGAAGAACCCGAGCGAGACCGTGTCACCGATCACATTGGTGTTCAGGAAGACGACATTATCGCGGACCAGGATGTGGTCCGAGCCGTCCTTGAGGAAGTTCGACACGCCGGCAAAGCCCGCCTTGGCGACGAGGGTCCCGACGAGAAGTCCGAGCAGCTTGGCCATGGTGGTGGCCCTTTCCTAGTTGCCGTGACGCGCGGTCAGCGGCGGGGCGTCAGGCCCCAGTCAGAAGCTTTGGGGCCGACCCCAGTCCGAAGACTTTGGGGGCCGGCCCCGGCGGAGGCCTAGTTGAAGCCCGTGGTGTTCTCGGCGCAGTCCACTTCCCAGACGCCGCCGTCGTAGCGCCGCACGGCCCCGTGCTCGCTCTCGTAGTAGGCGTACCAGCGGTAGGCCTTGTCGGCGCGCTGGGTGATCCGCGTCTGGATGATCGGGCGGCCCCGGTAGAGCAGGGCCCGCTTGTGGAAGGCCAGGCATTGGCGGGTGGTGGCCGAGCCAGCGCCGGCGCCCTGGTACTTGGGCAGCGGGTTGGAGATCTTGTTGGACGCCAGGCGCACGAAGTTGAAGCCCATGAAGTAGCTGAGCGTGCCGTTCACCAGGCCCTGCACCGAGTTGTAGAACGAGGACGTGGCCGGGACCGACATCAGCAGGTCCTGCAGCTGGTTGGCGGTGCAGGCGAAGTAGTAGTCGCTGGGCTTGTCGCCGGGCGTCGGCTCGTCGATCTCGGAGTTGTCGAGCTGGGTCTTCACCTCGATCAGCTTGCCGATCGTCAGGCCGTAGCCACCGCTGCGGCCGACCGCCGCGATGGTCTCGTTCTCGTGCGAGGTCGCGTCGTTGGCGGCGATCACGTTGCCAACCGTGGCCAGGGTGGTGCCGGCCACATAGTTCTGGTTGTTGTCCTGCAGCAGCGGCGCGCCCAGGGCGGCCGAGATGATGGCGGTGTCGCGCTTCCGGCCGAGGCCGGCCATCATCGCCTGCATCACCAGGTTGGTCGGGTCCTCGAGCTGGCGCGCCAGGTCCTCGTTGTCGATGAACTTGCCGTCGTTGAAGCCCTTGAAGGTGCCGATGCGGCGGGTCACGTCCACGAAGCCGTCGGGGCTGTCGGGAACGCGGGTGGTCACGTCGGCCGGATCGGAGGTGCCGACGTCGTCGGCGTTGAAGAACTGTCCCGGCGTGGAATAGCCGAGGTCGCTGTCGACGCAGGTCAGCAGGCGCGAGCGCGACTGCTGCGGCGACAGGTTGAGGTTCGCCTGGAAGCCAGGAACGTAAAGGGTGCCTGCGGTGGCGCCGGTGTTGTCGGCCATGGGCTCGATCCTTGCTGCTACCGTCGCCGCGCGACGGAACGATCAAATGAGGGTTTGATCGGCAGCAGTCCCCGGATCACCGGATGCGAGCCTGGCTTTGCGCCCCTGGGCGACCGCCCCGCCGCCCGATCCACAAAGGGAGTGCCGGGCGGCGGAACGGATTTGCAGTCTCGATGGCTGAAGTGATTTGCCCTCGCCGTCAAGCCGGCGCGCGGCCGTCGGCCATGGCCAGCAGGCGCGAGCGCTCGGCGACCACGGCCGCGTGCTGCGGATGGTCCTTGTCGGTGAGCGCCTTGCCCTTGACCGGATCGGCGTTCAGCGACTGCACGGCCGCCCGGGCCTGGGCGGGCGTCATCGCCCTGGCGCCGGTGTCGGCGTCGCCGCTCTGGCCGCCGGCCGCGCCGGGCTCGGCCATCCGCTCGACCAGCTTGCCCAGCAGCTTGGCGAGGTTCGGATAGCCGTGGATGTTGTCGCCCTTCACGGCCTCGGCGAGCTCGGGGTCGCCGTACTTCTCGACCAGGCCGCGGATCTCGCGCAGCCGGGGCTCAAAGGCCTGGCCGAACTCCTTCTCGAGCGCGGCCTTGCCGGCCGTGGCCCGCTCGGCCAGCGCCGCGGTGGCGGCCTCCTGGTCGGCGGCCACCTGGGTCCCCATGAACTCCATCAGCCCCTGGGCCTGCTTGACCGACAGGCCGAGCTTGTGGGCCGTCTCGCCGAACGCGCCCACGAGGCCCTTGTCGGCGTCGGTGGCCTTGTCGTCGAGCTTGAAGCCGTAGCCGTCGGGCTTCTCCGGCATGCCGAGCTTGGCATAGACCGCCTTCATGCCCTCGGCGTCCTCCGGGTCGGCCGGCAGGTCGATGCGGCGCGCCGGGTCGATCCCGTAGCGCTGCTCGAGGTTCACATAGGCCTTGGCCAGCTCCTCGGGCGACTTGTAGCGCTGGACGGAGGGATTGGTCTTCAGGCTCTCGTCGGCGAACGTCTCGTAGAAGGCAGCCGCCGCGCCGCCGCCATCAGATCCGCCGCCAGATTTCCCGTCACCAGCGCCGCCAGCCCCAGCAGCAGCGCCAGCACCACCAGCGCCGCCGCCGCCGTCTCCAGCACCGCCCGCCGCGCCATCTTCAACGCTAGTCAAGCTCCTCGTCAGAGCCAGGTATGAAACGGAATTCCGCAGGTTCCTCATCGAATGTCCTTTCCTCTGGAAGGTCTCCGACCAGCGCCGCGACCGCGAGGCTGGCCTTGTCGAAGCCGGCGTCCGCCGCCAGCGTCAGCGCGCCGTCGAGCATGCCCGCGACGTATTTCAGGTTGTCGTTGCCGAGCAGGTCGCCGAACCCGCACTTGGCCAGGTGGTCGGCCAGCACCAGGCGCCCCAGGGCGTTGCCGAACACATAGGCGTAGGCCTGTTTCAGCGCCTCGGGGTCGCCGCGGCGCACCAGGTCCGCCAGCCGCGAGGCGTCGAACACCGGCCGTTCCGGTTCGGCGGCCTCGCTCATTTCACGAGCTCGTATTTCCGGCCGAACACGTCGGGCTTGCAGATCCCGAGCACGCCCTGGCTGTCGCAGGTGATCCAGTCGCCCGGCGCGGCCTCCATGGCGCCCAGCGCGGCTGAGCCGATGTAGAGCCGGTCGTTGCAGCGCGTGACCGTGCCGCCGTTGTCGGCGGCCACGGCGCGCGCCATGTGTGTCGCGGCGAAGCACTGCAGGTTCGCGGGAAACCACTCCGGGCAGGTCCCCGGCGTCACCTTCTTGGACTTCTTGTCCCACTCGCCGACCAGCTCGCCGTCGAAACGGGCGGCCTCGATCTCGATCGGCCGTGTGCGATAGCGGGGCATGCTTTCCTCTCCATGCCGGGTGAACGGGAGCGGCTAGGCCGCTTGGGCGAACGGTGAGGCTGGCGCGAAGGGCGCGGGCGGTCCGCCGGCGGTCGGCGGCGGCGGCGCGCCCTGGTCCTGGCCGGCGCCGGCGACGGCGGCCATGCCCTGGCCTGCGGCGCCCACGGCCTGCCCCGCCTTGGCGGCGATCTCGGCCTGGTGTTGGTCCTGCTGCTGCTGGGCCTGCTGGGCGCGGGCCTGGGCCACAGCCGCGCGCGAGCGGAGCACGCTGGCCGGCGTCCCCAGGCCGTCGGCGATCACCCGCAGGCTCTCCTCGAGGTCGACGGTCTGGCCGGCGGCCGGATCGGCCTTGGAGGTCAGCGCCCAGGCGTTGAGCAGCTGCAGCATGGAGCGGACGTTGCCGGAGAGCTGCGCCACGGCCAGCGGCCCGGCATATTCCCAGTCGACGTCGGCCTTGGCGATCGAGGGCGGGGCCGGCGCCAGCACGCCCTCGGCGGCCAGGGCCTCGAGGCTGCGGTCGCCCAGCACGCTCATCGGCTGTTCGCAGTTGGCGACGATCGAGCTCATGCCGCGCAGGCGGAGATCGCGCCGCTCGTTGACTTCCTCGGCGGTCATGTCGCCGGCCTCGCGCAGGCGCAGCCAGTCGGTGAAGTAGCCGATCTCGATGTCGTTGATCAGTTCCTTGCGGAAGGCGATCGCCTCGGTCGGGTTGCCGGTGAAGTCGAGCTTCAGGATCGCCTGGTCGGCGCGCTGCAGGCCAAGGCCCGCGGGGTTGTACGAATTGATCGCGCCCGGGCGGCGGTCGAGGCTCTTGCCGAACATCCGGGCCGGGACCGCCAGCGCCGGCTCGGCCTTCTGGCTGGCGCTGTTCTCGATCCCCTGCTGCAGGTGGTTGAGCACCATGACGTCGGGCAGCACCTGGCAGCCCGGCCCCTCGGCATAGGCCTGCCCCGGCATCGGGTCATAGCGGAACACCGAATAGGGGAAGCTGTCGTAGCCGGAGGTCTCGATGACCGCCTTCTTGTCCTCGGCGATCACCACATAGGCGAACGGCTTGGCCTCAGCCACGGCGCCGCCCTTGCCGCCCGGCCGCGGGCGGCAGGCGATGACGATGCTGGTCAGCTCCATCTCGTCGGCGGTGCGGCCCTGCTTCTCGGCGATCTGCTTCCAGCCCTGCAGCTCGGCCGCCGCCGGCCAGCGGGCGAACACCCGGTAGAGCGGCAGCATCATCTTGAAGTAGAGGGTGTCGATCACCCCTTCCTCGTTCTCGCTCCACCAGCAGGCCTGCACGGGGCGCGAGTTGAAGTAGGGTCCGAAGCCGCGCCGGCGACCGGTCCACAGCACGCCGCAGCCGAAGGCGCAGAACTCCTTGAGCATCGAATTGAGCCGCAGCATCAGCTGGGCGCGCGGCAGCATCAGGTGATCGAAGATCGACCACTCGAGGTTCGACAGGTAGTCGAGGCCGGCGGCGTCGAGATCCGTCGACCGTCCGGCCATGGCCAGGCCGCGCTTGACGTTGGGCAGCAGGAACGGCCGCGTGGGGTCCACCAGGTAGGCCAGCAGCAGGGCCGCCAGCCGGGTGTTGGAATTGGTCGCCGTCGAGCTTGTCACCCGGTGCGGGCGCAGCTGGTTGGGCCGCTGGGTGACGCTGAAGTCGCGGCGCGGCAGGATGTAGTCGGAGACGAGCTGCCACTTGCGGTCGTAGTCGACCCGGTTCAGCCGCAGGGTCTCGAACTGGCGCAGATAGTCGTCGACCTCGCGGGTCGCGCCGATGATCGCGGGCGCGGCTGGGTCGGCCATCAGTTGAGCCCCGTCAGGGTCGGCAGGCGGGCGCCGGCGGTCGGCGCGGTCTCGGCGGAGACGTTGTCAGCGTTGGTGCCGCCGGCCTGCAGGCGGCGCGCGAGGGCGCTGTTCAGCCGGTTGGCCGTGTCCGCCGGATTGACGACGGGCAGGGGGCTCGGAACCTTGGGACCGCCGAACAGACCGGACACGCTTTGCTCCTCGTCGAGAGGTTCAGGCTATGGGGACCGCGCGGCGGTCGGATGAACCGCCCTAGGGCAGCAGTTGGGCCCTCACCGCGTCGGCCGTGGCCTGGTCGGGGAAGGTGAGCGCGACAGTGGCGTGTGGATTGGCCGGATCGTCGCCGGCATAGACGGCCTGCAGGTTCACCTGGATGGCGTCACGGTAGGTCGCCAGCACGTCGGCGTGGGCGACATAGAAGGAAGCCGTGCAGATCACGTGCACGCCCGGCGCCGCGGGATAGGTGATGTAGGCGTGACCTTCCAGTGTGGCGGTCTGCGGATGGGCCATGTCGACGACAGATAGAGGGCCATCCAGTTCGGCGTGCGCCGCGGTCGCCGCAACGCTGACGAACAAGGCGATGCATAGAGCGCGGATCACTGCGAGGCTCCCTGAAGCTCAGTGTCAGAAAAGGCGCGCGGATAGACAACGGCCCGCCGGATGAAGCCATCCGGGTATCCGCCGGAGAACCCGCCGTTTGGGTTCGGTCCAAAGCCGAGCGTCGTCATCGAGAGCGGGGTGACGGAGGTCACGTGACTGCCCAGGACACGGCTCGCGGCAACATTCACATCGTTGGTCTGGAACCGCGCCGCCGCTCCGAACGGCGTGCCCAGAGCCGGTGCGACAATTGCGCCGGGGTTCGCGACGATGACATCGGCAACGACGACAAACGAACGGACGCTGCCGGAATAGTAGATGCCTTGTGAATTGTGCAGGTCGGGTGTGCTGGTGATGAAGTCCCCACCCAACCTCACCGGAAGCGAGACACCGGCGACCAGGGTGTAGGGCGTTGGGACGGAAAGGCCGCTGATCGAAATGCTGTCCGCGGCGCGGGTCGCCGTGGCTGAGGTGGTGGGGTTGTATGGGCTGGCGAAGCTTGCCTGCTCCAGCGTAGCGCCAAAAATGAAGGCGCCGCTGACCCCATCGCCAGCGTACGAGGTCGTGCTGTGGTCCAGGGCGAGCATCGGAACGATCGCGACGGACGTGCCCGTGTTGCTCGTGAAGGTGATGCTTAGGCGGCACCAACCGTTCACCTTGGCTGAAGCCGAGAACGTTGGGCTTGCGAAGCCAGCGCCGATATTCGAGATCGTGTCGGCAGCGCAGGTGGAGAGGTTGAAGAAAAATCGATTGCCATTCGCAACAGCGTCGCTGGCCTGAAAGTTCATCCATGTGCGCTCGGCCGCCTTTGCGTAGATCGTAGCCGTATAGGTGATCGCCGACGCCGCCTTGGAGACAACTTGGGCGTAATCATGCTGGGTCGCGGTGCTCGAGTTCTCAAGCAGCTTCCAGCCGGTATTTGTGGCGTCTGGGGCCGTGGTCGCGTTGGCCGTGGCGCTGGCGTTCTCGGCGATCCACGAGGTACTGAAAGTGTTCGACTGCAGCAGCAGGTTGGTCCGCGCCTCCCAGACGGCGAGGCCATTGTTGGTGATGGCGGGGATGTTGGAGGCGAAGCTGACGAGCGAGCCGTCCAGCTGCTCGGCATATTCCGTTGACGGGCGCGATACGCTCAGGCCGGGGACATCGGTGAAACTGACGTAGCGCGTGGCGCCCAGCTGGTAGCGCGGCACGCCGCTGGTCTTCACGCCAGCGAAGTCGATGGCGAGGACGGTGCCCTGGTACGGATCGGGCGCGCCAAGGATTGCCGCGCCGACGGGGCCGACCACCTGGGCCGAAGCCGGTGCGGCGGGGATGTGAAGCGCGAGGACCGCGAAGGCTGCGGCGAGGAACCTGCGCAGCATGGTCAGTTGACCAGCGTCTCGAGGGTCACCGACATCAGCTTAGCGCCCTGCGGGGTGATCGCGCCGCCGGCGACAACCTCGCCGTAGATGATCTGCGAACCGCCGGCGCAATCGAAGTTGATCTCGCTGCCGATCGCGGGTGCACCGATGCCCTTCTCGGCGTCCGAAAAGTGCTGGTCGAAGGTCACGGGCATGGAGCCCAGATAGTTGCTCTCGGTCGTCAGCCACGCCCCATGGTCGCCGTTGGTGTTGGTCGGGCTGTCGCGGTAGAGCTTCAGGGTCACGGTGACGCCGGCAAAGCCGGTGTCAGGCGTCTTGATCCGCGCCCGCCGCACCATGCCGGTGCCCGCGTTGACCCGGCAGACCGTGAAGCTCAGCGGGACGACAGACCCGGCGGTGGCCGAATTGGCGATCAGATTGCCGGAGGCATAGGCGACGACGCTGGCCGGGGTGGTGAAGCTGGCGCCGGCGATCGTTGTATGGCCGCCGACCTCGCCGGAGTGGTTCTCGCCGGCCTTCAGCCCCACCTGGTTGGCGCCGGGGATGTTCTGGTCGATCTGGACCATCTCGGCGTGGGCCGGAGCGATCGCCAGGCAGGCGATGGCGCCGGCCAGGGCCAGCGCCGAGATGCCCGCGTTCAGGAAGCCTTTGCCCACCGCCGTCTCCTAGTCCGCGTAAATTCCCTTGGGCGCATCATCGGAGCCGTCACCGTGTGGACGGATGAAGCGGCCCTCCGAGGGTCCGATGCCCTCGATCGTGAGCGCCGCGTACTCGTCGGCCTCGCACACATGGCTGTAGCTGTTCTTCAGCGGGCCCAGCGCCTGGACGCCCTTGCGCAGGGGGTAGTGGAAGCCGCCCGCGTAGCCGGCCAGAAGCCCCCGGCAGCTCGGGTCGATGATCTTCGCCGGCTGCTTGACGCCGATGGTGGTCCGAAACAGCCGGATGATGGCCGAGCGGCGGTGCTTCGGCTGGTTGGAGGGCGCCAGCTGGGCCTCAATGTTCGTCAGGCTCTGCAGCTCCTGGGCCGTGGTGAACTCGGTCGAGGCGTTGCGGGACCCGGCGGCCGGATCGAGGCACAGCATGGCGCCCGGCGCGGCCTGGAAGCGGCTCTCCATGATGCGCCGGATCTCCGCCCCGAACTCCGGCGTCGACAGCTGCTCGGCGTCGGGCAGGTAGATCTCGGCCAGGGTGCGCCATTGGCCGCCATAGCTGCGCTGGCTGAAGGTGGCGGCCGGTTTCAGGGTGTTGGAGCCGGCGTCGATGCCGATATAGACCGGCGAGAAGCGGTCGACCTCGATCGAGGAGGCCGAGACGTGCACATCCTCGTCGAAGTCCGGGTGCACGGGCATGCCGTGGCGCCCGAAGCCCGGCTTCACCTCGATCATCCGGCCCTGGTCGTAGCGCTCGATGAACGTCCGCTGGAACTCGTAGAAGTCCTTTCGGATCTTGCGCAGGTTGACCATGTTCTCGGCCTGCGGGGAGAGGCCCGAGGGCTGTTTGTAGAGCCGGTCGACCTCCGGGGCCGCCGTGCCGTCGGGCATGCGCTTCAGGTAGAACCGATCATGGAAGGCCGAGCCGATGATCGGGGCGTTGGCGTCGCCGAAGATGCCGCTGAAGCCCGGCTCGGCGTGCTCGTCGCGGTCCTCGGGCTCCGGGTAGCGGCCGACGCGGGTCATGCCGAGCGAAAGGATCTGCGCCAGGTCGCCGTTGGTGTCGGCCTCGGGCAGGTGGATGGCGGTGATCTCGAAGCCGCGGAAGAAGTCCTCGATGTCGAGGTCGTTGACCGCCCGGAACAGCACCTCGAGGTGCAAGGTGGTGCGCTGGCCCCTGAGCGACACGTCGATGTCGAAAATGTGGTCGACCGGGTCGCCGCGCGCGCCGCGGAACTCGCCCATCGTCTCGGGGAGCACCTTGCGGTACGACGGGATGATCTGGTCATGGGCCCGCCGATAGGTCGGGCAGAGACACAGGATCTTGGCCTTGCGCTTTCCATCGCGAGGGCTAGGCTGCTGCCAAGTTGCGACGCGGAGATACCGACGGATCGAAGCCGTCGACTTCCCCCCACCCACCGGCCCTACGATCATCGCCACCGTGTGGCGGGACAGCTCGTAGGCCTTGGCGACCGGGCCGGCGAAATCCCAGCGGCGCAGGTCAAGTTCATTTTGCTGATGCACGCGGGCTTCCCCCGACCCTGACCCGTTCGATGAGGACAGGTTGGGGCCCTCCGACAGGCGGTCGGATGACGCGTGAACGGGGTTGTGCCTGACGGAAGAAGCCCCGCCTCTTCGACGACGCCCGCGAAAAGGGGGGTGGGGGGCCTGTCAGGGTGCCGGCCCTCCGACCAGCCAGGGTTCCCTCAGAGCGCGTCCGGCTGATTTGACATCAGCGGGCGGCCGGGCTGGAAGCCGTGCGCGATCAGCTGCTTAGGCTGTCTCGTCCGACTTCGGGCGTCCGACCTGCTCGACGTCGGCGGGCAAATCCCCAACGAATTCAAGCTCGGCCTCGTCGCTGAAGTCGGCGAGCTGCGAGGCCTCGGCCGCCTCGCCCTCCGGCACCAGGAACACGGTCGCCAGGGCCTTGCCCTTGGGGTCCGACGCGGCCGGCAGCTTCTGGTGGACGTAGCCCAGCAGCTCGGCGCGCTCCTTCTGCAGCAGCAGCCAGGCCTCCTTGGGGTCGCAGCCGATCGCCCGGGCCAGCTGGCGGGCCTTCACGGCCATGGCCAGCATCAGCAGGGGGATCTCCGGCTCGAGGATCCCGAAGTGCACCGCCAGCGCCTTGGCCTTCTTCAGGTCCGCCGGCCTCACCAGGGCGAGCTCCGCGGCCTGCTGGCCCGGCGTCATGCCGCCAAAGGTCGCCTCGACGTACCTGGCCAGGTCGCTCGAGCGCTTGTTGCGCGCGCCCGGCGGCCGGCCCCGACGGCGACCAGGTGGGCTCTCGACAAGGGGCAGGAGGTGCTGGCTCATTTTCGACGATTATTTTAGGGCGGTTCGGTGAGTTCTGGCTAGGGTTCTGCCATTTTTCCCGCATTTTCCGGGGATTAGGCGTCATAGAACCCTTAGAACCGTGAGAACCCTCAATCTCGTGCATGTGCAAGGCGACGAGCCCAACAGGCCGCGCATGTGTGAGCGGAGCCGGGTTCTCTGGGTTCTAAGGGTTCGATGGGCGCTAAGGCCCTGATCACGCTCGCCTTTGGGTAGAACCCTCGCCAGAACCCTCAAGGAACCCTGGCCGGCGGCGAAGCTGCACTTTTCACGCTAAGGGGGCTCGGGTCCGGGTCGGATGAGCGGGCCTAGCATTGGCTTCTAACCAGCGTGGGGTCCGGGCCAAGGGATAGGGAAGGCGGAGTGTCGGACGCACCGGCGCCCGCCTGCTGACGCAGCCGGCCGCCTGTCCGACACAAGGCTTTGCACGGCCGCTTGACGCGGCCTTGGGTGTCCGATATACGGACAGTTAGCGCCCTGGCAATGGGTCGGGGCGCGAAGGGAAAGGACCCATCGCCATGGCCAAAGTGGTCAACCATCCTGCCGCCGTGCATGCGGAAACCCGTTATCTGAGCTGCGCAGAGACCGCGAAGCTGATCCGCACGGCGCTGAAGGAAGCTTTTCCGGCCGTCAAATTCTCTGTGCGGTCGGATACCTACTCAGGCGGCGCGAGCATCCACGTCACCTATACAGACGGGCCTGCCGTGGCCGATGTAGAGCGCATCGCGAACACCTTCCAAGGTGGCTATTTCGACGGCATGACCGATTACAAGGGCGGCCATGTCCATGCGCTGGCCAGCGCCCCTAACGAGCCTGTCCACTTCGGGGCCGATTTCGTGTTCGTGCGCCAGGAGATCAGCGACCCTCACAGGGCCGCCACGCTCGCCGCCCTGGCGCTGCTGAC
Source organism: Phenylobacterium sp. (assembly GCF_035944335.1). Lineage (GTDB taxonomy): Bacteria > Pseudomonadota > Alphaproteobacteria > Caulobacterales > Caulobacteraceae > Phenylobacterium. Next base: position 32,356 of record NZ_DASZBG010000019.1, on the reverse strand, counting down.
CGACCTCGAACGCAACCACCTCGAAGCCCGCCTCCGCATCGGCGAGTTCGCCACGCCATTCCACATGGATCGCGGCGACCATGCCTACGTGCGCGCCGTCTGCGTCGCCACCTTGCCGCCGGCGGCGGCCAAGCCGTCGCCGACGGCCGAAGGGGTGCGCCTGGTGCGGAGCTATTGAGCCGCTGACGCTCTCGCCCTGCACCTGGCGCGCCGGGTGCAGTTTCGAGCGCCAGAGCTCGCCGTCGGGCAATGGGCCCGCCGGACCTTCGGAAAGGACCGACGATGTTCAGACTTGAGATTGACACACACAACGCGGCGTTCGACGACGGCGCCGCCTCGGAGGTTGCCCGCATCTTGCGCCAAGTGGCGAAGCGGATCGAGGCCGGCGAGCTCGAGGGCGAGCCTTGGGACGTTAACGGCAATCGCGTGGGCGCCTTCGAGCTCAACAGCCGCCGTCGGGAGGCCTGAGCGATGAGCGCCTTCAACCGCGAGGCCTTCGAGGCCGACGGCCGCTGGCTGATCAACTCCTATGAGTGCCCCTGCGGCTGTGCATGGGACGACGAATGGGCCTGCGAGGTCGACGACGATTGCCCGAGCTGCGGGACAACCTGCAGCCCGAGCGAGAGCGAGGATGTCACAGAGGAGGTCGACACATGACCCGCTTTTCCGTGATCGAGGGCGGCGTGCCGGCCGGCGCGCCGCGGCCGGTCGTCTGGAACCGCCCGCCGCTGACTGGCCAGATCATCGCCCTGGTGGTCCGCGACACCGGCGACGCCAGAGAGCCCCTGGAGGCCTGCTACGACGACGGGCGGCCGTTCCTGGTGGGGATCAGGCGCTTTCGGCCGCCGGTCGACCAGCCAGCGCTAGACGCCTGGATCGCCAGAGCCGTGGCTGACGGCTTGCACGTGGTCGACCAGCGGGCGCCATCGCTGGCCACCGGCTCGATCTCCACACGGCAAGCCATCGAGCTCGAACAGCGCCGGCGCGCCCAGCCGCGCGCGGCCGAGCCCTTGCCGGCCGGCGGCCTGTTTGATCTAGTCCGCCGCGATCAAGGGGAGCTTTTCTGATGGGCGATCTACGACAGGCCCCGCCAGGCGCGAAGCGCGCGGCCGGCGCGCGTTACCCGTCCGAGATCGTCGCCGAGGCCGGTGAGGAGCTTTTCGGGTCGGAATGGGCGGCGCCCATGGCTCGCCTCACCGACACGAACGAGCGGACCGTCAGGCGCGTTCGCCAAGCCGCGCGGGAGGGTCGGGATTATCCGGCTGCGCGCGGGCTGCTCGCCGCCCTCTCGGAGCGGCTGGCGGCGCTGGCGCGCGACCTGGGGCCGTTCCGTCGCCGCCAACCCCCGCCGGCGCCGTAGAGTTCGAAGATACGGGTTCGGCGCGGCCTTCCAGCTGCGCCAGGACCGCCTCCACCGGCCCGGCGACCAGCAGCTCGTGCAGGCCGCCGGTCACCGCGCCGAACACGATCCCGACGAGGCCCTTTCCCGACGGGCGCAGATAGGCCACCAAGTCGGGGTTGACGGGGTAGTGGCCGCCGTCCGCGGCTGCGATGTTTACAAATCTGGCCATCAGCCCTCATAGGCCGCGAAAAGGCCGCCAGCGGCGTGCTGGGCAGCGGGATTGATCCAGAGACATTCGGTGCGCGGGCGGCCACCGTGCGCATGAGCCGCGACTTCGCAGCGCTCCCAGCCCTTCAGCTTCTCGTCGTAGAGATCCGTCCGATACCCGGAGAGCATCACCATGCTCCCGCAACCGGCCAGCCAGGCCAGCAGCTCGGCGTGCTGGGCGTCGGTCATTTCGTGGGCGTAGGCGTGCTCGAGCGAGCCGTGAATTCGCTTCTTCGACCGGGTGGCGTGCACGTAGGGGGGATCGGCGAAGATCAAGGTTTCCGGGCCGTCCACGGCGGCCATCAGGTCCATGGCGGGCTTGTTCTCGATCACCACGCCGGAAAGCCGCTCGGAGATCTGCGCGATGGCGGCGGGCATACCCATCCAGTCGCCCTGCGGCGGCTTGCCCTCGCGCTCTGACAGCGCCCGGAAGCCGGTGCGCCGGCGCAGGGCCACCGCCGTCGATCCAAAGCCCATGAAGCTGCGCACCATCGTGCGCCTGGCGCGCTCGATCGGATCCTCAACCTCGAGATAGCTTTCCTCGAATTCGGCGCGCGCCCAGGGCGTCAGCTCGATCAGGCGCGCCAACTCCGCGCCGGCGCAGCGATCGCGGAGCACGCGAAACAGGTTCACCACCTCGCCGTCGAGATCGTTGTAGATTTCGCGGAAGGCCCTGGGCTTGCGCAGAAGCACGCTCGCCGCGCCGCCGTAGGGTTCTAGATAGGTCCGGTGCGGCGGCATCCGCTGGATGATCCGCGGGGCCAGGCGCCACTTCCCGCCCATGTACCTCAGCGCCGGCCGGGTGCAGGTCATGCCTCCAACGCCTCCGCCAGGTTGATGAAGATCCCCGAGGCCTTGCGGTCGAGGCCCTTGTCGCATTTGCCGTTTTCCCAGAGCTCGCGCGGCATCTGGCGCAGCACGCCGGCCCAGGGTCCGGGCGCGGCCATGCGGCCCGCCCAGGGCGTGCCGGCGAACAGCGTGTGCAGCGCAGGGTGCTTCGCGGGCACGAACAGGCGGGCGGAGAGGAAGTCGCCCTCCGGCGCGCCCTTGGGCCAGCTCACCGACAGCCCGACCTCGGGGAGGCGCACGAGCACGTCGTCGACGTGGCCCTTGTCGCGCCAGGCCTCGATATAGGCCGCCACGCTCTTTTTCGCGTAACTCCGATAGACGTCCGGCTGCGCCTGCAGCATGTGGGTGAAGCACCGGCGCCAGGTCTTCTCGCGCGTGGCCGTCTCCGCCAGCTGGTCGGCCGAGAGCCAGGCCGTCCATTGGGCCAGGTCGGCCTTGCCGGGCATGTCGTCGCTCAGCGCCACGTGGCAACCGGCCATCAGGGCCCCGAAGGTGTCGGCGGCGCGGTCCTCGTGGCCGGCGGCCAGCAGGGTCTCGCGCATCACGTCGCGCAGGGCGTCCCAGCGTTCCATCCACTTGAACATCCGGCGCAGCAGGTGACGGCCGACCGCCTGGGCCTTGGCCCCGTCGCGCAGGCCGAGATCCTTCAGCACGTCGACGGGCTTCTCGCCCTTCGCCGGCTTCACGCGCTCGCGCATCATCAGCACGGCCATGCGGCTGGCGTCCTGGGCGTCCATGGCGGGCAGCGCGATCGAGGAGAACAGGAACGAGCTCATCACCGCGAATTCCTGGCCGACGCCATCCTTGCCGCCGCGCTGCATCTTGTCGCCGGAGTAGGCGATGCGGGCGAGCTCGAGGATCTTGTCCGTCGTGCGGGTGTCCTCCTTGGCCTCGAGCTCGTCGACCATCACCGCGATGCTGTCCTGGCGGACCTTCTGATAGATGCCGGCCTGGGTGGTGTTCGAGGTGGAGACCAGGGCGCCGTTCATCACCAGGCGCAGCAGCTTCTGCAGGGTCGACTTGCCCGCGCCCTCAGTGCCGACGATGTAGGCCACCGGGCGCTGCTCGAGCGCCCCGCCCACCAGGCCGGTCATCAGCCAGCCCAGCGCCAGGCGCGCGTCGAGCTCGCCACGGTCCCAATTCCAGCTCTGCAGGGCCTGGAACAGCAGATCGCCGGGCGAACCCTCTCCGGCGACCTCGTAGCGCTCGCCGGGGCGGCCGATGCGCGGCCGGCCGGGGTAGATGAAACGGCCATATTCCCCCGGCGGGCGCCAGCGGCCGGCGATCCAAACCGCGTCGCCGGCGTGATAGATCAGGCTGCCGTCGTCGTCGCGCCACGCGCCGCGCCCGCGCACCCGGTCCTCGAGCTCGAAGGTCCCCTTGTAGGCGCAGGCCGCGAACAGCGCCTGGCGGGCCTGCTCGGCCTCCCAGTTGGTGACATAGCTCAGCCCCTTCTTGGGCGCCGACCAGCGTGGCCAGGCCCAGCTGAGGTAGAGCCCACGCCCGGCGAACAGGGCGTCGATGTGGCCCTTGCCGGCGTTGGGGGCCAGCACGTGCACGGAGCCCAGGGTGTTGAGGAAGTAGAAGCTCTCGCCGTCGGAGCCCTGGCCCAGCGATTTGACTGGGCAGTTCGACGGCAGGCCTGTGCGGCGATCGAGGTAGCCGGCCGTGTGCCAGCCGCCGGGCTCGATCATTTCCTCCGGTTCGCCGGGCCCAGCCACGTCCATGGGCGCGCCCATCAGCGGGTCGCGCATGGCCTGCTCGCGCAGGCTCATCATCGCCTCGGCGTCGTCCTCGAACGTCGGAAGCGCCGCGGCGATGTCCGCGAAGGGGTCGGTTGGGTCGGACATCAGGCGGCGTAGGCGTTGAGCCGCTGCAGGGCGCCAGTGAAGCCGTATTGCCAGGTCAATCGTTGCGCCAGCTGCACCCAGCGCAGCTCAAGGCGGCTCTCGATTGTGCAGCCGAGCTCGCCGCGCGACGCTGGCTGAAGCACCTGATCGGGCGTCAGGGGCAGGACGAAACTCAGATATTCTGGCGTCCATACATGGCGACGCCATTCCTCCCGGGCGCGTTGGGTTCTGCTCATATCGCTTTCCTCGCCCAGTCGTTGAAATCGGAGCCCACGGCGGAGTTGACCACCTCGAGCGGCCGGCCCTTGGCCTGGCTGCGCCAGTGGCCATGGATCTTCTGGAAGGCCTCGCGCGCCGCGGGCTTCCAGTCGTTCTCGCCCAGCAGCACCACGGCGCTGGCGCAGGGCGGCCAGTCCAGCAGCCCCATCAGCGACAGCGAGCCGGCCGCCCAGACGCGGTAGTCGGGCCGCGCGGCGGCCACCGTCAGGCAGGTCTCGATCCCCTCGCCGATCGCCAGCGGGCCGGTCTTGCCGGCGGCGGCGGCCTTGGTCGGCGACAGGCCCGTGGGGCCGCTGGAAAGCCGGATCGCCGAGCCCTTCACCGGGCCCAGCATCAGCTTGGCCTTCTCGCGGTCGGCCTTCCCCGAGCCGTCCGGCTTCAGGAACGTGAAATGCAGGGCGGCCAGCTTCTTGCCGCGGGTCATGGCGCTGACCATGGCGTTGCGCCACTCGTGCACCTCGCCGTGGGCGTCGACGTGCTCGAACAGCGGCGACCAGCGCAGGGCGCCGGGCGCATGGGCCAGCCGCTCGAGCGGGATCCGCCGCGCCTCGCGCAGGTAGCGTTCGGCCGGCGAGCCCATCAGCGGCGCGCAGCTGAGCCAGAACTTGAACAGGTCGGCGCTCTTGGCCTCGCCGTCGGCCAGCATCTTCGCCTCGGCCGCCTGGCGCTCGGCGTCGCGGCGCTCCCGCTCGGCCTCGATGTCGCTCTTGCGGCGCGGGTTGTCGGTGGCGCCGCGTCTTTCCAGCCCAAGGAAATCGAGCGCCCACCAGTACACGTCGATCTTGGAGCGCAGCTTCTCGACGCGCATCACCAGGTCGAACACGTCGCCGTGGTGCGCCGGGACCGCGTAATCCTTCCACGCGCCCACGCGGTAGCCGTCGACCCAGATCACGAACGACCCGGCCTTGCGGTCGGTGCGCAGCGGCGAGCGCGGGAAGATCCTCGCCCCGTCGCCCCTGGCGCCCGCCAGCTCGTTGCGCAGGTTCAGCCGGTCCAGCAGGTCCCAGATGCGGTCCTGCAGCCGCTTGCGGATCTCCGACCAGTCGTAGGGGAGGGGCGGCAGGGGTTCGGTCATTTGCCGCCGCCCGCCGTGTCGTTCAACAGCTTCAGGTCTGCGGGCGTCCGAACCGCGAGCAGTCGAATGTGGCGCGTCGGATAGGGGCCGTCGTGCTCTTGCAACGCGATCATCGACGGCCGGCAACACGTCGGGCAGTCGGCGACGATCCCGATGGGATCCGGCTCGCCGTTCGGCCCACGCTCCGGCCGCATGGCTCCCCAGTGCGACCAGGCGTCGGAGATCTGCCCGACCGTGACCGTCGCCTCGATCATGTCGGCCGTGCACCAGGGGCATCGCGGCCATTCCTCGTCGTCGACAACCACATCTTTGGGGAGGCGGTCCGTCACGCCGCGCTCCTGAGGGTCCGGGTCCCGTCGAGGTCGACCAGGGCCAGGCGGGTGCGCAGGCAGGTTTCCAGCGCCTCGCTCAGCCGCTCGACCCGGTCGCTCTCGGCGCAGGCCTCGCGCATGTCGGCGCAATGGCTGGCGACGGTGTCCTTGTTCAGCCCGATCGCGCGCGCCAGTGTCGCGTAGGGGCAGTCGAGGACCAGGATCACCAGGTGCACCGCCATCTTGCGGGCCTCCCAGGCGGCGCGCGGCGGCCTAGGCCCGCGGCCCCGGCTCTGGCTGGACAGCAGGTCGGCCGGCAGGCCGTAGGCCCCGCCGGTGATCTCGCCGGCGATCGACCAGGCTTGGAGGACGGCCGCGGGCTCGCCGGCCGGCGGGCGCCAGGGCGTCAGCAGCCCCTGCGCGGCCAGGGCCTTCATGTCGCGCTCGACGTCGACCGCCTGCCACTTCAGGCGCGTGCCCGTGGTCCCGTAATAGCGCTCGCCGTCCTGGCGGAAGTCGTAGCGATAGGTCTTGCGCCCCTTTTCCCGCCACACGGCCATGTCAGTCGTCCACGTAGGGCCAGCGAACGCGGCGCGTCTCTTCGCCCTTGACCGGCTCGCCGTTGGCCGCGCCGTGGGCGGTCTGCAGGCGGCAATGGGCCTGGGCGTCTTCAAGCGCCGTCTCGAGGTCGGTGGCGCGGTCCATGCGGCCGGTCGCCAGGCAGCCGCAGAACTCCTGGGCCACCCGCAGCGCCGTCACCCAGGGGTTGGCCGGGCTATAGGGCTCGCAGGGCAGCACCGCCTTGCGCGCCGCGCGGCTGGCGCGTTCCAGCGCCGTCGGAATGTCGATGGGCCGCCGCACCGCCGCCTCGGCCGCCGCCGCGAACCGCACCCAGGCGGCCACGTCCTCGGCGGAGCGGCGCACGGTCACGGCCGATCCCCAAAATAGGTGCGACATGCGGGCGCAGGATGAACGGCGCAGCTAGTTATCGCTTTGCGGGAACCCGCTCGCCCCCCTTCAGTGAGGCTGGGGCGAGTAAAACCAAGGTGATGGGGGCCGTATATGCCTGAGAGTTTGTCGTTCGGCGCGGTGGCGCCGATGTCCACCTGCGAGATCGCCGCTCTGTTGATGTTGCAACTTCTAAGTGAAGTGCACGCGGCCTTGTCGCCGGACAGCGAGGGCGGCGAAGTCTTGGGGAGAGCCCGTGAAATGCTCGCCGACTGGGAGACCCTCGGCCGCATCGTCGTCGCGCCGGGAACGCCGTTCGAGCCGGGCGCCGGCCGCGCGATCGGCGAGCTGCGCGATCTCCTTGACCGATCCGCGCCGCTGATGGCCCGCATCCGCCGCACCCCTATGCCGCCGCCTGGGCCGGCTGGGGCCTGAACGAGGCCTCGTCGACTTCATTGTCGGTGAGCTGGGCGATGGCGCGGGCCAGGGCCGCGTCGGGCTCGGTGCGCTCGGGATCGTCGAAAGGCAGGCACAGGGTGCGCACCTTCTCGTGGCTGGCGATCCGGTAGCCTTCCTGCACCTCGAGCGCGTCGGCGGTCGCCCGCACGGTGAGCCCGAATTCCATCCGCCAGCTGAAAAAGGCCGGCCGTGTGCGGCGTTGCGGCTTCATCGACGACGCCCCCTTGATCTTGCGTCGTCGCGATTTAGGAAGGTGCGCCGCCTGTCATTGTCAAGTTGAGAATTTGCTTTAACAAGCACACGGCATGTTGCTGGCGGCTCAACCTACGGTGCGGCAGTCCTGGCGGATGGCCGAACACCCGCCGGAGAACACCGACCGCCTCGTTTGGGGGCAGGCCCTGCGCGCCCTGCGCAAGCGCCACGGCCGCACGGTCAACGAAGCCGCCCAGGCCTTCGAGCCCGAACGCTACACGCCCGGAGATCCCGACAAGGGCGTCAGCGTCCAGCGCTGGAGCCAGATCGAGAAGGGCAATTATCGGTTCTCCGAGACCCAGCGGGCCCGGCTGGCCAAGGCGGCCGGCGGCGACCTCGAGGAATTCGAGCTCGAGCGCGCGCGGATCCTCGGCCACCAGCGGCAGGCTCCGGCCCGCGAGCTCGCCGAGCGCACGCCGCGGGGCCTCGTCATTCCGCTCTGGGGCCGCGCCGAGCTCGCGCCCGAGGGCTGGAAGGTCAAGGGCGCTGACGTCTCCGAGGCCAGCTTCAACCTCGAGGACCTGGCCCGCGCCTCGATCGGGGCGACCCACCTGGCCGACGATCTGATGCAGCCCAAGGCCGACGCCGGCGCCCTGGTGATCTTCGACCGCGCGCGCCGGCCGGCGCTGGACAAGGGCTGTGTGGTCGAGACCCTGTCGGGCGAGCTCTGGCCGAGGATCTACGCGGGCGAGGACGCCGACCACGTCATCGTGCGCAGCGTGGCCAGGCCCGACCGGCCGCAGGCCTTCCGCCGCGCCGACGTGCGCGGCGTCTATGCCGTCAGGTTCTGGGGCGACTAGCCGCGCGCTTCAGATAGGCGAGGAACGCCCAGCAGATCAGCTGCCCGTCGACCAGCGCGCCCACCAGCGCCGGCGCGGGGCCGGTCACGTCCATGGCCACGGCGGCGGCGGCGATCAGGGCCGCGGCGAGGGCGGAGATCCACCAGCGGCGCCCGACCAGGGCCACGGCCACGCTCAGGCCCAGCACCAGCGGATCGCAGGCGACGCCGGCCGAGGCATAGATCAGATCGAGGATCGGCTGCATGGCGCAGCTTCGCGCCGGCCGGGCCACCGCGCCAGCAACAGCCGCGTGTTTCATCCGGTGCAAGTTTTCTAGTTTCACAACTTGACAATGACAGCGGCGCAGGGACTTCAATGGGCCGTCCCGCGCCGGTTGGTCCCCCATCCCCAACTGGAAACGGCCACCTCGGCCGACCCGGCCGGCGCGGGCGCCTCGGGGGAGGAGCCATGTCATTCGATCCCACCGTCATCGTCTCGCGCGCCCCGCGTGGGGCCCGGCGAAAGCTGATCCGGCCGCCGTTCGGCAAGGCCGCGGCCTTCGCCGCCGTCTCGATCGCGGCCTGGATGCTGTTCGCCCTGGCGATCGGCTCGGCCATGCACGCCGGCGGCTTCCGATGAGCGGCCCCTACGTGCTGGCCACCAGCTGCGCCACGCCCGACCGGGAGTTCCCGAGCCTGGGCGCCCTGGCCGCGGCGCTCCTCGAGCAACGCTCCGACCATCCGCTGGCGCTGCGCCGCGCCCAGCTCACCCGCTGCGAGCTGCCCGGCGGCCACGTCCTGGCCGTGCGCCGGCTCGACGGCTCCTGTGGCGGGCGCGGCATGGCGCTGGGCTACGTGTTCCTGCCGGACTACGGCCGCGACGAGCCCGCCCTGGGCCGGCTGCTCGGCTGCCCGAAGGCGGTGGCGGTATGACCTGGCGCGTGTGGTTCATCGGCGCGCTCTGCGCCTTCGTCGGCATCGTCGCATGGATGGCGAGCACGGGGTTTCGCTTCGATGTCTAGGGCCGAACGCATCGACGCCTCGCCGATGGACCTCGAGCAGGTCCTGGCCGCCGCGAAAGACGCCTCAGTGGGCGCGGGAAAGATCATCGACGTGGCAGGGGTCGGCACGCTCGAGTACGCCCGCGCCGACCTTGAGGAGGCGGCGGAGCACCTCGCCCACGCCCTCTATGCCGTCCTGGCGTGGGACGATCGCCGCGACGGCGAGGCCAACCAGCTGCTCGGCGCGCTCGGGAACTATCTCCCATGAGCCCGAACCTCACCATGGCCCAGGCGGCCCAGGCGGCCGGCCTGTCCTACGACCGCTTCCGCAAGGTGTGGCCGGCGCTGTGCCGTGAGGACGGCTTTCCCGCTCCGATCCGTGGGCGCACCTGGGACGCCGAGGCGGTCGCCGCCTGGCGCCGCACCCGCTCGCACCGCAACGTCGTGGCCCTCCCCCCCGCCACGGCCAGCGCGGGTCCGGCCTCCGATCACGGCCGCCGGGCCCGCGCGCAACTTCAGATGCTGAGGGCCGGGTGATGGCCAGACGTGCGGACCTCTCCGAGGAAGAAGTCGAGCGGCTAGTCGCGCTTCGGGAACGTGGGCTTTCCGAGGCTGTCATCGCGCGCATGGTCGGGTGCTGCCAAGGTTCGGTCAGCTGGGCGCTCCTGCGCGAGGGGATCGATGTGCACCTCGATCGCCGCCTGCCGCCGGTTCCCGCCGAGCCAGTGGTGCAGCATCGCTGCGGCCACCTGGTGCGTCGCTTCACCCAGGCCGAAGACGCCCAACTTCTTGCGCTCGAAGCGCAAGGGCTCACCGTCCACGCGATCTCTCGCCGCCTCGGCCGGCGCAACAATTCGGTGCTGGGGCGTCTAAGGACCCTCGCCCGGCGCGAGGCGCGGGCTGAGCACCAGGCCATGGCCGCCGAATGAAGCGCCACATCTGGTTTCCCTTCCTCACCGGCACGCGCTGCGTCGTCTGCGAGCGGCCGAAGATCACCGAGTACGTGCTGACGCCGTGCCCAGGCTCAGCGCCAGAGGACCCCGCGCCGGCCGAGCCTGCGCGCCCTGTTCCCGCCAGCCCGGCCCTCGAGCCTGCCTAGCGGCCAGACCATCCGCCGGGGGACGGATCGAACATCCCTCTTTCAACTGAAGCAGAGGAAAAACGACCATGAGTGAAAGCACCCCGAAGCACCTGGCCATCGTCGTCGCCGACCGCGGCTGGGTCTGGGTCGGCACGGTGAACACCGAGGCCATGAGCGGGCCGCTGGTGCGCATCGAGGGCGCGCGCTGCGTCCGCCGCTGGGGCACGACCGAAGGCCTCGGCCAGCTGGCCCAGAAGGGCCCCCAGCCCAACACCAAGCTGGACACGGCCACCGATGTCGACGTCGCCTCCAAGGCGATCATCGCCATCCTGCCCTGCGAGCCATCAGCATGGGCCGCCTAAGCACCCTCGACGGCGAAGGTCGGGGAACGGCTCGAAGCGTCGGCGACGGCTACGGCTACGGCTACCGCGACGGCGACGGCTACGGCGACGGCTACGGCTACGGCTACGGCGACGGCTACGGCGACGGCTACGGCGACGGCGACGGCTACGGCTACCGCGACGGCGACGGCTACGGCTTTTAGCCGGCGGCGCCCTCGTCCCTTCGGGCCGAGTGCGCCGCTCCCTTTTCAATCACGAGACACCGATGAACACCCTCCTTCCCACGCCGGCGCATCGCCGGAAGGACCGCCGGCGCTGGCCGGGCATGAAATCCAAGGACGCCATGCCGGACATTCAGCTGCTGATGCACGAGCTCGCGGCCGCCGAGGCCGTGGCGAAGGCCGGCCCTGGCGGATTGCCGCTCGACCAGGTGGCCAGCACCTCGAGCGTCATCCGCATGCAACTCGCCGGCCGCGTCATCATTGGACCGGATCAGCGGGTGCGCGCGCCCACCTAGACAGCCGCGCCGAAGCGTGGCGCCCTCCGTCCTTCGCGCTCTGAGGAAAGGACCGCGACCATGCCTAAGCTTCGTAAGCAGCGCCGTCTGGGCCAGTTGCCCGCCGGCTTCAAGTGGCGTGACGGCCGCCCGCGCTGGGAGCCGTCGCCGACCCGCCGCCGGCAGGGCTGGAAGGGCTGCGACCTCCGGGGCCCGTTCGGGACCTGGCTCGCCAAGGGCCCGGCGATCGACAAGGCCGAGGCGATCTGCGCCGCCGTGCGGCTGTGGGAGGCCGGAGAGCCGGTTCCGGCCGTCTGGCTGGCCATCGCCCCCAAGGGCGCCGCGGCGGCCCGTGGCGGCCGTCTGGGGCCGCGCGCGATCACAACCCTGCTCGAGGCCTACTTCGCGTCCGACAAGTTCCAGCGGCTGGCCGAGAAGACCCAGGCCGACTACCGCTCCAAGCTGAAGCGCCTGTTCGAGACCATCGCCGGAGATCCCGCCAAGGCGGAGACCGTCAAGGCGCTGGACATCGACGTGCTGTTGCCGCCGGCCTTCGGCGAGGAGGGCGACTTCGAGCTCGAGCGCGCCTACGAGCTGCTGCGCGAGAGCGCTGGCCACCACATGGCCAACGGCGTGCTGGCCACCACCTCGGCCTGGCTCGGCTGGTGCGTGAAGAAGAAGCGGGTGTTCGCCGCCAACCCCGCCGAGCTCGTCGAGCGCGAGCGGCCCGACGGCCGCATCGTGGTCTATGAGTGGCCCGAGCTGGTCGCCCTGGTGCGCCACTTCGACGGCCACGGCCTGGCCTCGATCGCCGACGCCATCATCCTGGGCGTCGACCTCTCCTGGTCGCAGCAGGACCTGCTGTCGCTGACCCGCGCCCAGGTGAGCCAGGACCTCCACGTCAAGCACCGCCGGATCAAGACCGGCGTCGCCGGCAACCCGCCGCTGCTGGCGGTCGGCCGCCAGCGGGTCGAGGCGATCTTCGCCCGCTGGCGCGACAAGACCGTGCAGCCCCTGAACCTGATCGTCTGCGAGCTCACCGGCCAGCCCTGGGCGGCCGACACCTTCCGCCACCACTTCGCCCAGGGCCGCGCCGAGGTGGCCAAGCAGCTGCCCGCCGTGGCCGACAAGCAGTTCCGCGACCTGCGGGATACGACGATCACCTATTGCTACGAGGCCGGCTTGACCGTGCCGCAGATCTGCAGCCGCTCCCTGCACAGCCCGAGCCGCGCGCAGGTGGTGATCGAGGAGCACTATGGCGCCATCGGCCAGGCCATGACCGACGCGGCCGCCGAGAAGCTGGACGCCCACTTCAAGGCCATGGGCTACACCTTCGACGTGGCGGGGGAGGGTTAGATGGTCACCGAAGTCGTCGTATGCGTGAACTCAATCGTAGCCCGCGAAGCTGGGTTCCGGCCGGACCGCCTGCATCATGCAGATGATCGTATCTTGGCCTGGTGGCCCGGCTTGGGGGTCGATGCGCTTCGGGGTTACGAGCTCGAGCGCGTGACTTTCATCAACGACGTTTGGCGCTATGCGAATGAGCGGGACCGCCGCGAACTCGAGGGCGCGCGTATCATGCTCCGCGAGCGGCTGCGGCGCGGGGCCGAGGTCTGGATCGAGGGCTGAGCACCGTCCGACTTCAGCGCCCGAACGCGACCGCTGACGCCCGCCGGCGACCGCTGCAAGCTTCCGATTGTCCAGAAAAATCAACGGCCCCAATCGGAGCCCGGAGATTAAGAGTCAGCTGCTCTACCAACTGAGCTATGCACCCGCCGACGCTCCGGGCAGGATGGCCCGGCGGCGAGGGCGCGGAAAATACGCGAAAACGACGGGTTGGCAAGGCGCGTGGCGGAGGCGTGGTCGGGGATGGCGGAAAGCGGGGCCGGGGCGGTGGATTTCGACTACCTCGAACGCTTCGCGGCGGGCGACCGTGGGGTGGTCGGCGAGGTGCTGAGCCTGTTCCTGGACCAGGCGCGGATCTGGGCGCCGCGGCTGACGGCCGAGGACCCCGGCTGGCGCGACGTGGCGCACACCATCAAGGGCGCCGGGCGCGGCATCGGGGCCAATCGGCTGGGCGATGTCTGCGCCGAGGCCGAGGCCGAGGGCGAGGCGATGCTGCCCAAGGTGCGCGAGGCGCTGGCGCAGGCGGTGGCCGCGATCGAGGCCTATCAGGCCCGCGCCTGAGCCATATCGCGGGTTTGGGCCGTGCGGCTCGCCTAGATGCCGGCGCCGTTGTCGATGGTCGCCAGCGCCTCTTCGTGCGCCAGCGCCTCGGCCTCGATCCAGCTGGTGAAGGCCTTGACCTGGGGCAGCCGCCCCTTGGCCTTGGGATGGACGAGGTAGTAGGCGAAGTCGACCTGGGTGGCGATCTGCAAGGGCGCGATCAGCCGGCCGGCCTCGAGGTCGGCCTGGGCCAGGGTGCGCTTGGCCAGAGCCACGCCGCGGCCGTTCATGGCCGCCTCGATGACCAGGCTCGACTGGTTGAAGCGCGGCCCGCGGGCGCCGTCGATGCCCTTCACCCCGCGCGCGGCCAGCCACATGGGCCAGTCGGGGCAGCTGTCGTCGAGATCGGGCGAGCCGTCGTGCAGCAGGATGTGGTGCGCCAGGTCCTCGGGCCTGTCGAGCGGCGTCGTGGCGGCGAGATCGGGACTGATCACCGGGATCACCGTCTCGCTCATCAGGCGGCGCACCTCCAGCCCCGGATAGCGGCCGGAGCCGTAGCGGATGGCCACGTCGACCTCGCCGGCGGTGAGATCGACGAGCTCCATGCCGGCCTGCAGCCAGACGTCGACCTGCGGGAACTTGCGCTCGAAGTCGCCGAGCCGCGGCACCAGCCATTTGGCCGCCAGCGAGGGCGGGGCGGTCAGCGTCAGCCGGCGGCCATCGACGGCGGCGGTGAGCAGGGAGGCGGCCTCGGCCAGCCGGTCGAAGGCCTCGCGCAGCGCGGGCAGGGCGGTCTGGGCCGCGTCGGTGAGCAGCAGGCCCTTGGGCGTGCGCTTGAACAGGGACGCGCCGACGTAGTCCTCGAGGTTCTGGATCTGCTGGCTGACGGCGCCTGGGGTCACTGACAGCTCGTCGGCGGCGCGGCTGAAGTTCAGATGGCGCGCGGCGGCCTCGAACGCGCGCAGCGCATTGAGCGGCGGCAGGCGACGGCGCTCAGGCGTTCGTTCCATGAGTTTTCCTGACAGCCCCGGCAGAAGTCCTTGGCTTGCGAGTTGGCCCTTCAGAACCCTAATTGCAAGCGTCCGGCGGTGTATCGGCCCTTTTCATCGGCGGGTATGAGCGGGGCGGGCGCAGGTCCGTCCCGTCTCGTTTCAGGTGTAACAGCTTTTAGAGAACCTATTCCATGCCGCAGCGGCGCGACAGGTCCGGACGCAGAGATGGACTGGTGGTCCTGGGCGGCGCGTCCGCCCGCAAGGCCCCCGGGCCGGCCGGCGCGGTCTGGCTGGTGGGGGCGGGCCCCGGCGACCCGGAGCTGCTGACGATCAAGGCGCTGAAGGTCCTGCAGCGCGCCGACGTGGTGGTCCACGACGGTCTGGTGACCGAGGAGATCCTCGACCTGGCGCCGGCTGCGGCGCGGCGGATTTCGGTCGCCAAGCGCAAGTCGCGCCATTCCTACAGCCAGGACGAGATCAACCGCATGCTGGTCGCCTTCGCCCGCGAAGGCCTGATGGTGGTGCGGCTGAAGGGCGGCGATCCGTTCATCTTCGGCCGTGGCGGCGAGGAGCTGGAAGCCTGCCGCGCGGCCGGCGTCGAATGCCATGTGATCCCCGGCGTGACCGCGGCCCTGGCGGCCGGCGCCTCGGCCGGCGCGCCCCTGACGCATCGCGGCGCGGCCCAGGCCGTGACCTTCGTCACCGGCCATGCGGCGAGCGGCAAGGCGCCGGACCTCGATTGGGCGAGCCTCGCCAGGGCCAACCACACCGTCGTCATCTACATGGGCCTGTCGCAGGCCGCCCCGATCGCCGCGCGCCTGATGGAAGCCGGCCGGGCCGGCGCGACCCCGGCCCTGATCGTCGAGAACGCCTCGCGCCCCGATGAGCGGCGGGTGGTCACCACCCTGGCCGGCCTGGCGGAAGCCGCCGCGGCGCTCAGCGGCCCGGCCCTGCTGATCGTCGGCGAGGCCATGGCGCTGGCGCAGGCGGGCGGTGCGGAATCCCTGGTTTCGGACCTGGTGCGGGAGGCCCGCGCATGAGGGCGCTGACCGGCAATCGGCTGGGCGACGGCGAGGCGGTCTTCTGGAAGCACGGCCACTGGGTCGAACGCTTCGTCGACGCCGAACTGTTCGAGGACGACGTGACGGCCGAAGCCGCCGAGGGCAAGGCCAAGGCCGAGCTGACGGTGGTGGTCGACCCCTATCTGATCGACGTGATCGAATCCGAGGGCCTGTGGGCGCCGCTCAGCTACCGCGAGCGGATCCGGGCGCTCGGGCCAACCAACCATCCGCAACACGGCAAGCAGGCGCAAGGCGGCGAGGACATCGCGGCCCTGCAGCACGCGCACGGCGCGGCCCGCTCCACCGGCCGCGTGGCCCTGATCAAGCGGAAGTAGGGCGCATGTACCAGTACGACAGCATCGACCAGCAGATCGTCGCCGACCGCACGCAGGAGTTCCGCGAGCAGGTGGCGCGGCGCCTGGCCGGCGAGATCACCGAGGATCAGTTCAAGCCGATCCGGCTCTTGAACGGCCTCTATCTGCAGCTGCACGCCTACATGCTGCGGATCGCCATCCCCTATGGCTCGCTGAACGCGAAGAAGCTCAGGAAGCTCGCCTGGATCGCCTCGACCTACGACAAGGGCTACGGCCACTTCACGACGCGCACCAACCTGCAGCTGCACTGGATCAAGCTGAAGGATGCGCCGGCGATCCTGCAGCATCTGGCCGAGGTCGAGATGCACGCCATGCAGACCTCGGGCAACACGATCCGCAACGTCACCGCCGACCCCTATGCGGGGGCCACGGCCGACGAGCTGGACGATCCCAGGGTCTGGGCCGAGGCGATCCGCCAGTGGTCGACCCTGCATCCGGAATTCTCGTTCCTGCCGCGCAAGTTCAAGATCGCCGTGACCGCGGCGGTCAAGGACCGGGCGGCGACCAGGATCTACGACGTCGGCCTGGCCCTGCGGCGCGGCCGCGGCGGCGAGCTGGGCTTCGAGGTGATGGTGGGCGGGGGCCTGGGCCGGACGCCCTATCTCGGTCCGACGATCCGCGAGTTCCTGCCGACCCGACACCTGCTGAGCTACCTGCAGGCGATCCTGCGCGTCTACAACCGCCACGGCCGGCGCGACAACATCTGGAAGGCGCGCATCAAGGTGCTGGTCGCCTCGCTGGGCGCGGAGGAGTTCGCCCGCCAGGTCGAGGCCGAGTGGGCGGCGTCCGAGACGGAAACCACCGACCTGCCCGACACCGAGCTGGCCCGCATCCGCGGCGACTTCACGCCGCGGTTCGAGAAGCTCAGCCCCCGCTCCGAAGCCTATGAGGCGGCCAAGGCCGACCCGGCCTTCGCCCGCTGGACGCGCCACAACGTCCATCCGCACAAGCAGCCGGGCTATGCGATCGTCGACGTCTCGCTGAAGGCGCCGGGCCTGACGCCGGGCGACATGACCTCCGAGCAGATGGACGCGGTCGCCGACCTGGCCGAGCGCTATTCCCTGGACGACGTGCGGGTGCACTACACCCAGAACCTGATCCTGCCGCACGTGAAGCTGGACGACCTGCCGGCGGTGCATGCGGCCCTCGCCGCGGCGGGCCTGGCCACGCCCAACATCGACCTGGTCACCGACATCATCGCCTGCCCGGGCCTGGACTATTGCGCGCTGGCCAATGCGCGCGCGATCCCCATCGCCCAGCAGATCGCCACCCGCTTCGCCGACGACGCCCGCGCCGAGGCGATCGGCGAGCTGAAGATCAAGATCAGCGGCTGCATCAACGCCTGCGGCCACCACCACGTGGGCCACATCGGCATCCTGGGCGTCGATAAGAAGGGCGAGGAGTTCTACCAGGTCACCCTGGGGGGCTCCGGCGCCGAAGACGCAGCGCTCGGCCAGATGCTGGGTCCCGCCCTGCCGGCCGACAAGGTCGCCCCGGCCATCGAGCAGATGGTCGAGGTCTATCTGCGCGAGAAGCAGGACGGCGAGCGCTTCCTCGACACCTTCCGGCGCACCGGCGTCGCCCCGTTCAAGGAGGCCGTCTATGCCGACGCTCATTAGGTCGCAGAACGGCGCCATGGTGCTGGCCAACGACGCCTTCACCCACGTCGACGACGACCAGGACGTCCCGCCGGGCGACGTGATCCTGTCGCTGACGAGATTCCAGTCGGAAGGCGACCGACTGCTTTCCGAGGGCCGCGCCGTGGGCGTGCGGCTGACCACGGAGGAGGCGGTCGAGGTGCTCGCCTACGATCTGCCGCGCATCGCGGTGGTGGCGCTGGCCTTCCCGAAGTTCCGCGACGGCCGGCACTACTCCAACGCCCGCGTGCTGCGCGAGCGCTACGCCTTTCCCCGCGAGGTGCGGGCGGTGGGCGACGTGCTTCGAGAGCAGGCGGGCTTCATGTTCCGCTGCGGCATCGACGCCTATGAGCCGGCGGACGGCTCCAGCCCGGAGCAGTGGGAAAGGGCCACCCGCCGCTTCCGTCACGTGTACCAGCGGGCGGCCGACGGCCGGACCCCCGCCTTCGTGGAGCGCGGATCGTGAGCCTGGCCTTCGACGAAACCTATCGCACGAGCGGGAACCTGGCGGCCCGGCTCGACGCCGAGCTGCGCCACGCCCACCCGCGCACGGTGCTGGAAGCCGCCCACGAGACGTTCGGCGACAAGCTGGCCCTGGTCTCCTCGTTCGGCGCCGAGTCGGCGGTGCTGCTCGACATCGTCGCCAAGGTGGACCCGGCGATCCCGGTGCTGTTCCTCGACACCGGCATGCTGTTTGGCCAGACGCTGGACTATCGCCGCAGCCTGACCCGGCGGCTGGGCCTAACCGACGTGCGCGACCTGCGCCCCGCCTACAACGACCTGGCCACGGGCGATCCCAACGCCAAGCTCTGGCAGAGCGACACCGACGGCTGCTGCCATATCCGCAAGGTGCTGCCGCTGGACCGGGCGCTCTCGGGCTTCGAGGCCTGGATCACCGGGCGCAAGCGCTTCCACGGCGGCGACCGCCTGAGCCTGCCGGTGGTCGAGCAGACGCCGACCCATGTGAAGTTCAATCCGCTCGCCAACTGGACCCGGGCCGACCTCGACGCCTACATGGCCGAACATGACCTGCCGGCCCATCCGCTGGTCGAGCAGGGCTTCCCCTCGATCGGCTGCTGGCCCTGCACCCAGCCGGCCGACGACGGGTCCGATGTCCGCGCCGGCCGCTGGGCGGGGCAGGACAAGAGCGAATGCGGCATCCACCTGGCCCGTGCGCCCGGCGCGGTCGACAACGTCGGCGGCGACATCTAGACCGCCCCAGACAAGAGCAAGCGTGATGACGGATGTGATGGTGGCCCAGCCGGCCCCGAAGGCTTCCAGCGCCTTCTTCAGCGAGACCGTGACCTGGGTCCAGCACTGGACCGAGAGCCTGTTCTCGTTCCGCACGACGCGCGATCCGAGCTTCCGCTTCTCGAGCGGCCAGTTCGTCATGGTCGGGTTGGTGAAGGAGGACGGCAAGCCGCTGGTGCGGGCCTATTCCATCGCCTCGCCGGCCTGGCACGACGAGCTGGAGTTCTATTCGATCAAGGTGGCCGACGGCCCGCTGACCTCGCGCCTGCAGAACATCCAGGTGGGCGACGCCGTGCTGATCGGGCGCAAGCCCACCGGCACGCTGGTGCTGGACGGCCTGAAGCCTGGCAAGCGGCTCTACATGCTGGGCACGGGCACGGGCCTCGCGCCGTGGCTGTCGCTGGCCCGCGACCCGGAGGTCTATGAGCGCTTCGATGAGGTGATCGTCACCCACACGGTGCGCAATGTGGCCGACCTGAACTACCGTGAGCTGCTGTCGAGCGCGCTGGCGGAGGACGAATATCTGGGCGAGCTGATCGCCCCGAAGCTGAAATACTATCCGACCGTGACCCGCGAGCCGTTCCAGACGAAGGGCCGGATCACCGACCTGATCGAGAACGGCCAGCTGTTCCGCGACCTGGGGACCCCGCCCTTCGACCCGGCGGTCGACCGGGTGATGCTGTGCGGCGGGCCCTCGGTGCTGGTCGACCTCAAGCAGCAGCTCCTCGACCGCGGCTACCAGGAGGGCTCGATCGCCGAGCCCGGCGACTTCGTGCTGGAGCGGGCCTTCGTCGAGACCTAGCTGGCCGAGCGCAGGTCCATCGACCAATGTTCGGAACCTTCCACCTGTGAAATGATCGAACAGGCGGAGGGCCCCATCATGGCCGACGAACCAGCGCCCGCGAGCGGGCCCGACCTCACCAAGGGCGTGGATTTCGACTCCTTGACCGACGGCGAGCCGCTGCTCGGCCGCGTCGGCGAGGCGGCGGTCATTCTGGTTCGCCGCGGCGAGGCGGTGTTCGCGGTCGGCGCGCACTGCACCCACTACGGCGGACCGTTGGCGGAAGGGCTGGTGGTGGGCGATACGGTGCGCTGCCCCTGGCATCACGCGGCCTTCTGCCTGCGGACCGGGGCGCCGCTCAGGCCCCCCGCGCTCAATCCGATCGACTGCTGGCAGGTGGCGCGCGAGGGCGGCCGCGTCGTGGTGCGCGGCAAGGTCGAGGTCGCGCCGGCCGCCGGCCTGGAGGCCGCGGGCCATCCCGCCTCCATCGTCATCGTGGGCGGCGGGGCGGCCGGCAATGTCGCGGCGGAGACCCTGCGGCGCGAGGGCTACGCCGGGCCCATCACCCTGCTGAGCGCCGATTCCGCCGGGCCCTGCGACCGGCCGAACCTGTCGAAGGACTATCTGGCCGGGACGGCGCCGGAGGACTGGATCCCGCTGAGGCCGCCGGAATTCTACGCCGAGCATCGCATCGACCTGCAGCTCGAAACCCGGGTGACCGCGATCGACGCCGCGGCGCGCCAGGTGACCGTCGAGGGCGGCGCCCGCCACGCCTATGGCGCCCTGCTCCTGGCCACCGGCGCCGAGCCGGTTCACCTGAACGTGCCGGGCGACGACCGGCCCCACGTCCACTACCTGCGCACCCTGGCCGACAGCCGCGCGATCATCGCCGCGGCGCAGACCGCCCGCACGGCCATCGTGGTCGGCGCGAGCTTCATCGGCCTGGAGGTCGCCGCCGCGCTGAGGACGCGCGGGCTGGAGGTCCATGTGGTCGCGCCGGAAAAGATCCCGATGGAACGCGTGCTGGGCGCCGAGCTCGGCGGCCTGGTGCGCAGCCTGCACGAAGCCCACGGGGTGCAGTTCCACCTCGGCGAAGGCCTGGCCGCCATAGGGCCTGAGGCGGTGACACTGGCGAGCGGCGCCACCGTCCAGGGCGATCTGGTGATCCTGGGCGTCGGCGTTCGGCCAGCGCTGGCGCTGGCTGAGCAGGCCGGGCTCAAGATCGACCGCGGCGTCAGCGTCGATGCGTTCCTCGAGAGCAGCGCGCCGGGGGTGTTCGCCGCCGGCGACATCGCCCGCTGGCCCGACCCGCATTCCGGCGAGCCGATCCGGGTGGAGCACTGGGTGGTGGCCGAGCGCCAGGGCCGAGCCGCGGCGCGCAACATGTTGGGCGCGCGCGAGCGGTTCGAAGCGGTCCCGTTCTTCTGGAGCCGGCACTACGACACCTCGATCCACTACGTCGGCCACGCCGAGGCCTGGGACGAGCTGCAGATCGACGGCGCTGTGGCGGCGCAGGACTGCCGCGTGTCCTATCTGAAGGCGGGCAAGCTGCTGGCGGTCGCCACCGTGGGGCGAGACACGCAGAGCCTGCAGGCGGAGTTGGCGCTGGAGCGGGACTAGCCGGCGGGCCTAGCCTGGAGGGCAGCCCTTGAAGTCACCGACCTTGACGGCGGTGAGCCTGGCGAGGTTCAGGGCCTCAGCCTTGGCGGCCGAGCGCGGGCCCGAGCCGGTATAGAGGTCGATCCGCTGGCCCTTGATCGCCCCGCCGGTGTCGGAGGCATACCAGTAGCCGTCGTGCGCCGAGCCGTCGGGCAGCTTCATGCCGACGGTTTCCCGGATGAACAGGATGCTGCGCTTGGGGATCAGGTGGGAATCGATCGCCACGGTGCGCATGGCCACGACCTTGCAGCCGAGCGAATCCAGCGCGCCAACGCCCTTGGCGCCGGCGTGATAGAGCGTGGCCTTCAGGTTGAAGACCGGCCCGGTGGGCAGGTTGCCGGTCACGATCGAGGTGATCAGGTCACCTAGCGGATCGGTGGGCGCGGCGTGCGCGCCCGACCCCAAAAAGAGCAGGGGAAGAACGGCCAGGGCGGCGAGGCGGCGTCGCAAGACGGCGTCTCCTTCGTCGTTGAACTGGAGCCCTGGAGTCGTACCGGCTGAGTCTTAACGGGGCAACCCTCAAGGGCTGTGACACGACGCCCTGTTAGCTTTACTATACGGACCGGTTAGCTGACGTCGTTTGCCCCGCCGAGGGGAAACTGCGAGGCTAGGCTTTGCCCTCGGGGAGCGCGGCCGTGAGAATTTATGGGGACTCCATCTCGGGAAACTGCCTGAAGGTGAAGTGGACCGCCGATCATTTGCGACTCTCATATGATTGGATCGAGACCGAGGTTCTGAAGGCCCAGAGCCGCACGTCGGCGTTCCTGGCGCTCAATCCGGCGGGCCAGGTGCCGGCCGTGATCCTCGACGACGGTCGCCCGCTCGCCCAGTCCAACGCCATCATCCTGCACCTGGCGGAAGGCTCCGATCTGATCCCGGCCGACGCCTACGAGCGGGCGAAGATGTTGGAGTGGCTGTTCTGGGAGCAGTACAGCCACGAGCCCTATGTGGCGGTGGCCCGCTTCCAGGTGCGCTTCCTGGGCAAGCCGGCGAGCGAGCTGGAGCCGAGGATCGTCGAGCGCGGCAAGGCGGCGCTGCAACGCATGGACGAGGCCCTGGGCGGGCAGGATTTCTTCGTGGGCGGGCGCCTCAGCCTCGCCGACGTGGCGCTGGTGGCCTACACGCGCGAGGCCGGTGACGGCGGCTTCGACCTGGCCGACTATCCGAACGTGCGGGCCTGGATCGGCCGCGTCGAGCAGGCGCTGAACATCGCGGGCTGACGGCTTGCGTTCGCCCCCTTGCCTTTGACCGGGCCGGGCGCTCAAACGGGAGCATGAAGAGACTCCACGCCCTTGTGCTCGCCACCGCCCTGGCCTCGCCCACCGCCGCCCTGGCCTGGGGCTCGAGCGGCCACCGGATGATCGGCGAGGTCGCCGTGCGCGCGCTGCCCGCCGACGTGCCCGCCTTCCTGCACGCGCCGCAGGCGGCGCTTGACGTGGGTGAGCTGTCGCGGGAGCCGGACCGGGTGAAGGGCGCCGGACGCGCCGCCGACAGCGACCTGTCGCCCGGCCACTTCCTGGACCTCGGGGACGACGGCAAGGTGCTGGGCGGCCCGCTGCTGAGCGCCCTGCCGGCCACCCGGGTCGAGTACGAGACCCAGCTCAGGGCGGCAGGCCAGGACAGCTGGAAAGCCGGGTATCTGCCCTATTCGATCGTCGAGACCTACGAGCGCCTGGCCCACGATTTCGCCTACTGGCGGGTGCTGAAGGCCGCCGAGGCCAATCCCGCCTGGGCCGTCAACCGGGCCTGGTTCAGCGCCGACCGCCGACGGCGCGAGGCCCTGATCCTGGCCGACATCGGCGCCCTGTCGCATTTCGTGGGCGATGGCAGCCAGCCGCTGCATGTGACCCTCCACTTCAACGGCTGGGGCAGTTTCCCGAACCCCGCGGGCTATTCCAACGACAAGCTGCACTCCCCCTTCGAGAGCGACCTGGTCCAGGCGACGGTCAAGGAGGGCGCGGTGGCGGCGCAGGTGGCGGCCTTCCACAGCTGCGGCTGCCCGATCGAGCAGCGGACCTGGGCCTATCTGGCGGCCACCGGCCAGCAGGTGATTCCGTTCTACGAGATGGTGAAGGCCGGCGGCCTGACGCCCGGCGATCCGCGCGGGACCCAGTTCGCCACCCGCCAGATGGCGATCGGCGCCACGGAGCTGCGCGACCTGATCGTCGAGGCCTGGGGCGTCAGCCGCCGCGAGAGCGTGGGCTACAAGCCGGTGGCCGTGGCCGATGTCGAGGCCGGCAAGGTCGACCCCTATCCGGGGCTCTACGGGACCGACTGATGACTATTCCACAGTTCGGGACGCCCCAGCCGGGACGTGATTATCCCGACCGCCCGGCCGCTTTCGCCATCGTCGAGAAGGCCGGCCAGATCGCGCTGGTCCGCGTGAGCTTCGAGGGCGGCGGCGGCCGCACGGACCTGCCGGGCGGCGGCATAGACCGCGGCGAGACCGCCCCGCAGGCCGCGGCCCGCGAATGTGGCGAGGAGGCGGGGCTGGTGGTCGAGATCGGCGAGGCGGTGACACGCGCCGACCATTTCTTCGTCAACGAGAAGGATGTCGCGAGGAACACGCGCGGGGTGTTCTACGCCGGCCGGCTCTTGCGCGACGACCCCTCGCTGAAGGTCGAGCACGACCACGCCCTGGTCTGGACCGACCCGCACGAGGCGCTCCTGAGCCTCGAGCGCGAGTCGCACGTCTGGGCGGTGGCCTGCTGGCTGAGGATGAAGGCCAGGCGCTAAGCCCGCTTGCGGGTCGAGGCGCGGCGCGTGGCGGCCTTGCGGGCAGTGCGGATCTCGGCCTTGCGCTCGCTGCTCGCGCGGGCCTCGGCGCGGCGGAGCACTTCGGGCCGGTGCCGCTCGCATTGCTCCAGGATCTCGTCGAGCTCGGTGTCCGACAGGTGCTCGATCCCGATGAACTCGTTCTTGGCCCTCGAAGCGCGGATCAGTTCATCGAGCTTGGCCTGCACGGCGGCGTTGTCGCGGTTCTGGGTGTTCTGGATCAGGAACACCATGAGGAAGGTCACGATGGTCGTGCCGGTGTTGATCACCAGCTGCCAGGTGTCCGAATAGTGGAACATCGGGCCCGTGGCGGCCCAGATCAAGACGATCAGACAGCATCCCAGGAAGGCCGATGGGCGGCCCGTAAAGCGCGAGGTGGCGCTGGCAGCCTGCGAGAACCATAGGCTCAGTTTGGGCATCGCGATTTTCGACTCCTCCAGCGTTTGCATAGGCTTGGCTGAACGGGTAGTCGGGGCGCCAGTTCCGGAGGCGCCCGTGGCCGAGCCAGCCCAGATCATCGACGGCAAGATCTACGCCGAACGCCTGCGCGAGCAGGTGACCGAGGAGGTGGCGCGGCTGGTGGCCGATCACGGGCTGCAGCCGGGCCTGGCCGTGGTGCTGGTCGGCGACGATCCGGCGAGCCAGATCTATGTGCGGTCCAAGGGCGAGCAGTCCAAGGCCGCCGGCATGCACTCGGTGACCCACAGGCTGCCGGAGACCACCACCCAGGACGAGCTGATCGCCCTGGTCGCGGCGCTGAACGCCGATGCGGCCATCCACGGCATCCTGGTGCAGCTGCCCCTGCCCAAGCACCTCGACGAGAAGGCGGTGCTGGCCGTGCTCAGTCCGGACAAGGACGTCGACGGCCTGACCATGGTCAACGCCGGGCGGCTGGCGAGCGGGGCGCCGGGCCTCTATCCCTGCACGCCGGTGGGCTGCCTGATCCTGCTGCGCGAGACGGTGGGCGACCTGACCGGCAAGCGCGCGGTGGTGGTCGGGCGCTCGGTGCTGGTGGGCCGGCCGGTGGCGCAGCTGCTGCTGCAAGCCGACTGCACGGTGACCATCGCCCATTCCCGCACCCACGACCTGCCGGCGGTCTGCCGCGAGGCCGAGATCCTGGTGGCCGCGGTGGGCCGGCCGCGGATGATCCGCGGCGACTGGATCAGGCCCGGCGCGGCGGTGATCGACGTGGGCATCAACCGGGTGCCGTTCGACAATCCCGAGCAGGCGGCGCTGGGCAAGACCAAGGTGGTGGGCGACGTCCACTTCAAGGAAGCCTCGCAGGTGGCCGGCTGGATCACGCCGGCGCCGGGCGGGGTCGGGCCGATGACCGTGGCGGTGCTGCTGCAGAACACCGTCACCGCAGCCAAGCGCGCGGCGGGGATCGCGGGCTAGGGCTCCGGCGGGCGATCAGCGCGCGCTGGCGTTGGTCCAGGCGACCAGCTGGCCCAGCACATCGCCGACCGCATGGTCGAAGGCCGCGACGATGGCCGTGACCCGGTTGTCGCCGGCGCGGACGCGGCTTTCGAACACCTGCTCGGCGACCAGGCTGCGGCTCCTGTCGCGCGTCAGCGTGGCATGCGCGCGGACCACGACGGTGGGGACGCCGCCGTCGCTGTCATAGCGGGCTTCGAAGTTGCGCACGTCGAGCCGCAACACATAGTCGGTGGGGGCCGGCGCGCCGCGCGGCACCAGGCGGACGTGGCCATCGGAGGTCTCGAAGGCGTTGGCCACCGCCTGGTTGAACATGACCTCGGCCGGGGCCGCCCAGCGCGCCTCGGCGACGTAGGCGGCGCGGTCGCCGGTCACCGTCAGGATGCGGTCGCCGACCGATTCCTGCTGGAACTCGCCGCCGCCGGAGAAGACGCCGATCGCCGCCGCGCCCGGCGCCGCCTTGGCCGCCGCGGCGGGGACGCCGAACCGGTAGAGCTGGGCGGGCTTGGTCTTGGGCAGGAGCGAGATGCAGCCGGCCAGCGACAGGGCCAAGAGGCCGGCCCCGGCCAGGCGGAGGAGGGCTTTCAGCGGGGTCATGGCTTCACCTTCACCTCTTGCGAGGGCGCCTTGCCGAGCGCGCCCTGCGGGCTGGATTCGATCTCGTTGATCAGCCGTTGCAGGGCCTCGGTGGCGCTGCGCAACTGGATCACCGCGGCGGTCACCTGCGGCAGGCCATTGTTGGCGAAGTCCGTGGTCGGGCCGGAGAGCTTGTCGACCAGGCCGCGCACCTGGGCGGCGGTGGCCTTGGCCTCCTCGGCGGCGTCGGCGATGCTCTTGAGGCTGCGGCGGCCGTCGCCGTCCACCAGCTGCTGGCTGGATTTCACCAGCTTGCTGACGTCCTCGATGGCTTGGTCGGCGTCCTTCAGCGTCTTCTGGGCGTCGGCGATGATGTCCTTGCGCTTCTTGAGCTCGGCGGTGACCGCCTGGGTGTCGGAGAGCGCCGTCGAGAAGGTCTTGATATTCTGATCCGACAGCACGCGGTTGACGCGGTCCAGCGCCTCGATGGTGCGGGTCAGCACCGTGCCGCCACCCTGCAGCAGGTCGGACAGCGCGCTGTGCTGGCTGCGCAGGATCGGGATGGTGCCGCGCGGCACGGTGTTCTTGAGCAGGGGCTTGTTGGCGGCGCCGGCGGTGATCTGCACATAGTTCACCCCGGTGATGCCCTGCGGCTCCAGCGTCGCGTAGGAGTCGGTCTTGATCGGCACGTCGGAGGTCACCCGGGCGCGGGCGATCACCCGGCTGGGATTGGTGCGGTCGAGCGCGATCTTGGTGACCTCGCCCACCTTGATGCCGTTGAAGCGGACCTCGCCGCCCTGGCTGAGGCCGTTGATCGGGCCCTGGAAGATGATGTCGTAGAGGTCGTACTCGGCGTTGATCCGCAGGCGGGCCAGCCAGACGACGAAGATCATCATGCCGATGAACAGGATCAGCGAGGAGAGACCGACCAGGGCATAGTTGGCGTTCTTTTCCATCAGGCCTCCGTCTTCGCCTTGGCCGCCGCGGCGCGTCCGCGCGGGCCCAGGAAATACTCGCGGATCCAGGGATGGTCCGACGATTCCAGCTTCCGCACGGGTGCGGAGGCCACGATCTTCTTGTCCGCCACCACGGCCACGCGATCGGTGATCGCATAGAGGGTGTCGAGGTCGTGCGTAATCATGAACACGCTGAGGTCCAGGCTCTCCGACAGATCGCGGATCAGCTCGTCGAAAGCCGCCGCCCCGATCGGATCGAGGCCGGAGGTCGGCTCGTCGAGGAACAGCAACTCGGGATCAAGGGCGAGGGCGCGCGCCAGGCCGGCGCGCTTCTTCATCCCGCCCGACAGCTCCGCGGGCTTCAGGCCGCCGGAATCGGGACGCAGGCCGACGAGGGCGATCTTCAGGTCGGCGAGCTCATAGACCTCCTTGCGGGGCAGGTCGGTGTGCTCGAACAGCGGCGCGGCGACGTTTTCCTGCACCGTGAGGTTCGAGAACAGGGCGCCGTTCTGGAACAGCACGCCCCAGCGCCGCTCGATGGCCGTCCAGCGGCGTTCGGAGACGTGGGCGGTGTCCTGGCCGAACACCTTGATGGTCCCGGCCATGGGCCGCTTGAGGCCGATGATGGTGTTGAGCAGGACCGACTTGCCGGTGCCCGAGCCGCCGACCACGCCCAGAACCTCGCCGCGCTGCAGGGTCAGGTCGAGGCCGTCGTGGACGATGTGGTCGCCGAATCCCGAGCGCAGGCCGCGCACCTCGATCACCGGACCGGGGGCGTCCAGGGCCGCTTCGTCGGCCAGCGCCTCTTGTGTCTCCCGGTCGTTCAAACGCCTAGCTCCATGTACATCAGGGCAAAGGCCGCATCGATCATGATGATGGCGAAGATGGCGTGCACCACGGCCGCCGTCACCCGCCGGCCGAGGGATTCCACGTCGACGCCGACCTCAAGGCCTTGACGGCAGCCGATGCCGGCGATCACCGCGGCCATCACCGGCGCCTTGGAGAGCCCGACCCAGAAGTTCTCGATACCGACGTTGTCGACGATCCGCTGCAGGAAGAAGGACGGTCCCAGGCCCAGCACGTTCCAGACCACGACCAGGCCGCCGAACAGGCCCGACAGCACCGCCACGAAGGTCAAGAGCGGGATGGCGATCAGCAAGGCGCCGAAGCGCGGGAAGACCAGCGCCTCGAACGGATCGACGCCCAGCACCTGCATGGCGTCGATCTCCTGGTTCATCTTCATGGAGCCGATCTCCGCGGCGAAGGCCGAGGCGGAGCGGCCGGCCAAGAGGACGGCGGTGATGACGATGCCGAACTCGCGTAGCACCGCGATGCCGATCAGCTCGACGCTGAACACCTCCGCCCCGAACTGCCGCAGCTGGTTGATGCCCAAGAGCGCGATCACCGCGCCGATGAAGAAGGAGGTCAGGGCCACGATCGGGATGGCGTCCAGGCCGGCGCGCTCGATGGTCGAGACCAGCGCCGCCCAGCGCACCCGCTTGGGATGGGTGAAGAGGTTCACCACCGTGCGGGCCAGGACCACCAGCAGGTGACCCAGGAAGACCATGGTCTCCAGGCCCTCGAGGGCGACGTTCACCACCCCCTTGCCGATACGGATGGTCAGTTCGTGGAAACCGGTGGGGGCGGGGCGGGCGACCGCCTTCCTGGCCGACGCCTCCCCGACCAGCTTCATCAGGCGCAGGGCCGCGGGCCGGCCCTTGACGCGGTCCAGGTCGTAGGCGGGGCCGGCGGCGCGGATCATCGAATAGGCGCCGGCGGTGTCCAGCCGGTTGACCTTGGTCAGGTCGAGGGTGACGCGCCGCTCGCCGCCAAGCGCGCGGGCAAGGCCGGCCGCCGCGGCGCCCACGCCCTCGGCCGTCCAGCTGCCAGTCAGCCGGGCGGTCGGCCCGTCCGGGCCGGGCTCGATCTTGTAGTCGGCGGGACTCTCCATACCGTCGCGCGGACTCCGAAACCTTTGCTGGGGCGCCCGCCTGAGTCGAACACCTCTGGACACGGAACCTAACAGAGGCGACGCATGGGCCGAACGTCCTTATGGCGCAGGTCGTTCCGCCGCGTCGGGGGTCAAGCTCGCGCGGCCGTGATCGCCTACAGCAAAGCTTGGCCTATATTTGGCCCAAGTCGGACGGGTATGAGCAGGGTTCGGATCCGCGGGGTGTCGGATCCGGGGAGTGACCGTGGAGAGTATTTTGACCCGCCCGATCGAGCTGGCCGGAAAGTCCGGCGCCCGCTATCGCTATACGACGCTGGAGGAGGAGCGGTTCCTGCCGCCCGCCGGCGCCAACTTCGTCATCGCCGAGCTGACCCGGGAAGGCGCCCGCGTGGTGTTCGCCGGCGAAACCGACAATCTCGCCAACCAGACCTGGCGCACGACGCTGGAGAAGGCCCGGCAGACCTATTCCAAGGCGAAGATCCTGACGCGGCTGAACGTCACGCGCGCCGTGCGCGAGGCCGAGCGCATCGACCTGATCGAACAGTACGAGCCGCCGCTCAATTCTGAGAACCGGCCGCGGGGGTCCGCCAAGTCCGACGCGGCTGGCGAAAGCTCGGCTCGCGAGTGACGGCCAGCAGCAGCGGTCACCGCTGTTGCGTCCGGCTGCGCGACGACAAGAAAATCAGCGGGTCGCCAGGACCACGCCCAGCAGCACCGCGGCCCAGTGGGCGCCGGCCGCGGCGACCACGTGGCCGTGCCAGATGGCGCGCGCATAGCGCAGGCGCTTGTTGAGGTAGAAGGCGACGCCGGTGGTGTAGAGCAGGCCGCCCACGCCCAGCAGCAGCAGGGCGACCCAGGTGGTGTTGCTGAGCATCGGCTTCATGGCGATCACCACCAGCCAGCCCATGGCGAGATAGACGCCGACCCAGAAGCGGCGGTCGACCTTGGTCAGGAACAGCTTGCCGAGCGCGCCCAGCCCCGCCAGCGACCAGATCGCAGCCGTCATGCCCCAGGCCCAGCCGCCGCTGAGGTTCTGGGTGGTGAAGGGCGTGTAGGAGCCGGCGATCATCAGGAAGATGCCCGCGTGGTCGAGCCGGCGCAGCCACGGCCGATGCTGGGCCTTGGCGAAATTGTAGGCGGTGGAGAAGGCGAGCATCGCCAGCAGGCCCGCCGCGTAGATCGAGACGCCGGCCACCAGGCTCAGCGAGCGGGCGCGGATGGCGAAGACCAGGAGGATGCTGCCGCCGACCAGCGCCAGGGTCAGGCCCACGATGTGCACCACCAGGTCGGCGCACTTGGCGGCGGGAGTCGGATAGTGCCGGGGCGGGTAGGGCTTGGCGGCAAGCTCAGTCACGGCCGACGGCCTCGGGTTGGCGGGCCGGCGGGCCCTGAGCGATGGGTGAGCCGATCACCTCGGCGGCGAAACGCTCCATCTCCTCGTACTGCGGGCTCATCTGCAGCAGCAGCAGGTCGACGCCGGCCGCCTCATAGGCCGCGATCCGCTCGCGGATCTGGGCCGCCGTGCCGATCAGGTTCGGGCGCAGGCCGCGGTTGGAGACGGAATATTCCTGCAGCTTCAGCTCGCGCTCCAGCTGGGTGCCGGAGAGCCACTGGTCGAAGTTGGCGAAGCCGGGCGCCTTGGGATCGAGCGTCGTGATCCGCGCCACCTCGGCGCGGGCCTCGGCCTCGCTGTCGCGCACGATGGCGTAGGCGGCCATGCCATAGGTCATGGGCGGCTTGCCCGCCGCCGCGCGGCGGGCGCGCATGTCGGCGACCTTTTCCGCCACCACCGGGGCCTCGTCGCCGTGCATGACATAGGCGTCGCACTGGTTGGCGATCATGGTCTTGGCCGCCTCGGACTCGCCGCCGGCGTAGATCACCGGCTTGCGGACCGGCTTGGGCTCGCAGATGGCGCCCTCCAGCTGGTAGCGCACGCCCTGGTGGGTGAACCTCGGTTCGCGCCAGAGGCCGTCGACGACCTCCAGCCATTCCGAGGTGCGGGCGTAGCGGTCGTCGTGCTGGTCGAACTGCAGGCCGTAGCTCTTGGCCTCCTCGGCCCACCAGGAGGACACGACGTTGAGCGCCAGCCGGCCGCCGGAGATGTTGTCGATATTGGCGGCCTGTTTGGCGAACAGGGCGGGCTGGTGGAAGTTCGGCCGCACGGCGACCATCAGCTCCAGGCGCTCGGTGACGGCGGCCAGCGCGGCGGCCGTCGACCAGGCGTCCAGCGCCGGCTGGTCCGTCCCCTTGATGTCGTTGAGGTTCAGCTCGGCGACCAGCGTCAGGTCATAGCCGATCTGCTCGGCCCGCTGGCAGAGCCTGCGGGTATAGTCCCAGGTGGCCGCCATGCCCTCGTCGGGCACATTGCGCAGCCAGCCGCCGAAGACGGGGGTCCAGAAACCGTACCTCACGCCGCCACCTGCGCCCGGGCGCCGATCTCGCGCTCCAGATAGTCAACCAGCTTTTCGTGCGGGTCCCAGCCCAGGACCTCCAGAGGTTTCGCAACAAAATTGGACAAGGCGTTGAGATCGTAGAACTTCGGACAGCCGTCGCGGTCGTCGATCATGTATTCGATGCCGCCCACGTCGAGGCCGCTCATCCGCGCGATGCGCTCCACCGCCGCGGTGATCTCGGCCGGCGGCTTGAACGCGCTGATGGTGATGGTGGGCTTGTCGACCATGCAGACGTCGGCCGGGCAGAGGTCGAAGGTCGAGCCCGCGCCATCCAGCGCCAGGGCATAGATCAGCTTGCCGTCCAGCACCTCGCAACGGATCACCCGCGCGTCGCGGGCGGGGACATATTCCTGGACCAGGGCCACGCCGTCGACGCCCACCGGGGTCAGCTTGTCGGCGACGGCGGCCTCCAGTTCCTCAGGGCTGTCGTAGCGGATCATGCCGGTCCCAGAGCCGCCGACATTGACCTTGACCATCACCGGGTAGCCGACCTCGGCGGCGAGGCGGGCGACGTCGGCGCGGCGGTGGGCGACGCGGGTCCTGGGGATCTCCAGGCCGGCGGCGCGGAAGAGGCTGAGCTGGCGGGCCTTGTTGGTGTCGTAGGCGAGCACGCCCGCGCCGTTCACCACCCTTGCCCCCAGCGCCTCCCAGTGGCCGAGCACCGCGGCCGAGTAGAACAGGGCGTGCTCCTCCTGGCGCAAAAAGGAGGACATGGCCAGACGGTTGAGGATCACCGGGGCGGGCAGGGTCGCATCGGCCGGATCGAAGGTGTGGCTCTGGATTTCGATCGGGATCCAGTCGAGGCCGCGCCGGTCCAGGGTGCGGAACAGGGCCTCGAACCACTGCGGGTGCTCGTAGAAGACGGCGAGGTCGGCCAAGGGAAGGCTCCGAGAACGGGCGCGCCCCGCGCCCCGCGACAGGCGCGCTACGAAGCCGCGTCAGGCGGCAAACTGCAAGCCCA
>NZ_DASZBG010000018.1:0-53628 GCF_035944335.1 Phenylobacterium sp. | reverse complement strand
CCCGCGCCGCGCGACCCCTCTTCCGACCTGCTTCGCAGGCCACCTTCTCCCGCAAGGGGAGAAGGAATGGATATGAGGCATCGCCGCCCCAGGCTAGGCTCGGGCCCTGTCCCCCGCCGCGAAGTGCGCCAGCTGGTCGGCGTGGGCCTTCTGGAAGGCGGGCCGGGCGGTGGCGCGCGCCAGGTAAGCGCCGCACGCCGGATAGTCCGCAAGCCCGTCGAACCGGTCCACCGGCCGCAGCACGTCGGCCATGGCGATGTCGGCCACGGAGAAGCCTGCGCCCACCAGCCACGCGCGGCCGGCCAGCACCGCCTCCATGCGATCGAGCCGGGCCTTCAGGAAGCCGTCCACGAAGCCGGCCTGGGGCGCGTCGCCGGGAAAGCCCATGAAGCGGAATAGCGACCACGGCTGGCTCGCCGCCTCGACCGAGTTCAGCGCCGCCATCACCCATTCCACCACCTCGGCCCGGCCGCGCGGATCGGTGGGCGCGAGGGCCTCGCTCTTCTCGCCGAGGTGCAGCAGGATCGCCCCGCTCTCGAAGATCGAGAGGTCACCGTCGGTCAGCCACGGAACCTGGCCGAACGGCTGGTGGGCGAGGTGCCCGGCGCCGCGGTCCTCGAAGGGCGTGCTTTCGATCCGGTAGGCCAGGTGCGCCTCCTCCAGGGCCCAGCGGACGCGCAGGTCGCGCACATAGCCGCGCGGCGGCTCCGGCACCCAGTCGTAGGTGGTGAGCACCAGCTCGGTCATCCGGGGTCTCCCGTGGCCTGCGCCGCGTCGCGGTCCTTGACCCACTTCTTGGGCGCGATCTTGCGCCAGCGGCGGTCGAGAAAATTGCGGAACGAGCCGGGATGCAGGGTGTCGATCCGAGCGAGCACGCAGGGATAGTCCTTGTAGTGGGCGGTGAAGTGGAAGGTCTTGGGCTCGGCCTCCATCAGCATCTCGCGCTCGTCGAAGGAGACCTCCATCAGGACCATGGAGCGGTCGTCGCGGCGCAGGCGGGTGAAGAACTTGCCGTTCACCTTGTAGGCGGGCGAGCCATAGCTCATCCCCTTCTCCGCGCCGGGGAAGGACATGACGATGGCTTCCATTTCCTCGGGCGTCATCGCGTGCTCGCAGGTTTCATGAAGTCGATCCTGCGCCCGGCGGCGCTGACGTCAATCAGCTGATCGAGGCGCCGCGCGCGGGTCTCCGGACGTTTGGCCGAGGCGATCCAGTGCAACACGATCCTGCGATAGCCGGGCGGGGCCGCCCGGAAGGTCGCCCAGGCTGCGGCGTTGGCGGCGAAGCGCGCGCTCTCCTCCGGCGTCAGCTCGCCCGCCTGGCTCTCGTACGAATAGGTCGAGGCCCGGCGCGCATCGAAGGCGGCCTGGCCGGCGGGCGCCACGCGGCCCTGGTCCTTCAGCTCGGCGAAGCGCTTGAGGTTCACCCGGCTCCAGACGCTGCCGGGCTTCCGGGGCGTGAAGCGGATGCGATAGGCCTCGTCGTCGATCCGGTGGCGCACCCCGTCGATCCAGCCGAAGCACAGGGCCTCGTCCACGCTCTGCGGCCAGTTGATCGAGGGCTTGCCCGAGCCCACCTTCTGGAAGCCCACCGACAGCTCGGCGGCGCTCGCATGGTGGTCCGCCAGCCAGGCCCGCCAGTCCGCTGGCGTCGCGAAGAATACGGGCGCCATCCGTTACCCCATCAATAGGCCAGCGCCGCGCCGTCCTTGCGCATCTCGGTGGCCGCCGCATAGCGGCCAGGCCAGCGCTGGATGCACTCATAGCCGCCGAAGCTGCCGTCCGAGGCGCCGAACTTCCAGCCCAGCGCGGCGAGCTCGGCCCTGGTGCGCGCCGGCACGCCGCTTTCCAGGCGCAGCAGACCCTGCGGGCCCAGGTCCTCGCCGGTCGGCTCGTGGCCGCCCTCGTGATGCCAGCGCGGCGCGTCGCCGGCCTCCTGCACGGCCAGCCCATGGTCGACCATGTTGGAGATCACCTGCGCCTGGCCCTGCGGCTGCATGTCCCCGCCCATCACGCCGAACGCCAGCCAGGGCTCGCCGCCGCGGGTGGCGAAGCCCGGAATGATGGTCTGGAACGGGCGCTTGCCCGGGGCATAGACGTTCGGATGCCCATCGCTCAGGGCGAACAGCTCGCCGCGGTCCTGGAACATGAAGCCCAGCCCGTCGGGCATGAGGCCCGAGCCCATGCCACGGTAGTTGGACTGGATGATCGAGACCATCATGCCCTCGGCGTCGGCGGTGCAGAAATAGGTGGTGTCGCCGTGGCTGGGGGCCTGGCCAGCGAAGGCCGGCGTCAGGATGCGGTCGGGGCGGATCAGCCGGGCGCGTTCGCGGGCATAGTCCTTGGAGATCAGCCACTCGGTGGGCTGACGGTAGAAGGCGGGGTCGGCGTAGTAGCGGGCGCGGTCCTCGAAGGCGAGGCGCTTGGCCTCCACCTCGGTGTGGATGGTCGCCGCCGACTGGAAGCCCATCGCCTTGATGTCGAACTGCTCCATAATGTTGAGCAGCTGCAGGGTGACGACGCCCTGGCTGTTGGGCGGCAGGCCCCAGACGTCGACGCCGCGGTAGTTCACCGTCACCGGCTGAACCCACTCCGTGTGGTGGGCGGCGAGGTCCGCCCGCGTCATCCAGCCGCCGATACGCTTGAAGTAGCGCTCGATCTCATCGGCGATCTCGCCCTCGTAGAAGGCCCGGCCGCCGCCCTCGGCGATCAGCCGGTAGGTGCGGGCGAGCTGCGGATTGCGGAAGATCTCGCCCTCGCGTGGCGTGCGCCCACCCGGCGCCCAGATGGACTTGAAGTTCTCGATCTCCTCGATTTGGGAGTCGGGCTTGCTGAAGGTCTCCTGCGACCGCTCGACGTAGTAGGCGGTGTTCTGGATGACCGGCGTCCCCTCCTGCGCGAAGCGGATGGCCGGCTGGAAGAGCTCGCGCCACGGCAGCTTGCCGTAGCGCTGGTGCAGGCTCCACCAGGCGTCCACCGCGCCCGGCACGCTCACCGAGACGGCGCCATATTTGTTGATCAGGCCGTTCGTGGCCCGCGCCCGCTGGGTCTCGAGCGTCAGGGCCCGGGGACTGCGGCCGGAACCGTTCAGCCCCACCACCTTGCGCTGCTTGGGATCCCACAGCATGGCGAAGCAGTCGCCCCCGACGCCGGAGGAGATCGGCTCGCCATAGCCCAGGACGGCGTTGGCCGCGATCGCCGCGTCGACGGCCGAGCCCCCGGCCTTGAGCATCTCGATCGCCGTCAGCGTCGCCAGCGGATGGGCGGTGGCGGCCGCGCCGTGCACGCCCCAGGCGGCGCTGCGGCTGGCGAAGGTGGCGCCGTCGATGCGATCGCCGCCGTGCACATCGGGCCGGTCGCGGTTGGGGTTCTCGGCGCGGCTGCCCGCGAAGGCGTGGCCCGCCGCCGCGGCGGCGGGCAGGGCGGCGAGGAAGGTGCGGCGGCGCATCGGGGCGTCATCTCCAGGGGCGTGTCGGCGGCGACGATAGCGCGGCTGTCCCGGCCGCGCGACCGCGGCGGCTTGTGGCCTGGCGGGCGCCCTGAAATAGTGCCGGCCGAGCTGGGGAGTCTTTCATGTTCAAGTCCGCCGTCGCGCTCGCCGCGACCCTCGTCCTCGCCTCGTCCGCCGCGGCGCAGCCTGCGCCGAAACCGGACGAGGCGGCCTTCCGCAGCCTCTACAAGGAGCTGGTGGAGA
Source organism: Phenylobacterium sp. (assembly GCF_035944335.1). Lineage (GTDB taxonomy): Bacteria > Pseudomonadota > Alphaproteobacteria > Caulobacterales > Caulobacteraceae > Phenylobacterium. The sequence goes on along the minus strand of NZ_DASZBG010000018.1, from coordinate 49,935 downwards.
CCCGCACGGCGTTCCCGGAGGGCGACTGCACGCTGGCCGCCACGCGCATGGCCGCGCGGCTGAAGGCGGCGGGCTTTGCGGACAGCGACCTGCACCTGATCGTGCCGGAGGGCCATCCCAAGGACGGCAACCTGGTGGTGATCTATCCGGGCCGCGATCCGAAGGCCAAGGCCGTGCTGATGCTGGCCCACATCGACGTGGTGGCCGCCAGGCGCGAGGACTGGACCCGCGATCCGTTCACCCTGGTGGAAGAGGACGGCTATTTCTACGCCCGCGGCGCCTTCGACGACAAAGCCCAGGCGGCGATCTGGACCGACAACCTGATCCGCTACCGACAGGAGGGCTACAAGCCGCGCCGCACGATCAAGATGGCGCTGACCTGCGGCGAGGAGGGCGGCGGCTTCATCGACGGCGCCCAGTGGCTGACCCAGCACAACCGCGACCTGATCGACGCCGGCATCGCGCTCAACGAAGGCGCGGGCGGCGAGCTGGACGACAAGGGCGCCCGGGTCGACCACTCGTTCCTGGCGGCGGAGAAGCGCGCGGAGAGCTTCATCTTCGAGACCACCAATCCGGGCGGCCACTCCTCGCGGCCCATGCCGGACAACGCCATCTACCGCCTGATCCGGGCCATCGACCGGGTCAGCCGCTACGAGTTCCCGGTCCAGCTCGACGATGCGAACCGCGGCTATTTCTCCAAGATGTCCAAGGTGGTGGGCGGCGAGACCGGCGCGGCCATGGCCGCCATCGTGGCCAATCCGAACGACGCCAAGGCTGACGCCATCCTGTCGCGGAACCCGGGCTACCACGCCATGCTGCGCACCACCTGCGTGGCGACCATGATGGAGGCCGGCCATGCGCCCAACGCCCTGCCGCAGCGGGCGCGGGCCACCATCAACTGCCGCATCTTCCCCGGCGTGCCGGTGAGCGAGGTCTACAACACGCTGGTGAAGCTGGCCGACGATCCGGCGGTGAAGATCGCCATGCCGACCGGCGGCTTCCCCGACGCCCCGCCGCCGGCCATGAGCCCGCAGGTGCTGGGCCCGCTGGAAAAGGTCTCCCAGGCCGTGTGGCCGGGCGTGCCGGTGGTGCCGATCCTGCAGCCCGGCGCCACCGACGCCACCGCGCTCAACGCCGTCGGCATCCCGGCCTTCGGCATCTCCGGCCTGTTCATCGACCCGGACCTCGGGCGCATCCACGGCCTCAACGAGCGCATCCGGGTCAAGTCGCTGATGGAGGGCCGCGAGTTCCTCTATCGGCTGATCAAGGTCTACGCCGACCAGCCGGGGGCCTGAGATCATGGAGGTCACGGCCGCCGCCCACGCCGCGGCGCTCTGGGCCGGGCTGAACCTGATCCTGCTCCTGGTGCTGTCGGTACGCGTCGTGCGGCTGCGGCGGCGGCACAGGGTCGAGTTCGGCGACGGCGAGCGGCCGGAGCTGGCGCTGGCGGTGCGCGCGTTCGGCAATGCGACCGAATATGTGCCGGCCGCCATCGGCGCGATCGCCGTGCTGGCCCTGGTCGGCGCGCCGCTGGTGCTGGTGCACGCCGCGGGCCTGCTGCTGTTCGCCGGCCGGCTGTCGCACGCCTTTGGCCTGTCGCGCAGCGGTGAGGCCTCGAGGCCGCGCGCCGCGGGCGTGGTGCTGACCTGGGTCGCCTACATCCTGACCGCCGTGGCGCTGCTGTTCTACGCCATCCCCTGAGCCGCGCAGCTTGCCGCCGCGCGCGCGGGCGGCCATATGGCGGGCATGGACGAGACCCTGTTGAACGACGTCGTGCAGGCCGCGCTGAGCGCCGGCGCCGACGCCGCCGAAGCCGTCAGCGCCGAGCGGCGCGCGCTTTCCATCACCGTGCGCCTGGGCGCGCTGGAGGAAGTCGAGCGTGAGGAGGCCCGCGATCTGGGCGTGCGGGTCTTCGTCGGGCGGCGGCAGGCCAGCGTCTCCGGCTCCGACATCAGCGCCGAGGGCCGCGCCAAGCTGATCGACCGGGCCGTGGCCATGGCGCGGCTCGCGCCGGAGGACCCCTACGCCGGCCTCGCCGACCCGGAGCTGCTGGCCCGCGGGCGGCATGCCGACCTCGACCTCTACGATCCCGCCGAGCCCGCGCCGGAAGAGCTCGAGGCCCGCGCCCGCACCGCCGAGGACGCCGCCCGCGCCGTGGAACGGGTGACCAATTCCGACGGGGCGTCGGCCTCCTGGTCGGCCTCGCAGTGGACCATGGCGACCTCGGGCGGCTTCACCGGCGTGCACCGCGCCTCGGGCTTCTCGATCGGCGCGTCCGCCATCGCCGCGGACGAGAACGGCATGGAGAACGGCTATGAGGGCCGCTCGGTCCGCTGGCAGTCGGACCTGCCGGACGCCGCCCACATCGGCGCCGAGGCGGGCCGCCGGGCGGCCCAGCGGCTGGGCGCCCGCAAGATCGCCTCCACCACCGCCCCGGTGATCTTCGAGAACCGGCTGGCCGCCTCGCTGTTGGGCCCCTTGATCGGCGCCATTTCCGGCCCCTCGATCGCCCGGGGCACCTCGTTCCTGAAGGACAAGCTCGGCAAGCCCGTGTTCGGCGCCCACGTGACCATCGCCGACGATCCGCACCGCAAGCGCGGCCTCGGCTCCTCGCCCTTCGACGACGAGGGCGTGGCCAACCGCGAGCGCAACCTCATCGACGCCGGGGTGCTGACCACCTGGCTGCTGAATTCCTCCTCGGCCCGCCAGCTCGGCCTCACCTCCACCGGCCACGCCTCGCGCGGCCTGGCGGGCCCGCCCGGCGTCGGGCCGACGAACCTGACGTTCGAGCCCGGCGAGCGCACCCAGGCCGAGCTGATGAAGGACGCGGGCAAGGGCCTGCTGGTCACCTCGATGTTCGGACCGTCGCTGAACGGCAACACCGGCGACTGGTCGGTGGGCTGCTCGGGCTTCTGGTTCGAGGACGGCGAGCTCGCCTATCCGGTCACCGAGATCACCGTGGCGGGCAACCTGATCGACATCTACGGCCGCGTCGTGCCGGGCTCCGACCTGGAGATCCGCGGCGCCAGCAACGCCCCTTCCCTGCTGATCGACAAGCTGGCGATCGCCGGCCTCTGACGGCCAATCGCCGGTCACCCATTGATCCGGGCGGCGGGCGGGCCTATCCGGGCGCATCGTTGCAACCGAAACGAAGGCCGCCATGCCCGACAAGCAGCTTCTCCACCTGTTGATCGGCGGCGAACTGAAGTCCCTCGACGGCCCGCCGGAATTCCGCGACCTGACGAAGGTCGATCTGGTGGGCGCCTATCCGGACTATCAGGCGGCGCTCGGCGCCTGGCGCAACCGCGCCCAGGCGACGGTGGACAACGCCCACATGCGCTATTTCATCATCCACGCGCACCGGCTGCTCGAGCCGGACTCCGAGGCCGAGCCCCACGACCACGATCACTAGGCATAGCGGCTAGGCGCGGAGGAGCTTCTCGATCAGGCCGCCGTCTCTCCAGAGCTCGACGGCTTCGCAGCTGGCGTGCTCCTTGAGCAGCGCCTGCGCGCGGCGGCGCGCGGCGCCGACGTCATCGGCCACCAGATCGACCACCGAAGCGACGCCGTCGCGGCGAACGCCGAGCAGCGTGAAGACCTCGGTGTCGAGGACTGAAACCGCACCCGTCATAGCGTCACTTTGCCTGCACGCGACGCGCGTGTCTGTCGGGAATCCAACTCAAACGCGGCTATTCGCGCCGCAGCAGCCGCTCGGTCAGGACCTTGCCCCACATCTGGGCGCGGAAGGTCGCCTTCATCCCCACGGGATCGTAGGCCGGGCTCTCGACCCATTCGAGGAACGACATCCCCGCGGGCTCGCCCTCCGCGAGGTAGCGCTCGAAGGTGTAGTCGAGCACGCCGGTGAGCCCCTGCTTCACATGCAGGTAGCGCAAGCCCAGCTGGTCCAGGGCCTCGCGGATGGTCTTGCCCTGCCGGAAATGCATGTAGAGCACGCTCATCACCCCCGCCCGGTCCGCGCCGGACTTGCAGTGCATGAGGGCGGGGTACTTGAGTTCCTGGAAGAGCGTCTTGGCTCCCAGCACCTGGGCGCGGCTCGGGACCTCGCGCGAGGCCACGGTGAAGTTGACCAGCTCCAGTCCGAGGCGCGCGCAGGCCGCCTTCTCCAGGGCATAGAAGCTGGCGTCGAAACCGCCGCGCAGGTTGATCACCGTCCTGATCCCGTGGCGCTTCCAATGAGCCAGCTGATGCGGCCACGGCTGGTTGGTGCGCACCAGCTCCTCGGAGATCCAGTGGGCGTTCTGGAAGCCCAGCCGCAGGTAGGCGTGGTCGTTCCAGAGGTAGTCGGCATAGGTCTTCAGCCGGCCGCCAGGCGTCGCCACGTCGAACAGATTCGGCACGGTCTCCCCGCTCATGGGGCCCTAACTAGGGTGTCGCGGGCCGGGAAGGAAGCTCACCCGTCGTCGCGGCCGCGGCCCGCGGCCGCCTTGACTCCGCCGCCGCATCGGTCGACGCCAAGCCCATGAGCGAGAGCGCCCCGCCCGAGCTTTCCGCCCGCGCCCTGACGGCGCGGGTCGCGCGCATCTACATGGCCCCGCGGTGGAAGGGCTGGCTGACCGCCATGCTGGCCGCCGTGGCCGTGGCCGCCCTCAACTTCGCCCTGGTGCGGATCCTGAAGCCCGCCACCGACGACCTGCTGGTCCGCCACCGGCCGAACGCGGTGGTGTGGATTCCGCTGGAGATCGCCGGCTTCGCCCTCCTGCGGGCGATCTTCCAGGTGATCCAGTCGACCCTGATCAACCGCATCGGCAACGGCGTGGTGGCCGACATCCAGCTGCAGCTGTTCGGCAAGCTGGTGCGGGCCGACCTGGCGCATCTGCGCACCCAGCACTCCGGCGCCTATGTCTCCTCGGTGCTCTACGACGCCGGCCTGACGCGCGAGGCCGCGACCTCGGGCGTGATCAACTACACCCAGAACCTGCTGACCGTGGTGGCGGGCCTTGTCCTGATGTTCAAGGTCGACTGGACCCTGGCGCTCATCGTCCTGGCCGGCGCGCCGGTGGCGAGCTGGATCATGCAGCGGTTCTCGCGGCGGACCACCAAGGCCGCCAAGGGGGCGATGACCGAGACCTCGGCGCTCTCGACGGCGATCATGGAGAGCCTCGACGGCATCCGGGTGGTGAAGATCGAGAACCGCGAGGCCTTCGAGGAGGGCCGCGTCGAGGAGGTGATCCGCCGGCGCGAGAAGCATCTGGTAAAGGGCTCCAACGCCAAGGCCTTCGCGACCCCGGCCACGGAGCTGTTCACCACCCTGATCCTCGCCGCCGTGATCGCCTATGTCGGCTTCCGCGCCGCGCAGGGCGGCGGCATGACGGCGGGCGGCTTCACCCAGTTCCTGGTGGCGATGATGATGGCCAGCCAGTCGCTGCGGCAGCTGGCCAATCTGCAGACGGTGTTCGCCGAGGGCATGTCGGCGGCGCGCCGACTGTTCCTGGCGCTGGACGTCGAGCCCGAGGTGCGCGAGCCGCCCGGCGCGCAGGCCCTGCCGCGCGTCAGGGGCGAGATCGCCTTCGAGCGGATCGGCTTCTCCTACGGCGGCGACGGACCGCCGACGCTGTCGGACATCCAGTTCCAGGTGCGACCCGGCGAGACCGTCGCCCTGGTCGGCCCCTCCGGCGGCGGCAAGACCACCATCCTCAACCTGATCCCGCGCTTCTACGACCCCAGCGCCGGCCGCGTGACCATCGACGGCCAGGATCTTCGCCAGGTGACGCTGGCCTCGCTGCGCGACCAGATCGCGCTGGTCACCCAGGAACCCTTCCTGTTCGACGACACCATCCGCGCCAACATCGCCTATGCGCGGCCCGGCGCCTCGGCGGGCGAGATCGAGCGCGCGGCCCAGGCCGCCGCGGCCCACGAGTTCATCCTGGAACTGCCGAGCGGCTACGACACCGTGGTCGGCGAGGCCGGGGCCCGCCTCTCCGGCGGCCAGCGGCAGCGGATCGCCATTGCGCGGGCCTTCCTGAAGGACGCCCCGATCCTGCTGCTCGACGAGGCGACCAGCGCGCTGGACACCGAGAGCGAGGCCCAGGTGCAGGCGGCGCTGAAGCGGCTGATGGCCGGGCGCACCACCATCCTGATCGCCCACCGGCTGTCGACCGTGCGCGGCGCCGACCGCATCTATGTCATCGACCGGGGCCGGATCGTCGAGATCGGCGACCACGCCTCGCTGATCCGCAAGCGCGGCCTCTACGCGCGCCTGGCCAAGAGCCAGGACCTGGAGGCGGAGACCGCGGCTTGAAGACCCTCCTGCGGAGCGATGGCGTACAGGCCGTGCTGGGCTGGCTGCTGGGCAGCTACCTGCGCCTGGTGCTGGCGACCGTGCGCTGGCGCCACGAGAACCTCGAGTGCGTGGAGCCGGTGTTGGCCGGGCCGTCGGGCGCCATCGCGCTGTTCTGGCACGGCCGCATCCCGCTGTGCCTGGCCACCGCCCCGCAGTGGTGGCGCAAGCGCACCCGGGCCTTCGTCTCGCCCTCGTCGGACGGCGAGTTCATCGCCCAGGCGCTGGCCATGTCCGGCTTCCCGGCGATCCGCATCTCCTCGGCCAAGAAGGGCGACTCAGCCAAGGCCCGCCAGGCCGTGGCCGCCATCCGCGAGGCGGTGACCTGGGTCGAGGACGGCGGGGCCCTGGTGGTGACGCCCGACGGGCCGCGCGGCCCCAACGAGGTGATCGCGCCGGGCGCCCTGCAGATCGCGCGGCGCTCCGGCCAGCCGGTGTTCCTCATGGGCATCGCGGCGCACCCGGGCCTGCAGATGCAGAACACCTGGGACAAGGTGATGTGGGCGGCGCCCTTCGGCCGCGGCGCCGTGGTCTGGGAAGGGCCGCTGTTCGTGCCCGGCGACGCCGACGAGACCGCCATCCAGGCCCTGGTCGGCGACTGGTCCGGGCGCCTCTCGGCCGTCACGCGGCGCGCCGAGGCCCTCGTCGGACGCATTGATCGGCGCGGCGCTGAGTGAGACATAGGCCCATGGCGCACGCTCACCCCGACCACGACCACGATCATCATGATCACCACGATCATGACCACGGGCATGGGCATGGGCACAGCCATGGCCTGGGCCATCACCACCACCATGCGCCCGCCGACATGGGCCGGGCCTTCGCCATCGGGGTGGCGCTGAACACCGTCTTCGTGGCCGCGGAGGTGGCGGCGGGGCTCTGGTCCTCGTCGTTGGCCCTGCTGGCCGACGCCGGCCACAACCTCTCCGACGTGCTCGCCCTGCTGCTGGCCTGGGGCGCCACGGTGCTGGCCAGGCGCGCGCCGACCGGGCAGCGGACCTATGGCCTGCGCAAGGGGACCATCCTGGCCTCGCTGGTGAACGCGGTGATGCTGCTGGTCGCCATCGGGGTGATCGTCTCGGAATCGGTGCGGCGCCTGCTGCATCCGGCGGAGATCGCCACCGGCGTGGTGATGCTGACCGCCGGGCTCGGCATCGTCATCAACACCGCCACCGCCCTGCTGTTCTTCCGCGGGCGCGGCGACGACCTCAACGTGCGCGGCGCCTTCCTGCACATGGCCGGCGACGCGGCGGTGTCCGCGGCCGTCGTCGTGGGCGCCGTGGTCATCGCCTACACCGGGCTGCTGTGGATCGACCCCGCGCTCGGCCTGCTGATCGCCGGCGTGATCGTGCTCGGGACCTGGGGCCTGCTGCGGGATTCGGTGAACCTGGCCATGGACGCGGCCCCCGCCGGGATCGACGTCGAGGCGGTCGGCGACTGGCTGCGGGGACGCCCCGGCGTGCAGGAGGTCCATGACCTGCACATCTGGGCCATGAGCACCACCGAGACCGCGCTCACCGCCCACCTGATCCGCCCGGCCAACGGCGACTGCGACGCCTTCCTGCACGAGACCTGCGAGGGCCTATCGCACCGGTTCAACATCGGCCACGCGACCCTGCAGGTGGAGACCGACGCCACCGTCGTCTGCCGGCTCGCCCCGGCCGAGGTGGTGTGACCCTTCGCCCCTTGCCGCTGGCGCTCTATGCGGCGGCCACCGGCCTGATGGCGCCCTTCGCGCCGGCCCTGCTGCGCAGCCGGGCGCGCGGCGGCAAGGAGGATCCGGCCCGGCTCGGCGAGCGGCTTGGACGCGCCGGCCGGCCGCGGCCGCCGGGACCGCTGGTCTGGCTGCACGGGGTCAGCGTCGGCGAGACCCAGTCCCTGCTGCCGCTGGTGGCGGCGCTGCGCGCGCGGCGCCCAGACCTCGCGCTGCTGGTCACCTCGGGCACGCGCACCGCCGCCGAGCTGCTCGGCCAGCGCCTGCCCGAGGGCGTCATCCATCAGTTCGCGCCGCTGGATACGCCCGGCGCGGTCGCCGGCTTCCTCGATCACTGGCGGCCGGGCGCAGGCGTCCTGGTGGAGAGCGAGCTCTGGCCGAACCTGATCCTGGCGGCCAAGGCGCGCGGCGTTCGCCTGGCCCTGTTGTCGGCGCGGATGACCGAGGACAGCGCGCGCGGCTGGGCCCGCTCGCCCGCCTCGGCGCGGACCCTGATGGGCGCCTTCGACCTCGTCCTGCCGCAGGACGCCTCGACCGCCGAGCGGCTGGCGAGCCTGGGCGCCGCCGTCGGTCCCCAACTGAACCTGAAGCTGCTGGGCGAGCCCTTGCCCTGTGACACCGCCGAGCTGCAGCGCCTGACGCGCGCCATCGGCGGGCGCAGGGTCGTGCTGGCCGCCAGCACCCATCCCGGCGAGGAGCCGACGATCGCCCTTGCGGCGCTCGAACAGGCCGGCGCCGACCTCTTGATCCTCGCCCCGCGCCATCCCGAGCGCGGCGCGGCCCTGGCCCAGGAGCTGGCGCGCTTCGCGCCCGCGCGCCGCAGCCTCGGCCAGCCGATCGCCGGCGACACCCGGATCTACCTTGCCGACACCCTGGGCGAAATGGGCCTGTTCCTCAGGCTCGCCGACGTCGTGGTGATGGGCGGCAGCTTCGTGGCCGGCGTCGGCGGCCACAACCCGCTGGAAGCCGCCCGGCTCGGCAAGCCGATCCTCACCGGCCCGCACGTGGCCAATGCGCGCTCGATCTATGACCAGATGTACGTCGAGGTCGCCGCGCTGGAGGCCGCGAACGCCGAGCATCTGGCGCGCCACATCCGCGGCCTGCTCGACAATCCGATGATCGCGCGGCGCATCGGCGAGGCGGCCCTGAGCTATGCCGAGCGGCAGGGCGCGGCGCTGGACCGGGCGCTGGCGCTCCTCGACCCCCTGCTGCCCGCATGAAGCTCGCGACGCCCGCCTGGTGGTACGAGCGCGGCCGGCGCTCGATGCCGGTGACGCGTGGCCTGGTGACGCCGCTCTCCTGGATCTGGGCGGCGGTGACCGCGCGCCGGATCGCCGCGTCCAGGCCCCTCGACGCCGGCGCCCCGGTGATCTGCGTCGGCAATGTCACCCTGGGCGGCGCAGGCAAGACCCCGGTGGTCCGCGAGATCGCCCGGCGGCTGATCGCCCGCGGCGTGGCGGCCCAGGTGCTGGCGCGCGGCTACGGCGGCCGCCTGGCCGGGCCGGTGCGTGTCGATCCCGCCCGCCACGCCAGCGCCGAGGTCGGCGACGAGCCGCTGATGCTGGCGGCCGACCTTCCGGTGTGGGTGGCGCGCGACCGCGCCGCCGGCGCCCAGGCGGCCGCGGCGTCCGGCGCCGGGGCCATCGTCATGGACGACGGGCATCAGAACCCCTCGCTGAAGAAGGCCCTGTCCCTGGTCGTGGTGGATGGCGAGACGCGGGGGCAGGCCTGGCCGTTCGGCGACGGACGGGTGTTCCCGGCGGGGCCCATGCGCGAGCCGCTGAAGGCGGGGCTGGCGCGCGCCGACGCGGTGATCGTGCTGCTGCCGGCCGACCTCGTCGCGCCCGACCCGGAGCTGCTGGCCCAGCTTTCGCCCACGCCCGTGCTGATCGCGCACCTGCAGCCGGCCGCCGCCCCGCCCAGGGGCCCGCAGATGGGCTTCGCCGGCGTCGGCAAGCCCTGGAAGGTCGAGCAGGCGCTGAAGGCCGCCGGCTGCGAGCTCGTCGACTTCGCACCGTTCCCCGACCACTTCGCCTATGACGCCGCGAGCCTGCGCCGGCTCGCCGAGCGCGCTGCCCAGTTCGGCGCGGGCCTGGTGACCACCGAGAAGGACTGGGTCCGGCTGCCGGCCGACTGGCGGGCCCGCGTCACCGCCTGGCCGGTCCGCGCCCGCTTCGACGACGAGGCCGCGCTCATGACCCTCATCTCAACCGTCATCCCCGGGCTTGTCCCGGCGACCCAGAAACGCTGACGGCTCAAGCCGGGGCGCGACTGTCCGGCTGCGGATAACGACCGACCGCCGGCGCGTCTGGGTGGCCGGGACAAGCCCGGCCATGACGGTCAGGAAAAAACTACGCCACCGCGCCGGCCCGCTGGGCGAAGCGCCAGCTGGCCTGGGCCAGGAGCTTGACCCGATCGGCCTGACCCGCGGCGTCGGGGTGGTTGGCGGTGCCATCGCGGACCCGGCCGACGATGCCCTGCAGGATGCCCGCCAGGCGGAAGGCGTTGTAGGCGAAATACCAGTAGAGGTCGGGCAGGCCCGAGCGGCCGGTCAGCTCGCAGTAGTAGGCGACCGTCTCCTCGACGGTGGGGATGCCGTGGGCCTTGAGGTCCGGGATCTGCGAGATCGTGCCGTTGACCCAGTTCATCAGGAAGTAGGTGAAGTCGGCCAGCGGCTCGCCGAGCGTGGACAGCTCCCAGTCGAGGACGGCCTCCACCCGCGGCTCGGTGGGATGGAAGATCATGTTGTCCAGCCGGTAGTCGCCGTGGACGATCGAGGTCCGCTCCTGGGCCGGCAGGGTCTTCGGCAGCCAGTCGATCAGCCGCTCGATCTCCGGGATGTGCTCGGTCTCGGAGGCCTTGTACTGCTTGGTCCAGCGGTCGACCTGGCGGCCCATGTAGTTGCCGGGCTTGCCGAAATCCTCCAGGCCGATCTTGACGTAGTCGGTGTTGTGCAGGGCCGCCAACGTCTTGATCTTGGCGCGGAAGATCGCCGTGCGCTCGGCCGGCTGGTATTGCGGCAGGCTCTGGTCCCAGAGGATGCGGCCCTCGACCATGTCCATGATGTAGAACCAGGTGCCGATAACGCCGTCGTCGACGCACAGGCCGTAGGTCTTGGCCACCGGGAAGCCGGTGGCGCCCAGCGCGGTGATCACCTTGTACTCGCGGTCCACCGCATGGGCCGAGGGCAACAGCTTGCCCGGCGGCTTGCGGCGCAGGACGTATTTCTTGGCCGGCGTGATCAGCTGGTAGGTCGGGTTCGACTGGCCGCCCTTGAACTGGCGCACCTCCAGCGGGCCCTGGTAGCCGGCCACATGGGCCTCCATCCAGCGGGCCAGCGACGCCTCGTCGAACTTGTGGGTCTCGGCGACGGGCTTGGTGCCGGTGTTGGCCTGCTCGCGCGCTTGTTCGGCGGCGGTCTCGATGGTCACGGCCATGGCGCGCTCCTGCCCCTCTTACGCTTGTTTGAACCACTTTACCGGCCCGGTGCGCGGCCGGGCAAGGCGGGAGCGTCAGCCGAGCTCGCGCTGCAGGGCCCGCCAGCCGATGTCGGACCGGCAGAAGCCGTCGGGGAAGTCGATCTTGCCGATGGCGCGATAGGCCCGGTCGCGGGCCGCCTGCAGGGTCGGGCCCGTGGCGCAGACGTTCAGCACCCGCCCGCCCGCCGCGCGCAGCGCGCCCTTCGCGTCGCGCGTCGTGCCCGCCTGGAAGACCACCACGCCCTCGCCCAGGTCATCCTCCGCGCCGCGGATCTCGCCGCCCGCCCGGGGCGTCCCCGGATAGCCCTTGGCGGCCATCACCACGCAGATCGCCGCCTCGTCGCGCCACTGGGGCGGCGGCATCTCCGCGAGCCGGCCGGTGGCGCAGGCGAGCAGATAGGGCGCGAGGTCGCTCTCCAGCCGCAGCATCAGGGCCTGGCACTCCGGGTCGCCGAACCGGACGTTGAATTCCACCAGCTTGGGCCCGTCACGAGTGGCCATCAGCTCCACGAACAGCACGCCACGATAGGGCGCGCCGTCGGCCGCGATGCCGGCGAAGGCGGGTTCGACGAGCCGCGTCCGCACCTGTTCGACCAGCTGCGGCGTGAACACCGGGGCCGGCGAATAGACCCCCATGCCGCCGGTGTTCGGCCCCTGCTCGCCATCGAAGGCCCGCTTGTGGTCCTGGGCCCAGCCGAACAGCATCGAAGTCGCCCCGTCGCATAGCGCGAACAGCGAGCCGATCTCGCCCTCCAGAAATTCCTCGATGACCACGCGCGCGCCCGCCGCGCCGAACCGGCCGCCGAGCGCGTCCTCCACGGCCGCCTCGGCCTCTTCCCGCGTGGCGGCGATCACCACGCCCTTGCCGGCCGCCAGGCCGTCGGCCTTGACCACATAGGGGGCGGCAAACAGGTCGAGCGCCGCCTTGGCCTCGCCCAGCGTCTCGCAGACCTGGTAGGCGCCGGTCGGCAGGCCGTAGCGGTCGCAGAAGGCCTTGGTGAAGGCCTTGGAGCTCTCCAGCTGGCCCGCCGCCGCCGTCGGCCCGAAACAGGGGATGGAGGCGGCCTGCAGCGCGTCGGCGAGGCCGGCGGCGACGCTCACCTCGGGCCCGACGACCACCAGGTCGGCCGCGATCTCCTGGGCCAGGGCGAGCAGGCCCGCGACATCGGTGGCGGAGACCGCACGCACCTCGCAGAGACGCTCGATGCCGGGATTGCCGGGCGCGGCCACCAGCCGGGACAGTTGCGGCGACTGCGCGATCTTCCAGGCGAGCGCATGCTCGCGTCCGCCGGAGCCGACCAGGAGGATGTTCATGCCGCCCGCGCTTAGGGTCGCGGCCGCAAGCGGTCAAGCGGCCAGCGCGGCGCGGCGTGGAACCGCGACCGAAGCGGCGCCTTTGTCTGATAGATGAGGGGAACCGGGCGGAGCCGATGACCGACGCCGAACGCGACAGGATCGCCGAGCTGGAGGCGCAGACCGACCGGCTCGCTGCGCGCCTGCGCGAGGTCGACCACCGCATCAAGAACGATCTGCAGCTGATCAATTCGGTCTTCGTCCTGCAACTGCGCAAGACCCCCGAGGGCGCCCAGCGGGAGATCGTGCGCGGCGCGCTCGACCGCGTCGCCGCGGTCTCGGGCGTGCACCGCCGGCTCGACGTCACCGACGACCCCAGGCGCTTCGAAGCCTCGGGGCTGGTGCGCGACCTTGCCGAGGACGCCGTGGGGAACGCCCGGCGCGAGGACGTCCGGCTCGAACTCGAGGTGGCGCCGGTCGCCATACCGGCGCGCCAGGCCGCGCCCCTGGCGCTGATCGTTGGCGAGCTGGTGCGCAACAGCCTCAGGCACGCCTTCCCCGGCCGCCCCGGCGCGATCCGGGTCGGCTTCGGCGCCGCGGACCGGCGGGTTCGCCTGGTCGTGTCGGATGACGGGATCGGCCTGCCCGCGGGCCTCGCCGCCCCGCGCGGGTTCGGCGCGACCCTGGTCGCCTTGCTGGCCCAGCAGCTGCGCGGCGAGATCGAGTTCGCCCCGGCCGACCCCGGCCTTGTGGCCATCGTCAGTTTCCCGCAGAGCGATTGACCCCCGTGAGCCTCCTCGCCAACACCGTCGGCGTCGCCGCCGCCCTATGCTCGATGACCAGCTTCGGGCCGCAGATCGTGAAGATCTGGCGCGAGCGCGACGCCTCGTCCGTCTCGCTGCGGATGTACATCGTCACCGTCACCGGCTTCAGCCTGTGGATCGCCTACGGCGTCTTGATCGGCAGCTGGCCGGTGGCCGGCTCCAACATCGTCTGCCTGCTGCTCTCGGCGACCATCCTGGCGCTCAAGTGGCGGTTCAGCCGCCGCCGCTGAGCGGGCCTGCGTCCCAGGGGGTTTCCATCGTGGCTCCGGCGATCTAAGCCTCCCTCCGCGGGCGGAGGGAAGGCGAAGTAGGCAAGGCATGAACCAGCGCTGGGACGCGGTTGACGAGGCGCTGAAGGCGGGCCGGACCGGAGACGCCATCGGCCTGCTCGTCGAGGGCCTGAACGAGGCCCCGGAACAGCCGGCGCAGGTCTATCGCGTGCTGCTGACCCAGCTCTACCGCACCGGCCGCCACGCCGAGGGCGAGGCCTGGTCCGCCAAGGCGCTGGCGCGGTTCCCCAAGGAGCTTGAGTTCTGGAACCTGCGGGGTGTCTTCCTGCGCCAGCTCAAACGCTATGCCGAAGGGGTGGCGGCGCTGGACGAGGCCATCAGGCTCAATCCCAAGCTCCCGGCGCCGCAGATCAACCGCGGCAACATCCTGCTCGACCTGGGCGATGGACCCCGCGCCGAGGCCGCCTTCGCCAAGCTGTCCCGCGGCGATCCGCGCAACGCCGAGTACCAGCGCCAGCTGGGCCGGGCGTTGCAGAAGCAGGGCAAGCTCGAACAGGCCATGGTCCGCTGGCGCCAGGCCGTGGCCCTGAAGAAGACCTATATCGAAGCCTGGCTCGACCTGGTCGGCGCCATGAACGAACTGCACCGCCAGCCCCAGGCCCACGAGGCGCTCGACAAGGCGATGGCCGCCAATCCGGATGAGCCGCGGCTCCATGAGGCCCGCGTCATCCTGCTGCGCCGGGCCGGCGAGCTGCGGAAGGCCGAGGCCTATCTGCAGGAGCTGCTGCCGAAATTCCCGGAGACCGGCTGGGTCTATTATCAGCTCGGCGCCACTGTCACCGACTACGACCGCGAGCGGGCCAACCAGTACCTGCGCAAGGCCATCGCGCTCGGCCCCGACCAGACGGACTATCTGATGGCCTTCATCGAGAGCCTGGAGCGGACCCGCACCGGCGACGAGGGCGCCAATATCGAGGAGGCTTACGGCCTGCTGAAGGGCCTGATGGCCCGCGAGAAGATCACCGCCTCCGCCCATCTGAAGATCGCCGCCGAGGTGCTGATCCGGGTCTGCGCCTTCGAGGCGCTGGAGCAGCTCGGCTCGTTCCGCGACGTGGGCCGCATCTGGGCCGAGAGCGGCCGCCACACCGCGCTCCTCAAGCAGATGGCCCGGGTGCGCAACGACGAGGACCGGCTGGAGCTGGTGGAGCAGCACCGCATCTGGGGCCGCGATGTCGAGGCCATGGCGGCCAAGAATCCCATCCGCAAGCCGCCGCCGCGCCCCGCCGACGGCAAGATCCGGCTGGGGCTGATGTCCTCGGACCTGCGCCGCCACCCGGTGGCCTATTTCGCCCTGCCGCTGTTCGACCACTTCGATCGCGACCGGTTCGAGCTCTATTGCTACTCCTACTACCAGGGCCAGGAAGACCCGGCTCAGCGGCACATCCGCGAGCAGGTCGCCGAGTTCCGCTGGCGCCCCGACATCAGCTCCCGCGACGCCGCCCAGATGATCGCCGACGACCAGCTGGACATGCTGATCGAGCTCGGCGGCACGACCCATATGAACAAGCTCGACGTCATGGCCTGGCGCCCGGCGCCGCGTCAGGCGAGCTGGCTGGGCTATCCGCACTCCGCCGGTCTCTCGACGATCGACTATTTCATCTGCGACCCGTTCAGCCGGCCCACCCGCCCGGAGCTGATGATCGAAACGCCGCTGGTGATGCCGCACAGCTGGCTGGCGTTGGGGCGGATGTTCTCCGACAACCATCCCATCGTCGAGGGCCTGCCCGAGGAGCGGGCCGGCTATCTCACCTTCGGCACGGCCAACAATCCGCACAAATACAGCCGCCCGGTGCTGCGCGCCTGGGCCCAGGTGGTCGCCAAGGTCCCGGGGTCGAAGTTCGCCTTCATCCGGCCGGAGGGCGGCACCGCCAGCTTCCGCGCCAATATCCTGGCCGAGTTCGCCGCCGAGGGCGTGACCGCCGATCGGGTGATCTTCCACACCGTGCGCGGCGCCCACATGGCGTTCTACAACCAGGTCGACATCACCCTCGACCCGTTCCCGCTCACCGGCGGCACCACGACCTGCGAGGCCTTGTGGATGGGCGTGCCGGTGGTGAGCCTGCGCGGCGAGGCCTTCTTCGAGCGGCTGAGCTATTCGATCCTCTCGAACGCGGGCGTGGGCGAGCTCTGCGCCCCGGACCTGGCGGGCTTCACCGAGATCGCGCTGTCGCTGGCCGCCGACCGCGAACGGCGCCGCGACCTGCGGCTGACGCTGCGGGACCGGATCAAGCAGAGCCCGCTCGGCCAGGGCGAGGCCTTCGCTCGCGACTTCTACGAGATGATCGCCCGCGCGGTCGCCGAGACGCCGGCCAAGGCCATGGCTAGAGCCTGAAATATTCCTTCAGCAGGTCGTCCGGCCGCGGCCGGAAGGAAAGCTCTCCCGCCTTGTCGCCGGCGAACACCAGCGAGCCCTTGGGCGTGCGCTTGTTGATCACCCGGACGCCCTGGCTGATCACGCAGTCGTCCTCCACCACCGCGCGGCCGACCACGGACGAATAGGGATAGAGCACCACCCGGTCGCCGATGGCCGGGATCTGGTCCTTGTGCCGTCCGACGTTGACGCCCTGGTAGAGCACCAACTGGTTCCCATAAGTGGCCTTGGCCAGGACGATGCCGACGCTGTGGCCGATGTAGAACACCTCCGGCATGGCGATCTCGTAGAACAGGTCGATGCCGTTGAAGGCCTTGTTCATCAGGAACAGGCGGGTCGGCGCCTCGGTGTCGCCGGACCGCGTCCAGATCGTATTGGCCAAATAATACAGATAGATGGTGTGCTGCGAGGACTGCAGGACGTTGAACTCGTCGGGCCGCCAGGGCGCGCAGCCGTTGATGCAGCGGTGTAGCCGCTCCAGCGCCTCGTCGATGTGCGCCTCGACCGCGCCGCGGAAGGCCGCCTCGCGCCCGTCGGGGACCACCGCCGCGCACTGGGCGGTGGTGTAGGCGATCAGGCTCTGGCGGGTATGGTCGCGAAGCTTCATGCGAGCCCCTTCAGATAGCCGGCGACCACATCCTTGACGCTCGCCGGGCGGACGCCAAGCGCCGTGAGCCGCGCGATGCTGGCGTTGGGCGGCGCCGCGGGCGTCGCCTGGCCGGTGAAGCTCACCCTCCAGCCCGCCGCCTCGAAGACCTCGGCGATCTCGGCGTTGGTCACCAGCTCGCCGCTCGCCACGTTGAAGATCGCCGGCGTCTCGGTCTGGGCGATCGCGATCAGCGCCGCCACGACATCGTCGAGGTGGATGTAGTCGCGGCCCACGGCCGGGCTGGAGTCCAGGACGATGTTCCGCTCGGTGCGCGCCCGGATCAGCCATTCGGAGAGGAACCCCGGCGCGCCGGCCTCCCAGTCATAGACATTGGCCAGTCGCGCCACCCGGCCGCGGCCGGCGGCCCGCGTCAGAGTCAGGTTCTCGCCCAGCGCCTTGGAGAGGTCGTACACCCGCCGGGGATCCATCGGATCGAACACCAGGGGCTCGTGCTCCGCGACCTGGGCCTTCGGCAGTCCGTCATAGAGCCGCGTCGAGGAGAGATAGACCAGCCCATCGAACCGATCGGCCTCGATGATCCGGCTCACCAGGGTGGCGTGGGCCTCGACCGTGTCGAAGGGGCGGCGGTCGTAGTCGGCGGTCAGGCCGGCGCAATAGAAGACCACGCCGAGGTCGCGGGTCAGCAGGTCCGGGTCGCCCTTCTTCGGCGCATGGATGTCCCACCCGTCGGCAGCCAGCCGGGCCTGGAGCCTCGCGCCCACGAAGCCCCGGGCGCCGACGATGGTGGCCAGCCGCCCCAAGACGCTCAGAGCCCTCCGACCGGATGGTGCAGCTTCGGATCCTTGTGCCGCAGCAGCTTCGGCGAGACGTCGCGCACGATCTTGTAGGCGTCCGTCTCGAAGATCGCCGGATCCTTCACCGCCACCATGTTGAAGCCGTGCGGCGGGCCTTCCAGGTGCACGGCGTCGGCCGGGATCAGCTCGATAGGCCGCCCCGACAGATCATAGTTCGAGTTGAAGTCCCTGAGCGCATAGACCGAGTAGCCGTGGTCGGTGAGCAGGCGGACGATCTCGGTGTTGGGCAGGCCATCCGACCAGTCGACATAGTGCCGGTGCACCTCGAACAGGATGTTGGGCGCCTGGCCCTTGGGCTGGGCCAGGAACGGCTCGGCGCCCTGCAGCGCGCCCAGCTCGGCGCCTTCGATGTCGACGACGATCAGGTCGAGGCGGTCGACACCGGCCGCCGTCAGGTAGTCGGCGATGGTGACGGTCTGGAAGCCGTCGTCGGCGCCGGCCTCGGCCACCTCGGCGGTGGCGAAGCTGTCGTAGCCCACGAGCTTCAGGCTGGTGCTGGAATCCGACCACAGCCCCTCCGGCCGCGGACGGATATTGGTCAGGCCGTTGAGCTCGGCGTTGCGGGTCAGCATGGCCCGCTGCTCGTTGTTCGGCTCGAAGGCGTGGACCACCCCGCCGCCCGGGGCGATCTCGCGGGCGATCAGCACGGCGTGGTCGCCAAAGTAAGCCCCGCCGATCACCACCTGCTTGGCGCCCTTGGCCAGGTTCACCAGGATGCGGCTGGTCTGCGGCTCCCAGGCATGGTCGGGCGCCTGCGGCTCGCTCATCACGAAGTCGCGGGCGATCTTCGAGCGGTAGAGGAATTCGAAGGTGACGCCGCTGGACAGCGTCTTCTTGATCACCTGGTCGTCGTCGAACAGGGCGTCCACCAGCGGGCCGGTGATCTCCTCGCGCACGTCGACGCCGGGCGCCTTGATCTCATGCTCGAAGGCGATCAGCCCGCGGATGAAGGCCGCGCGCCAGTCCTCGGTCTCGGCGATTTTGGAAAGCGCTTCGAGCGCCTTGTCGTTGGGCATAAGCGAACCTGTCCTATTCGGTCGGCTTCTCTAGCAGATTGAGCCGCGCCGCTCAGCCCCCGCAGTTCAGGCCGGATAATCCGGATAGCCGGCGTCGCGATCCGAGAGGATGACCGGCGCCATGGGCCAGGCGATGGCGAAGGCCGGATCGTCCCAGCGGACGCCGGCCTCGTGGCCGGGCTCGAACCTGGGCGCGATCTGGTAGAGCACGTCGCTTTCCGGCGCCAGGGTCAGGAAGCCGTGGGCCACGCCCTGCGGGATCAGCAGGGCGCGGGCGTTGTCGGCGCTGAGTTCGGCGGCGGTCCAGCGCCCATGGGTCGGGCTGGCCGGCCGCAGGTCCACCGCCACGTCGAAGATGCGGCCCCGCACGCAGCGCACCAGCTTCACCTCCGCGTGGGGTGCGCTCTGGTAGTGCAGGCCGCGCAAGGTCCCCACCTGCGGATTGCGCGACAGGCTGGTCTGGGCGGGAACGAAGGGATGTCCCGCGGCGGCGAACTCGTCGGGACATTGCAGGCGGGCGAACGCGCCCCGCGCATCGCCCTGCGGCTCGATGTCCACGAGGACGACGCCTGCGATCTCCATTTCGGTGAAGCGCATCAGGCGATCACCTGCGTCTCCGGCGAAGCGGTCACGAACCGGCCGCCCCAGCCGTCGATGAAAGACAGTTGGGCCCTGATCTCGTCCTTGAGATTCCAGGGCAGGATCAGCAGGAAGTCGGGCTTGATCCGCGGCACCTCGGACGGCGCCAGGATCGGCACGTGGCTGCCCGGCAGGAAGCGGCCCTGCTTGGCCGGATTGGCGTCGAAGGCGGCGACGATCTGGCGGGCCGTCACGCCGCAATAGTTGAGGAAGGTGTTGCCCTTGGCCGCCGCGCCATAGGCCGCGACCCGCTTGCCCTCCACCTCGGCGTCTTCGAGGAACTTCAGGAAACTCGTGCGCACCGCCTCCACCCTTGGCGTGAAGCCGTCGTAGGTCTCGATCCGGTCGAGGCCGGCGGCCTGTTCGCGGGCCCGCAGGGCGCGCAGGGCCTGGGTTTCCTCGCGGCCCGAGCCCAGGTGGCAGACGAACAGCCGCAGCGACCCGCCGTGGGTCGGCAGGAGCTCCACATCGAAGGGGCGCAGCCCATTGGCCCGCAGCACCTGCTCAACGGCCAAGAGCGACAGGTAGGAGAAGTGCTCGTGGTAGATGGTGTCGAACTGCACCTTCTCGATCAGGTTCAGCAGGTGCGGGAACTCGAAGGTCAGCACGCCCTCTTGCTTCAGCACATGCTGAAAGCCCGCCACGAAGCCGGCGATGTCCGGCACGTGGGCCAGGACGTTGTTGGCGGCCATCAGGTCGGCGCGCACGCCACGGGCCGCCATCTGGCGGGCGGTTTCGGCATTGAAGAACACCACCTCGGTGGGCACGCCGCGGGCGCGGGCGGCCTCGGCGGTATTGGCGGTGGGCTCGATGCCGAGCACGGGCACGTCCTTGGCCACGAAGTGCTGCAGCAGGTAGCCGTCGTTGCTGGCCACCTCGACCACCAGCGACTCGGGCCCCAGGCCGAACCGCTCGGTCATCGCCTCGGCGTAGCGCCGGGCGTGCTCCACCCAGCTCGCCGAATAGGAGGAGAAATAGGCGTAGCCCTCGTCGAAGATCGCCTCGGCCGGCACCACGTCGTCCACCTGCACCAGGAAACAGGCGTGGCAGACCCGGGCGTGCAGCGGATAGGCGGCCTCCACCCCCGCGGCGAGCTGCTCGGGCGTGAGATAGCTGTTGGCCAGCGGCTGGTCCCCCAGGTCCACCAGGGTGTGGGTCAGCGGCGTGCGGCAGAAGCGGCAGAGGGGGGCAGAGGTCATCGGCCCGCTTCGTAGTCCTCGATCTGCCTCTGGCACAAGGCGAGTGCGTCTTCGCCGGCGCCCTGCCGGCGATACCAGTCCATGGTCAAGGCCACCGCGGCGGGCGCGTCGAGCCGGCTTTCGAAGCCGATCGACCGCTTGGCCAGGCTGGCGTCGATGGCCAGCGAGCGGGCCTCCAGCGACGTCGGATCGGGTTCGTGGCGCCAGGGCCGCCCGCCCAGCGCCTCGACGCCGAGCGTCGCGAGTTCGCCGACCGTGACCTGCGGCCCGCCGGGCCGGGGGCCGAAGTTCAGCGCCCGCGGCGTCGCCGGATCGGTCGCCAGCGCCTCGAGGTGGGTGAAATATCCGGCCAGGCAATCGAGCACATGCTGCCAG
Source organism: Phenylobacterium sp. (assembly GCF_035944335.1). GTDB lineage: Bacteria > Pseudomonadota > Alphaproteobacteria > Caulobacterales > Caulobacteraceae > Phenylobacterium. The sequence continues at coordinate 28,973 of NZ_DASZBG010000018.1, read as the reverse complement.
GGCCGGGTCGCCTCGGGATGGCGCAGCACCACCGCCTCATGGGCGCGCGCGGCGCGCACGATGTCGGCCACGATGCGGTCGGCCGAGAAGTCGCCCCCGCCGATCACATTGCCGCCGCGGGCCGTGGCGAGCGGCGCGCCGGCCGGCTCGAAATAGCTGCGGGCAAAGCTCTGGGTGACGATCTCGGTCGCCGCCTTGGAGGCCGAATAGGGGTCCTTGCCGCCCAGCGGATCGCCCTCGGCGAAGGCGCGGCCGGTCTCGGCGTTGGCATAGACCTTGTCGGAGGTGACCACGAGGGTGGCCTTGGGCGGGCGGGCGCGCAGGGCGTCGAGCAGGTGCGCCGTGCCCATGATGTTGCTGGCGAAGGTGTCGACCGGGGCCGCCACGGCGGTGCGCACGATGGGCTGGGCGGCCATGTGCAGCACGAGGTCGAACTCATGCGCGCCCACGAAGGCGTTCACTGCGGCCCGGTCGCGCAGGTCGATGAGGTGGGAGTCGATGAGCGATCCGACGCCTGCCAGCTCGAACAGGCTCGGCGTCTGGTCGGGCGCCAGCGCCAGGCCGGTGACCTCGGCCCCGAGCTGCCTGAGCCAGACGGCGGCCCAGGCGCCCTTGAAGCCGGTGTGGCCCGTGACGAGGACCCGCCGGCCCCGCCAGAAGCCGGCGTTCACCGCCGCCACGGCGCCTGGCCCGACGCCCACATGGCCTCCAGGACATTCTTGTCGCGCAAGGTGTCCATGGGCGCCCAGAAGCCGTCGTGCCGAAAGGCCATCAGCTGGCCGTCGTGCGCCAATCCGGTCAGCGGTTCTTGTTCCCAGATGGTCTCGTCGCCCGCGATGCGGTCCACGACCGAAGGCTCAAGCACGAAGAAGCCGCCGTTGATCAGGCCGTTGTCGCCGGGGGGCTTCTCGATGAAGCGCTCCACCTTGCCCTCGGCGATCTCCAGGGCCCCGAACCGGCCGGGCGGCGAGACCGCGGTGACCGTGGCCTCGAGCCCGTGCTTCTTGTGGAAGTCGGCCAGCGCCCGGACGTCCAGGTCGGCGACCCCGTCGCTGTAGGTCAGGAAGAACGGCTCGTCCGGGTTCAGGTATTGCGCCACCCGCTTGAGGCGGCCGCCGGTCATGGTGTCGGCCCCGGTGTCCACCAGGGTCACCCGCCAGGGCTCGCTCTTGGTGGCGTGGTACTCGATGGCCCCCTTGGCGAGGTCGACGGTCAGGTCGGCGTTATGGAGCACATAGTTGGCGAAGTACTCCTTGATCACGTAGCCCTTGTAGCCAAGGCAGACGATGAAATCGTTGAAGCCGTAGTGCGAGTACAGCTTCATGATGTGCCAAAGGACCGGCCGGCCGCCGATCTCGATCATCGTCTTGGGCCGCAGGTGGCTCTCTTCCGAGATCCGCGTGCCGAGGCCGCCTGCCAGGATGACTGTCTTCATATCCCGCCTTCGCCGGGCTCCTGGCCCCCCACATCCGCGGGCGGACCGCGGATCGCGCCCCTCTTATCGCGCCCCTCTTATCGCGTCAGTCGGGAAATCGCCAATCGCTGCGGCGCCCCTGCGAGGCCTTGCCGCGCCCGGGCCCGCCGGGGCATGTGGAGGCCATGGCTGAGGCGCCGCGGGTCAACTTCATCATCGCCGGGGTCCAGAAGGGGGGCACCACGGCGCTGTTCGACTACCTGTCGGACATGGACGACGTCGCCCTGTCGCGGGTCAAGGAGACCCACTTCTTCGACGATGACGCCCGCGACTGGGCGGCGCCGGACTATGGCCCCTATCACGCCCTGTTCGACGATCCCGCCGGAGGGCCCGGGCCCGACCCCAAGGGACCGTCCCGGCCGTGTGGCGAGGCGACGCCGATCTACCTCTATTGGCCGAACTGCCTGGAACGCATCTGCGCCTACAATCCGGCCATGCGCCTGATCGTCCTGCTGCGCGATCCCGTGGAGCGGGCCTGGTCGCAGTGGCGGATGGAGCATGTGCGGGGCCACGATCCGCACCCCTTCGCCTGGTGCATCCGCCAGGGCCGCATGCGCCTGTTCGAGGACGCGACGCCGGACAGGCCCTGGGGCGCGCACCGCGAGTTCTCCTACGTCGAGCGCGGCTTCTACGGCGAGCAGCTTGAGCGGCTGTTCCGGCTGTTCCCGCGCGACCAGGTGCTGGTGCTCCGCTCCGAGGCGCTGCGCGACGACCCGTTCGCGACGCTTTCGGCCGTGCGGGCCTTCCTGGGCCTGCCCGCCGCCCGGCGCCTGCCCGCGGCGCGCGAGGTGTTCGTCGGCCCCAGACTCGAGGATGCGGCGCTGACCGCCGAGGACGCGGCCTTCCTGCGGGCCCTCTACGCCCGGGATCAGGCCCGGCTGGCCGCCGTCGCCGGCGATGGCGCCGCGGGTCGATGACCGATCTGGACGCCTCCGCGGCTGCCGCGTTGGAGGCGGCGCGCGCCCTCTACGCCGGAAGAGACTACGTCCGCGCGCTGGGCCGGACGCGCGCCGCGATCGAAGCGTTTCCCGAGGACGCGGCCCTCTGGAACATCCATGGGGTCCTTCTGCGCCAGCTCGGACGTCCGACCGAGGCGCTGGCGGCGCTGGATCGGGCGGCGGACCTGGCCCCCGACCTGCCGGCCGCGCGGGTGAACGCCGCCAATGTGTTGCTCGACCTCGGCCGCGTGGCTGAGGCGGCGGCGCGGTTCGCCGAACTCGCCCGGCACAATCCTCACTCGGCCGCAGCCCGGGCGGGACATGGCCGCGCCCTTCTAGCCCTCGGACAGGCGAACCAGGCGGCGGTGGAGCTCCGCGTCGCCACGCAGCTCGACCCAACCGTGGCCGGCGTCTGGCTGCGGCTGGCGGAGGCGACGGCGGCGGCTGGAGGCGCCGAGGCGGCGCTGGCCGTGCTGGATGAGGCGCTCCACCTCCAGCCCGACAATGCGGACCTGGCGGAGGGCGCGGCCGCGCTGATGCTGCGCTTCGGCGCCGCGGACCGGCTGCAACGTCACCTCGCGGCAGCCGAACAGCGCCATGAGCATGCCGCCTGGGTGCAAGCGTACTGGGGCGAGATGCTCGTGGAGCGTGATCCGGCGGAGGCGGAACGCCGCCTCCGGCGGGCCGGTGAGCTTGCGCCGAACGACGTCGGGCCGCCGATCGCGCTGGCCGCCCTGCTCTCCGGCGCCCGCGGCAAGCGCCCGGAGCTGGACCTGGCCGGGGCCCAGGCGCAGGCGCGGCGCGCCGTCGCCCTCGGCGGGGGGGATGCGGCGCGGCTCCGGCGCCTGCGGGAGGTGCTGGGGCGGCTGTGGGACTTCGAGGCGATCGCCCAGCTCGGGCGTGGGGCCGAGATCGGCCGGGCGCTGGTCGCGGCCGGGCAGCCGCAACTGTTGCTCGCGCAACTGCCGTGGGCGCAGACGCCCGAAGACCGGCGCGAGCTGCTGGCGCAGCATCGGCTCGCGGCCGCGCCCTTCGAGGAGCTGGCGCAGCAGCAGCCCATCCGACGACGCGCTTCCGTGCGCGGCGGCGCACCGATCCGACTGGGGCTGCTGTCCGCGGACCTGCGGATGCATCCGGTGGGCCTGTTCGCCGAGCCGCTTTTCGAACACCCCGACCGGCGGTTCGAACTGCACATCTACGATCTGGATCCCCTGCCGCCCGATCCGCTCAAGGCGCGCTTCGCCGAGCGTGCGCACGCGGTCCGCGCCCTTGCGGGAAGGCCGCCCAGCGACATCGCCCAGGCGATAGCCGGCGATGGCATCGACATCCTTCTCGACCTCGGCGGCTGGACGGGCGCGAACCGGCCGGAGGTGCTGGCCTGGCGGCCCGCGCCGTTGCAGTTGAGCTGGCTGGGCTATCCGCTCGCCACCGGCTTCGCGGCGGTGGACGGCTTCATCTGCGACGCCGCCAACGCGCCGGAGAATCCCGAGGACCTCGGGGTCCGTCCGCTCGTGCTGCCCCGCAGCTGGGTCGCGTTCGGGCGCGCCTTCGCTGAACGCGGAGCGCCGCCCGTTCAGCCCCGCGCCTCGCGAGAGGGCGTGGTCTTCGGCACCACCAGCGGCGCTTACAAATATACTCCGGCCGCATTGCGCGCCTGGGCCGCCATCGTGCGGGAGACCCCGGGTTCGCAATTCCTGTTCATCCGGCCGGAGGCGGCCTCCTCGATCTTCCGATCGAACGTCGCCCGGCTGTTCGCCGAGCAAGGGGTCGACGAGAGCCGCCTACGCTTCGAGGCGGTCTCGGGGCCGGCCTACCTGCAACGGCTGGGCGAGATCGATATCTGCCTCGACACCTTTCCGCTCACGGGGGGCACGACCACGCTCGACGCCCTTTGGTGCGGCGTGCCGGTGGTGACGCTGCGCGGGAAGGCCTTCCATGAGCGGATCGGGGCCTCGATCCTTGCCGGCGCAGGACTGGAGGCGCTCATTGCCGACAGCCTGCCCGATTTCGCCGCCAAGGCGCGCGACCTCGCGCTGGACGCCACGGGCCTGGCCAGGCTGCGCGGCGGCCTCCGCGAGCGCTTGCGCGTCGGGCCCTTAGGTGACGCTCCGGGCTTTGCGCAGGTGTTCTACGATGCGATGGCGCGCGAGATGGCCCATCCGAGATAGATGAGCGCTGTTGAGAACAGCTCGGCGGCGGCGCCCCAGCCTTCAGCGCTTGATGAACAGCCCCTGGCCGGTGGGCAGCGGCAGGATCTGCATCCCGCGCTTGGCGAACCAGGCGTTCTCCGCATCGAACTGCGCCCGCGACACCGCCCAGCCATAGTCGTCGAAGACGATGATCCCACCGGGCGTGATCTTGTCGAACACCGCGTCCAGCGCCTGGATCTCGGCGGTGACGTTGTTCAGGTCCATGTGCAGGAAGGCGATCCTGTCCGGGCAGGTCTTGGCCAGCACCTCCGGCACCCGGCCCTTGATGACCTTGATGTTCGCCATGTGGGCGAAGCGGTCGCGCACCTCCTCGAAGGAGAAGGTGCCCTTGTAGACGGCGTTGGATTTCTTGAAGCTGGCGTCGACCTGGTCGTCGGGGATGCCGTCGAATGTGTCGTAGAGGAACCAGGTCTTCGGCCAGTCGCCGAACTCCACATATTCGGCGCAGAACAGGGTGGTGTGGCCCTTGAACACTCCGAGTTCCACGAGGTCGCCGTCCAGGTGCTGCGCCTGGCGCACCGCCCACAGCACGGTCTGCAGGTTCCAGTGCCAGTTGGGCAGCGGCAGCAGGTCGGCATGTCGGTCGGCCAGCTCGATGAACCGCGCGTCGTCATAGAAGGCCATGGTCTTGGACCAGGTCGCCAGGCCCTCGCCCACGAACACGTCGCGGATCCCACCTTCCAGCAGCTTCAGGGCGCCGTGGGACATGGGCGTTCGGGCGTTGCGAACGCTCGACAGGCCAACGCGCACCCGCAGGCGGTTCTTCATCGCCGCCGGGGCCGAGGAGAGCAGGGCGCGATAGACCTTGGCGGCGAGATCGTACTGGCCGGCCTCCATCAGCCCGTCGGCCATGGCCATGCCCTGTTCCGTCGTGATCTCGGAGAAGTTGATCTGAGGCACTGGGTGTTTCCTGTCGGGGCGCGGCGGGCGCCGAACGGTCAAGTTAAGCAAAAGTGATCAGGGATAGGCTTTCGTCCTGCAGAGCTTTGCGCTAGAAGTATGAGGTCAGCCTAGCTCTCCATGGCTGTGTCGCTTTGGCCGGGTGGTTGAACCTCAGGTTCGCTGCCCGGCCGCTTGCGTCTTGGGCCTTCGCTCGCCCAGCTTCAGCCCTCCGCGCCGATGGTGATCAGTCCGTAGCGGGCGAGCCACAGCACGCCGCGCCCGACGAAGGCCCGCCGGGCAGGCCCCGCCGCCTGGGCGACCTCCCCCACCGTCACCCCCGGCCGCTCGGCGATCAAGGCCAACATCTGCCGCGATTCCTCCGGCGTGGGGCGATGGAAATTGCTGTAGTTGACCAGGGCGTGGCGGAGCAGCGGCTCGGCCATCTCCCAGGTCACGCCGGGCCCCAGCGTCAGCGGCGTGCGGGCCGACAGGTGGCGTGTCGGATAGCTCTGGAACAGGGTGAAGGGGTCGGGCTTGTAGGGGTTCTCGCGGGTGGCCGGCGCGGGCGGCGCAGCCAGCCGGCGGGCGTTCTGCTCGGCCCACAGGGCCTGGTATTGCGGGATGATCGCCGCCCAGTCGAACACCTCGCGCGCGCGGGCCTTGGCGTTCTCCCCCATCCGCCGGCGTTCGTCGGGATTGAGCACGAGGGTGGTGATGGCGGCCTCGGCCTCGGCGTAGTCGATGGCCGTGAACTGGCCCGCCGCGCCCACGTAGTTGTCGTAGTTGAGCCAGGCGTTGGCGAACCAGAAGGCGAGGTCGCCGCCCTCGCCCGGGGGCGGCGCGACGGTCGGGATCCGGAAGCCATCCTCGCCGTGGCGCACGGTGTCCTTGTAGCCATCCCAGTCGGTGACCACGCAGGGCAGGCCCGCCGCCATGGCCTCGATCGGCGTCAGGCCGAAGGTCTCCTGGATATTGTCCGAGAAGCTGATGAAGAAGTCGGCGACCGACCAGATGGTGAAGCGCACGTCCGGCGGCCGGCCATCCACGCTGCGGTAGTGCACGGTGGGGCACAGCTCGCGGGTCTGGGCGTGGTAGGTCTCCTCGTCCTTGGCGCTCGGCGACCAGCCGGCGTTGACCCAGTAGATCGGCTTGCCCGTGGCCTTGGCTGCGCGCTCCAGGGCGATGGCCATCAGCGCCGGGTTCATCTTGGCCCGCACGTTGAAGCGGCCCATGAACAGGGCCACCACCGCGTCCTGCGGGATATCGAGCCGCTCGCGCCAGGCCTTGCGGTGCTCGGGTGAGGTGGCGAAGTCCTCGACGTTGACGCCGAGCGGAATGGTGACCCGCATCGGCTCGGGCCGTTTGCGCGCCCCGTACTCGCCCATCAGGTAGTCGCGCATGGCGCCCATCTGGGTGTCGATCGAGTGGCGCACGGCGTTGGAGGTGCAGATCAGCGCGTCGTAGTCCTCGGTGGGCGCGATCAGCATCTCGGCCATGGCCTGCATGACGCGGTCGGTGGCGGTGGTGTGGGTGATCCCGCAGATGGCGTAGGCCCTGGGCCCGAAGGGGCGGCGCAGCCAGGCCTCGGAGGTGAGGCCGGGCACCGGCATGTTCAGCACGCCCACCCCGCCCAGGGCTCCGCGGTTGGTCTGGCCGATCCAGGTGACCGGCTTGGCCGGCGCCTGCACCCGCTCGAGCAGCTCGTTGAGCTCCTTCTCCGGGCGTCCCGCGATGTTCCAGAAATAGTAGCGGTCGACCTCGGCGTGGCGGAGGTAGCCGCGCAGAAAGCTTTCCCCGGCCGAGATGCGGCCCAGCAGCTGAGGGCCGCTGGTGTCGTAGCCGTTGGGGTGCAGGTAGAGGGCGGCGTTGCTCATGGTGGCGATGGCTGTAGCGAGCCTTCCGCCCCGGTGGAAGAGCCGAAAAGAAAAGGGCCGCCCCGAAGGGCGGCCCTCGTAGTCCCGTCTGAGCCTTGTGGGGCTTAGACGATGTTCGTGAAGTCGATGTCCGACAGCGAACGGCCGATCAGGACCACCGCGTCGTCGTTCGAGTCCAGGGAGTGGTTGCCGTTGGTATCGGCGAACACCACCGTGTCGGCGCCCACCTGAACCGCAACGACCTGGAAGCTCTGGCCGAAGCGCGTGCTCGCGACCGCGGTGGCGGAGTTGTAATCCGTCGCCGTGTCCTCGTGGTAGAGCGTGGCCGAGTTGATCGAGGTCAGGGCCGGCACGCCGGCGAAGTGCAGCACGTCGACCGGGGTCGAGGTGACGCCACCTTGCCAGTCGAGGATTCGGTCCTGAGTGCCGATCGCCGAGAGCGGGTTGGAGTCGCCGGCAGAGAAGTCGAACTTATCGCTGCCATTGCCGCCCGACATGATGTCGAAGCCGGTGCCACCGTGGATCGTGTCGTTACCGTCGTTACCGGTGATGGTGTCGCTGCCGGTGCTGCCGATGACGCTGTCGTTGCCGAGGCCCGCGTCAACGTTCACCGAAGTGACGGCGGCGGCGGCGGTCACGGTGTCGTTGCCGTCACCGAGGGTCACCGTATCGTTGCCCGCACCCGTCAGAGCGACGGTGTCGTCGCCCGTGCCGCCGGCAATGGTGTCATTGCCCGCGCCGACGGTGACGCTGTCGTTGCCCGTGCCGGCGTCGACGTTGAAGTTGCCGGTGCCGGTCGAGTTCAGGGTGTCGTTGCCGTCGCTGAGCGTGATGACGTCGTTGCCGGCGCCCGTCAGGCCCACGCTGTCCGCGCCGACGCCGCCGGCGATCGTGTCGTTACCCGCCGCCGTGTGGGAGAACAGGTTCGTACCCGAGCCCAGGTCGACGTTCAGGTTGCCCGCGCCGGTGTCGCTGACGGTATCGTCGCCGGTGCCGGCTTGGATGATGTCATTGCCCGCGCCGGTGACGCTGATGATGTCGTTGCCGTCTTCGCCGATGAGGGTGTCTTGGCCCGCGCCCGCGTTGATGGTGTCGTTACCCAGGTTGCCGTCGATGTAGCTGCTGGCGCCGCCAGAGCTGGTGATCGAGTCATCGCCTTGACCGCCCGAGATCTGCGTCCCGCCCGTGCCGGTGTTCGACGCCGTGATGGTGTCGTTGCCCGCATTGGCGTTGATGAAGATCAGGCCGGTGTTGGCGCCACCGCCGATGTTGATGCTGTCGTCGCCGGCGCCGCCGACGATCGAGGCGGAGGCCGGAGCCGACGCGTCGATGGTGTCGTTGCCGATGCCGCCGTCGACGCTGATCGCGCCGCCCGTGGTGGTGATCGAGTCGTTGCCGTCCACGCCGGTGATGACGTCGTTGCCACCGTCGCCGTTGATGGTGTCGTTGCCGAGGTCACCGCTGAGGATGTCGCCGGCCGCGGCCGTCGAACCCTTGATGGTGTCGTCGCCTTGACCGCCGAGCAGGGTGCTCGAGGACGAGTCGCCCGAGTAATCGATCGAGTCGTTGCCCTTGTTGCCCTGGACGAAGTCGCTGCCGGACGTGCCGACCACGGTGTCGTCGTCAGCGCCACCGAAGATGGTGTCGTTGCCGGCGCCGCCGTCGAGGCTGTCGTTGCCCTGGTTGCCCTGCAGCAGATCGTTGCCAGCGACGCCCGTGAGGGTGTCGTTGCCGAGGTCGCCGAACAGGGCGTCGCCGTTCGGGCTCGCGAAAGCGCCCGCAGCGCCGTTGTCGTTGGTGATGTCACCGATGAACAGCTTCGAGGAGTCCGGGAAGATGAAGTCGTTCTCGCCCAGAACACCCGTGCCGAAGGCGAGGGACTTGCCCGTCACCAGGTCGGTCAAGGTAGCACCGGTCACCGTAGTGGCGCCGGCAGACGTCGCGCTCGGCGGCACCACAACAACGGTGAACGCCACCGACGTCGCACTCGCGTGCGAAGTCGGGTTGCTGAAGACGATCTGGTCAGTCGCCGCGACGTAGGACGAAGCCTGCGCCTGCGTCATCGTCTCAAAAATATAAGTCGCCATTAGTCTCTCCAGTCTGTGTCACACGGACCCCGGTGCGCCTGACCCCCAAACCCTATTGGAGCAGTCCCGGCGATCCATCTCCCCCAGCGCCATAGCATGGCCGCGGCGTAGGTTAAACGAGCCCACATCCAGACGTATCGGAAGCGTGCCCGATGCGCAACACCTATTAGGTGCGACTAGACGGCCCGCAATACCCTGTTTCCCAAGAGCAACTACTGCTCGTGGAAGGAGTGGTTGACGGTGTCCACGATGGGCTGAATCAGGAAGCCCATGAGGGTCCGATTCCCGGTCACGATCATGGCCGCCGCGGTCATGCCGGGCTGCACCTTCACGTTCTTTTCGAGGCCCTTCATGTCCTTCGGATCGATCCGCAGATCGGCCCGGAAGAACGACGCCCCGGACTCCTTGCTGGTGATCCGGTCGGCGGAGACCACCGCCACGGTGGCGGGCAGCGGGGTGTTCCAGCGCGGGTTCGGTCCGACCAGCCGCACCTGGGCCTTCATGCCCACATGCACCTGATCGATGTCCTCCGGCTTGATCATCACGGTGACCATCAGCGGCGAGTTCGAGGGCACGATGTCCATCAGGTTCTCGCCGCCGCCGGCCACGCCGCCGGGGGTGAACTGCGTCAGGTTGAACACATAGCCGTCGACCGGCGAGGTCACCACGGAGCCCTTCTCGGCCTCCTGCGCCGCCACCAGCTTCGGCATCACCTCTTCCAGCTTGGACTGGGTGTCGCGCAGCTGCTCGGCGGCGTCGCTCTGCCGCTTGTCGCGCAGGGCGGCCAGATTCATCTTGGTCTCGCCCATCTGCTGGTGCAGCCGGGCGATGTCGGCGAGCAGCGAGCCCTTCTTGCCGGCCAGGTCGGACACCTGGCGCTGGTAGCGCAGGATCAGCGTCTTGGGCGCGTAGCCCTTGGCGTACAGCGTCTCGTAGCCGCTCATCTCCTCGATGGTCAGCTTGCGCTGCTCTTCGGTCGAATCGAGCTGGGCCTGGTCGCCGACGATCTGGTTCTGAATCTGGTCGAGGCGCTGCTGCAGGATCGAGGCCTGGCTCTGGTAGAGCTGCAGGCGGCTGGTGAACAGGAAATCCTGGTCGCGAATCATCCCCGCGACGGTCGGATCGGCGGCGCGGCTGGTGAGCTCCGCCGGGAACTGCAGCGCCGGGCGGTTGGTCGCCTCCGCGCTCAGCCGGGCCGTCTGGCTCATCAGCGTGTCGGCCTGGTTCTGCAGGATGCTCACCGCGGCCTTGTTGTCGGTGTCGTCGAAGGTGATCAGCGGCTGGCCCGCGTGGACCAGCTGGCCTTCCTTCACGAAGATCTGCCGGACGGTGCCGGTCTCCTTGTGCCGGATGGTCTTGCGATTGGCTTCCACCGTCACCTGGCCGGGCGCGCTGATGCCCGAGGCGAGCGGCGTCACGGAGGCCCAGACCATCAGCCCGATCACCAGGGTGGCGATGATCGCGCCGCCCACCAGCATGGGGCGGCGCAAGCGGTGCTGCAGGCGCGGGTCGAGCGGCAGCCGGTCGTCGGCGCCGAAGGTCGGGGCGACGTAGGTGGAGCGGACGGGTCCGATCTCGAGTTTCATCGTCCAGCCTCGATCGAGCGCACTTCGGCGGGTTGTTCGGCGGGCTTCATCAGCCGCGCCATCACCTGGTCCTTCGGACCGAACAGGTCGATGCGGCCGTCGCGCAGCACCAGCAGCTTGTCGGCCGAGCGGAAGATGCCCGGCTTGTGGGCGATGACGATCACGGTCGAGCCCTTGGCCTTCATGGCCTCGATGGCCTTCAGGAGGGCGTCCTCGCCCTCGGCGTCGAGGCTGGCGTTGGGCTCGTCGAGCACCATCAGCGCCGGCTCGCCGAGCATGGCGCGGGCGAGGCCCACGCGCTGGCGCTGGCCGGCCGACAGCACCACGCCGCTCTCGCCGATGTCGGTGTCGTAGCCCTTCGGCATCCGCAGGATCAGTTCATGCACGCCGGCCAGCGAGGCGGCGGCCACCACCTCCTCGTCGGTCACGCCGTCGCGGAAGCGGGCGATGTTGTCGCGCACCGTGCCGGAGAACAGCTCGGTGTCCTGGGGCAGATAGCCCACGTACTTGCCGAAATCCGCGCGGTCCCAGGTGAAGACGTCGGCGCCGTCCAGACGCACCGAGCCGCTCACCGGCCGCCAGATGCCGACCAGCAGGCGCGCGAGCGTCGACTTGCCGGCGCCGGATGGGCCGATCACGCCCAGCATCTCGCCGGGTTCGATGCGGAAGTTGATGTTGCTCAGCAGCAGCCGCGGGGCGCCCTGGTGGGCAAAGTTGACGCCCTCGACGCTCATCCGGCCGGTCGGGCGCGGCAGGGAGGTGGCCAGCGGCGGCGCCTCGGCCATCTGCAGCAGGGCCATCAGCCGGCCGTGCGAGCGAGCCATGTTGTTGAGCGGCTCCCAGGCGCCCACGATCCGCTCGATCGGCTGCAGGGCGCGGCTGACCAGGATCATGTTCGCGAAGATCATGCCCTGGGCCATCTTGTGGTCGAGGATCAGCGCCGCGCCGACCGCGATCACCAGCACCTGGATGCCCATCCGGGTGGCCTTGATGATGTCGGTGTAGAGGTTCGACTGCTCGGCCGCCACCGCCCCGCGCTCGATGGTCACGGCGCGGTGGCGGGCCCAGGCGGAGCCCAGCGTCGGCAGCATGCCCATGGCGCGCACGACTTCGCTGTTGCGCAAGGCCGCCTCGGTGAAGGCGTAGCTCTTCAACGCCGCGTCGTTGGCCTCCCTGGCCACCGGGCGGATCGCCCGCTCCTGCATCAGCGCCAGGCCCAGCAGCGAGCTGCCGCCGACCAGGGCGACCATGCCCACCAGCGGATTGATCAGGAACAGCACCGCCACGAAGACCGGGATCCACGGCAGGTCGAAGAAGGCCGCCGCGGCGACGCCGGTGAGCGTCTGGCGGAAGGTGTCGAGGTCCCGCAGCGCCTGCGATCGCGCGCTGGGGTCGCCGCGCACGGCGGCGTCGAACAGCCCCGAGAAGATGCGGCCCGAGACCCGCTGGTCGAGCACGACGCCGTAGTTGATCAGGATGCGCGCGCGGAAGTCGTCGATCGAGCTAGAGACCGCGAACACGAAGACGGTGATCAGCGTCAGGATCCACAGCGTGGCCTGGTTCTGGCTGAGCATCACCCGGCCGTACACCTGGTAGGTGTAGAGCGGCAGCGCCAGGTACAGCAGGTTCGTGAAGAAGCTGAACACCGCCGCGACGATGAACGGCCGCTTGCCCTCCGCCAGGGCGCGCGTGAGCACGTTGTCGGGTTGATTCGTCAAAAAGGTGAGGAACTTCATGCGCGCCGAGCCGTCCCGTACGTCGTGTGGCCAGTGTAACTACTGGTGGCCGAAAAAGGATGAACGCTGATCGGCCAAGAAGGATCGGCCAGGATGATCCGGGAAACGTCCGGAGCGGGCGGACAGATGCGCAAGGCCTCGGTCCATGTCAATGATGCAGCCGGGCGCGCGCGTCCCCTTCTGGCGCGCCTGGATATGAGGCGTGCTAGAACGCGCGCGAACGGCCGCTTTCCGGCCGCCCTCTGAGGGTGCGGGGATGCCCAAGGTCGCTATCATCGGCAGCTGCATTACGCGGGACCTGTGGCCGATCCGTGGCGAAACCGAGCGGCTGCTCTATGTGTCGCGGACCAGCCTGCCGAGCCTGTTTTCCGCCCCGGTGAAAGGCGTCCGGGTCGCCGAGACGCCCCCGGCCGGGCTGGGCCGCCACCAGCACCGGGCGATGGTCGCCGACCTGGAGAAGACCGCCCTCGCGGCCCTCATCGCCTTCCGGCCGACCCATCTGATCTTCGACTTCATCGACGAGCGATTCGACCTCATCTCGCTGCGCGGCGCGCTTGCCACCCATAGCTGGGAGCTGGAGGTCAGCGGCTATCTCGGACAGAAGGCCTTCGCCGCGGCGCGGCGGGTCCCGCGCCTGTCGCCGGCCTGCGAGCGCCTGTGGCGCCACGGCGCCGCGGAGATGGCCGCCTTCGTCCGCGCGACCCCGCTGAAGGACGCCGCCCTGATCCTGCACTCCGCGCGCTGGGCCGAGCAGTCCCGCGGCGCCAAGGGCCGGCCGAAATCGCTGCCGACGCCCGAGATCCTGCCCGGTCGGCCGGAGGAGATCGCGGCCCACAACCGGCTGCTGGCGTCCTATGAGAAGGACTTCGCCGCCCTGATGCCGCCGCTGGTCCGGGTCGAGGCGCCGCAGCACCGGCTGGCCGACGAGCGGCACCGCTGGGGGCTCAGCCCCTTCCACTATGTCGGCGCCTACTACGAGGAGATCTGGCGCCAGCTCGAACCGCTCGGCGTCGAGCGCGAGGTCAGCGGGCCTGCCGGCGCGCCCAGTGTTCGAGCGGCGTGAGACCCTGGCGCACCAGCTCCGGCGTCGCCGCCAGATAGGCCGCCGTCGGGAATCCCGGCCTGGATTCGGCCACCGCCCAGGCCCCGCCCTGCAGGTAGTCGACCAGGGGATTGGCGCTGGCCGACAGGGCTTCGCCGCGGGCCGCCACATAGTGCGGCAGATCGAACCAGGGGCTGGGGCTGCGGCCCTCATGCGCGCCGTGGGTGGCGAAATGGGCCAGCGGTTCGAAGCCCGCCTGCGCCACGTCGGGGTTCTGCGCCAGGTACCAGGCCGGATCGAACAGCGGATGCGGTGAAACGCCCTTGCGCCAGCCGGCCGTCACATAGTGCAGCAGCGGCGGGGTCTCCCGCGCCGAGCGCGGCGCGCCCTGCCGGTACCAGGCCGGATCGAACAGCGGGTGGGGGCTGTAGCTTCGCCGCCAGCCCTCGGTCAGGTAGTGGCTGAGCGGATCCTCGTCGGGCGCCATGTCCGTCGCCTGGGCGGCGTAGTGGGCGATATCGAACAAAGGATGCGGATTGCGGGCCCGCGCCGCGCCGGCCGCGAGGTAGTGGCCGAAGGGCGTCAACGGCGTCGCCGCCAGTTCGGCGGCGTTCTCGGCCCGATAGTAGGCCACGTCGAACAGCGGGTGCGGCGTGCGGTCCTCGGCTGCGCCGGCGGCCAGGTAGTGCGCCAGGGGCGAGGCGCCGGCCGCGCGAACATCGGCGTAGCGCTCGATGTAGCCGGCGTGGTCGAACAGGGTCGGCGGCTGCAGGCCAGGGTCCGCCCCGCGGCGGACATAGGCGGCCATGTGCCGAAGATCGTGGAGGCGGTTTCCCGTGCCCCGCCACAGCGCCGACTTCTCGATCAGCAGCGCCTGCCCCGGGGAGCCCAGGGCGCGCAGCAGGCGCTGCGTCTGCGCCGCGAACCGGCCGCGAGGGGGCAGCCGCCGCGGCGTCCGCTCCGACAGATAGCGGCGCAGCGATTCGGCGCGCCAGTGAGCCTGGGCCTGCGCCCGGCCGATCAGCGCCTCGGTCAGGGCCAGGGTCAGCTCCGTGCGGGTCAGGGCCTCCTGCACCTGGGCCTGGTGCGACACGCTGCGCGCCGCCTCCCGCTCGTCGCGGGCGGCTTGCCGTTCGGCGCTGATCGCCTCCACCTGGGCGGCGCTCTCCACGCGGATGGCCTCCACCTGTGCGGCGCGATCGGCGCGGATCGCCTCGACCCGCTCCACGGCGGCTTCGATCTTCGCCTTGAAGGCGGCGGCGGCGACCTTCGCGGCGCTCTTGGGAGCGGTCTTCTGGGCGGGCTCGGACACGCTCACTGGCCCTCGTCCTGCAGCCACTGCCGATAGCTGCCGGGCCCGGCCACGAAGGGATCGGGATAGGCCGCCTGCAGATCCGCGCGCTGGCGATAGAGCACCCGCTGCGGCTTCTCGATCGGCGTCCCGTCCGAATAGCTGTCGTAGGCCCACCAGCGCTGCGGGATCGCCGCGTCCGTCGCCGCCGTCACCTGGCGCTTGTACCAGCCCCAGATCTCATAGACCGGGAAGTTGGAGCCGGCGTACTTCTTGGTCATCACATCGCCGAGCGGACCCAGCTTGGTGAAGTGCCAGAACCGCAGGGGGCTGCCGTTGACGGTGATCGCGCCGTCCTTCTCCACGGCCACGGTCCGCTTCGAGAGGTTCCAGCTGGCGACGTTGTAGCCGGGATCGCGGATCACCTTCACCTTGTCGAACAGGGCGGGCACGTGGTCGCACCACCGCTGGTCCACGAACATCCCATTGGGCATGTCGTCGTAGCAGTAGTCCAGGAGCCGGTCGTTCCACCACCTGGCGAAGCGGGCGCCCTCGCCGGTCGTGCGGATGGCCACGAAGCCCAGGTTGAAGATCCCCGTGCGCGAGGCCGACAGGTCGTTGTCGGCGATGGCGGCCGGATCGTCGTTCGGATCGATCAGATGCGGGGTCAGCAGGATGTCGTTCGCCTGCAGCATCTCGATCAGCGGATCGAGCTTTTCGAACAGGGCGGTGTCCGGATCGAGATAGATCGCCACGTCCGCGCCCGACGAGCAGGCCTGGTGCAGGAAGGGCCCCTTCACCGCCGTGCAGACCTCGACCACGTCGTGCTTGAAGAGCCAGCCTTCGAACTGGGCGATGCCCAGGTCCTGCGCCCAGACCACCCGGTCGAAGGGCTCCTTGGCCGGATCGAACCTGAAGCCCTGCGGCGGGCGGTCGGTGATCAGGGCCACCAGCTCCCAGTCGGGGTGGAAGCGCCGCAGCGTCTGGAACAGCACGCGCGCGCGGTTCAGGTAGGAGAAGGTGAAGCTGGAATAGCAGAGGACCTTCATGCGCCGCTCACCCCCGTCGCGGATCCGGTCGGGTCCCTCAAGATCAAGTCCATGGTCAGGGCGCTGAACTCCAGGTCGTAAAGGCGAGCGCCGCGCCGGGCGCGGGCCAGGCCCTCGATGTCGCCGGTTTCGAAGGCCGACGCCAGCGCCTGTTCGCCGGCCAGCACCCGGCCGTGGCCGCCCTCGGCGACGAAGGCGGCGACGTTGCCGCTGTCGGGCCCCGTGACCACGGCCGCGCCGGCGGCGACCGCCTCGTGGGCGGTGAAGGAGAAGGTCTCGCGGCACAGCGGCCAGATCAGCGCCACGTCGATCTGCGCGGCCTCCAGCGCCTGCTGCATGGCCTTGGGTTCATAGCCCTTGGCCGAGACCGCGTGGAAGGCGACGGGCAGGCCGGCCGACGCCTGGGCCCCGAAGTGGTGGAACGCGTAGCGGGGGTCCTCGGCGAAGCGCAGCGCCAGGTCGCGGAACACCGGCCAGCCCTTGTGCGCCGCCGGCAGGCCGACGAAGGCCACGCGCAGCGGGCGATGTCCCTTGGGCGCCGGCGCCGGGCCGCGCGCCACGAGCCGGGCGTGCGGCGCCACCACCTCGCCCTTGGCCGGGAACGTCCAGGACGCGCGCCACAGATCGAGCGTCGTTTGCGACGGGCTGACCACGGTCAGGTCGAGCGCCTTGAACAACTTTCGGTGTTCGGCCAGGTGCCGCGCCCGCCAGGGGCCGTAGACGCAGATGCCGCAGGCCGGGCTCTGCGGCGGCGGGGCGGCGCAGTCCTCCACGTCGTCGCGCAACAGGTGGAAGCCGGCGCAGAGGCTGGCGAAATCGTGCAGCCAGAAATAGCCGGCCTTGAAGCCCGCCGCGGCCAGCACCGCCAAGCTCTCCTTCACCGAATGTCCCAGCAGGCTGTGGATCGCGAAGCTGCCGCCGCTCACGCGGCCGTTCAGCGCCTGGGCGATCGCGGCGGCGGAAAAGGCGCCGACGGCCCTGCCGTTCCAGACCACGCCCAGCAGCGATGGCTCCTTCAGCCGCAGCACCGGCCAGGGCTTGGCCGGGAACAGGTGCAGGTGGTCGCGTCCGGCGCGCTGCACGGCGGCGGCCTCGCGCTGCAGGCAGAGCTGCACGCCGCCCAGGTTGGTCGAATAGTCGTCGTGGCTGAAGGTGACGTGCAGTCCCTTCAGCCCGGCCCGCGAGGTCGCCAGGGCGCGGACCAGATCGGCCCCGTCGTTCGCCGGCACGCCGGCCGACGCCCTGGCCGAGTCGGCGACGCGCTCGCCCACGGTGCGCAGATTGGCGAGGATCTCGTAGCGGAAGCCCAGGTTCTGGCGCGGCGAGCGGCCCTCCGCCCGGCCGGCGCGCAGGTAGTGGACGAACGGGTTCACCCCCGCCTCGGCGACATCCGGATAGGCCTCCAGATACTCCTTCACCGAGAAGTCGCGGTTGGGGTCGCGCCCCTCGCGCCAGCCGTTGACCAGGAAGTGCTCTATGGGATCGACGCCCATCCGCGCCACGTCCGGATGGCTGCGCAGGTAGAAGCGCGCGTCGAACGCGGCCAGCACGGTCTCCCGGTCGGGATGGAAGCGGCGCAGGGTGTGCAGCACGCCCCGCCGGATGCGGACAGCCACCGACCTCATGCGGCGCGCGCCCGGTCCAGGAGGTCGACCGTGAGGCCGCTGAACTTCAGGTCGTAGAGCGAGGGTTTGCGCACCGAGCGCGCCAGAGCCAGGATCTCGCCGCTGGCCAGCAGCTCGGCCAGCGCCGCCTCGTCGGCCAGCACCCGGCCATGGCCGCCGCCGTGCACGAAGGCGGCCACATTGCCGCTGTCGGGATTGGTCACGACCGCAGCCCCCGCCGCCACCGCCTCATAGGCCGTGAAGGAGAAGGTCTCGCGGCACAGCGGCCAGACCAGCACCGCGTCCACCTGGGCGGACTCCAGCGCCTGCTGCATGGCCTTCGGACGCTCGGCGTTCACCCGCACCGGCTTGAAGTCGATCGGCAGGCCGCCGATCGACCGCAGGCCGAAATGGATGAACTGGTAGCGCGGGTCATGGGCGAACTTCAGCGCCAGCTCGCGGAACACCGGCCAGCCCTTGTGCGCGGCGGTCAGGCCGGCGAAGCCCAGCCGGAACGGCCCGTCGGTGATCGGCGAGGGTCCGCGGCGGACCAGTCGCGCGTGCGGCGCCACCACCTCGCCCTTGGTCGGGAAGGTCCAGGCGGCGCGCCACAGGTCGAGGGTCGGCTGCGAGGGGCTGACCACGGTCAGGTCGAGCGCCTTGAACAGCTTCCCGTGCTCGGCCAGGTGCCGCGCCCGCCAAGGGCCGTAGACGCAAACGTTGCAGGCCGGGCTCTGCGGCGGCGGGGCCGCGCAGTCCTCCACGTCGTCGCGCAGCAGATGGAAGCCGGCGCAGAGGCTGGCGAAATCGTGCAGCCAGAAATAGCCGGCCTTGAGGCCAACGGCGGCGAGGATCTTCACCGTCTCCTCGGCCCCGTGGCCCAAGAGGCTGTGGATCGCGAAGCTGCGCGCGCCCGCGGGCCCCGCCGCCTCGCCCAGCGCGCGGGCGATGACCGCGCCGGAATAGACCCCCAGGGCTCGGCCGTTCAGCAGCACGCCCAGCGCGCCGCGCTCGCCGCGCGTGCGGACCACCGGCCAGGCGACCGCCGGATGGATGTGCAGGTGGTCGCGCCCGAGCTTGCCGATGCGCGCGGCCTCGCGCTGCAGGCACAGCTGCACTCCGCCGAGATGGGCCGTGTAGTCGTCGTGGCTGAAGGTGACGTGCAGGTCCTTCAGCCCGGTGCGCGCCGCGGCGAGCCCGGCGGCCAGCGCCTTGGCCGTTCCCAGCTTGACCGCGGCGGTGGCGGCGCTCGCGCGGGCGACCCGCTCGCCGACCGGGACCAGACCCGCCAGAACGTCGTAGCGGAAGCCGAGGTCCTGCTTCGCCGCGCGGCCTTCCGACCGCCCGGCCATCACATAGTGGACGAACGGATTGTCTCCGGCCTGCACGATGTCCGGATTGGTCTCGAGGTAGTCGCGAACCGAGAACCAGGCGTTGGGGTCGCGCCCCTCGCGCCAGCCGGCCATCAGGAAATGCTCCAGCGGGTCCGTGCCGGCTTCGGCCACGTCCGGGTTCATGCCCAGGTAATAGGCCGCGTCGAATTCCGGCCCGACCAGGACGCGCTCGGCGGCGCGCCGATCCGCGTAGGTCATCTCCGCCACCACGTTCGGCGCAGCGTGCGCAGGGGCCTCGGGGGCCGCCTCGGGGGCGGCCTCCGGAACGGCCTCGGGCGGCGGGACCGCAGGTTCGGCCGCCGCCGGGGTCTCGAGGCGCCACAGCACCGGCTCGCCGCCGGTCAGCCGGCCCTCGAAATAGCGGTGGGCGTGGACCGAGGGGTAGACCTCGCGGCCCTCGTAGCGGCCCCGGGTCAGATAGTGATGCAGCGGCTCGACGCCGGCCTTGGCGATATCCGGATTGGCCTCCAGATAGCGCGTCCCCGAGAACCACGGCGCAGGATCGCGGCCCTCGCGCCAGCCGTGCCGCGCGTAGTGGCCCAAGGCTTCGCCCTCGGCGGTGACGTCGCCGTAGATCGTGCGATAAAACGCCGCGTCGAGGGCCAGGCTGATGACCCGCTGCACTTCGTCGGATGGCGCCTTGACGGCCATGCGGGGGTAAGATTCCTCTCGGGCGGCGTGGGTGGTGTGCAACAGAAGGCCCGGGCGATCAACCGCCCCCCGTGGCTTGCGACCATCGGCGCCGGACCGTACAGCAGGGCGGCGGTCCGCCGTTTCATCCACCCCCCGAAACCCCAGTCGAAATCCCAGTCGAGATGACCGCCACCCAGGCCGCCAGGTCCGAGCCGAAGCGCACCGCCTACCTGGTGCTGGGCATGCACCGTTCGGGCACCTCGGCGGTGACCCAGCTTCTGGGCCTGGCCGGCGCCAAGCTGCCGGCGCAGGTGATGCCCGGCGACGAGCACAACGCCAAGGGCTACTTCGAGCCCTGGCGCATCGCCTTGTTCAACGACGAGCGCCTGCGCGCCGCCGGCGGCGCCTGGGACGACGTCTTCAGCTTCCCGTTCCGCACCCTGCCGCGCCGCGACGAGCGCAAGTGGCTGATCCGCGGGGAGGCCCTCTTCGACGAAGAGTACGGCGACGCCCGCTTCCCGCTCCTGAAGGACCCCCGCGTCACCATACTGATGCCCTTCTGGCGCACCCTCATCGACGACATGGACATGGCCGCGCGCGTGGTGATCCCGGTGCGCCATCCGCTGGCGGTGGCCGGATCGCTGGCCCGCCGCGACGGCTTCGCCGCCCAGAAGTCGGCGCTGCTGTGGACCAGCTACATGCTGGCGGCGGAAGCCTATACCCGCGACCTGCCGCGGGTGTTCGTGGACTACGATTCGCTGCTCGGCGACTGGCGCGCCGAGGTCGGCCGCATGGAAGCCGCGCACGGCGCGCCGCTGCCGAAGCTCACCGAAAAGGCCGGCAAGGCGATCGACCGCTTCCTGACGCCGGAGCTACGCCACAACACCGGTCAGGGCGACCTGCACGACCTCGGCTGGGCCGGCGAGCTGGCGCAGATGGTCTTCGAGGAACTGAGCGCCGCGGCCGCGGACCGGCCGGCCAATGGCGGGGCGCTGGAGCTGGCCGGCGAGATGCTCGCCCGCAAGCGCGAGGAGGTCGGCGCCCTGGTCTCGCCGACCACCCGCGACCTGGACGCCACCCGCGTGGAGCTGCGCGAGACGCGCGCCAGCCTCGAGTTCGAACTGCGCGAAACCCGCGAGCGGCTGGAGGCCGAGCTGGCCCAGCTGCGCGCCGACATCGCCGAGGTCCGCGCGGCCTGGAAACGCGACGTGGCCGGCCTCGATCGCGAACTGAAGGTGTTCTACGACGCCATCGCCGAGGCCGAGGCCCGGCTCGAGGAAGCCCTGGCCAAACCCTAGGGCCGGGGCCGCCGGAAGCCGGACAGGTCGAGCGCCAGGTAGAGGACCCCGGTCATGGCCGCCAGGTCCAGCAGGTAGAGATAGCGGTAGTCGCAGGCCACCGAGATCACCAGGAAGCTGGCCGTGAAAGCCAGGGCGCCCACCAGCAGGGCCGCCATGGTCGTGTCGGCGCGCTGGCGGCGGATCAGCAGCAGGACCGCGCAGACGGCCGCCACCAGGGCCCAGCTCAGGTGCGAATAGACCGGCGTGCCATAGAACATCGCCGCATAGGACCTGAGCGCCGCGTCCTTGGGCTGGGGTGCGGAATCGATTTCCAACTCCTCGAGCATGTCCGGCGGCCCGACGACGCCGACCTGCACCGGCAGGCAGCGGCTGAGGTCGGGGGTCAGCAGCAGCCAGCCGAACACGTCGAGGCGGTGCGCCAGATAGGCCCCGGGATGGTGCAGGATCAGGTCGCGCCACTGGGCGCCCACCGCCGCGTCGGGCAGCTTCCACAGCGTGCGTCTGAACTCGGGATCGAGGTCGAGGGTGTCGACGCGGGAGGCCGAATAGATCCTGGGCCCCTGCGCGGCGATGCGCGCCGCCGCGGCCGGATTGGCGCGGGCGATCTCGGTGAGCGGCAGGCCCGGGTCGTGGGCCACCGCGCCCACGATGTCGTAGTGCTGCAGGATCAGCGCTTCGGCGCCTGGCCTCAGATGCGGGACGGACTGTGCGGGCTTGGCGAGGCCGGTCAGGGCCAGGGCGAGGGCGCTGGTCAGCACGAAGCCGCCGACGCCCCAGCCCAGCATGGCCCGCCGGCCGCCGCCGCGCGCGCTCCAGGCCAGGGCGACCGCCGCGGCCAGCACCAGCACCACGCCGTTCTGGCGAACCGCGGCGCCCAGCGCCAGGCAGAAGGCCGCGCCGGCCAGGCTCCCCCACGCCCGGCGCTCGGCCCACAACAGGTCGGCGCGCGCCAGGAGCACGAAGCCGGCCAGCGTCAGGTTGGCGAACAGCACGTCGCGCCAGACGATGCCCTGGTAGATCAGCGCCTGCGGCGTCAGCACGACCAGCACGGCCAGCCCCACCGCGGCCCAACTGCTCCGCCGGCGGAGCGCCGGCAGTGACATCAAGGCGCCGAACAGCATCGCGCTGGAGGCCGCGACGTAGAGCGCTGCGCCCGGCAGCCGCCCATCGAACAGTCCGAGCACCCAGGAGAAGGCCGCCGGCGCCCAGGTCTGACGCACGCCGGTGCGGGCCTGCTCCAAGGCGATCACCGAATCCACCGACATATGGCCTGGCAGGTTGGCGGCCAGCGACAGCAACAAGCCCGCGACGAGCACGCCGCAATAGGCTTTCGCCGCCAGCCTGTCGTCCGCGTCTTGCGACAAATTCCGCCCCCGGGTGCTCGCGCAAGGGCTAGGTAGGGGAGGTTCCACCGGTTTGGAAAGCGGCAAAAACGCTGGCCCGCGGCGGGTCGCGCACTATGCTGCCGCGCTTCTGGAATGAAGACTTGGGGAGTGATCCATGGGGGATGTCGGCGAGGCCGAGTTGCAGGGCCTGCTCGCGCGCTTCCCGAAGGACCGGCCGCCCCTGACGCCCCAGGTGCAGGCGGTCTACGTCCGGCAGTACAAGGACAACCGCTCGGGCAAGACCCCCGCCGCCTCGGCCGCCCAGATGCTGGAATCCTGGATGCACCGCCAGGTCGCCGCCGACGTCTCCGGCGGCGCCGTGCGCGCCACCCTGGAGCTGGGCGCGGGGACGCTGAACCAGCTGCCCTATGAGCGCTTCACGGCGCCCTATGACATCGTTGAGCCGTTCCGCGAACTCTTTGCCGACGCAGCCGACCGAGGCCGGGTGCGCGAGGTCTTCGCCGATATCGCCGAGGCCCCGGCCGACCGCCGCTACGAGCGGATCACTTCGATTGCGGCCATGGAGCACATCTGCGACCTGCCCCTGGTGCTGGCCCGCGCGGCGGCGATGCTCGCCGAAGGGGGTTGCCTGAGGGCCGCCTATCCCAGCGAGGGCGGCTTCCTGTGGACGGTGAGCTGGCGGATGACCACGGGCCTTGAGTTCCGGCTGCGCCACGGCCTCGACTACGGGATCATGATGCGCCACGAGCACGTCAACACCGCCGCCGAGATCGAGGCGCTGGTGAAGGGGTTGTTCGAGGAGGTCCGCATCAAGAGCTTCGGCGTCGGTCGCCAACTCTCGCTCTACCGGTTCCTGGAGGCGCGGCGGCCGCGGCTCGACGTGGCGCGGGCCTGGCAGGCGCGGTTCAGCCCGCCGGCCGTCGCCGCCGGAACCGGGGGCGGTCGACCACCAGGTAAAACAGCCCCGCGAGCGCCGAAACGTCGAGGAAGTAGAGATAGCGGTAGTCGCAAGCCAGGCTGATCACGAAGAAGCTCGCGGTCATCGCCAGTGACCCCAGCATGAGGCCGACGACCGCCAGATCCGCCGGCTCACGGCGCAGCAGCAGCACTCCGGCCACCGCCAGCGCGACGATGGCATAGGTCCAGTGCCGCTGCAGCGGGGTGTCCATGAACCAGGTGTCGTAGTTGTAGAGTTCGCCATCGACCTTCGAGTAGCGGTGGGCGATCCCCAGATCCCGCATCTTCGGCGCCGGCGCGTCCACCCCGGTATAGACGGGAAGGCAGCGGTCCGGATTGGGGGTGGCGAAGACCCAGACGAAGTCCATCCAGCGCAGGCGCAGATAGAGCCCTGGGTGATGGATGATCAGGTCGAGCCACTGCCGCCGGGCGACGCCGTCGTCGAGGCTGTTGAGCGCCGTGCCCAGCACCGGGTCGCGGTCCAGGAAGTCGATGCGGTCCGGCGACCAGTTAAGCCGGCTCCGGGCCCGAATCGTCGCGGCCGCTCCGGGCTTGGCCTTCTCGATCTCGCTCAGCCGGTAGCTCGGATCGAGGGTTACGGCGCCGGTCATGTCGTAGTTCTGCACGATCCGCACCCCCTCGCTCAGCGCCTTGTCCTTCACGCCGAACTGCGGCACCGCGGCGACCTGCAGCACCTGCATCAAGGCCGCGATCGCCAGCAGGGCGCCGAACATCCACGCCGCGCCACGCCGCCATTGGCCGCGACTGCCGACCCAGCCGAGCGCGAGCGCGCAGAAGAGCGGGATCAGGATGCCGTTCTGGCGGACCAGGCTGGCGACCGAAAAGGAGATCAGCGCGCCGGCAAGCCAGGGCCAGCGGCGCCGGGGCTGCTCCCAGCCTGACAGGGCCAGCGCCAGGCAGGTCGCGCCGGCCAGGGCGCAGTTGGCGAAGCAGATGTCCTTCCAGACGATGCCTTGGTAGATCAGCACCTGCGGCGTGAGGGCGATGAGCGCGGCGGTCGCCACCCCCAGCCAGCTCACCTTGCCGCGCAGGGCGGCCAGCCCGGCCAGGCTCGAAAAGAACAGCAGGCCGCTCGCCGCCACATAGAGCGAGGTCCCTGGGATCACTGCATCGGAGAGGCCGAGCAGCCAGGCGAAAATCGCCGGCGCCCAGGTCTCACGCCTATGGAAATGACCCTCGTGGAGCTGAATGACCGAGTCGTAGGACAGGTGCCCCGGGAGGTCGACGGCCAGCATCAGGACGAGGCCGGCGGCCAGCACCAGCCAGAGGGCCCGGCGCGCGGTTACGACCCCCAAAACCCTGCTCATTTCCCTCGCCCCCCGGCCCAGCCCAGCCCAGGCCCAGCCTCGGCCGTTGGTAGGCTGCGCGCCGGCGACTTGGGAAGCCCCAATCCGCCGCGCCTTGGCCCGCCCGTCCAATCGTGGTGAGTTGCGGCTGCCCCCATGACCATCGTTTATGTCCTTGCCCATTTCGACGACGAGTACTGCGCCCTGCCGCTGATCAAGCAGCGGGTGCGCGAGGGCCGCGATCAGCGCTTCATCTACGTCGCGGACTATGCGTCGCCGCGGGTGACTGGCGTCCGGCGGCGCGAAACTCAGGCTCTGCTCGCCCACGTGGGCGTCGATCCGGCGAAGGTGACGCATCTCGCGGCGGGAGCCCTGGACGGCTCGGTCCACCGGCATCTGAAGGAGGCCTTCGCGGCGCTTCGCGCCGCCGTCCAGGCCGCCGGCCCCGTCGAGCGCTTCGTCTGCACCGCCTGGGAGGGCGGTCACATGGACCACGACATGTGCGCCATGATGACCTGTGAACTCGCCAACGCGCGCGGCGTCGCGGTGGATCAGATCAGCCTCTACAACGGCAAGGACATCGGCGCGCCGTTCCTGCACGGGGCCCTGCCGCTGGCCGAGAACGGGCCGGTGATCCGCATGCGCTCGAGCGCCGCCGAATGGGCCGCGTGGATGTCGGAGGTGCGGTTCTTCCCCTCGCAAGCCGCGGTATGGTCGACCCTGTGGCCGGCCATGTTCTGGACCTACGCCCGGCGGGGGTTCGGCTATCAGACCCTGGATCGGCGTCGCATTGACGAGCGGCCGCATGCGGGCAGGCTGTACTACGAGCGGATGTTCGGCGTGCCCTATGCGGAGGTGCGGGCCGCGGTCGAGGCGTTCCGCGGGACCTGACGATCAGGCGCGCGCCTGGCCCTGCATGATCACCGCGAAGCCCAGGATCATCAGGGCGTAGCCGGCGGCGAAGCGCCAGCCGATCGGCTCCTTGAACACCAGCCAGGCGATCAGCGGCACCAGGCCCGAGCCCAGGATCGAGAAGACGTAGGCCGTCGACAGCGGCACCCGCGTCAGGATGTAGAACCAGAACAGCGCCGTCAGGCCGTACCAGGCGAAGGCGCCGATCAGCGGCCCGTTGGTGATCAGCCGCACGACCACATTGCCGCTGAGCTTCTCGTTGTACTGCGCGGCCCACTTGAACAGGGTCTGGCCGATCGGCAGCGCCACCGCGAAGCCGGCGCAGAGCGCGGCTTCCTTCCAGGTCACCGCCGCATTTACTGGCACGTCAGGCCTCCTCGGACTGCAGCCGCGCCAGGGTGCGCAGATAGGGATGGATCGGCCGGCTGGGCACGTTCAGCACGTCGAAGTTGAGGGCCTGCAGCAGCAGCTGGGCGCCGAGGATGATCGGCAGGGCCGCGGCCATCACCACGCCGGCCGAGGCCACCTGGCCCGGGACGCGGCTCGACACATAGTGGGCGGCATACCCCAGGCCGAACAGGATGCCGAACATGCCGAACACCAGTTCCAGCGAGGCGGCGTTGAAGTCGCGCACGAAGTACTGGCCGAGCACCCGCTGGATGAAGTTGCGCAGGTGCTTCAGCGCGAAGGGCCCGACCACGGCGCTGATCCGCAGGTTCGACACCTCGTCGGCGTAGCGGGCCGGCATCGGCACGTCGCGCACCACCGCGCGCAGGGTCGACAGGTGATAGAGCAGGTCGGTCTCGAAGAAGAATCGCCGCGAGATCCGCTTCTCCATGACCAGCTTGGCGACGGTGGCTTCCATCGCCGTGAAGCCGTTGGTCGGATCGAAGATGTTCCAGTAGCCGGTGGAGACCTTGGAGGCGAAGCTCAGCACCGCATTGCCCAGCACGCGGACCGTCGGCATGGCCCGCAGGTGGCTGATCGAGGTGAAGCGGTTGCCCTTGGCGTAGTCGGCCTCGCCCAGCAGGATCGGGGCCACCAGCGGCCCCATGTAGCCGAGGTCCATCTGGTCGTCGCCGTCGACCTTGACCAGGATGGCGCCGCCGCGCCGCGCGGCCTCGGCGTAGCCGGCGAGCGTCGCGCCGCCGACTCCCTGGTTCTTCTCCAGCCGCACGACGCAGACCCGCGGGTCGCGGGCGTTGGCCTCGATGAAGTCGCCGGAGCCCTCCGGGCAGGCGTCGTCGACGCAGACGATTCCCTCGACCCAGGCCGGCGCCTTGGCGATCACCCGCAGGATGTGCGCCGTCACCCGGTAGCAGGGGATCACCATCCAGACCCCGGCGCCCTCGAGGCGCGCCGCGGCCTGGCGCGCGCCCTCGCGCCGCCGCTCCACCTGGAGCGGTTCGCCGCGCGCGAGCTGGTCGATGGACGTCATCGGTTGGGCCGTGCCCCTCAAGCCCTTCGGGCTAACACGGACGCCCCCTTGCTGGCAAAATTGCGCCACGAGCGGCGGCTAGACCCCGCGACAGCGTGGCGAGGCGTCATCCTTGCGCCTGCGAATCGCGCCTGTTACCCACGGCCCCTGTCAGTTGGAGAGTTCATGGACACCGCCACCCACATGTTGCGGACCGGACGGCGCGGCGCGCTGTTCGAGGTCAACATGGCGCTGCGGGACGTCCGGGCTTCGCTCCAGCGAATCGGGCTGGCCTGGTCGCTCGCCTGGCACGACGTGGTCTCGCGCTACAGAGGCTCCATTCTCGGGCCGTTCTGGATCACCATCTCCATGGGCCTGATGGTGGCCGGCATCGGCCTCCTGAACGCCCGCCTGTTCCAGACCTCGGTGCGGGATTTCATCCCGTTCGTGGCCACCGGCATCGTCTTCTTCGGGACCATCAGCGGGATCATCAACGAAGGCTGCGACACCTTCGTCCAGGCCAAGGGCATGCTCTCGCAGACATCCCTGCCGATGTTCACCTTCGTCTGGCGCACGGTGCTGCGCAACGCGATCTACCTGGCCCACAACCTGGTGATCATCGTCGCCGTGCTGATCTATTTCGGCTACTGGCGCACCATAAACCTGCCGGTGGCCCTGCTGGGCCTGGCGTTCCTGTTCATCAACGCCGCCTGGGCCGGGATGCTGGCGGCCATCGCCTCGGCGCGGTTCCGCGACATCCCGCAGATCGTCATCTCGGTGATGCAGTTCGCCATCTTCATGACGCCGGTGTTCTGGCAGCCCGCCCGGCTCGGCGCCAACCACGCCTTCCTGCAGTTCAACCCGTTCTTCCACATGCTCGAGGCGGTCCGGGCCCCGCTGCTGGGCGCCGAGGTGCATCCGCGCACCTACATCTTCCTCTCCGTCATGGCGCTGTTCGGGTGGGGCCTGACCTTCACCGTCTTCACCCGCATTCGCCGCAGGATCGTCCACTACCTATGAGCTACAAGGTCTCGATCTCGGTCAGCGACCTCTGCATCCGGTTCCCCGTCTACGGGGTGGACGCCAAGTCGCTGAAGAAGCGCCTGGCTCAGGTCACCGTCGGCGGGCGGCTGGGCTCGTCCCTGGCCGGGGTGACCGAGGTCACCGCCCTTGCCAACGTCAACCTGGAGCTCCGCGCCGGCGACCGGCTGGGGCTGATCGGCCACAACGGCTCGGGCAAGACCACCCTGCTGCGCGCGCTCTCCGGCGCCTATGAGCCGGACGAGGGGATGATCGACGTCCACGGCCACATCGCCGCCCTGCTCGACCTCGGCCTCGGCATCGATCCCTCGGCCACCGGCTACGACAACATCCGCCTGCGCGGCCGCATCGCCGGCCTCTCCGCCAAGGAGATCGACGAGCGGATGGACGAGATCGGCGACTTCACCGGCCTGGGCCCGTTCCTGGCCATGCCGGTGAAGACCTATTCGGCCGGCATGCAGGCGCGCCTGGCCTTCGCCGCGGCCACCGCCGTCGAGGCCGACGTGCTGCTGATGGACGAGTGGATCGCGGTCGGCGACGCCGACTTCCAGAAGCTCGCCCACAAGCGCCTCCTGAAGCTGGTCGAACGGGCCGGCATCCTGGTGCTGGCCTCCCACGACCTCGACCTGCTCAGGCTCTACTGCAACAAGGTCATGCGGCTGGAGGGCGGGGTCGCCTCGCCGGTCACCGACATCCGCAAACTGGCCGAGCTGATGGCCGCCTGATAGACCCGGCAAGGGTCGGTCGGCGGGTCGCAGCAAGCTTGGACGTCATCTTCACCATCGTCTCGCGGAACTACGCCGCCCAGGCCGCGACGCTCATGCAGAGCCTCGCGAAGGCGGAGCCGTCGGTGCGCCGCGTGGTGATCGCCACCGACGGGCCGATCCCGCAG
>NZ_DASZBG010000017.1:0-29157 GCF_035944335.1 Phenylobacterium sp. | reverse complement strand
CCCATGAGCCGGCCGGCGTCATCGACCACGCCGACGACGCCCCAGCGCTTCTGGGTCATCACCAGCAACGCGTCCTTCATCGGCGTCCCAGCCGTCACCAGCGGCAGCTCGTCGCCCACGTGCATCAGGTCGGCCGCGGTGCGCAGCATGGCGCCCAGCTTGCCGCCCGGATGGAAGACCCGGAAATCCTTCGGCTCGAAGCCGCGCCGTTCCAGCAGCGCCACGGCCAGCGCGTCGCCCAGGGCGATCTGCAGGGTGGTCGAGGTGGTGGGCGCGTTGAGCTCGGGCGCGCAGGCCTCGGGCGCGTCGGGCATGGCCAGCAGCACGTCGGCGGCGCGGCCGAGCGCGCTGTCGGCCACCGTGGTCATGGCGATCAGCGGGATATGGAAGCGCTTGGCGTAGGCGATGATGTCGGCCAGCTCGCGGGTCTCGCCGGTCTTGGAGAGCGCCAGGACCACGTCGTCGCCGCCGATCATGCCCAGGTCGCCGTGGCTGGCCTCGGTGGCGTGGACGAACATGGCCTGCGAGCCGGTGGAGGCCAGCGTCGCGGCGATCTTGCGCGCCACATGGCCCGACTTGCCGATGCCGGTGCAGACGATCTTGCCCTTCGCTTCGAACAGGGTCTCCACGGCGCGGGCGAAGCTGTCGCCGAGCCCCTGCGCCATCTGGCTGAGCGCCTGCGCCTCGGCGGCCAGCACCCGGCGGCCGACGGCGATGGAATCGGGGCCGGGGCTCATCGATATGGGCTCATTGACGCGGCGACAGGGCCTGGTCCTGCAGGCTGCGGACGGCGTCGCGGGCCTGCTTGATGCGGCGCTCCGAGGCCTCGGTCTCGCGCTGCATGGCGGCCTTCATGGCCGGCGTCTGCTGCACCGGCGTATGGCCAAACGGCGCGGGCGAGCGGTCGCCCAGGCCCTGCGGCCAGACCAAGGCGAGCGCGATGGCGGCGAGGGTGGCGAGGCCGAGGACCGGCAGATAGAGGCGATCGAGCATCTTGGGCGCACCTATAGCGGTCCCGACGAGTCCGGCCAACGCTTGACGGCCACGCCCCCAAGGCCCTAGCCGCTGTCACCGTATCCGAAACGGAGGTCCCCCGCCTTGCCGACCCTGATCCTGCTGCGCCACGGCCAGAGCCAGTGGAACCTGGAGGACAAGTTCACCGGCTGGGTGGACGTGGACCTGACGCCCCAGGGCGAGGTGGAGGCCGCGAAGGGCGGCGCGCTGATCAAGGCCGCGGGCCTTGCCATCGACACCTGCTTCACCTCGGTGCTGACCCGGGCGATCCGGACCTCCTGGCTGGCGCTCTGGGGGGCTGGACAGACCTTCGTGCCGGAGATCAAGGACTGGCGGCTGAACGAGCGGCACTACGGCGGCCTGACCGGCCTCAACAAGACCGAGACCGCGGCCAAGCACGGCGCGGACCAGGTGAAAATCTGGCGGCGCTCCTACGACATCCCGCCGCCGGAGATGGCCCCCGACAGCGCGTTCGATTTCAGCCGGGACCGCCGCTATGCGGGCGCCGTCCTGCCGCGCACCGAGAGCCTGAAGACCACGCTGGAGCGCGTGCAGCCCTACTGGGAAGGCGAGATCGCGCCCAGGCTCGCGGCCGGCCAGACGGTGCTGGTGGCGGCCCACGGCAATTCCCTGCGCGCCATCGTCAAGCTGCTGTTCGCGGTCGCCGACGACGCCATCGTCGGCGTCGAGATCCCCACCGGGAACCCGCTGGTGGTCGAGCTCGACCGCGCCCTGAAGCCGACGGCGGCGCGGTACCTGGACGCGGACCGCGCCCAGGCCCTGCCGAGCCTGGGCTGACCGCCGCCGCTCAGCGCGCCGGATAGGCGGTGAAGATGTAGTCCTGGGCCGCCACGGCGGTGTGGCAGGCGTAGCCGCACGCGGCGCCGGCCCCCTCGGGCTTCAACGTCCTGGTCTTCGGGTCGACATCGAACTTGGCGTAGGCCCAGCCCTTGGTCTTCGGGAAGCGCCTGGTGTCCTTCACGATGAACGCGACCGACTTCAGCTCGCCGGGAACCTGCACGGGGTAGGGCGAGGCCGGGTTCGGCTTCTGGGACCACTCGATCTTCACCACCCTGGAGCCCTCCGGGAACGTCTGGTCCTTGGCGGGCAGGCCCTTCTTGTAGGCCGCCATCATGGTGGCGTTGGCGGCGATCAGCTTCTGGCTGCCGGGAACCTGGCTGACGGCGACGGCCTCCCAGGCTTGGTAGCCCTTGAACTCGGAGAAGGAGAGGCCGCCGGGGACCTTCAGGGTCGAGCGGTCCTGCGCCGCGAGCGCGACCCCGCCGAGGGCGGCAAGGCCGGCCGCGGAGATCGCAGCGATTGCGAGGGTGGTCTTCATCGTTCACTCCTGCCGTATGGGTTGCAAACGGGAATGGCGACGGGGTCGCCTGTGTGAACTCGATTTCTGCTGGCCGCGGCGCACGCCGCCGCCCCTGTACGACAGGGCGGCCGCCGGGCGGACCGACCATAGCACAACCGCCGGTGGTTGGGCGCGCGCGCCGGAGTCCACGAGCGCTTCTCCCGCGCCGGGAGACGGGGCATGAAGGGCCATGACCGCCGCTTCGGATGATCCCGCCCACATGCGCCGCGCCATCGCCCTGGCGCGGGCGGGCGTCGGGCGCACGGGCGCCAACCCCTCGGTCGGCTGCGTGATCGTCAAGGACGGCGCGGTGGTCGGCGAGGGCGCGACCGGGCTCGGCGGGCGGCCGCATGCGGAGGAGGTGGCCCTGGCGCAGGCGGGGGCGGCGGCGCGCGGGGGGACAGCCTACGTCACCCTCGAGCCCTGCGCGGAGCGGTCGTCGGGGGCCGCCTCGTGCAGCGCGCGGCTGGTCGCGGCCGGCGTGGCGCGGGTGGCGGTCGCCTGCGAGGATTCCTCGGCCTTCGCGGCCGGCCGGGGGGTGACGCGGCTGCGGGCCGCGGGCGTCGTGGCCGACCTGGGGTTGCTGAGCGACGAGGCTGGGGCGCTTTACACAACCTACGATCCCCAAAATGGGCAGCGTCCCGCGGGCTAAATACTGGAAATCCATCCTTAATCTGGCCGGACTAGCTTCGTTTCCCACGGAAAGGAGCGTTCCCAGCCGTGGCCATGTCCAGCGCGCCAGCCCACAGCCTCGTCGTCCGCCGCCTCAACCAGGCGCAGGTCGAGGAGATCTGCGCCAAGCACGACCGGCTGTGGAGCTCCAAGCCCGGCGGGGCCCGCGCCGTCTTCGCCTGGTGCGACCTCACCGGGCTCGACCTTTCGGGCAAGAACCTCTGCGACGCCGATTTCACCGGCGCGATCCTGGCGTCCTGCCGCT
Source organism: Phenylobacterium sp. (assembly GCF_035944335.1). Classification (GTDB taxonomy): domain Bacteria; phylum Pseudomonadota; class Alphaproteobacteria; order Caulobacterales; family Caulobacteraceae; genus Phenylobacterium. The sequence continues at coordinate 25,846 of NZ_DASZBG010000017.1, read as the reverse complement.
TCGTCCATGCGCGGCTTGACCATGCCAACCTGTTCGGCGCCGACCTGCAGGACGCCGACCTGGAGGAGGCTTCGCTGCGCCGCGCCGACCTGCGCGGCGCCTGCCTGCGCAACGCCAACCTGACCGGCGCCGACCTCTTCGAATGCGACCTGCGCGAAGGCGCGCTGGCCGCCGCCGACCGCAAGCAGGGCTACCGCCGAGTCGAGACCAACCCTGGCGCGGCCGGCGACGTGCAGGGCGCGATCCTGGCCGGCGCCAACCTGGAGCGCTCGCGCCTGTCCGGCGCCATGGCCACCCGCGCCGACTTCACCGACGCGATCATGAAGGACTGCAAGCTGGTCCGGGCCAACCTCAAGCACGCCTCGATGACCGGCGCGAACCTTTCCGGCGCCGACCTCTCCGGCGCGGACCTGGCCGGCGCGGACCTGCGCGACGCCATCCTGGTGGGCGCCAAGACCAACGCCTGGAACGTCATGGACGCCAACCTGACCGGCGCGCTCACCGACGAGTCCAAGGCCACGGCCGGCGAACAGATCAACTACGCCCACCTGATCCGCGAACACGCCCGCTGGTGCGAGACCGCCGGCGCCGAGGGCAGTCCCTCGGCCTTCGACAGGGCCGACCTGCGGGCCCTGGAAAGCGTGCGGGGCTTCAACCTCACCGCGCTCAGCGCCAAGCACGCCATCTTCTACGGCCTCGACATGGAGGGCGTGCAGCTGCAGGGCGCGCATCTGGAGGGCGCCGACCTGCGCGGCTGCAACCTGCGCCGCGCCGACCTGCGCGGCGCGCGCCTGGTGGACGCCAAGCTCTCCGGCGCGGACCTGCGCGAGGCGCAGATGGGCCCGCTGCTGCTGGGCGCCGACCGGCTGCTGGCGTGCAACCTGACCGGCGCCTCCTTGAAATTCGCCGACCTGACCGGCGCCGACCTCAGGCGCGCGATCTTCGCCGACGCCGACGTCAGCCGCGCCAACTTCCGCGGCGCCCTCCTGAGGCAGGCGAACTTCACCGGCGTCAAACGACATGGGGCGCGCGGCCTCGAGGAAGTGATCTAACCTTGGCCAGACCCGCCCTACCCGGGCGCCGCAGACTGACATCGGGCGAGCTCGACCTGATCCTTGGCGCTCACGCCCGCTTCGTGGCTGGCGAGCCCGGCGGCAAGCGCTGCTCGCTGCCGTTCGTGGATTTCTCCGGACTGGACCTTGCGGGCCGCGAACTCTCGGGCGCGGAACTCGCCGGCTCGGTGTTCGACGGGGCCAAGCTCGCCGGGGCGCGGTTCACCGGCGCCAAGCTCGCCGGCTGCGATTTCCGCTCGGCCGACCTGCGCGGCGCCAACCTCGCCCGCGCCGACCTGCGCGGCGCCTGCCTGCAAGGCGCGAACCTGGCCAACGCCAACCTCACCGAGGTGGACCTGCGCCCCGGCAAGGTGGCCATGCCCCATCCCAGCCGTGGATTCCCGGCCGTGATCGAGGAGGCCCGCAACGGCGAGCTCGACCAGGCCACGATCACCGGGGCGACGCTCGATCGCTCGCGCCTCGACGGGCTCTACGCCGCCGGCGCGGACTTCTCCGACTGCTCCCTGAAGGGCGCGATGCTCACCGACGCCAACCTCAAGGACGCGCTGTTCGCCGGCGCGCTGATGGAGAACGCCAAGGTCGAGGGCGCCAACCTGCAAGGCGCCGACCTCCAAGGCGCGATCATCACCGGCGTGAAACTCTCCGAGGCCAACACCCGCGGCGCCAAGCTCGAGGGCGCGCTGGACGCGCCGAGCCGCGCCGGGATTTCGCGCGCCGACAAGCTCGCCGAAATGCTGAAGGGCCACGACCAGTGGGTCCGCTCCGGCGGCAAGCAGGGCGCCCGCGCCGTGGTCGACGGCGAGGACCTGCGGCCGCTGGGCGATCGGCTGAAGGGGCTTCGACTGACCGCGCTCAGCGCGAAGCGGGCCTGCATGGTGGGCCTCGACCTCACCGAGGTGCAGCTGCAGGGCGCCGACCTCGAGGCCTGCGACCTGCGCGGCGCGACCCTGAAGGACGCCGACCTGCGCGGCGCGCGGATGGCCGGCGCCGATCTCAGCAAGGCTGTGCTGCACAACGCGCTTCTGGCGCTGCTGCCGCTGGGCGGCGGGCGCACCACGCCCACCGTGCTCACCGGCGCGCGGCTGCGCTCGGCCATGGCCCATGGCGCGGACCTGTCTGGCGCCTCGCTCGCCGACGCCGATCTCAAGGGCTGCGACCTGACCGGCGCCAAGCTCGTCGCGGTCGAGCTCTCCAGCGCCCAGCGTCGCGGCGCGCGCGGGCTGGTCGAATAGCCAGCAAAAGGGCGGCGCGAGCCTCGCCCGCGCCGCCTGATCACTTGCCTCCCCCGTTGGCGGGGGAGGCAAAGAGGTCGCCTAGGCCGCCTTTTCGGAGCCTTCGCCTTCGATCAGCGTGGACTTCGCCGCGCCGATCTCGATGCGGCGCGGCTTCAGCGCCTCGGGCAGCTCGCGCTTCAGGGACAGCGACAGCAGGCCGTCGGCCAGGCTGGCGTCCGTCACGACGACGTAGTCGGCCAGCTGGAACCGTCGCTCGAAATTGCGCTCGGCCAGGCCGCGATGCAGGTAGGTGCGCGCCTCGTCGTTGGCCGTCTTGCGGCCCTGCACGGTCAGGAGGTTCTCCTTGACCTCGACGTTCAGCTCGTCCGGACGGAAGCCGGCGACGGCGACTTCGATACGGTACTCGTTCTCCGCGGTCCGCTCGATGTTGTAGGGCGGATAGCCCGTGGAGGCGGGCTCGGTGGCCGCGGATTCCAACAGGTCGGCGAGGCGATCGAAGCCGACGACCGAACGATAAAGGGGGGCGAAATCAAAGGTACGCATGAGGGTCACATCCTTCTCTTCAAGCAAGGTTGCGTCAGGGCGCCGTGGCGAGCCATCAGGCCTCGCCGGGCGTCCGGAAGGCCCGAAATCGGCGCCTTCCGCGCATCGAGATAGGCGCCCCCGAACCCGGTTCAAGGCCCCGGTTTTGACGCAGCCGCGAGCGCGCGGTACCGATGGCTGCCCCTTGCGGGGCGGGGGTCCGTGCGGGGGCGTGGACAGAGAGGCTCGAGGCTGCCGATGACCCCGCTTTCCCGCCGATCGGTGCTGCTCGCGACCCTGGCGCTCACCGCCTGTGGCCGAGGCGCCGCGCCGACCCGGCCCAAGGGGCCGCTGACGCTGGCCGACGCCGTCGCCGGCGCCTGGCGCACGCCGGCCGACAAGGCTCGCGACGCCTGGCGCCATCCCGTCGAGAGCCTGACCTTCTGGGGCCTCAGGCCCGGCATGACGGTGGTCGAATTCTGGCCCGGCGCCGGCTGGTACACCGAGATCCTGGCGCCCTATCTCGCCTCGACCGGCGGCAAGCTCTACGCCGCCGACCTGGAGACCGCCGATCCTGCCAACGCCGCGGCGCGCCAGGTCGTCGCCGCCTACCGCAAGCGCCTCGAGGCCAATCCGAAGCTCTACGGCAAGGTGGCGACCACCGCCTTCGGGCCGCGCAGCGGACCGGTGGCGCCGCCGGCCTCGGCGGACCTGGCGCTCTTCCTGCGCAACCTGCACGACTGGATGGCCGCCGGCGTCGCCGAGAAGGCCTTCCACGACGCCTTCGCCGCGCTCAAGCCCGGCGGGATTCTCGGGGTCGAGGAACATCGCGCCGATCCCGCCGGCGTGCCCGATCCGCTGGCGGCCGACGGCTATGTGGACCAGGCCTATGTGGTGAAGCTCGCCCAGGAGGCCGGCTTCGTCCTCGATGCGACGAGCGAGATCAACGCCAATCCCAAGGACACCAAGGATCATCCGTTCGGCGTCTGGACCCTGCCGCCGGTGCGCAGGTCGTCACCGATCGGAAAGCCGCCGAACCCCGGCTTCGACCACGCGAAATACGATGCGATCGGAGAGAGCGACCGAATGACGCTGCGCTTCGTCAAACCGGCGTCTGCCCACGCCTGACAGTTTACTTCACTCGCGCCTAAGGTGAAGCTGGCCTTTGAGTCGGGAGAGTTGTGGGCATGGCGACGCTGGAGGAGCTGACGGATCGTATCCGCAGGGCCGCCGCGTCCGAAGCCGGCGCTCCCGCGCTTGGGGAAAAATCCGTGAAACTGGACCTCAAGGGCGAGGGCGTGATCCACATCGCCGGCGCCGCGGTGACCAACGACGACAAGCCCGCCGACCTGACGGTGACGCTCGCCAAGCGCGACCTCGAGGCGCTCGGCAAGGGCGAGCTCGATCCGGTGCGCGCCATGATGAGCGGGCGGCTGAAGCTCTCCGACATGGGCCTCGCCATGCAGCTGCAGCCGAGGATCCAGGCGATCTTCGGGAAGGCCGCCGGCTGATGGCCGAGACCGCGCCCCTGATCGCCACGCGCGACGCCCCGATTCCGGACGGCGGGGAGGCCATGTGGTTTTCCGGCGCCGGCGGGGCGCGTCTGCGCGCGGCGCTGTTCCGCCCGCGGGGCCGGGCGCGGGGCTCGATCGTGCTGTCGGGTGGCCGCACCGAGCCCATCGAGAAATATTTCGAGGTCATCGGCGATTTCCTCGACCGCGGCTTCGTGGTGCTGGCCCATGACTGGCGCGGCCAAGGCCTGTCGCACCGGGCGCTCGGCGATCCGCTGAAGGGCCACGCCGACGGCGCCAAGGCCTATGTGGACGACTTCAAGATCCTGTTGGACACCTTCGCCGACCGGCTGCCGAAGCCGTGGGTGGCCGTGGGCCACTCCATGGGTGGCTGCCTGACGCTGCTGGCCATGGCCCAGGGCGAGCATCGGTTCGTGGGCGCGATCTTTTCGGCGCCGATGCTGGGCGTCCAGACCGGCGGCCGTTCGCCCGCCGCGGCGCGCATGATGGTGCAGGTCTCCAAGCTGTTCGGCCGCGCCAGGCGCTATGTGCTGAACGACCCGGGCAAGCCGTTCGACGACGTCTTCGAGACCAATGTCCTGACCCACGATCGGCGGCGTTACGCGCGGGCCTGCGGCCAGCTGGCGGCCGAGCCGAAGCTGGCCCTGGGCGCACCCACCTGGGGCTGGCTCGACTTCGCGTTCAAGGCCACCGCCGAGCTCGCCCGGCCAGAGCGGCTGAGCCATATCACCGTTCCGGTAATCATTCTTTCGGCCGAAGACGACAAACTGGTCGACAACGCGGCGCAACAGCGCGCCGCCCGCCACCTGCCCCAGGGAAAGTTCATCAACGTCCCCGGCGCTTTCCACGAAATCCTGATGGAGACCGATCAGATGCGAAACTTCTTCATGAAGGCGTTCGACTCGCTGACCGGGCGTGTCGCCCCCAAGCCCGCCGAACCCCCCAAGGCCGCCCCGGCCACGCCGCCCAAGCCGCCGGCGCCCACCATGGCGACCTCGTCCGCCCCGATGATGGCCGCCGCCTCGCCGGCCCCGGCCGCCAAGAAGCCGGCCGCCAAGAAGAAGGCTCCGGCCAAGAAGAAGGCCGCCGCCAAGCCCGCGGCGGCGAAGAAGGCGCCCGCCGCCAAGAAGCCGGCCGCCAAGAAATCCGCGGCCAAGAAGCCGGCGGCCAAGAAGCCCGCCGCCAAGCCCGCGGCGGCGAAGAAACCTCCGGCCGCCAAGAAGCCCGCGGCCAAGAAGCCGGCGGCCAAGAAGGCTTCGGCCAAGAAGCCAGCCGCCAAGCCGGCGGCCGCGAAGAAGGCCCCCGCGGCCAAGAAGCCGGCCGCGAAGAAGCCGGCCGCGAAGAAGCCCGCCGCCAAGAAACCGGCGGCCAGGAAGCCCGCGGCGAAGAAGTAGCCGTCCGCTCGGCTAGAGCGCCGAGCGCCGCAGCGCGACCAGCGCCTCGTCGAGGCAGGCGCGGTCGCCGGCGATGACCATCTGGCCGCCGTTTGGGCCGATCGGATCGCCGCGCCAATCGGTGACGAACCCGCCCGCGCCGGCCAGCAGCGGGATCGCGGCCTCGACGTCCCAGCTCTTCAGCCCGGCCTCGATGACCAGGTCGAGCGTACCGGCCGCCACCATGGCGTAGGCGTAGGCGTCGCAGCCCAGCCGGGCCAGCCGGGCGGCGGCGCGGACCTGGCGCCACGCGCCCAGCTCGGCGCCGGTGAAACACATCTCCGGATCGGTGGTGGCGATGATCGCCTCGGTGAGCCGGGGGCAGGGCCGCACCTTCAGGGGCCTGGTGTGGCCGCGGCTGATCAGCCGCGCGCCGCCCGCGTGGCCGATGTAGAGCTCGCCGATATAGGACTGGCCGATCGAGCCCAGCACGGAGCGGCCCTCGCACCGCAGGCCGATCAGCGTGCACCACAGCGGCAGGCCGGCGATGAAGGCCCGCGTCCCATCCACCGGATCCAGGACCCAAACAAACTCGGCGTCGGGCCGGTCCTCGCCATATTCCTCGCCGATGAAGCCGTGGTCGGGATAGCGCTCGGCGACCATCTGGCGGATCGCCCGCTCAGCGCCCTTGTCGGCTTCGGTGACGGGGTCGAAACCGCCGGGCCCCTGCTTGTTGTCCAGGCCATGCTGGCCGCGGAACAGCGGCAGGATCGCGCCCGCCGCCGCGCGGTTCAGCTCGATCAGGAAGGCGTCGAGCTCTGCGAGGCGGTCGGCGGAAAGGGACATGGGGGTGGTGTAGAGGGTCCGGGCGCCGCACTCAATCTTGCCTCCCCCTTCCCCATGAAGGGGGACGGCAAAGCCTACCCCTCGGCCTCGCCGTTCAGGCTCTTGGCCAGGTCGAGCAGCCGGCGGCGGGGGCGTTCGCCCAGCTGGTAGTAGGCGCGGACCAGATCGCGGGTTTCCTTGCGCGCGAAGACCTCGCCGGCCTCCTCGCCGCCACGCGCCTTGGCCTCGGTGAAGCCGTCGTAGAAATAGCTGATCGGCGCCTCCAGCACCTCGGAGAGCTGCCACAGGCGGGCGGCGGACATGCGGTTGGCCGCGCACTCGTACTTCTGGATCTGCTGGAAGCGCACGCCGCAGGCCTCGGCCAGCTCCTGCTGGGTCAGGCCCAGCAGCCGCCGACGCCGGCGCAGCCGCCGCCCCAGATGCACGTCGATCTCGTCCGCCATCGGCCTTCCGCCACTCTTTTTCTTGACGCCCCGCTGTCCCGGATCGGGACCGCTCGGCCGATAGGCTTCAAGTCCCGCGCCAATCGCACGCGTTGCGCGAGGGGCGCGACGCCCCCTACTAGAAGCCATGGCCAAGGCCTCTTTCGCGCAGGACATCATGTGGCGGCTGGAAGCCGTCGCCTACGACGTCGCCGAGGTGCTGGCGCGCACCTTCCCCATCGATGCGGTGTCGGACTTCGGGTCCTGGTTCTTCCGCGCGCTTGGGCCCAGGACCAGCGCCAACCATGTCGCCGAGACCAACCTGCGGATCGTGTTCCCCGAGGCCTCGGACGCCGAGATCGCCCGCCTGCTCGACGCCCAGTGGGGGGAGGCCGGCCGCTGGTTCGCCGAGTTCACCATCCTCGACCGGATCATCGCCGATCCGACGCGCGTCGAGATCGTCGGCGCCGAGCGGCTCAAGGCCATCGCCGACGGCGCCGGGCCGGTGGTGTTCATCTCCGGCCACTTCTCCAGCTTCGAGATCATGCCCGCGGTGATCATCCACGCCGGCATCACCTGCCAGATCACCTATCGGGCGACCAACAATCCCTATGTGGACGAACGCATCCGGCGCAGCCGTTTCCGCTATGGCGTGCGGCTGTTCGCGCCCAAGGGGTCCGACGGCGCGCGCGAATTGCTGCGGGCGCTGACGCGCGGCGAGTCCGTGGCGCTGATGAACGACCAGAAGTTCAACGGCGGCATCGCCGCCCCCTTCTTCGGCGTCACCGCCCACACCGCGCCCGGCCCGGCGACCTTCGCGCTGCGCTACGGCGTCCCGCTGCAGCCCATGTCGGTGCAGCGGACCGGGGTGGCCCGCTTCCGGGTGATCGTCCACGAGCCGATCCAGCTCATCGACACCGGCGACAAGGCCGCCGACATCGAGGCCGGGGTGCGCCGGGTCAACGCCTTCATGGAAGACCGCATCCGCGAGCGCCCCGCCGAATGGTTCTGGGTCCACAAACGCTGGCCGAACGAGATCTATAAGAAAAGGTAGGTCCTTCTCCCGCAAGGGGAGAAGGGCGCTAGCCTTCAGTCTCCTGCCACCGCTTCAGCGCCTCGGCCGGGCCCGCATAGGCCTCCTGCAGGGGGGCGCTCCAGTAGCGGAGCTGTTCGAGCGGGATCTTCACGCCGCTCACCGCGCAGAGCACGTAGCGGCCCGGCTTGAGCACGGCGAACTCGCCGTCGCCGTAGTGAAGCGTGGCGAGGTCCTGGCTGGTGAAGTCGCGATCGTGGGCGTTCATGGACCCCTATTTAAGCCCGGACGGGCCATCAGAACAGATCGCCCTGCGCGGAGTTTGCGGGTTTCCGGGCCTTGGCGGCCTTTGGCGCGGGCCTGGCGGCTGTCGGATCGGCGGTCTCGCCGTCGACCACGGCGCCGCGCGTGACCTTGTCGCCGAAGGTCATGGCGACCTTCTCGCCCGAGACCAGCTCGGCGCCGGCCCTGACCAGGGTCCCATCGGCGCGGGCGACGCGGGCGAAGCCGCGCTGCAGCGGCCGGTCGGGATCGACGCTGACATAGAGCTTGGAAAGCGCGCCAAGCCGCTCCGCCGCGCGTTCGACGCCGCGCTTCACCGCCGGGCCCAGCCGCACCGCCACGGCGTCCAGCCGCTGGCGCTGCACCGCCTGGGGTCGCTGCAGCAGCAGGGGCGACAGCCGCGAGGCGACGGCCACCAGATCCCGTTCGTGCGCCGCCACGTTCTTGGCGAGGGCGGCGGTGAGCCTTCCCGAGACGATGTCGAACCGCTGCTCGGCCAGCCGCACCAGGTCGGGCACGCGCTGCAGGGCGCGTTCGGCATGGGCCACGTGGGCCCGGCGGTCTTCGACCACGCGGCCGCCGCAGCGATGCATGCGCCCGCCGAGGTCGCTGACCGCGGCCTTCAGCTCGGCCAGCACCGGCGTCGCCATCTCGGCCGCCGCCGTGGGGGTTGGGGCCCTTCGGTCTGAAACGAAGTCGATGAGGGTGGTGTCGGTCTCGTGGCCCACCGCGCTGATCAGCGGGATCGTGCAGTCGACGACCGCGCGCGCCAGGCCCTCGTCGTTGAACGCCCAGAGGTCTTCGACCGAGCCGCCGCCGCGCGCCACGATCAGCACGTCGGGGCGCGGGATCTTCCCCGCCGGATCGAGCGCGCAGAAGCCGCGGATCGCGGCGCTCACCTGGGCGGCGGCCTGGTCGCCCTGCACCACAACCGGCCAGACGATCACCCGGCACGGCCAGCGGTCTCGGATGCGATGCAGGATGTCGCGGATCACCGCGCCAGTCGGGCTGGTGATCACCCCCACCACGGCGGGCATCGAGGGCAGGGGCTGCTTCCGCTGCGGTGCGAACAGGCCCTCGGCCGCCAGCTTCGCCTTCAGCCGCTCGAGCTGCGCCAGGAGCGCGCCCATGCCGGCGGCTTCCATGGTCTCGATGACGATCTGGTAGCGCGAGCCGGCCGGATAGGCGGTGATCTTGCCGGTGACGATCACCTCCAGCCCCTGTTCGGGCCGGATCGAGAGGCCGCGCACCTGGCCCTTCCAGACCACCCCGTCGATGGCCGCCCGCTCGTCCTTCAGCGTCAGATAGACGTGGCCGTTGGCGTGGTTGGTGACCTTGGAAATCTCGCCCCGCAGCCTGACGAACCCATAGGCGTCCTCCAGCGTCCGCTTGAGCGCGAACGCCAGCTCCGAGACGGAGTAGGGCTTGGCGTTGCCGTCTTCCGCAGGAGACTCAGGGGCTGACTCGGGGGCGACGTCGCTCATGGGCGGAATCTAACCCGGCGAGGCGTGAATCCCAACGCGGCCGTTGGATAAGTTGCCAAAATGTTCTAATATCTGTCATCCCGGTTTCGGCGCAGCCGAAGACCGGGACCCTCAGCGCCAGATCGTCGGAATGAGCTACTGGGTCTACATCCTCGCGAACACAAGGTACGGGACGCTCTACGTCGGCGTGACGAACTCGCTCGAACGACGGATATTCGAGCATAAGGCCAAGGTCGCCCGCGGCTTTACGGCCGAGCACAATGTCGACCGCCTCGTCTACTTCCGAGGCTATGGCGAGATTTGCGAGGCGATCCATTTCGAGAAGCAGCTGAAACGGTGGCGCCGAGAGTGGAAGATCCGCCTCATCGAGGCCGACAATCCGCACTGGGAAGATCTGTACCTGCAGATGATGAGCGTGGGTCCCCTCCATCCGGCGCTGAGGGTCCCGGTCTTTCGCTGACGCGAAAACCGGGATGACACAAGGAAAAGGCGCGCCGGGCTTCGGTAGCGGCGATCCGCTCCGGCGCCCGACGCGCCTCCATCCCCAACGGATCTATGTGGCCCGGAGGTCTGCGTCGATCAGAGATACCGACGCAGCGACCGGGCGAGCTCGGCGGCGGAGGACTTCTTCCTGGCCTGCGCCGGCTGATAGGCGACCTGGGCGTGCTCGTGGCAGTAGGGACCCTCGTCCGAACGCCGCCCGCAGAAGGTGAAATTATCGAGCGACGGATCGCCGATCGGCCACTTGCACATGTGGGCCGCCAGGGTCAGCACCGTCGCGGTGCCGGGCGTCTCGTCCACGTAGCGGACCGGGGTCGGCTGGGCGACCATCGACGACGGCTCGATCAGCCGGCGCGGGGCCGACGGCGCGGCCACGGCGCGCGCCGGACGCGGCGCCTTGAACACCGTGCGGGCCGGCTTCGAAGGCGTCGCACGCCCCGACAGGCCCAGGCGGTGCACCTTGCCGATCACCGCGTTGCGGGTGACGCCGCCCAGCTGCTTGGCGATCTGACTGGCCGAAAGCCCGTCCTGCCACAGCTTCTTGAGGAGTTCGACCCGCTCGTCCGTCCAGCCCATGCTCGCCTCCCAGCCGTTGCTCCGGACCGCCCCCGCGGTGGTCCCGGATTCAACATCTTGTGGCGCCCAGCTCTCTCATCGCCCAGCAACCACCATCAGTGGTAAACAACTCCTTAAGGACCACAATAGGCGCCCCACCTTTCGTCCACAGGAACTAGATGTTGCGTCGTCCCGCCGCACTCTTGCGGCTCGCGCGCGGCGGGCGCACATGAAGGGCCATGAAGGACATGGCCGTCGGATCGGAAGTCGTCTTGCCGCCTCAGCCGCGGGTCTACGACGGGGTCAACTGGGAGGGGCTGAAGACCCTCTACCTGCGCGAGGTGAAGCGCTTCTGGAAGGTCGGCATGCAGACGCTCGCCGCCCCGGTGGTCTCGGCGCTGCTCTACATGCTGGTGTTCGTGGTGGCGGTGGGCGGCGGCCGGGCCGTCAACGGCGTGGCCTACGGCTCCTTCGTGGCGCCGGGCCTGATCATGATGCAGATCCTGTCCAACGCCTTCGCCAACTCCTCGTCATCCCTGCTGCAGGCCAAGTTCAACGGCCTGATGGGCGACTTCATGACCCCGCCGCTGACGCCGCTGGAGCATCTGATCGGCTTTGGCGCCGGGGCGGCGACACGGGGCATCGTGGTCGGGACGGTGGCCGGGCTGGCGGTCCTGCCCTTCGCCACCCTGCCCATGGCCCATCCCTGGGCGATCGTCTTCTTCGGCCTCGGCGCGGCCCTGATCATGGGCTTCATCGGCATCATGGCCGGGCTGTGGGCCGAGAAGTTCGACCACATGGCCGCGGTCACCAACTTCGTCATCATGCCGATGACCTTCCTGTCGGGGACCTTCTACCTGATCGAGCGGCTGCCCGAGCCGTTCCGCAGCTTCTCGAAGTTCAACCCGTTCTTCTATCTGATCGACGGCTTCCGCTACGGCTTCATCGGCCAGGCCGAAAGCTCGTTGCCGGTGGGCGCCGCCATGACGCTGGGGCTCATCGTCTTCACCGGCGGTGTCTGCTTCCGGATGTTCCAGACCGGCTACAAGATCAAGACCTGACGGCTGAGGCGCGGGACAAGCGCCCGATCCTGTGGTCAAGCTTCGGCGTTCCGGGGAGGGAGCGTCCATGACCACCATCGTCTCAGAGGCGGCGCGGCCGCACGACCGCAACATGATCGGCGCCGTCGTCCTGGCCGGCCTCGCCGGCGGCGTCGTGGACTTCGTCTACGCCTCGGTGATGTTCGGCCTGATGCGTGGCAAGCCGATCTACAAGGTCTGGCAGGGCGTGGCCGGGGGCTGGCTCGGCAAGGCGGCCGCCGACGGCGGATATGCGAGCGCCGCGCTGGGCGTCGTCACCCACTTCGCCATCGCGCTCTGCATGGCCGGCGCCTATTTCCTCGCCGCCACACGGCTGACGGCGCTCTACCGCCGGCCCCTCCTGTGCGGCGCGGTCTACGGCGTGGCCCTCTACGCCTTCATGTACGGCGTCGTGTTGCCGCTGCGCTTCGGGGCGCCCTATGGCTGGCACGGCCTCTCATCGCTCGGCGACCTCGCCAGCCATGTGGGAGTCGGCCTCGCCATCGCCTGGGTGCTGTCGCGCCAGGCGCGCGTCAATCGTTGACATCACCGCGTTCGAAGCGGAAAACGCCCAGCCTTCCGGTCCCCGTTGCCACGCGCGCGGGGACGCTTCCGTTTTGGAGGGCTTCTCCGGTGACGACGAAGACCGCGCAGCACGACGCCGCGCCCGTTCCCAGCGACCACATCATGGGCGTCTATCAGCGCGCCCCGCTGGCGTTCGAGCGAGGCGAGGGCGCGCGTCTCTACACCGCCGAAGGCGAGGCTTACCTGGACTGCATGGCCGGCATTGCGGTGAACGCCCTGGGCCACGCCAACCCCAAGCTGGCGCAGGCCCTGACCGACCAGGCCCACAAGCTGTGGCACGTCTCCAACATCTTCCGCATCCCGGGCCAGGAAAAGCTCGCCGGCATGCTGACGGACGCCACCTTCGCCGACGTGGTGTTCTTCGGCAATTCCGGCGCCGAGGCCATCGAGTGCGCCATCAAGACCGCGCGCAAGCACCACTGGGCGAACGGCAATCCCGAGCGCATCGACATCATCGGCTTCGAGGGCTCGTTCCACGGCCGCACGCTCGCCGCCGTCAACGCCTCGGGCAACGCCAGCTATCTGGAAGGCTTCGGCCCCAAGATGCCGGGGTTCCTGCAGCTGCCGTTCGACAACCTCGACGCCATCCGCGAGGCGGTGGGCGAGACCACCGCGGCGATCATCCTGGAGCCCGTGCAGGGCGAGGGCGGCGCGCGCGCCTGGACCGAGGCGACGCTGAAGGCCATCCGCCAGCTCTGCGACGAGACCGGGACGCTGTTGATCTACGACGAAATCCAGTGCGGCCTGGGGCGGACCGGTAAGCTGTTCGCCTATGAGTGGCTCGACGGCGCGGCCGATCCCGACATCATGGCGGTCGCCAAGGCGCTGGGCGGCGGCTTCCCGGTCGGCGCGTGCCTGGCCACGGCGCGGGCGGCGAACGGCATGACGCCGGGCTCGCACGGCTCGACCTACGGCGGCAATCCGCTGGCCATGGCGGTGGGCGTCGCCTCGATGGAAGAGCTGACCAGCCCTGAGCTCCTGGCCCATGTGCGCGAGGTGGCCGGCTACTTCACCCAGCAGCTCTCGGGCCTGCAGGATCGCTTCCCCGACGTGGTGCTCGACATCCGCGGCAAGGGATTGCTGATCGGCATCAAGCTCGCCACGCCCAACCGCGAGTTCATGCAGCACGCCCGCGACGAGCACCTGCTGATCGCCGGCGGCGGCGAGAACTGCGTGCGCCTGCTGCCGCCGCTCAACCTGACCTTCGACGAGGCGCGCGAGGCGATCGGCAAGTTCGAGCGGGCCTGCGAGACCGCGCGCGCCCGAGCAAAGGCGGCCGCATAACTCACCGCTCATCCCGGCGCAGGCCGGGACCCAGATGCAATTCACCCCGCTCTCAGGATGGACCTGGGCCCCGGCCTTCGCCGGGGTGAGCGGGGTTTGGGGGATCAGGAATGACCCAGGCCGTTAGACATTTCGTCGACCTCTGGAAGCTGGAGGCCTCCGACCTGCGCGCCATCCTCGATGATGCGCGGGCCCGCAAGAACGCCCGGCTCGGCTGGCCCAAGGGTCAGCCGGACGCCGACCGGCCGGGCGAGCACCGGACGCTGGCGATGATCTTCGAGAAGCACTCGACCCGCACCCGCTTCTCCTTCGACGCGGCCATGCGCCAGCTCGGCGGCGACGTGATCATCTCCAACGCCCAGGACATGCAGCTCGGCCGCGGCGAGCCGATCGAGGACACCGCCCGCGTGCTGTCGCGGATGGTCGACGCCATCATGGTCCGCGCCAATGTCCACGAGGACCTGGAGCGGCTGGCGCTCAATTCCGACGTGCCGGTGATCAACGGCCTTTCCGACCGGGGCCACCCCTGCCAGATCGTCGCCGACCTGCTGACCATCGAGGAGCGGCTGGGCAATGTGAAGGGCAAGGCCATCGCCTGGGTCGGCGACGGCAACAACGTCTGCGCCAGCTTCATCCACGCCGCCCCCATGCTGGGCTTCGAGCTGCGCATCGCCAGCCCCGCCATCTACCACCCCGACCTCGTCGACCTCGCCCGCGCCGCCGAGCGCCAGGGCCGGGTCACCACCACCCACGATCCGCACGAGGCGGTGGCCGGCGCCGATGCGGTGATCACCGACACCTGGGTCTCCATGGGCGACACCGACCACGACGAGCGGCTGGACGCGCTGGAGCCCTACCAGGTCGACGAACGGCTGATGGGCGAGGCCAAGTCGCAGGCCCTGTTCCTGCACTGCCTGCCCGCCCACCGCGGCGAGGAGGTGGTCGACAGCGTCATCGACGGCCCGCAGAGCGTCATCTGGGACGAGGCGGAAAACCGCATCCACGCCCAGAAGTCGATCCTCGCCTGGTGCTTCGGGAAGGTGGGGTAACGACCTCTCCCGCGCAGCGGGCGAGGGGGACCGCTCGCCGAAGAGCGCGCGGTGGAGAGGGCAAGCCAAGCGTGCAGCTTGTGGCTCGCCCTTCCCACCATCGGCTCTCCGCTTCGCTCGGCCGATGGTCCCCCCTTCCCATCAATGGGAAGGGTAGGGGTCAGGCCGCCACCGCCTGCATCCGGTCTTCCCGCGCCCGCAGCCCCTCCAGCGCCAGCATCCCCGCCCCGGCGAACAGCCAGTCGCCCAGGAGCGTGCCGCGGAAGAACGGGACCGCGAGCGTGTAGCAGTCCATCAGGCCCTGGGCGGTCCGCGGGTACATCGACCCGCCGGCCCAGACGCCGAAGTTGCTGATCAAGAAGAACAGCACAGGGGCGGCCACGACCATGCCGATGCGCGCGGCGAGCGGCTTGTCGGCCATCCAGCGCGCCGCCAGGCCGACCACCAGGAAGGCGGCGTAGTCGAACACCCGGCCCGCATGGATCGGTCGGCCGTCGTAGGCGAGGTTCAGCACCGTGTCGGAGACGATCAGGCCCGCGAAGGGCGCCGCCATCCAGGCCAGGTTGCGGCCCAGGTACAGCCCGCCCAGCACGAACATCGCCCCCACCGGCGTCAGGTTCGGCAGGTGCGGCGCGATCCGGTAGAGCGCCACGGCGGCGATGGCGGCGAGCGTCGCCAGACGCGTCCAGCCGAAGGCGGCAGTCGGGGAAGTGATCTTGGCCATGTCGGCTCCTATAGCCTGGAGGGCCCGCGTCGCACAAACCCCTGCGGCCCCACCGGGTCGCTGGCGACCCGGCGCCCCCCTTTGCGCCGCAAGCCGCCCCAGCAGGGGCGGATTGTCGCCTTCCCGGCGGCCGCGACACAGGCCAGGCTCGAATTCTGGCGACCTTCTCCTATATGGGTCCGGATGACTGCAACCCTTCCTGACGACCTCGTCGGCGCCTTCCAGATCGAGGGCGAGCCCGTCCGCGGCCGCGTCGCGCGCCTGGGCCCGGCGATCCACGAGATCCTCACCGGCCACGCCTATCCCGAACCGGTCGCCAACCTGCTGGGCGAGGCCTGCGCGCTGGCCGCCCTGGTGGGCTCCAGCCTGAAGTTCGAGGGCCGGCTGATCCTGCAGGCCCAGGGCTCCGGCCCGGTCCGCTATGTGGTCGCCGACTACGACACGTCCGGCGGCCTGCGCGGCTATTGCCGCTATGAGGCCGACGAGGTGGCCAAGGCCTGCGAGGGCTTCGTGCGGCCCGGCGCCCGCTCGCTGCTGGGCGAAGGCGTGTTCATCATGACCGTCGACCAGGGCGCGGACATGGACCGCTACCAGGGCGTCACCGCCATCGAGGGCGAGACCCTGGCGTTGTGCGCCGAGCAGTATTTCGCCCAGTCTGAGCAGACCCCCACCCGCGTGCGCCTGGCGGTCGGCCAGGCCGACGAAGGCGAGGGGCCGCAGTGGCGGGCCGGCGGGGTGCTGATCCAGCTGATCGCCGAGGACGCCGCGCGCGGCTCCACGGAAGAGGCCTGGAACCGCACCCAGATCCTCTTCGAGACCATCGGCGAGGACGAGCTGATCGACCCGATGCTGGCCTCCAACACCCTGCTCTGGCGGCTCTTCCACGAGGATGGCGTGCGGGTGTTCGGCCCCAAGCCGCTGCGCGCCTTCTGCCGCTGCAGCCAGCAGCACATCGAGACCGTGCTGAAGTCCTTCCCCGCCGCCGAGCGCGCCGAGATGGTCGAGGACGACGGCCAGATCCACGTCACCTGCGAATACTGCAGCCGCGTCTACGCCGTGGAGCCGCAGGCCCTGGAGACGGTGGGGTAGAAATCAGGATGTCATCCCGGTTTCGCCGCAGGCGAAGACCGGGACCCCTAAGCGCCGGATGGCGGAGGGGACCCTCTGCGCCGCCGCTTTTCCTCTTGGGCCATCGACGTTCAGGGGTCCCGGTCTTGGCTTCGCCAAACCGGGATGACAGCTCTTGTTTCCTAGGCCCCGTCCAGCGCGCGGTTCACGTCGCGGCTCAGGTCGCCCACGCCCTCCAGCCCCACGCTGATCCGCACCCAGCCTTCGGTCAGGCCGATCTCCAGCCGCTCGGCCTCGGGCATGGAGCGGTGGGTGGTGGTCGAGGGGTGGGTGGCCATCGACTTGGCGTCGCCCAGGTTGTTGGAGATGTCGACGATCTGCAGGGCGTCCAGGAACCGCCAGGCGCCGGCCCGGCTCCCTAAGTCGAAGGCGATGACATTGCCGCCGCCGGTCATCTGGTTGGCGATGATCGCGGCCTGCGGATGGTCCGGCCGGCCGGGATAGATCACCCGCTTCACCTTCGAATGGGCGGCCAGGACGTCCGCCACCTTCGCGGCGTTCTCGGTCTGGCGCCGCACGCGCAGCTCGAGGGTCTCGAGCCCCTTGAGCAGGACCCAGCTGTTGAACGGCGACAGCGCAGGACCTGTGTGGCGCAACAGGTCCTTGTAGGCCTCGGTCATCAACGCCTCGGAGCCGAGGATCGCGCCCCCCAGCACCCGGCCCTGGCCATCGATATGTTTGGTGGCCGAATAGACGACCACGTCGGCGCCCAGCGCGAGCGGCTTCTGGAAGATCGGGGTGGCGAACACATTGTCCACCACCAGCTTGGCGCCGGCGGCGTGCGCAATCTCCGCCACCGCGCCGATGGCCGTCACCTCCAGCAGCGGATTGGCCGGGCTCTCCACCAGGAAGGCCTTGGTGTTGGGCCGGCAGGCGGATTTCCACGCCTCAAGGTCGGTGGCGTCGACGTAGGTGGTCTCCACGCCGAACCGCGGCAGCCAGTTGGTGAGGATCCAGCGGCAGGAGCCGAACAGGGCGCGCCCGGCCACCACGTGGTCGCCGGCCCTGACGAGGCCCATCAGGGCGGCCTGCACCGCGGCCATGCCCGAGGCCGTGGCCCGGCACATCTCGGCGCCTTCCATCAGCGCCAGGCGGTCCTCGAACATCGCCGTCGTGGGGTTGCCGAAGCGCTGGTAGATGAAGCCCGGCCCGCCGCCGAACCGCGCGTCGGCGGCCTCGGCGCTGTCGTAGGCGAAGCTCTGGGTCAGGAACAGGGCCTCGGAGATTTCCCCGTGCGGCGAGCGGGCCATGCCGCCGCGCACAGCCCGGGTCTCGATCTCCCAGTCGCGCGGATCTTCGGCCATGGCGGGCCCCCTTCAGGTCGCAAAACGTTGGGGCACAAACGGCAGCCGGACCGCGCCGTCAAGGGAGGGTTTCTTTATCGAGCCCCAGCCCTTCTCTCCTTGCGCGAGAAGGTGTCGGGCGAAAGCCAGACGGCAGAGGGGTCGCGCGGCATGGGGGCGAATGTCGGCTATCGACCGAGGCTGTGTAAAAACTCGCGGCGGACGGCGGGGATCAGAGTTGGCGTGGCGCGAGACGCGCCGATCCCTTCAGGCACGGATGGCTGCGATCAGCGGCCCGGTCCTGAGGATCTGCATCACGCGCTTCAGATTGTAGGCCAGGATGTGGAGGCTGATCTCCGTTCTGACGTTCTTTAGCCGCTTCATCAGGAAGTGGGTGTGGCCCATCCAGGCTTTGATCGTCCCGAAGGGGTGTTCGACGATCCGACGCCTGAGCTTCATCGGGCTCTGGGGCGCCAGGTCCATTCGGCGCTGCATCGCCTCGATGGTCGCCTCGTGCTCCCAGCGGGTGACGCGCCGCTCGACGCTCGGCGTACACTGGGGCGTCAGGGCGCAGGACTGGCAGCTCGCCCGGTCCCAGTAGCGATGCAGGACCAAGCCCTTCTCGACGGTCGTCATGTGGTGCGGAAGCAGGGCGCCGGCCGGGCAGCGGTAGACGTTTTGGTCGGGCAGATATGTAAAGTCCTGCTTGCCGAAGCGCCCCTCGGCCTTGGCATTGGAGGTCAGCGGCTTGGGGACATAGGGCGTCACGCCGATGGCCTCGCAGGCGACGATCTCTTCGCCGGAGAAGTAGCCGCGGTCGGCCAGCATCTCGAGGCCATCCACGCCCATGGCGGCCTTGGCCTTCTGGCTCATGGCGGTGAGCTGCTGGCGGTCGCTGCCGGTAGTAATCACGTCGTGGGCGACGATCAGGTGGTGCTCGGCCTCGACGACGGACTGGACGTTGTAGCGGACGATCCCGCTGCCCCGGCCGCTGGTGGCCATGGACCGCGCGTCCGGGTCGCTCAGCGAGACCTGGCCGTCGGGTGACGCGGCCACCTGGGCCTCCATCGCCTTCAGCGCCTGCATCTGCGCCCGCAGGGTTTCGATCTTGCCCTTCAGCTTCCCGGCCCGTGCCTCGGCGGCCTCGCCTTCCTGACGGTCGGCGGTGTCGAGGTCGGCCAGGTAGCCGGCGATATGCTCGGCCACCTGCTCCATCCGCTTCTTCAGCTTGGTCGCGGTGAAGTTCTTGTCGCGGGTGTTCACCGCCTTGAACTTGCTGCCGTCCACCGCCGCCAGCGCCTGGGTGAAGAGCCCGATCTGGCGGCACAGCACCACGAAGTGCGCGCAGGCCGCCTGGATCGCGGCGCCGTGGTCCTTACGGAAGTTGGCGATGGTCTTGTGGTCGGGCGCGAGCTTCCCCGTCAGCCACATCACCTCGACGTTGCGCCCAGCCTCCCGCTCCAACCGCCGGCTCGACGGCACGCGGTTCAGATAGCCGTAGACGTAGAGCTTCAGCATCGTCGCCGGGTGATAGGCGGGCCGACCCGTCACGGCCGGCGTTACAGCAAAGCCCAGCTCGGCCAAATCGAGCTCATCGACGAAGACGTCGATCACCCGGGCCGCATTGTCCTCGCCCACGTAGTCGTCCAGGCAGCTCGGCAACAGCGTCGGCTGCCTACGATCCTCGCCCTCGACGAAGCGGGTCATGTCGGCGCCTCCGATATCGTGAGGTTAGGGGTCTGAGGTGCTTCGCTCGGGCGCGCATCTGTTCAGCGGCCCCATTGCCTCTCGGGTTGAGCGAAGCCAGTCTGCGCACATGATTGACGATGCGATCGAGAGCGTTGAGATCCGCGAGGACGGCAGGCTCTTCGTAAAACCCGCGTCACAGAATTTCTCACTGATCTACCGAGCTGCATTGGAGGTGGGCTGGGATCCTGCGACGAAATCCCTGTTCAGCCCCAAACCTCGGGAATGGACCTATCCGATGTGGTTCGGCCAAATCCTGGCCGCAGCCGCGACTGAGTACGGCGTTCAGCTCTCGCTCACTCCGGCGACACGGTGGGTCAACATCGCCGGTGACCTACAGTCGGAGATAGCTGATCCAGCGCAATGGAAGGGTCCGGCTGCCTAGCTCGGCTGCGGCATCCTTTTTACACAGCCTCGACCCTTAGCGGACGTTCGTCAGGGAAGGGGCCGGACGTGGTCCAGCCAAGCCAGGATCTTCTCGGTCAAGGCGATGCGATGATCAGAGAAGCTATGGTCGGTGGGCATCACCACCGCCTCTAGCTGGCGGGCGTCCGACCGGCGAATGGCATCGGCCAGAGCCTGGCTCTGGTTGCCGTTGCCGTCGCGGGCGCCGATGATCAGCAGCGGCCGGCCCGCCAGGCTCCGAGCCCAATCGACGTAGTCCCACCCCGTGGTGGCCTGGACTTCCCGCGCCATCGCGAGAGGGCTCGCTCCACCGGCGGCGTGGCCCATGTCGCCGAAATTCTCCATGGCGTAGCGACGCAGCATCTTCGGATTGTGGCGTAGCATCTTGCCCTCCTCGCCGACGTCCCAGGCGTCGATCAGGATGGCGCCGGCCAAGCCGGGATCGGTCCGCGCCAGGGCGGCGGCGCAGAAGCCGCCCATGCTGTGCCCGGCGACGACCAGCCGTCGTGTGTCGATACCGTATTTGGCGGCGACCTCCGGACGGCGAATGTAGTTCACTGCCGCGGCCGCATCCTCCATCGAATGCCGGATGGAGAACTTGCCCGGCGCCCCCCAAAGTCCTCGGTAATGGAAGACCAGCACGTGCCAGCCGGCGCGCCGCACGGCCATGTCGATGTCGGCCTGGGTGTGCCAGCCCGGCAGGCCGTCGAACATCACCAGCGTGGGATGCGGACCTTGGCCTGAGGCCGAATACAGGCGAGCATCAAGTGTCACGCCGTGGCTTGGTATGAGCAGCCCAGCCGTGCTTGCCGGATGTTGCATGTCCGCCGGCGGATCGGAGCCGATCGCAGCCGGCAAGGTCTGGCCAGCGGCGTGCCCAACCGTGAGCAAGCTCATGATGATCGCACAGAGCCCGCCTGCGCGAATGGTCTTGTCTCTCGATGGCCGCAGGACGTTCATTTGGCGATCTTCACCTCCTTTGGAGGGACAGATCAATGTCCGCGTTCCACCCTTAGCGGAAGTTGAAGGAGCCGCTAAGCTGCGCGAATGGGGAGGCCTTGATGCAACCGGACCTTCTTCGCCGCATAGCACAGGGTTGGGTTGCTTTAGGCTTGCTCGTTTTCCTTTTTGACGCCTTTTTCGCTGTGAGCCACTACGTCTTCGGCCAGGCTGTTCACGACCGCTATTCTGGAGAGTTGGCCTCGTCGTCCCAAGTGGCAGCCGTGACTGTCGCACTGGGGCTCGGTTCGGCATTGTTCGCCGTGTTGGGCGGCGTTTACCTGTGGTTCCATCGCGATCGATAGACCTAGACCATCCCCAATTCTGAAGGTCCGCTCACCACCCCTAGGCGACATTCCCAGAGTCCGGTTACCGTGCGGCCAAGGTAGTTCGCTTCGGGGGGAGCGAGGGCATGGACATCCACAAACCCAAGCTATGGCAAGGCAGGCGTGGGCTTGTGCTTGGCCTGGTTAGCCTTGGCATTATGCTCAACTACGCCGACCGCCAGATCATCGCGGTCCTGAAGCCGATGCTGCAGCAGGACCTTGGCTGGACCGACGGCGAATACGGCCGGATGACCGCGGTCTTCCAATTCGCCACCGCCTTCTCCTTCCTTGGCGCAGGCTGGCTCGTCGACCGCATTGGATGGCGGCGCGCCAACCCGCTTGGGGTGGCGCTCTGGAGCCTGGCAGCAATCGGCCATGCTTTCGCCCGCACGGTCGGGCAGTTCACGGTCGCGCGGGCTGCCCTCGGGGTCACCGAGGCCCTGAACTCGCCGACCGCGATCAAGACAGCTGCGGCCCTTTACCCTAACGAACTCCGGGCGATGGCGTACGGCATCATCTCCGCCGCCAGCACCCTGGGCGCCGTCCTGACCCCGCTGATCATCCCGCTGGTCGCCTTGAAGATCGGTTGGGCGAACGCGTTCCTGGTCACAGGCGGTCTCGGCCTCATCTGGGTCCTCGCGTGGCAGGGTTCGCGAGCGGGGCAGGTCGGTGCGGCTGAGGCGGACAGGCCGCCGCCGGCCTTCGTGGAGACATCCCGCTTCACGGACGTTCTGAGCGACCGGCGCACCTGGGCCGTGGCCGGCGCCCGTGCGTGTTCGGATAGCGTCTGGTGGCTGCTGCTTTACTGGATGCCCGACCTGTTCAACCGCGTGTTCCATCTCGGCATGAGCGCCTTCGGCCTGCCGCTCGCAGTGATCTACGCCGCCTCCGGAGTCGGTGCGCTGCTCGCGGGCTTCGCTTCGACGCGTCTGCTCTCGGCGGGCGTCAGCCTGAACGCCGCGCGTAAAGGGTTGATGCTGACAGCCGCCATACTGGTGATTCCCGTCTGGTATGCGGCATCCGCGGGGAACTACTGGTTGGCCACGGCGATCCTCGGCCTGACGCTCGCGGCTCATCAATGCTTCTCGATCAACATTTTTGCCCTGGCCACCGACATCTCCCCGCCCGGACGCGTGGCCACCGTCATCGCGATCCAGGCTTTCTGCGGCAACATCTCTGGAATGGTGATGCTGTCCATCGCGGGCTGGACTTTCGACCATGGATACGGCTACGCGCCCCTTCTCACCTGGGCTTCGGTTGCGTATCTGCTTGGCGTCGGATGGGTGCAGTTGCTGCTCCCGCGTGTTGAGGGCGTTGCGTCTGGGCCGGAGGCCGCGCCCGCCGTGGCCTGAGGCGTCTTCATGGACGCTGCTCGGCCGCGTCCGCACCTTGGACCTGGCCATATTTCCGCTTTCCACCCCTAGCTGACATCCGGCACGTCCGCGCTCGGGCCGCTAAACCCCAGGTCCGCTTTCCGGCGCTAGGCCAACGTCCGCTGACGACCCATTGCGGACCCTCGGAGAGTCCGCTTACCGTCACCGCCAGTAGACCGCTGGGGGGCGGCATGGACATCCACAAACCGAAGCCGTGGCACGGCCTCCGCGAGTTCCTGAAGGAAATCGGCACGATCGTGATCGGCGTGCTGATCGCACTTGGCGCTGAGCAGTTGGTCGAGAAGCTGCATTGGCGCGACGTCGTGGCGTCGGAGCGCATGAGCCTGGACGCGGAGGTGGCCAACCATTGGAACGACCTGCATTCGCGGGTTGAGATGCAGTCCTGTGTGGATGGCCGCCTGACTGAGCTGGCGGCGCTCATCGCCCGGCACGACGCCGGCCAACCACTCGGCAGATTGGGGCCGGTCGGGCGGCCGATGTATTTCGGCGAGGACCGGGCGGCCTGGCAGATGGCCGTGGCCGACCAGTCTCTGCAGCACATGGACCCTGATCTGAGGGCCCGCTACGCCAGGACGATGAACTCCTACGACCTCTTCATCCGATCAGCGAATGACGAGCGCGCGGCGTGGCTCTCGCTCCAGCAGATCAACCACGCCCCCGTGCTCTCGGCCGCGGACTGGAGCGATGTGCGTCGCGCCTACGACAGGGCCGCCGACGCCAACGCCGTGCTCAAACGCGCCCTTGTGACCAATGCCAAGACAGAATGGCTGCAAGCCTTCGACGGGTTCGAGCTTCCGAAGACCCCAGCCTCCCTCCTCGACCTCCCGGCGGTAAAGGATCTTTGCAAGCCAATGATGATTTCCTGACCGCGCAGATATCACTGGGCCCTGCTGCGAACCCGCCGAAGGTCCGCGACGGGTCAGGCGGGAACGACCCAACGGTCAACGTCCGCTTTCCACCCGTAGCCGACGCCGGAGAAACCCCTCTCCCGCAAGGGGAGAGGGAACAGCTCTTCTCTTGCAAGACTCGCGTTCTCGCTTAAGGCTCCGCCGCCCATGAGCGACACCAACCGCCCCGGCATCCTGCCCTGCCAGTCCATCGACGCGCTGATCGCCGAGCGCGCCATCACCGCCCAGGGTCCGTTCGATCGCGACCAGGTGCAGCCGGCCAGCCTCGACCTGCGGCTCGGCTCCCGCGTCTGGCGGGTGCGGGCCTCGTTCCTGCCGGGCCGCGGCCGCAAGGTGATGCAGCGCATCGCCGACGTGGCCATGCACGAACTCGACCTGGAGGCCGGCGCGGTGCTGGAGAAGGGCTGCGTCTATATCGCCGAGCTGCAGGAGCATCTGGCCCTGCCGAAGGGCGTCTCGGCGCGGGCCAATCCGAAGAGCTCCACCGGCCGCGTCGACGTCTTCGTGCGCCTGCTCACCGACAACAGCGCCGCCTTCGACGACGTGGAGGAGGGCTACCACGGCCCCCTCTACATGGAGATCGCGCCGCAGACCTTCTCGGTGCTGGTGCGGCGCGGCACGCGGCTGAACCAGCTGCGCCTCAAGCGCGGCGTGCCCGAGCGGCTGCGTACCGAAAGCGTCAGCGTCGATCTCTCCGACGGCATCGCCGGCTTCCGCGGCCGCCGCCACGCCCCGGTGGTCGACCTCGACAAGGAAGACGGCCACGATCCGCGCGACTACTGGGAGCCGCTCCTGCCGCGCGACGGCCAGCTGCTGCTCGACCCCGGCGAGTTCTACATCCTGGCCTCGAAACAGGCGGTGGAGATTCCCGTCCTGGAAGCCGCCGAGATGACCCCGATCGATCCCTCGGTCGGCGAGTTCCGCGTCCACTACGCCGGCTTCTTCGATCCGGGCTTCGGCACCGACGAGGCGCACGGCAAGGGCTCGCGCGGGGTGCTGGAGGTGCGTTCCCACGAGACGCCGTTCATCCTGGAGGACGGCCAGACCGTCGCGCGCCTGGTCTATGAGCCGCTGACCGACCGGCCGACCCGGCTCTATGGCGACCTCGGGTCGCATTACCAGCGACAGGGCCTCAAGCTATCCAAGCATTTCCGAGCCTGGGGCGACTAGTTCCGCCGCCCGGGGCCGGAAACGGGGGATGCGATGCGTATCTTTCGCAAGGTCGCGGTCCGGTGCGCAGTCTGGATCGCGATCCTGTTCGGGGGGCTTGGAGCGGCTGGCGCGGCGGGTGCTGCGCCGGCCCTCTGGGTTGTCAAATCCGACCACGCCCAGATCTATCTGTTCGGCACCCTGCACGCCCTGTCGCCGGCCGCGGCCGGCTGGCGCACGCCCCTCTATGACCAGGTCTACGCCCAGGCCCAGACGGTGTGGTTCGAGACCGATGTCGCCGGCGCCGATCCCGTCGCCATCTCCAACCTGATGTCGCGCTTAGGCGTCGATCCGGACCGCTCGCTCAGCCAGAAACTCGAGGCGCGCGACATCGACGCCCTGCGCCGCGAGGCCGACCTCAAGCGCATCGACCACCTGCGCCCCTGGGCCGCGGCCCTGATGCTCTCCATGCAGCCGATCCAGGCCGGCGGGGCCCAGATCGGATCCGGCGCCGATGTCTCCGTCACCCGCGCCGCGCGCGCGGCGTCCAAGCCGGTGAAGTTCTTCGAGACGCTGGAAGACCAGGCCCACCTGTTCGCCGACCTGCCGGAGCCGGCGGAGGTGCGCTACCTCACCGACGTCATCAAGGAGCGGGCGCAGCCGCGCCGCGGCCTCGGCCGTGCGGAGCCCCTGGAGCAGGCCTGGCTGGACGGCGACCTCGCGCGCCTGGGTCCCGGCCTGGTCGGCGAGATGAAGGCCAGCAATCCGGCCCTCTACCAGGCGCTGCTGAAGCGCCGCAACGAGCTCTGGGCCGAACAGCTCGGCCGCGAACTGGCCCTCGGCCCCAAGGTCGAACTGGTCAATGTTGGCGCCCTGCACATGGTCGGCGACGATGGCCTGCCCGCCCTGATGAAGGCCCGCGGCTACAC
>NZ_DASZBG010000016.1:0-52062 GCF_035944335.1 Phenylobacterium sp. | reverse complement strand
GCGGCGCGCGAGACGCCGGACTGGCGACCGCTCGCCGACCGCCCAGGACCCCTGCCGCCAGGCGGCGCCGTGCGCGCGCTCTCGGCCCATGGGCTGCTGGCGGTGGGCGGTCTGGCGGTCCCCGTGGAGCAACTGGAGCGGTTGGACGAACTGCTGCGCGCCGCGCCCAGGGCGGGCGGCGGGGTGCTATTCTCCGACCAGGCCCGCGACGAGCTGGGCTGGAGCGAGACGCAGGCCCGGCAGATCCTGCGCGGCTTGGGCTTCGCGCCCGCCGCCAGGCCACAGCCCGGCCAACCCCTCGCCTGGCGTCGGCGGCGCGAACGGCCGGCCGAGCCCGCCGCCCCGCCGAAGCGCCACTCGCCCTTCGCGGCGCTGGCCGCCCTGAAGGACCAGCCCGCCCCCGCCCGGCGCGTGCGGAGGCGGCGCAAGCCCAAGGCGGCCCGGGCGTGACGGAAGACTCGGCCCGGGTCGATGTCTGGCTGTGGCGCGCGCGGTTCTTCAAGACGCGGTCGATGGCGGCGCGGTTCGTGGACGATGGCCGGGTGCGTCTGACCCGCCTCGGCCAGGAGACCCGGCTGGAGAAATCCTCGAAGCCCCTGAAGGTGGGCGATGTCCTGGTGTTCGCCATGGGCGGCCGGCTGGTCGCGGTGGCCGTCGAGGGGCTGGGGACGAGGCGCGGACCGCCGGCCGAGGCGCGGGGACTCTATTCCGCCTTGCAGAATTCCTCGGGCGGCGAAGCCGGGTCCTCGCATTGACATTCGGGCCCCGCGCCCTGACAACCCGCGCGCCGTTAAAGGGGCGCAGCCGGAGCACCTGCCCGCATGACCTACATCGTGATGGATCCATGCATCAAATGTAAGTTCATGGACTGCGTGGAAGTGTGCCCGGTCGACTGTTTCTACGAGGGCGAGAATTTCCTGGCGATCAATCCGGACGAATGCATCGACTGCGGCGTCTGCGAGCCGGAGTGCCCGGTCGACGCCATCAAGCCCGACACCGAGGATGATCCGGACGGCAAGTGGCTGAAGATCAACTCGGAATATTCGAAGGTCTGGCCCAACATCACGGTCAAGGGCGAGCCGCCCGCCGACGCCGAAGAGTTCGAGCGGGAAACCGACAAGCTGGACAAGTATTTCTCGGAAAAGCCGGGCCGCGGGTCCTGAAGCTTGACAGCGCTCGCGTCGGTTGCAGGGCCGCCACCAAGGCAAGCCTTTCATTCGGCTTCATTTTATGGTATTCACCCA
The DNA here is from genome assembly GCF_035944335.1 of Phenylobacterium sp. Lineage (GTDB taxonomy): Bacteria > Pseudomonadota > Alphaproteobacteria > Caulobacterales > Caulobacteraceae > Phenylobacterium. Next base: position 50,818 of record NZ_DASZBG010000016.1, on the reverse strand, counting down.
GGGTGACGCGGCAATGGGCCACTGCCCTGCCCGTCTTCCAGAAGTAGCACCGTCCCGGCTTCCGCCTGGATTGGGCGAAGGGTGTCTTTAGAGGTCTACATCCGCTCCAATTGATGATGCCGCCGCGTCTCCTTCGCGGAAAGTGTGGCCTCGTCACTGGGCGATTGCGCGCGTCAGCGGTCCGACGAAGGTGCGGACCGAGCATTTGAGAGGTTTCGGATGAGCAAGAACGGTCACGATTTCTCGGTTGGCGATCACGTCGTCTACCCGGCTCACGGCGTGGGCCAGGTGCAGGGGATCGAAACCCAGGAAGTCGCCGGTCTGAAACTCGAGGTCTATGTCATCACCTTCGACCACGAGAAAATGACCCTGCGCGTGCCGACCGCCAAGGCGCGCACCGCGGGCCTGCGGCCGTTGGCCGAGGGCAATGTGGTGTCCAAGGCGCTGGGCACGCTGAAGGGCCGCGCGCGGGTGAAGCGCACCATGTGGTCGCGTCGCGCCCAGGAGTACGAAGCCAAGATCAACTCCGGCGACCTGATCTCCATCGCCGAGGTGGTGCGCGACCTGCACCGCGCCGAGAACCAGCCGGAACAGTCCTATTCGGAGCGCCAGCTCTATGAATCGGCGCTGGACCGCATGGCCCGCGAAGTCGCCGCCATCGAGCGGATCGACCGCGACGCGGCCATCACCCTGCTCAACCAGTCGCTGGTGAAGGTCGCCGCCGCGGCCGCCTGATCACCGCGACAACCTGCGAGTTTGAGACGCCCGGCCCAGGGATATCCTGGCCGGGCGTTTTCTTGCCTCCCCTGCGGAGCGGGGGACGGAGGGGGCGGCCGGTGAGTGCAGAACCTCGCCCCTCCCACCATCGGCTCTCCCCTCCGCTCGGCGAATGGTCCCCCTCCCGGTGAACGGGGAGGGCAAGGCTAGTCCGTATCGGCCGTAGCCAGCAGCACCTCGCCCTGGGCCCCCGGGCCCGCATTGAGCTCCAACGCCAGGCGTTCGCGGTCGAGGTCGCCTTCCCAACCGGCCAGGACCAGGGTGGCGACGCCGTTGCCCACCAGATTGGTGAGCGCCCGGCAGGTCGACATGAAACGGTCGACGCCCACCAGCAGGGCCAAGGCCGCGATCGGCAGGTCGGGGATGACGGCCAGCGTCGCGGCGAGCGTGATGAAGCCTGCCCCGGTGACCCCGCTCGCGCCCTTCGACGTCAGCATGGCGACCCCCAGAAGGGCGGCCTCCTGCTGCCAGCTCAAGGGCGTGTTGGTGGCCTGGGCCAGGAACAGGGTGGCCAGCGTCATGTAGATGTTGGTGCCGTCGAGGTTGAAGGAATAGCCGGTCGGCACGACCAGGCCAGTGGTCGCCTTGCCGGCGCCCAGCCGCTGCAGCTTCAGCATGATCTGCGGCAGCACGGTCTCCGACGAGGAGGTGCCGAGCACGATCAGCAGCTCCTCGCGGATGTAGGCCAGGAACTTCAGGATCGAGAAGCCGCAGAGCGCCGCGATGGCCCCCAGCACCCCCAGCACGAAGACGATGGCGGTCAGGTAGAAGACCCCGATCAGGGCGCCCAGCTGGACCAGCGAGGCGACGCCATATTTGCCGATGGTGAAGGCCATGGCCCCGAAGGCCGCGATGGGGGCCAGCTTCACGATCACCCCGATGATCCCGAAGAACAGGCGGCCGATGTCGTCGACGACGCCGGTCACCTTCTCGCCGAACGGGCCCATCCGCGAACAGGCGATGCCGGCGAGGATCGCCAGGATCAGCACCTGCAGCAGGTCGCCCCGGGCGAAGGCGCCCATGAAGGCGTCGGGGATCAGATCCATGAGGTAGTCGACGACGCCCTTGCCGTGGTGGGCCTGGGTCACGTAGCCGGCGGCGATCGACGGATCGAGGGTGCGCGGGTCGATGTTGAAGCCGCGCCCCGGGTGCAGCACCTCGCCCACCACCAGGCCGAGCAGCAGGGCGAAGGTCGAGACCACCTCGAAATAGACGACGGTGCGAAGGCCCAGCCGGCCGAAGGCCTTCAGGTCGCTCATCCGCGCCAGGCCTGCGGTCACGGTGCAGAAGATCACCGGCGCCACAGCCATCTTGATCAGCTTGACGAAGGCGTCGCCCAGCGGCTTCAGCGCGGCGCCGAACGCCGGCCACAGCGCGCCGACCGCCACGCCGAGCACGACGCCGATCAGCACCTGGACATAGAGCAGCCGAAGGTAGCGCAAGCCGGTGTTTCCCCCTCGGACGCCTGGCGGCCGCGTTTGCACGCCGGCCATGCGGACGCTATCACGGCGCCCGCGCGGCCCGGTAGCTCAGCCGGATAGAGCAGGGCTTTCCTAAAGCCAAGGTCAGGGGTTCGAGTCCCTTCCGGGCCGCCAGCTAGTCCCAGCCGCGGCGCCGTCGCGTTTGCCGCTTGTGCGGTCCGAGCGGTTTTGATCTGCTCGGGCCATGGCGCAAGTTCAGCTGTCGGCGGTCCGCAAGGATTTCGGCCCGGTCCCGGTCCTGCACGATATCGACCTGACCATCGCCGATGGGGAGTTCGTGGTCTTCGTCGGCCCGTCGGGCTGCGGGAAGTCGACCCTGCTCCGCATCATCGCCGGGCTGGAGGAGGCCTCGGCCGGGGAGATCCGCATCGCCGACCGGCGGGTCAACGACGCCTCGCCCGCCGAGCGCGGCGTGGCCATGGTGTTCCAGTCCTACGCGCTCTATCCGCACATGACCGTCTACGAGAACATGGCGTTTGCCCTGAAGCTCGCCAAGACGCCGCGCGCGGCGGTGGACGCGGCGGTGCGGGCGGCGGCCAAGGTGCTGAACATCGAGGCCCTGCTGGAGCGACGGCCGAAGGAGCTCTCCGGCGGCCAGCGCCAGCGGGTGGCGATCGGCCGGGCCATCGTGCGCAAGCCCAAGCTGTTCCTGTTCGACGAGCCGCTGTCCAACCTCGACGCGGCGCTCAGGGTGCACATGCGCTACGAGTTCGCCAAGCTGCACGACACGCTCGAAACCACCATGATCTACGTGACCCACGACCAGGTGGAGGCCATGACGCTGGCCGACCGGATCGTGGTTCTGCGGGAGGGCCGGATCGAGCAGATCGGCGCGCCGCTGGATCTCTACAATGCGCCGGACACCCTGTTCGTCGCCGCCTTCCTCGGTTCGCCGAAAATCAACCTGCTGAGCGCGCAGGTGATCGAGGCCGGGCCGAAACAGGCCTCGGTGCGGCTGGCGTCGGGCGAGACGATCCGGGTGGCGGTCGACGCCGCGCGGGCCAGGCCGGGGGAGCGGGTGACGCTGGGCGTCCGTCCCGAGCACTTCCGGGTCGGCGAGACGGCCAACAGCCTAGGCGCCCAGGTCCGCTTCGTGGAAGCCCTGGGCGCGGTTTCCTTCGCCTACGCGCGGCTGACGGGCTCCGAGGAGGAGATCACCGTGCAGGCCACCGCCGGCGCCGCCGTCGAAGTCGGCCAGAGCCTGCGGCTCGGCGTGCCGCCGGACGCCGCCCACCTGTTCGACGCCGAGGGTCGGGCCTTGCGGCGCAGCGTCTAGCCGCCCTTGGCGAGCGGCGCGCCGCCGTTGGCCGCGATGACCTCGGCGTAGAAGCGGGCGCTGTCCTTCGGCGTCCGCTCCTGGGTCTTGAAATTCACGTGGACGATGCCGAACCGCTTCGAATAGCCCAGCGACCACTCAAGATTGTCGAGCAGCGACCAGACCATGTAACCCTCGACCTTCACGCCCTTTTCGATGGCGTCGAGGACGGCGTTGAGGTGGCTCTTGAGATAGCCGACGCGCAACGGATCCTGCACGCGGCCGCCCTCGGCGGTGGGCGGATCGTAGAAGGCCGCCCCGTTTTCGGTGATGGTGATCGGTAGGTCGCCGTAGCGTTGCTTGACCCACAGCAGGGTGTCGGTGAGCCCCTGGGGGAACACCTCCCAGCCGGTCTCGGTATAGGCGGCCTGATCCTGGCGCACCGCGGCGGCCTTCAGCGGCCACTTGGTTTCGTCGTGCCGGGTGACGTTGCGCGTGTAGTAGTTGACGCCCAACCAGTCGATGGGCTGGGCGATGAGGGCGTAGTCCTCCGCCGGCCATTCCGGCCAGGCCTCGCCGAAGATCTCCTTCAGTTCCGGCGGGTAGCTCCCCTTGAAGATCGGGTCGAGGTATTGGCGGTTCATGTAGGCGTCGGCGCGCTTCACCGCGGCCAGGTCGGCCGGGGCTGGCGAGGCCGGATACTTGGGCTCCAGGTTCACGACGATGCCGATCCGGTGCTGGCCCTCGGCGCGATAGGCCTTCACCGCCGCGCCGTGCGCGCGCAACAGCTGGTGCGAGGCGATGGGCGCCTCGAAGCGGCTGCGGTGGCCTGGCGCCAGCGCGCCGTGCAGATAGCCGCCGTCGGTGACCACCCACGGCTCGTTGAGCGTGGCCCAGGTCTTCACCCGCCCGTCGAGCTTGCGGTACATCAGCTGGGCGTAGTCGGCGAACCAGTCGGCGATGTCGGGGTTCAGCCAGCCGCCGCGGTCGTCCAGAGCGGCCGGCAGATCCCAGTGGTAGAGCGTGGCCAGGGGCTCGATGCCCTTCTCCAGCAGGGCGTCGGCAAGGCGGTCGTAGTAGTCGAGGCCGGCCGGGTTCGAGGCGCCCTTGCCCTGCGGCAACACCCGGCTCCACGAGATGCTGAAGCGATAGGCCTTGAGGCCCAAGTCGGCCATCAGGGCGGCGTCCTCGCGGTAGCGGCGATACTGGTCGCAGGCCACGTCGCCGGTGTCGCCGTTCAGCGTCATGCCCGGCGTGTGGGCGAAGCGGTCCCAGATGCTCATGCCCGCCCCGTCGGCCGTGGACGAGCCTTCGACCTGATAGGCGGCCGTGGCGGCCCCCCAGAGAAATCCCTCGGGAAACTGACGGTTCGCACTCATGGGATCTCTTGGTCTCCGGCTCGCGCCAACGGCTGCTCTGAGTTGCGGAGGTATGACTCACACGCGGCTTTACACCAAGATGAAACCGGTTACATTGCGTGACGAAAATGAGGCGAAGCGGCGCCGGCCCGGCGGGATCGGCGGATCAACTTCGTCCTGGGAGGACAAAGCGTGTCGACGACGACGTCGTCATTCCTGTGCGCGCCACGCGGCGGACCCGCGACCGCCGCCAATCGTCCGACCCTGTCATGAGACGCGCCGCGGAGCGCGCATCCGGCCCTAGGTCCGTGACCATCCGCGACGTGGCCCGTGAGGCCGGCGTTTCGGTCGCCTCGGCGTCGCGCTCCCTGAACGGCCTGGACAACGTCACCGACGCCACCCGCGACCGCGTGCTCGAAGCGGCCCAGCGCCTGCGCTACCTGCCCCACTCCGCAGCCCGGTCGCTGAGCACCCGGCGCAGCGACGTGATCGGCGTCATGCTGCCGGACCTGCATGGCGAGTTCTTCTCCGAGATCATCCGCGGCGCCGACCTCGCCGCCCGCGAACGCGGCCTGCACCTGCTGGTCTCCACCTCGCACGGCGATGCGACCGAAGCCGCCGCGGCCATGCGCGCCATGCGCGGGCGGGTCGACGGCCTGCTCCTGATGTCGCCCTACGTCGACGAGCACCTGCTGGCTGACAATCTGGCGGCCGACCTGCCCACCGTGCTGATCAACACCCGGGTCGAGAACGGTTCCTTCGCCTCGTTCTGCGTCGACAACTACACAGGCGCGGTGGCGGTGGTGAAGCACCTGGCCTCCAGCGGCCGGCCGGTGGCGCTGATCGCCGGGCCTGCGGACAACCTGGAATCCCAGGAGCGACGACGCGGCTATCGCGACGCGCTGGGCGGCCGCGAGGGCCTGGTTCTGGACGGCGACTTCACCGAGGAGTCGGGCTTTCGCGCCGGCCTGCGGCTGGCCGAGATGTCGCCCAGGCCGATCGCGGTGTTCGCCGCCAACGACATGATGGCCATCGGCTGCCTGCTGGCGCTCGCCGAGCGCGGCGTGCGCGTCCCGCAGGACGTGGCGCTGGCGGGCTTCGACGACGTGCCGGTGGCGCGCCTCGTGCGGCCGGCGCTGACCACCGTGCACACCAATATCGCCGACCTCGGCCGCCGCGCGCTCGAACGCCTCGCCCTGGAGATCGAAAGCGGCGAGTCGGGCCACCGACTGGAGCTGGAACAGCCCCGGCTGGTGGTGCGCGAATCTTCGAATTTCCAAGTCCAGGCGCCGGCGGGCGCCGCCAGTATCTTCACGGAGAGACAATGATGAAGACCCAGATCACGACGGCCCGGCGGTGGCTGACCGCCTCCTGTTGCGCGATGGCGCTCTCCGCAGGCCTGGCGGGCGTGGCGCACGCCCAGCTCTCCACCGCCACGGTCAACGGCCGGGTGACCGAGGGCGCGGCCTCGCGGGCCGGCGCGAACGTGGTCGCCACCCAGGTCGAGACCGGCTTCGTCACGCGCACGACCACCGGGCCCGACGGATCCTATGTCCTGACCGGCCTGCGGCCGGGGAATTATCGCATCGTCGCCACCGCCCCGGACGGGGGAACCACCGGCCAGACCCTGCAGGTGCAGGTCGGCCAATCGGCGACCGTCGACCTGGCGGTCGGGACCGCCGGGGCCAGCGTCTCGGAGCTGGTGGTCACCGCCGCCCCGACCCACGCCCGCGAGACCAAGACCTCGGAAGTGGCCACCAACATCACCCCCGAGCAGATCGAGGTGCTGCCGCAGCAAGAGCGCAACTTCCTGAACTTCGCGCAGCTGGCGCCGGGCATCCGGCTGTCGACCAATCCGCTGCGCAAGACCTTCGCCGGCGGCGCCAACGGCTCACCCAACGGCGACTCGCTGGGCGCCAGCCAGACCAATGTGTTCATCGACGGCGTCAGCCTGAAGAGCAACGTCCAGCAGGGCGGCCTGGTCGGCCAGGACTCCAGCCGCGGCAACCCGTTCAGCCAGCTGGCGGTGCAGGAATTCCGCGTCTCGACGCAGAACTTCAAGGCCGAGTACGAGGACGCCGGCACCTCGGTGATCACCGCGGTGACCAAGTCGGGCTCCAACGAGTTCCACGGCGAGCTGTTCGGCACCTTCGACAATCAGAACATGACGGCCACCGACGCCATCACCAAGCGCAACGGTCTGAGCAAGCCGCCGGTGCGCAATGAGCAGTATGGGGTGTCGCTGGGCGGCCCGATCATCCAGGACAAGCTGTTCTTCTTCGGCTCCTACGAAGCCAACGACCAGGTCCGCTCCGGCCAGGTGGTGGCCCAGGGCGACGCGGCCCGCCAGGCGCAACTGCCGTTCCCGGTCAGCCAGTTCACCGGCACCTTTTCCAGTCCGTTCCACGAGGATCTCTACTTCGGGAAGCTGACCTGGCGGATGGCCGACAACAATACGCTCGAGGTCTCGGCGAACTTCCGCAAGGAGCACGAGATCACCGGCTTCGGAAACCAGGGCGCCGGGTCCAACGTCGGCTTCGAGCAGGCGCAGAACAACCGCAACACGGTGTTCACCGTCCAGGCCAAGGACACCTGGCAAGGGTCCAACTGGCTGAACGAATTCACCGCCGACCTGCTGACCTCGGAGTTCAACCCGGCGATCGCCAACCCGAACCTGCCGGGCCGCAACTTCTTCGGCGTGATCGAGGTGGGCGGCTTCTCCACCGAACAGGACGTGAAGGAGCGGGACATCACCTTCCGCGACAACGTCACCTTCACCGGCTTCGACTGGCACGGCACGCACCTGGTCAAGCTCGGCGCGAAGGTGTCGTTCGACCAGTTCAAGGTCGAGAACGGCCAGAACACCAATCCGCAGTTCAACTTCAACATCGACCCGGCCCAGCGCGAGAGCTTCGCCCAGCCGTTCGAGGCGATCTTCGGCACCGGCACGCCGCACATGAGCGCCAACGACGTCCAGTTCGGGATGTTCATCCAGGACGACTGGAAGCTGACCAGCCAGCTGACCCTGAACCTCGGCCTGCGCTGGGACTATGAGAGCAACGCCAACGACAAGAGCTTCGTGACCCCGCCCAACGCGGTGGCCGCGCTGCAGGCCCTGCAGGCGGTGCTGTCCACCCAGCCCGGCAACTTCTTCAACGCCAACGACTACATCTCGACCGGCTCGAACCGGAAGGCCTACCTCGGCGAGTTCCAGCCGCGGATCGGCATCTCCTACGACGTCTTCGACGACCAGCGCACGGTGCTGTTCGCGGGCTACGGCCGCTATTACGACCGCACCCTGTTCCGCAACGCCGCCGAGGAGAACCTCTTCCGCCAGTTCACCCTCAGGAGCTTCGAGTTCTCTCCGGACGGCCTGCCGCGCAATGGCCAGCCCACCATCCAGTTCCAGCCGCAGTTCCTGACCGCGGCGGGCCTCAATGCGCTGATCGCGTCGAACCAGGCGCCGAACGGCGAGCTGCGCGTCCTGCGCAACGACCAGAAGCCGCCCTACACCGACCAGTTCAGCGTCGGCGTCCGCCAGCGCCTCGGCGACTGGAATACCTCGGCGACGCTGAGCGAGGAGCTGGGCCGCGACGACATCGGCTACTTCCCGGCCAACCGGACGGTGGCGCGCAATTCCGGCGGCTTCCTGGACTTCATCCCGGTGCCCGGGTTCGGCAATGTGGTGGCCTCCAGCAACGCGCGGCAGACCAAGTACACGGCGCTCTATCTCTACGCCGAGAAGCCCTACACCCAGCAGTCCGGTTGGGGGGCGACGCTGGCCTACACCTATGCCCACTCGAAGCAGAAGGGCTACACCTTCAACTTCGACTTCCCGAACATCGCCACCGACCCGTTCTATCCGAACGATGCGGACGTGCGGCACCAGCTCGTGGGCACCGGCATCGTGGCCCTGCCGTGGGGCATCCGCGCCTCGACCGTGGTCACCCTGACCTCCGGCGCGCCGTTCCAGGTGATCGACGCCAGCCGCGGGTTCGGCGACACCGGCAACGGCAACATGCTGCGCATCGGCGACTTCGCCCACGCCAAGATGTTCCAGCAGGTGGACCTGAGCTTCTCCAAGGAGATCCAGGTGATCAGCGGCCAGAAGGTCGAGCTGGACGCCAACATCTTCAACGTCTTCAACCACGCCAACCTCGGCTGCAACGACGGCTTCAAGCCGCCGCTGCCGGGGACCAACACCAACTTCGGCAACCCGAGCTGCACGGTCGGGCCGCCGCGGACCCTGCAGGTGGGCGCCAAGTACAAGTTCTAGACCGCGCGAAAAAGGGACCGTCCGGAGCGATCCGGGCGGTTCCGTCTTCTCCTCCGACGCTTTCCGGAGCCTATAGCGCGCCGATGGACAGACGCTTCTTCATCCGGGGGTCCGCCGCGGCCGCGGCGGCCGCGCCGTGGGCGGCCTCGGCGACGGCGGCGGCCAAATCCGATCGGTTCTTCGACGATCTCGAGGCGCGGACCTTCCGCTTCTTCTGGGAGACCACCAACCCCGCCAACGGCCTGACGCCGGACCGTTTCCCGAACCCGCCGTTCTGCAGCATCGCAGCCGTTGGTTTCGCGCTCACCGCCTATCCGATCGGGGTCGAGCGGGGCTGGGTCAGCCGGGCTGCGGCCCGCCGGCGCGTGCTGGCCACGCTCCGGTTCTTCGACCGCGCGCCACAGGGGCCACAGGCCCGCGGCGTCACCGGCTACAACGGCTTCTTCTACCACTTCCTCGACATGGCGACCGGCGAGCGGTTCCAGCAGATCGAGCTCTCGACGGTGGACACCGCCCTGCTCCTGGCCGGCATGCTGTTCTGCCAGTCCTACTTCAATCGAACCGACGCCGAGGAGGCGGAGATCCGGCGCCTCGCCGAGGCGATCTACGGGCGGGTGGACTGGCGCTGGGCGCAGCAGCCGGCCAGGGAATCCCCGGCCATCGGCATGGGCTGGACGCCGGAGGGCGGCTTCATCGACTACGCGTGGCGCGGCTACAACGAGGGCATGATCGTCTATCTGCTGGCGCTGGGCTCGCCGACCCACCCCGTGGGGACCGACGCCTGGAGCGCCTGGCAACGGGACTTCGACAAGAGCTGGGGCCTTAACTTTGGCCCCGAACCGCACCTCGGATTCCCCCCGATGTTCGGCCATCAGTACACCCAGGTCTGGGTCGACCTGCGCGGCGTGCGCGACAGCTACATGCAGGCCAAGGGGCTCGACTATTTCGAGAACAGCCGCCGCGCGACCCTGGCCCAGCGGGCCTATGCCCAGGCCAATCCCGGCGGTTGGAAGGGCTATGGCGGCGACGTCTGGGGCCTGACCGCCTGCGACGGGCCGGGCGACATGAAGCATGCCTACCGCGGCGAGCTGCGCGAGTTCCGCGGCTATTCGGCGCGCGGACCCGGACAGCGGGACGACGGGACGCTGGCGCCCACCGCGGCGCTGGGCTCGATGCCGTTCGCCCCCGAAATCTGCGGGCCGGCGGCCCTGGCGCTGAAGCGCCAGTACGGCGCGCACGTCCATGGCCGCTATGGCTTCCTCGACGCCTTCAACCCGAGCTTCGATTTCGACGACGTGCGGCCCGGCACGGGGCGGGTGATCCCTGGCGCGGGCTGGATCGGTCCGCAATACCTCGGCATCGACCAGGGGCCGATCGTAGCCATGCTGGAGAACTGGCGAAGCGGTTTGATCTGGCAGGTGATGCGCGCCAATCCGCACATCGTCCGCGGCCTGAAGCGGGCCGGCTTCACCGGCGGCTGGCTGGCGGCCGCATGAGCCTTCGCCCCTCACGCCGCGCGGCGCTCGGCCAGCTGGCGGCCGGATCGCTGGCGGCGTGCGCGCCGAGCGGGCGCGATGGCGAGGTGCTGCGGTTCTGGGCCATGGGCCGCGAGGGCGAGGTCGTGCAGAGCATGATGCCGGCCTTCGAGCGGGCGAACCCGGGCGTGCGCGTCGAGGTGCAGCAACTGCCCTGGAGCGGGGCCCACGCCAAGCTGCTCACCGCCTTTGCCGGCGGCGGCCTGCCCGACCTCTGCCAGATGGGCAACACCTGGCTGCCGGAGTTCACCGCCCTGGGCGCGGTGGAACGTCTGGACGCGCGGGTAGCCGGCTCGCAGGTCGTGCGCGCGGCCGACAATTTCCCGGGCATCTGGCGGACCAATGTGGTCGACGGCGGGCTCTATGGCATCCCCTGGTACGTCGACAGCCGCCTGCTGTTCTACCGCCGCGACCTGCTGGCGCGGGCCGGCTATGCCGCACCGCCGGCGAGCTGGGCCCAGTGGCTCGAGGCGATGACGGCGATCAAGCGCCTGGTCGGACCGCAGAACTACGCCGCCCTCCTGCCGCTCAACGAATATGAGCCGCTGCTGACGCTGGCGCTGCAACAGGACGATCCGTTGCTGAGAGACCGCGGCGGGCGCGGCAATTTCCAGAGCCCCGGCTTCAAGCGCGCGCTCGGCTTCTACGCAGAGATCTTCCGGCGCGGCCTCGCGCCGGCGGCGGCCGACACCCAGATCGGCAACCTCTACGACGAGTTCGCGCGCGGCTATTTCAGCTTCTACATCTCAGGCCCGTGGAACCTGGGCGAGTTCAGCCGCCGCCTGCCCGCCGACCGGCAGGATATCTGGATGACCGCGCCTATGCCTGGCCCAGCCGGACCCGGCGCCGGGATCGCCGGCGGCTCGAGCCTGGTCGTATTGAAAGGGTCGTCCAAGAAGGCCGCGGCGTGGCGGCTGATCGAGCACCTGAGCCAGGTCCCGGCCCAGACCGGCTTCTGGACGCTCACCGGCGACCTGCCGGCGCGGCGCGACGCCTGGGCCCAGCCGGCGCTGGGCGGCGATCCGCGGGCCGCGGCGTTCCGCGCTCAGCTGGAGCGGGCCAAGGCCGCGCCACAGGCGCCGGAGTGGGAGCGCATCGCCACCGAGATGCAGCTGGTCGCCGAGCAGATGGTGACCAAGGGGATGAGCGTCGATGCGGCCGCCGCCGAGATCGACAAGCGGGCCGACGCCCTCCTGGAAAAGCATCGCTGGATGCTCGACCACAACCGGGGCGCGCCGGCATGAGAGGCCAGATCGGCAGCCAGCGCGCCGGATGGCTGTTTGTCGCGCCCGCCGTGGCGATCATCGGCGTCTTCTTCTTCGTGCCGGTGCTGGCGGCCTTCGTGCTCAGCCTCACCGACTTCGACATCTATTCGCTGGCCGACCTGCACAACCTGCGTTTCGTGGGCCTGAGGAACTACGTCGACCTGCTGGTCAATCCGCTGTTCTGGCAAGCGGTCGGCAACACGCTCTATTTCGTGGGGCTGGGCGTGCCGCTGTCGATCGCCGCCTCGCTGGGCGCGGCGCTCCTGCTGGACTCGCGGCTCGTCCGGTTCAAGCCGTTCTTCCGCACCGCCCTGTTCGCGCCCGTCGTCACCACGCTGGTGGCCGTGGCGGTGATCTGGCGCTACCTGCTGCATGCCCGCTACGGCCTGATCAACTATGCGCTGGGCGAGATCGGCATCGGGCCGATCGACTGGCTGGGCGATCCTCACTGGGCCATGCCGGCCATCGTGATCTTCGCGGTCTGGAAGAACTTCGGCTACAACATGATCATCTTCGTGGCGGGCCTGCAGACCATCCCGCAGGACCTCTATGAGGCGGCCCGCATCGACGGCGCGTCGGCGCTGCGCCGCTTCTGGCACGTGACCCTGCCGGGCCTGGGGCCGGTGATCCTGCTGGTCAGCCTGCTGACCATCGCCGGCTACCTGCAGCTGTTCGCCGAGCCCTATGTGATGACCCAGGGCGGGCCCGGCCAGGCGACGGTGAGCGTGCTCTACTTCATGTACGAACAGGGCTTCAAATGGTGGAACCTGGGGGTCGCCTCGGCGGTGGCCTTCCTGCTGTTCGTCCTGATGCTGGGCGTCACGGTGCTGCAGCTCGCCATCGGCCGGCGCGGAGGCGGGCCGTGAAGCGCCTTCTGCCGGCCATCGCGGTCAACGGCCTCCTGGTCATCGCCGCCATCCTGGCGCTCGCGCCGCTGTTGTGGATGGTCTCGGTGTCGTTCATGCGCCCGGGCGAGGCCGACAGCTTTCCGCCGCCCCTGCTGCCGCACGCGCCGAGCCTGGCGGCCTATCGCGAGCTGTTCGCCCGCCAGGGGATCGGGCGCAATTTCGCAAACAGCCTGTTCCTGGCGAGCGTGGCGACGGCGCTGTCGCTGACCTTCAACGTCATGGCGGGCTACGCCTTCGCCAAGCTGCGCTTCGCCGGCCGCGACCGCGTCTTCCAGCTCCTGCTGGGCGCCCTGGTCATCCCCGGCCAGGTGGCGATGATCCCGCTGTTCCTGATGCTGAAAACGCTTGGGCTGGTGAACAATTTCGGCGGGGTGCTGGTCCCGGCGGCGGCGGGCGTGTTCGGCATCTTCCTGGTGCGCCAGTACGCGCTGTCCATCCCCGACGAGCTGCTGGAGGCCGCGCGCGTCGACGGGGCCAGCGAACTGCGCATCTTCCGCTCCATCGTGCTGCCTGTGCTGGGGCCGATCATGGTGACGCTGGCCACCTTCACCTTCCTGGCCACCTGGAACGACTTCATGTGGCCCCTGATCGTGCTCAGCGACGACCGGCTCTACACCCTGCCCATCGCGCTGGCCTCGCTGTCGCGCGAGCATGTGCAGGACGCCGAGCTGATGATGGCCGGCGCGGTGGTGACGGTGGCCCCGGTGCTGCTGCTGTTCGTGGTGCTGCAGCGCTTCTACATCCGCGGCCTGCTGGCCGGCAGCGTGAAGGGCTGAGGCGTCGGGCCTACACGAGCGTGTGGCCGATCCAGTCCATCACGCGGTCGACCCACGACGGAAACGGGGCGAGGTAGGGCAAGGCGAAGCAGAACACGGCCCCGGCCGCGACGGGGTAGGAAAAATAGCGCATCGGCAGGCCGTTGAACTGGTCGCGGCCGGGAGCGACCTGGGACCGGTGGCGCGAGATCAGCCACAGGCTGGCCGCCCCCAGCGCCAGGCCCGACCCCACGGCCCGATCGGCCATGGCGCCGGCCTTGGCCAGGTTCGGCTCGTAGTGGCCGATCGCAGCCACCACCAAGATCATCGCGAAGATCCAGGCAAAGGGGACGATCCAGACCAGGATCCCCCAGCCGCGATATTCGAACATCCCGCGCCTCCCGACGTCGGGCCACAGCTTAGCAGTGGCGCGGGACCGCGCTAGCGGGTGCCGTACATCCGGTCGCCGGCGTCGCCGAGACCGGGGAGGATGTAGCCGTGGTCGTTGAGGTGGTCGTCGATGGCCGCGGTCCAGACCTTCACATCGGGGTGGTGGCCCTGGAAATTGGAGAGGCCCTCGGGCGCGCAGAGCAGGCAGGCCATGCGGATGGTCTTCGCGCCGGCCTCCTTCAGCCGGTCGACGGCGGCGATGGCGGTGTTGCCGGTGGCCAGCATCGGGTCGACCACGATCACCGTGCGCTCCCCGAGATTGTCGGGCGCCTTGAAGTAATATTCCACGCAGGCCAGCGTCGCCGGGTCGCGGTAGAGGCCGACGTGGGCGATGCGGGCGGCGGGCACCAGCTCCAGCATCCCCTCCAGCATGCCCATGCCCGAGCGCAGGATGGCGGCGAACACCAGCTTCTTGCCCGCGATGGCCGGCGCCGACATGGCGGTCAGCGGCGTCTCGATCTCCACGGTCTCCAGCGGCAGGTCGCGGGTGACCTCGTAGCAGACCAGGCTGCCGATCTCCTTGAGCAGCTGGCGGAAGCTCTTGGTCGAGGTGTCCTTCTTCCGCATCAGGGTGAGCTTGTGCTGCACCAGCGGATGGTCGACGACGGTGACGCCCCTCATCTTCAAGTCCCCCTTAGAAAACAGTGCCGTCGCTGATCACGGCGATCGGCGGCGCGGCGTCGGCGCGGCGTTCGCGCGCCAGCCTGCGCCCGGCCCCCCAGGAGCCGCCCTCCAGCACGCAGGCCAATGGGAAATCGGCGGCGGTGACCCCCAGCCGCTCGCGCACCAGCGGGGCCAGGCGATCGAGCAGGGCCACGGTCAAGGCCCGCCAGCCGACCACCAGCGGGCCGTCCACCGCATGGGCGCGGCTCGCGTCGGCCGGATCCTTCGGCACCAGCACGCCGGCGTCCACGAAGAGGCCGCCGTTACGGTATTCGGCCAGGCCGGTGAGACCGTCGATGTCGGTGACCTCGACGCCGGCCGCCTGCAGCGGCTCGATAAGGGAATAGGCCAGCCACTGGGAGAGCTTGTGGATGGGCACGAGGCCGTCGGTGGCGTCGGCCCGCTTCAGCGCCGGATGGCGCCAGCAGTCGCCGAGCGGCAGGCCGCCCAGGCTGATCCGCCCCGGCCAGATTGGACCCAGCTCGGCGAGCAGGACCTCGAGGATCACCGGCGCCGGGAGCCGGCCGGCCTCGGCGCGGGCGGCGATCAGGTCGTAGAGCCGCGCCGGTCGGCCGACGACCTCGCCCAGCCTGCGAACCAGGGCGGCCCGGCCCTCGAGCCCGACCAGCGGATTGTCCGGGGTGACCTGGAATCCCTTGGCCAGAACGCCTTCGTCGACGCGAGCCAGGGCGTCGGCCTGCAACGGCCGGGCGGGGTCCGAGGAGAAGGCGCCGGCCTCGAACATGCGCAGCGAGGCGACGCCCAGGCCCTCCGAGCGGCCGAGCCCGGCGCCCGTGGCGGCGTCGCGGTAGCGCCAGGCGCCGCCGGCCCCGGCGTCCAGCAGCACCGAGGGGATCACCAGGTCGAAGGCGGCGCGGGCGGCCTCGGCCCGGTCGGCAAAGCGGTGGGCGGCGAGCCGCTCGGCCCAGAGGTCGCGGCCCTCCACCACGAAGTGCCGCCAGCGGGCGTGGAAGGGGACCTTCAGGTCCGGATAGTTGGCCCGCACCACCTGGCCGGTGATGTCGGCGGCGTGCGCCAGGCGCTCGAGATCGACCCGCCATTCGGCGAGCCCGCCCGCCAGCGCGATCTGCAGCAGCTCGTGGGCGCGTTCGCGCACGGCGACGGCGGACAACAGGCCCTTGGCCAGCGCCCTGTCCTTGTCGATGACCGTCATCCGCGGGCTTGTCCCGGGGACCCATGATCGCAGGACTCGCGGGCTTGCCGGCGGGCGCGGTGTTCATGGATGGCCGGGACAAGCCCGGCCATGACGGCTGGAATAGAAGAGGCCATGACCGCCCCTCAGAATTCCTTGAGGTCGCGGCCGACGACCTTCTTGAGATCCTGCTTCGACGGCTTCTTCTCCGGCGTGAAATAGCCGGCCGCCTTCTTGGCCTCCATCTCCACGCTGGCGTCCTCTGGCACCAGATAGTCCGGGATCGGCACCCGCTCGCCGATCTCGATCCCGCCCTGCACGAGGGCGTCGTACTTCATGTTGGACATGGAGACGAAGCGGTCGATGCGGCTGATGCCCAGCCAGTGGATGATGTCGGGCATCAGCTGCTGGAAGCGGGCGTCCTGGACCCCGGCCACGCATTCGGTGCGCTCGAAATAGGTCGCCGCCTGGTCGCCGCCCGGCTGGCGCTTGCGGGCGTTGTAGACCAGGAACTTGGTCACCTCCCCCAGCGCGCGGCCCTCCTTGCGGTTGTAGACGATCAGGCCCGTGCCGCCGGTCTGGGCGGAGGCCACGCACTCCTCGATGCCATGGGTCAGGTAGGGCCGGCAGGTGCAGATGTCGGACCCGAACACGTCGGAGCCGTTGCACTCGTCGTGCACCCGGCAGGTGAGCGGGACGCGGGCGTCGCCGAGCTTGGTCGCGTCGCCCATGATGTAGAGGGTGATCCCGCCGATCGGCGGCAGGAAGACGGCCATGTCGGGCCGGGTGACCAGCTCGGGGTACATGCCGCCGGTCTGTTCGAAGAGCGTGCGGCGCAGCTGGGTCTCGTCGACGTCGAAGCGCGCCGCGATGCCCGGCAGATACCAGACCGGATCGATGGCGGCCTTGGTGACCGAGACGTCGCCGTTCTCATGCACCACCTCGCCGTCGACCTTCAGCCGGCCCTTGGCGATGGCGTCGTGGATCTCCGCCAGGTCGATGCGCGCCTTGGTGACGGCGATGGTCGGACGGATGTCGACGCCCTCCGCCAGCTCGGCGGCGAAGTCCTCGGCGACGCGCGCGCCCCAGGGGTCGAGCGAGACGATCTTGCCGGGATCGGACCACTGCGGATGCGGCCCGATGGGCACGACGGGATGGGTGTTGTGCAGTTCGGGGCGGACCAGCGGGTCCATGGCGCCGGCCGAGATGGCCAGCGCCCGATAGACCGAATAGGCGCCGCCGTGGGCGCCGATGGCGTTGCGGTCGGCGCCGGCGTTGACGGTCGCGATGACCGGCCCGCGCGCCTTGGCGTCCGCGGCGCCCCAATGGATCGGGAAGCGGCTCTGGGACCCCGTCCCGGGGTGCGAGGTGAGCCGGATGTGTGACGTTCGATTGCCCGGCATGGGCGGAAATACCTCTTGGAATCAATGCGGCCCCGCAGCGGTTCGCCGACACGGGGCCTCTGGACGCGAAGCTTGCGCCGCCTCTGCCGGCTTGGCAAGCGAGCGGCGGGCGCCGCGGTCAGTCGCCCTTGAACTGCGGCTTCCGCTTTTCGAGGAAGGCCTGCACGCCCTCGCGATAGTCGCTGGAGCGGCTGGCCAGCAGGAACTGGTCGCGGTCCATGTAGATCGAGGCGTGGGCGTTGGCCGCGGCGATGGCGGTGACCGCCTCCTTGGTCATCCGCACCGGCAAGGGCGGCAAGGCCGCGACCTTCGCCGCCCAGGCCCGCGCCGCGGTGAGCGCCTGGCCATCGTCGACCAGCTCGTCGCACATCCCCCAGTCGGCGCAGCGGGCGGCATCGGCCGCCTCGCCGAACATCACGAACTGCTTGGCCCGCGACGGGCCGATCAGGGCCACGAGCCTCGGCAGGGTGCGCCAGCTCATGTTCATGCCGAGCGGGACCTCCGGCAGGCGGACGTAGGCGGACTTGCCCATGATCCGGAAGTCACAGGCGACCACGAGGGCGCAGGCGCCGCCGATGCAGTAGCCCTCGATCGCCGCGATGGTGACGGCCTCGATCTCCTCCCAGGCCTTGCACAGGTCCGGCCCGCGCATGATCGCCTCGCGGGTCTGCATCAGGGTCGGCCGCGCCCGCTCGCCGGCGGCCTTCAGGTCGGCACCGGCGGAGAAATAGGTGTCCGCGCCCTTGAGGATCACCGCCAGCACATCGGCGCGCAGCCGCAGCAGGCGCGCGACCTCGGTCAGCTCCTCCATGTGGGCGTTGTCGAGGGCGTTGCGGGCCTGCGGGCGGTGCAGCTGCACCTCGACGACGGGGCCGTCGCGGGTGACGCGCACATGACGCCAAGCTTCCTCGAACAGCCGATCCGTCATGGATGCGCCTCCCATTGCCCGGCCACAGTACGGCTGATGCCAGGAGCGCCGCCACCCCACCGCTGTCATCCCGGTCTTGGCCGCAGGGTCAAAACCGGCACGACACTAGATCCCCACCGCCGCCTTCACGCGCTCGGGGCTCAGCGGCAGGTCGCGCAGGCGGGCGCCGCAGGCGTCGGCGACCGCGTTGGCGAGCGCCGCGCTGGCCGGGCCCTGCGCCGCCTCGCCGGCGCCCAGGAACGGCGTGCCCGGCCGGTTCAGGACGTGCACCGTCACCGCGCCGGGGACATCCTTGAAGCGGGCGACGGGATAGGCGCTCCAGTCGAAGCTGGTGCGGTGGTCGGCGTCGAAGGTCACGGCCTCCAGGCCGCTCCAGGACAGGGCCTGGACGATGCCGCCCTCGGTCTGGTTCTTCAGCCCGTCCGGATTGACCACGTCGCCGGAGTCGATGGCGGCGACCACCCGGCGGACCGTGGTCTGGCCGGTCTCATGCTCGACCTCCACCTCCAGGGCCACGGCGCAATAGGAGGCGAGGTTCTTGTAGCGGGCGAAGGCGAAGCCGGTCCCGCGCCGGCCGTCGCCGCGCGGACGGTTCGCCCAGCCGAAGCGGTCGGCGCAGAGCTGGATCACCGCCCTGGCCCGGTCGTCGGTCAGGTGCGCCAGGCGGAAGGCCACCGGATCGGCGCCGGCGGCCTTGGCGCACTCGTCCATGAAGCTCTCGATCGCGAAGACGTTGAGGTGGGCGCCCAGCGAGCGCAGGGCCGAGGCGCGCAGCGGCGCCTGCTCGATGAAGTGCGAGACGGCCCTGGCCTGCGGGAAGGCGTAGATGGCGACGCCGTTGCGGTCGCCGCCGCCCTCCGGCATCGGGATCGGCCGCGGCCGGGGCGTCTGGAACGGCGGATCGACCTCCAGACCGGCGAGCAGGCCGCCGGCCGTGGTCGGGCGGCCGTTGTGGCTGTGGCTCCAGACGTCGAATTTCCACGCGGCGATGCGGCCGGCGGCGTCGAGGCTGGCCTCGATCTGCGCCGCCTGGGTGCAGCCCAGCGGCTCCCAGCCGTGCTCCTGCTCGCGCATCCATTGCAGGCGGACGGGACGGCCCGGCAGGGCCATGGCGGCCAGCGCCGCATCGCCCGCCACATCGTCCGCGCCGTTGTGGCCGTAGCAGCCGGCGCCTTCCATGTGGATGCAGCGGACCTTGTCCGGCGGCAGCTTGACGAGCTGGGCGATGGCGCCGCGCAGGGGATAGACGCCCTGGCTGTGGGTCCAGACGGTGAGCTGACCGTCCTGGAACTGGGCGACCGCGCAGGAAGGGCCGATGGCGCCATGCATCAGCCAGGGGCGCGAATAGCGGGCCTGGACGGTGCGGACGCCACGCGCCGCCACGCCGCCGCCGACATCCTGGATCACCTCGTCCTGCGAGGCGCCTTGCAGGGACGACGGCGGGTCGCCGGCTGGGAGCGTGGGGCTTGCCCGGCGCCAGCCGGCCTGCTGCAGGCGCTGCAAGGCCTGCACCGCGGTCCATTCCCGCTCGGCGACGATGGCGGCGAAGCGGCCGTTGCGGACCAGCTTCACGACGCCGGGCAGGCCGGCCAGGGCGGCTTCATCGAGCGCGTTCAAGTCCGTCCCGACGCTCGGCCCTCGCACCACGCGGGCGTGCAGCATGCCGGGCAGGCGCAGGTCGTGGACATAGGCGGGCCCGCCGGTGACCTTGGCGGGGATGTCCACGCGCGGCAGGTTGGTTCCGAGCGCGCGGCGCGCGGCGAGCGGCCGGTGCGGGACGTCGGGCCTGGCCGCCACGTGCAGCGACAGGCCCGCGGCGAGGTCGCGGTAGCTGGCCGTGCGGCCGTCCGGCGCCTTGAAGCCGCCGTCGCCGGTGGTCGTCAGGGTCTCGGCCGCGACGCCGAGCTTCTGGCCGGCGGCTTCGCCGAGCAGCAGCCGCACATTGGCCGCGGCGCCCTGGATCGCCGTGCCTGAGTCCTGCAGCGAGTGGCTGCCGGCGGTGACGCCTTCGTTGGGGGTGCGGCCGGTGTCGGCGGTGACCAGGCGGATGGCGCCGGGCGCCACGTCCAGCTCCTCGGCGGCCACCTGGATCAGCGCGGTCTTGATGCCCTGGCCCAGCTCCGCCTTGCCGGTGAAGACGGTGATACCCTCGGCGTCCACGCGGATCCAGGCGTCGAGCATGGGCGTGGTCTTCAGGCTCCCCGGCAGGCCCGGCGCGACCGGTTTGGGGGCGCCGCCGCCCTCCTGGGCCAAGGCGCGTGGGGCCAACGAAAAGGCCACGATCAGCCCGCCCGCGCCCAGGACGCTGCGGCGGGAGATGTTGACCGCTTCGCTCATACGGTTTCCGCCGGCAGGCCCGCGGCGCGGCGGATGGCGCGCAGGATGCGCATGTGGGTCCCGCAGCGGCAGAGGTTGGGTTGCATGTGCTCGCGGATCTGGGTCTCGGTCGGCCGCGGATTGGCGTCGAGCAGGGCCTGGGCGCGCATGATCATGCCGGCGATGCAGTAGCCGCACTGGGCGGCTTGTTCGGTCTCGAAGGCCTTCTGCAACACGCCCGGATGTTCGACCGTCCCCAGCCCTTCCACCGTGCGGATGCGGCGGCCCTGCGCGGCGGCCACGGGAAGCAGGCAGGAATAGGCGGCCTGGCCGTCGACCTGCACGGCGCAGGCGCCGCATTGGCCGAGGCCACATCCGAACTTCGCGCCGTTCAGCTCAAGGTCGCCCCGCAGCACATAGAGCAGCGGCGTCTCGGGGGCGGCCTCGACGGTGTGGTCGCGACCATTGACGTTGATGACGATCGTCAAGACGCCCCCTCCTTGCGCGCCTTGGCCACGGCGGCGGTCAGGTCGGGCCACGGCGGGCGATCACTGTAGCGGGCCCGGACGTAGGCCGCGATCTCGGCGACCTGGCGGTCGGTCAGGCTGGAGGCGAACGCCGGCATGTAGGGACCCGCGCCGCCGAGCGGAGGCTTCAGCCCCTGCAGGACGATCTGGAGCACATCGCGCGGGTCGGCCTCGTGCAGCGGCGTGCCCAGCGGCAGCGGCGGCCGGCCCTCCAGCATCATCGGCGCGCCCGGCTCGTGGCAGGTGGCGCAGGCGCCGGCATAGAGGCTCGCCCCCTCGGGATGGGCTCGCTGCGCCGCCTCGGCGCGGTCGACGAGGGCGGCGCGGCCCTGCCCGGCCGGCGAGGGGCGCATGACCTGCGCGAGATAGACCGCCATGGCGTGCAGGTCGGCGTCGGGGGCGCGGGCAAGCTCGCGGACCACGGTCCCCATGGGCCCGGCGGCAGCGGCGTGGTCGCGGTCGAGGCCGGTCTTGAAGTAGCGCTCCAGCCCCTCGGGCGTCCAGGCGGCGGAGGCGGGTGACAGGGCGTTCAGCGGCGGGGCGTACCAACCCTCCTGATACCCCCCATCCAGGCCGCGCTTTCGGTCCTCCGCCCCGAGCACGTTATGCGGCGTGTGGCAGGCGCCGCAGTGGCCCAGGCTCTGCACGAGATAGGCGCCGCGCGCCTGTTCGTCGTTCGGGTCGGGCGCCGCCGGCGGACCGGGATGGAAGAACAGGGCCTTCCAGATGGCGAGCACGCTGCGGATGTTGGCCGGCGGGATCAGGCGGTTCGCGGGCGCGGTCTGGACGACCGGCCGGCGCGTCATCAGGAAGGCGTAGAGGGCGTCCAGGTCGCGGTCGTCGGCATAGGCGAAGTGGTCGTACGGAAAGGCCGGATAGAGGTGCGCCCCGTCGGCGCGGACCCCGCGACGCATGGCGCGCACGAAGGCTTCTTTCGTGTACCGGCCGAGCCCGGTCTCGCGATCCGGCGTGATGTTGGTGGCGTAGAGCGTCCCGAACGGCGTCTTGAGCGGCCGGCCGCCCGCATAGGCGACGCCGCCGTCGGCGGTGTGGCAGCCCTGGCAGTCGCCGAGCTTGGCGAGGCCGGCGCCACGCTCGATCTCGGCCCGCTCGAAGGTCTGAGCCGGGGGCGGCGGCAGCTTAGGGCCGCCCGCACAGGCGCTCGCGACAAGGATCAGCGTCCCTGCGGCGGCGAGCGCGCGGATCAGGCCGGCGGGTTTCATCTGAGGTCCAGAGGGGAAGCGTCACCGTCACAACGAGCGGAGCCCAAGGAAAGTTCGCGCGTCCGCCACGACAGGGCGGAGTCCGCATGGCAACAATGCCGGCCACAGGACCGCGGATGCCAATGGCCACCTCCTTCTACGAGCTCAGCGTGCCGACCTTCCTGCAGACCGTGACAGCGGTCGGAGGCTTCCTCGAGCGCGCGGCGCGGCATTGCGTCGAGACCGGCGCCGATCCGGACGACTTCGTGGACGCCCGCCTGTACAAGGACATGGCGCCCTTCCACTTCCAGATCGAAGCCCTGTCGCACCACGCCGTCTGGGGGATGGAGGCTGTGAAGACCGGCGTGTTCGACCCGCCCGCCCTGATCGGCTCGATGCCCTTCGCCGCCCTTCAGGCGATGATCGGCGAGGCGGTGACGGCGCTGGAGGCCTTCAACCCCGGGGAGGTCGATGGCTGGGCCGGCAAGGACCTCGACCTGCAGATCGGTCCGCGCAGGCTCGCCTTCACCTCGGAGACCTTCATCCTGTCGTTCGCCCTGCCCAACTTCCATTTCCACGCCGTCACCGCCTACGACATCCTGCGCTCGCGCGGCGTGCCGATCGGCAAGCGCGACTACGAGGGACGCCTGCGCACCCGGCCGGCCTAGTCGGGAACGTTGGCGTCCAGCTCGTCCACCCAGGTGCGGGCGGTGGCGTCGGAGGGGGCGCGCCAGTC
This sequence comes from Phenylobacterium sp., assembly GCF_035944335.1. Taxonomy (GTDB): domain Bacteria; phylum Pseudomonadota; class Alphaproteobacteria; order Caulobacterales; family Caulobacteraceae; genus Phenylobacterium. Next base: position 27,830 of record NZ_DASZBG010000016.1, on the reverse strand, counting down.
GCCGCGGGGCGAGAGATTGCCGCCGGAGATCACCTTGGGCCCATTGGGCATGGCGGAACGCTTGAACTGGCTCGTCTCGAAGAAGCGGACGAGGAAGACTTTGAGCCACTTCTTGATGGTCGCGAGATCGTAGGCGTTGCGGGCCTCGGCGGGGAAGTTCGGCGGCCAGTCGCCGGCCTTCGCATCCTTCCAGGCCTGCCACGACAGGAAGGCGACCTTCGAGGGCCTAAGGCCATAGCGGGTGACGTAGAACAGGTTGAAGTCCTGCAGCTCGTAGGGCCCGACGATGGCCTGGGTGGACTGGATCGCGCCCGTCGCATCGGCCGGCACCAGCTCGGGCGAGATCTCGGTGTCGAGCACCGAGATCAGGGTCGCCGACGTCGCCTTGTCGAACTGGCCGGTCCTGGCCGCCCAGCGGATCAGGTGCTGGATCGAGGTCTTCGCCACCGAGCCGTTGACGTTGTAGTGGCTCATCTGGTCGCCGACGCCATAGGTGCACCAGCCGAGCGCCAGCTCCGAGAGGTCCCCGGTGCCGAGCACGATGCCCTTGCGCTGGTTGGCCAGGCGGAACAGGTAGTCGGTCCGAAGCCCCGCCTGCACGTTCTCGAACGTCACGTCATAGACCGGCTTTCCCTTGGCGAAGGGGTGGCCCATGTCCTTGAGCAGCTGCTCGGCGGCCGGGCGGATGTCGATCTCCTCGGCCGTGGCGCCGATCGCCTTCATCAGGGCCCAGGCGTTGGCCTTGGTCTTGTCGCTGGTGGCGAAGCCGGGCAGCGTGAAGGCGGCGATCGCCGAGCGCGGCTTGCCCAGCGCGTCGCAGGCCTTGGCGGCGACCACCAGGGCGTGGGTGGAATCGAGGCCGCCCGAGACGCCGATGACGATGGTCTCGCTCTTGGTGTGCTGCAGCCGGCGGACCAGGCCCTGCACCTGGATGTTGAAGGCCTCGTAGCAGTCCTGATCGAGCCGCGTCGGATCGTTGGGCACGAAGGGGAAGCGGTCGATGGGCCGGATCAGGCCCACGTCGGCCATGTGCGGCGCGTGCTCGAAGCGCACCCGGCGGAAGGTCATCTCCGGGTGGCCGGCGGCGGTCGCGGCGTCGTTGAAGGTCGGCGTCCGCAGGCGCTCCAGCCGCAGCCGCTCGACGTCCACATCGGCGACGGCGATCTGCGGCTTGGCCGGGAAACGCTCGGTCTCGGCCAGCAGTTCGCCCAGTTCATGGACGCTGCCCTGGCCGTCCCAGGCGACGTCGGTGGTGCTCTCGCCGGGACCCGCGGCGGCATAGAGGTAGGCCGCCTGGCAGCGCACCGACTGCGAGGCGCAGAGCATGGCGCGCTCAAGGGCCTTGCCGACCACGATGTTCGAGGCCGAGAGGTTGCAGAGGATCAGGGCGCCGGCCAGCGCGCCCCTCGTCGAGGGCGGGGTCGCGGCCCAGAAATCCTCGCAGATCTCCAGGTGGAAGATGAAGTCGGCGAGGTCCGTCGCCTCGAACACCAGGTCGACGCCGAACGGGACCGTCTGGCCGCCGATCTGCACCTCCAGGCCGGTGAGGCCGACGCCGGAGGCGAACCAGCGCTTCTCGTAATATTCGCGGTAGTTGGGCAGGAAGCTCTTGGGCGTGACGCCCAGGATGGCGCCGCGGTGAATGGCGATGGCGCAGTTGTAGAGCCGGCCGTTGCGGCGGACCGGGGCGCCCACGACGAGCACCGGCTTAAGCTTGCGGCTGGCCTTGGCGATCTCGGCGAGGCCCTGGTCGACGCGCTCCAGGATGGCGTCCTGCAGGTGCAGGTCGTCCTGCGCGTAGGACGAGACGCCAAGCTCGGGGAAGACCATCAGGTCGCAGGATTCGATGTCGCCCTGGCGGGCGAGCGCCAGGGTTTCGGCGACATTGCCGGCCGGATCGGCCGTGCAGACGCGCGGCGCGCAGACGGCGACGCGGACGAAGCCGTGCCTGTGGATCGAATAGAACGCGGCCTTCTCAGCCATCCGTGCGCCTTCAGGATGTGCCCTGCGGACGTGCGTCCGCGGCGGCTTCCTTTAAGCCCTATCTATTGACGAGCGATGGATGGCGCCAGCTTGGCCGGTTTCAGCCCGCGGGCTTGGCGGCCGGAACCGTGGCCATGACCTGGTTGCCCTTGGCCATGAAACGCACCGCCTTCAGGTGCGCGGCCGGATAGTTCGGCCAGGCGTGGGCGACCTCGATCTGGGTGGGCTGGGCGACCATGGCGCCGGCCGGTTTGGTGGCCACGACATCGACCTCGTAGACACCATCGGGCGGCGGGGCCGGATAGATGCGCGGCAGGAAGGCCGCGTCGCTGTAGCCGGGGCCGGGCACATCGCCGGTGACCTTCAGCACCACGCTGTCGGGCGTCTTGCCGGGTTCGACGACGGCGGTGTCGATCTTCAGCACCGGTTCCTGACCCTGGTACATGACCTGCGAGCGGCCAAGGTCCTTCTTGGGCGCCGGCGCCTCGGTGGCGTCGCTATGGGACTGCTGGCACGCGGCCAGGCCCATGGCGGCGGCGAGACCCGTCGCGATGACGAGCATACGCATGGATTCCTCCCCGAATCCTGTTGTTCTCTAGCGGGAATTGAGCGCGCTTCACGCGCCGGTTGCAAGCCCGAGATAGGCGCTCAGGCGTCGCAGGTCCGCACGGTGTGGGCCACGTGGAAATCACCGCTCACCGACAGCACGATCCAGTCGCCGCTGTGGGCCACCACCGGCCCCTCCGGCGTCCGCACCTGGACGGCGGCGGCCTCGGCGACCGAGCAAGCGTCCTCGCCGAGCCAGGTCCACAGCGTCTGCCAGTTCCGCGCATCGCCGGGCGGCGGCACACGCAGGGCCGCGCCGTGGTCGAACCGCAGATGGGAAGCTCTTGCGCGCATGGGGCCTTTTCGGAATCACCGCTCGGGTGAGGCCGAGTTCGGCGGTGACTCGGTCACCAAGAGCTTAACCGGCCTGTTCAGTGCGGCGGGTCGAGGGGTTCGCCGGGCGGCGACTGGCTCAGGACGTCGTCCAGGGTTGCGGCCTGCCGGAAGGTGAAGGGTCGGGCGGGCGGCTGGGTCGCAAAGAGCGGCCGCGGCGCGGGGCGATGGCGCACGCTGGCCTTCAGCAGCTTCGGCCTGGGGGCGACCGGGTGGCGGACGTGGCGGGCCCTCAACAGGTGCGGCCGGGCGGCGGGCGGCCGCGCGTGCACGGCCTGGATCCTTGGCTGCGGCGGTTTCGCCTTGGGCAGGACGGCCGTGGTCAGGGCGGCGACCTGGGCCAGGCGGTTGTGGGCGTCGACGCCCTCCGGCAGCGCGCTGCGGGCCAGGGCCAGGCCGCGGTCGCCGGAGCCGCTGAACCAGCCGGCCTGACCTTGCGATCCGTCCCCCGGCGCCACCTCGGCGGCGTAGATGTCGTAGGCGAGGCAGTAGTCAAGGGTCGTCGGGGCGGCCGGCACGGCGCCGGCGCAGGCCTGGGAGGCCCGCACCAGGGCCTCGGGCCCGCCTGTGCTGTAGGCCTGCCTGACGTCGGCCCAGGCCCGTCGGACCTGGTTCGCATCAGGATCGGCGGCGTCGTAGCGCACCGGTTGGGCGGCCGCCGCCGGCGGCGGCGCGGGCGCGGCGGCCGGGACGGCGGCGATGTCGGCCGAACGGTCGGGGACGGCGAACCACCAGGCGAGGCTTGCCGAGGCCGCGGCCGCGACGAGGGCCGCCAGCACGATCCCCAGCCGCGAGGGGGGCGCCTCGTAGGGCTGCGCTTCCCCTTGGGGCGCATGGGTTTCCAGCCCGGCTCGCGCTTCCTCCGCCATGGCCAAGGCAACTCGGCAGCGCGGCTTCGGTTGCAGTTCGCGTAACGACGCTCTTTTCAAACCGGAAACATTCGCTTTATGCTGCGGCGGTCAGAGCGCGGGGGCTGTTCGCCCCCAAAAGAACGCTCGGCCGATGGGAGAGACATGTGGCTGAGCGATCCGCCAAGGCGCCGGACCCTATGGATATTGCGCTGGGCGCGGCGGTGAGACTGCGGCGCAAGACCTTGGGAATTTCGCAGGAAGCGCTGGCCGAACAGTGCGGCATCAGCTTCCAGCAGATCCAGAAATACGAGAACGGCGCGAACCGCATCTCCTTCTCGCGCCTGGTGCAGATCGCCCGCGCGCTGCGCTGCCGGGTGGTCGATCTGCTGGAGGTGCTGGACGCGCCGGACCGCGAGTCGCCGGCCGACATCGACATGCTGGCCCGGATGCGGACGCCGGGCGCGGTGGAGCTGCTGGCCGCCTATGAGCGGCTGAACGGCGAATCGCGCATGGCCCTGGTGGGCCTGCTGCGCACCCTGACCCTGCAGGCCGAAGCCCGCGCCAAGGCGCGCATCGTCGCCTAGGACCCGCCCCTACTCCGCCAGCACCTTGTCGATCACCGTCTTGGCGCCCGGGCCCGACCAGTCCGCCTCGCCGGAGATGCGGCCGCGCTCCAGGCCGTCCTTGCCGAGGATCAGGGTGGTGGGCATGCCGCTCGCCGCCGGCTTCAGGGCCCAGGGCAGCTTGGCCTCGGGATCGTTGTAGAAGCCCAGCGGCGCATTGGCCGCGATGAAGGCCTTCGCCGCCGCCAGCTCCTCGGGCTTGTCGATGGAGACCGCCACGACCTGGACGGGCTGGCCGGCATATTGCTGCGCCAGCTTGGCCAGCGTCGGCATCTCGATCTTGCAGGGCCCGCACCAGGTGGCCCAGATGTTCATGATCACCACCTTGCCCTTGAAATCGGCCGGCCTGAGCGTCTTGCCGCGGGCGTCGTGGAAGGCGTAGGCGGGCGGCGCCTGGCCGTCCGCGGGGTGCTCCAGCTTCCTGGCGACATCGTGCGTCTCGCTCGCCACAGGGACCGGGACGGAGACCACGGTCTGCGGCGGCGGCTTGGTCGAAGCTTGGGCGATGATGTAGATAACCGCCGCGACGCCGATCAGCGCGGCGCCCCAGAGGGCCCATTTGAGAAGCCCGCCCCTGGGCCTGGCCGCGGATTGATCGCTCATATGACAGACTCATCCTCTGACGCCCAAAAGCCCCCAGCCGCTGCTGGACAGGCGATGTGGGGCGGCCGCTTCTCCGAGAAGCCGGCGGAGTTGATGCAGGCGATCAACGTCTCCATCGGCTTCGACCGCCGGCTCGCGGCGCAGGACCTGGCGGGGTCCCGTGCGCACGCGGCGATGTTGCGTAAAGTCGGCGTCATATCAAGCCAGGATGAGGCGGCGATCCAGCAGGGCCTGAACGCCATCGAAGCCGAGATCGCGGCCGGGACCTTCCCGTTCCGCGAGGAATTCGAAGACATCCACATGAACGTGGAGGCCCGCCTCACCGAGCTGATCGGGCCGGCGGCCGGGCGGCTGCACACGGCGCGCTCGCGCAACGACCAGGTGGCGCTCGACTTCCGCCTGTGGGTGCGCGACGCCTGTGACCGGACCGGCGCCCAGATCAAGACGCTGCAGCGCGCCCTGATCGCCAAGGCCGAGCCGCACGCCGATGCGGTGATGCCCGGCTTCACCCACCTGCAGCCCGCCCAGCCGGTGACCTTCGGCCACCATCTGATGGCCTATGTGGAGATGTTCGGTCGCGACGCCTCGCGGTTCGCCGACGCGCGGGCGCGGATGAACGAAAGCCCGCTGGGCGCCGCGGCGCTGGCCGGCTCGCCCTTCCCGATCGACCGGCGCCAGACGGCCGAGGCCTTGGGCTTCGATCGGCCGACCGCCAATTCGCTGGACAGCGTCGCCGACCGCGACTTTGCGCTGGAAGCGCTCGCCGCGGCCACCATCTGCGCCACCCACCTGTCGCGGCTGGCGGAGGAGATCGTCATCTGGATGACGCCGCAGTTCGGCTTCATCCGGCTCACCGACGCCTTCACCACCGGCTCCTCGATCATGCCGCAGAAAAAGAACCCGGATGCGGCCGAGCTGGTGCGCGCCAAGGTCGGGCGGCTCCTGGGCTCTTTCACCCAGCTCGTGGTGGTCATGAAGGGCCTGCCGCTGACCTATTCGAAGGACATGCAGGAGGACAAGGTCCCGACCTTCGAGGCTTTCGACGCGCTGGAACTCTCGCTGGCGGCCATGGCCGGCATGGTCGCGGACATGCAGCCCATCGTCGAAAACATGGCGAGAGCGGCCGGCGCCGGCTATTCCACCGCCACGGACCTCGCCGACTGGCTGGTTCGAGAGCTCGGCCTGCCGTTCCGCGAGGCGCACCACATCACCGGCGCGGCGGTGAAGCGGGCCGAACAGCTCGCCTGCGACCTGCCCTCGCTGCCGCTTTGCGAACTTCAGGCCTTGGAACCGAAGATCACAGAGGGCATCTACAAGGTGCTGACGCCGGAAGCCTCGGTCGCCAGCCGTGTAAGTCATGGTGGGACGGCGCCGGACCAGGTGCGGGCCCAGATCCAGCGTTGGAAGGAAATCCTGGGATGAGGCGACTGTTCGCCGCCGCCGCTGCGATCGCCGCGACCTGCGCGCTCAGCGCCGGTCTGGCCGGCTGCGGGAAGCTGGGCTCCCTGGAGCGCCCCGGCCCGATGTTCGGCCATCCGACCGCGGAGGCCCAGCCCGGCCAGCGCCAGGACCCCAACCGGCCAGTCACGACGGTCGATCCGCGCGATCCCAACAGCACGCCGGGCCAGGACCAGCCGGCGTCGCCCGCACCGGTGGCGCCGCCGCCCCCCACCCCGCAGTGAGCTTGGGCAGGAGATTCCCATGAGCCGTCCGACCTCCGCCCCGATCGCCGCCCTGCTCGCCGCCGTGGCCCTGAGCGGCGGCCTCGCCGGCTGCGCCCAGATGGGCCTGGGCGGCCATGGCGCCGGGGCCGGCAACCAGCCGCGCCAGGCGCAGGATCCCAATCATCCCACCGCCACCATCGACCCCCGGGACCAGAGCGCCTCGCCGGCGCCGCCGCGCACCCTGCCGATCCCCGGCTCGGGCCAGAATCCGACCGCCTCGGGCCCGCAGGGCGCGCTGGCCGATCCCTATTCCAACCCCCCGAGATGAACCTTTCCCGATGAATCACTTCGAGCTGCGCGGGGGCGAGCTCGCTTGCGAAGGCGTGCCCTTGAGCCGCATCGCCCAGGCCGTGGGGACGCCGGTCTACGTCTATTCCTCCGCGACGCTTGAGCGGCATTACACGGTGCTGCGCGACGCCCTGAAGGGCGCCGGCCTCGGCGAGCCGCTGATCGCCTTTGCGGTGAAGGCCAATTCCAACGTGGCGGTCCTGAAGACGCTGGCGAAGCTGGGCGCCGGCGCCGACGTGGTCTCCGAGGGCGAAGTCCGCCGGGCGCTGGCGGCCGCAGTGCCGCCGCAGCGAATCGTCTTCTCCGGCGTCGGCAAGACAGCCGGCGAAGTGGCCTTCGCGCTGAAGGCCGGCGTCGCCGAGATCAACGTCGAATCCGAGCCGGAGCTGAAGCTTGTCGATGAGGTGGCCCAGGGCTTGGGCGTCCGCGCCCGCATCGCCATCCGGGTCAATCCGGACGTGGAGGCCGGCGGCCACGCCAAGATCTCCACCGGCAAGGCGGAGAACAAGTTCGGCGTCTCCTTCGCCGAGGCCGAGCGGCTCTATGCCAACGCCTCCAACGCCGGGGGCCTCATGCCCGTGGGCGTCGCCTGTCACATCGGCAGCCAGATTACCGACCTGGCGCCCATGGAGGCGGCCTTCACCAAGATGCGCGGCCTGGTCGAACGGCTGCGCGGCCAGGGCCTTTCCGTGGAGCGGCTCGATCTCGGCGGCGGGCTGGGCGTGCCCTATTTCAACATGCCGACGCCGCCCGGGCCGACCGAATACGCCGCCATGATCGGCCGGGTGATGAAGGGTCTCGACATCGCCTTCGCCTTCGAGCCGGGCCGGGTGATCGCCGCCAACGCGGGCGTGCTGGTGGCCCGCGTCCAGCACGTCAACGAACGTCCCGAAGGCCGGAAATTCCTGGTGCTCGACGCGGCGATGAACGACCTGCTCAGGCCCGCCATGTACGACGCCTATCACGACATCCGCCCGGTCGCGCCGCGCGACGGCGAGCCGGTGACCTACGACGTGGTCGGTCCCATCTGCGAGACCGGCGACACCTTCACCCGCGACCGCGCCCTGGCCCCGATGCAGGCCGGCGACCTGGTGGCCTTCATGACCGCCGGCGCCTACGGCGCGGCCATGGCCAGCGAATACAACAGCCGCCTCCTGGTCCCCGAGGTGCTGGTCAAGGACGACCAGTTCGCCGTGGTCCGGCCCCGGGAGAGCTACGAGGAGATGCTGGCCCGCGAGCGGCCGGCGCCGTGGCTGTAGCTCGTCGCGTCAGGCCTGCGCCATCTGCTCACGCACCCGCAGCTCGACCGGGCCGGCGACCGGGCGTTCGAAGGGGATCATGTTGCGGAACACGACGATCTCCCAGCCGTCGCCGGACCACCGGCTTGGTCTGGCCGCGGGTCCAGACGCCCCTGGCCTGATCCTTCGCTGCGCCTTCTGGGCAGATGTCGAACATCTCGCACTTCGAGCCGGCCGGCGCTTGCAGCTGATGTCGCTGGCGGCGACCTCGGTCTTCCAGCGGCGGACGGCCTCGTCGAGGCCGGCAGCTTGAATTCACTCAACGGGCCTGAGCGGCTTCGAGCGGGTCGTCCGCGACGACCTCGATCACGACGATGCCGGCCTTTTGGCCCGCCGCGACATAGCGGTAGGCGTCGGCGATCGCGTCCAGGGGATAGGTTCGATCGACGACCGCGCGGAACTGGCCGGCCTCCATGCGGGTCTTCAGGAACGCGACAAACGCGTGGCCCCCGCCCCGGGGCGGCAGGGGCACGACGACTCGGTCGTTCCTGGCGATCGCCGACCACAGCAGCAGCGGCAGGTACTGCCCCCAGGGTCCGGCGTCCGTCGCCATGAACCTGCCCTTGGGTTTCAGCAGTCTGCGGCACCGAAGGTAGCTGGTCTTCCCGACCGCCTCGAAGACGAAATCGAAGCGCTCGCCGAGGCGGCTGAAGTCCTCCGCCGTGTAGTCGATGACGCGGTCCGCGCCGAGGGACCTGGCCAGCTCCAGATGTCGCGTGGCGACGACGGCGGTCACCTCCGCGCCACGGGCTTTCGCAAGCTGCACCGCAGAGGAGCCGATGGCCCCCGAGGCGCCGTAGATCAGGATCTTGTGGCCAGGCCCGACGTCGAATTTCTTCAGCCCGCTGTCGGCATAGTAGGCGCCCTCGCAGACCACGGCGTCTGCAAAGCCCAGGCCTGCCGGCATCAGGGCGATGGGGCCGCTCTCGGGGACGCAGACGTATTCCGCCTGAGCGCCATTGCCCTGGTGCGGGCACATGCCGAACACGCGATCGCCCGGCTTGAGCGCGATGACGTCGGCGCCCACGGCTTCGACCACGCCGGCGACGTCGAGGCCGAAGATCGTGCGGCGCGGCCGGGTAAGCCCGAAGAACAGCCGCCCCAGGATGCCGGGTCGCAGCTCGCCGTCATCCGTCCGATTGACCGTCGTCGCATGGACGCGGATCAGGACCTCTCCCGCTGCGGGCGCCGGCTTTGACACGTCGCCTATCTGCACGACGTCCGGCGAGCCGTAGCGCGGTATCACGGCGGCGCGCATCGTCGGACTGTCCGTCACCGCGGGGCGCCCGGCTTCGCGGCCGGCGCGGGCTTCGCAGCCTCGGCGGCGGCCTGCCGTTCCTGGTAGCGCGCGCCGGCCAGGGCGTTGGCGACGCCATAGTTCCCTTCGTGGCAGGCGTATTCATAGATCGGGCCCTTGGTCGGCCGAAACGACATCTCGGCGCGCCAGGGCTTGGAGAAGATCACCGGATCCTCGACCGTGAACTCATAGAGGATCTCGTCCTTGGAGGTTCGCGTGAACCGCTCGCGCACGATCGAGTCCGGCCGGTAGGCGAACACCCCGAACACGCCGCCGATCAAGGTCCCCTGCGGGTGGAAGTTGGTGCTCTCCACGACCAGGGTGTCGCCCTCCCACCAGCCCACCGAGTCGCCCATCCACCGCCGCACGGCGGCCGGCCCATGCGCGCGGTCCGTCAGGCGGATGATCCGGACATCGTGGTTCATCTCGACCTCGATGGCCACATGGTCGCGGGTCTGGACGATCTGGTAGTTGGCGTTGAAGCCGGTGTTCATCATCGGCGGCCCCTCGGGCGAGCCGATGGCGGTGACGCAGCGTTCGGTCATCGGGCGCACCTCCGGCCCGTCGTACTGGTTGCCCCTGCTCATCGTCTTGGCCAACGCCTTGCCGGCGTCGGTCAGCGGGATCTGCCCGTCGGCGGGCTCCACGATCCATGACGAGCGGAGCTGGCCGCCGACGCGGGCGAGGTTGAGGTCCATCTCCAAGTATTCGGTGTTCTCCACCGCCTTGGCGACATCGGGCGCAGGCTTGTTGGGATCGATGGGGGCCGTGCTGAGGATGTTGCCAAGGAAGCCCAGGAACATCGTCTTGAACGCCGCGGCCTCGGCGGGCGTCGGGACCAGGCCTTTGATCATCGGCGGCCGCGCCAGCATGGTCATGGCGGAGTTGGTCCACAGGCCCTGCAGGTCGGGCTGGCCGTAGGCGGTGCGCGGCGGCCGGTACGCGTGGGCGTCGGCGGCGCTGGCGGCCAGGGCCGCTACGACGATCAGCGCGGATAGATGGCGCATGGCTGCTCTCCGGTCGACCGGGCCGGCGCTGGCCAGGGCCGAAAGCTGACCCGGCCGCGCGAGCCGTGACCGCCAGGGTAGGCGGGTGGGTCCGCGCAGCCACGGCTCCAGGCATCAAAAAGATGACTACCGGTGACAGGCGCCGCCGCCCATCGCCGCCGTCGCAATGGCCGCTGGGCGGCGCCGGGTCCCGAGAACAGCCCGGGATGACGGCAATTGGGGTGGCTACTTCGACGCCAGGTCCGCGCAGCCGACCGGATCCACGGCCTTGGTCTGCGTGCGGGCCCAGACGCCCTTGGCTCGGGTGAACAGAGCCGCCGCCGAGGCCGGCGTGGGGGCGCCCTTGTCGTCGTAGCCCGACCAGCTCATGTCGGCGACCAGCTTGGCGGTGACGCCCTTGGCCTGGTCCTGCGGCGTGATGGTCCGCTGCGCCTTGCAGGAGATGTCGAACATCTCGCACTTCGAGCCGGCGGGCGCGCGTTTGCAGCTGATGTCGCTGGCGGCGACCTCGGTCTTCCAGCTGCGGATGGCGTCGTCGAGGCCGGCGTAGGGGTCGCTGCTCGCGGTCGATTTGGGCTGGCCGCTGCAGCCACCCACGAGGAGCAGTCCCAGCATCAGTGCGGCGGAAGTCTTGATCACGTCGTCGTCGCTCCAGGATATCGAACAAGCGCGCAAGCCGAGCCGCACGGATGCGGCAGCCCTAAGGCCAACCAGCTTACGCCAAAAGGAAACGATCCACTTCCCGCCACTTGCGACGGATGGTGGTGAAAAGCGAGGCGCCGTCCACGCGCTGGACGACCGGCGTGGCGAGGCGCGCGCGAACCTCCGGCTCCAGCGCCCCCAGGTCAAGCCCGTCGCCATGCGCCACGGTCACATGCGGGATGATCGTCTCGAACTGGCCGCCATAGGGCGGATAGTCCGGAAACACCGCCGCGATGGCGCGCACCATGGCCAGCAGCGGCTGCGCAGGCTCGGGGGCGATCCATAGCACCTCGGGGAAACGGCCGATGCGCGAGAAGCTGAGATCGAAGGCCGGGACGCCGCGGAAGACCTCCGCGAGGCGGCCCCGCTGGGTGGGACCGAGCTTCACCGGATCCATGAACGGATAGAGGAGCGTGACGTGAGCGGGCATGCCCTGGCGCGCGGCGGGATCGTGGACGGCCCGCAGATCGGCGATCCGCGGCTCCAGCTCGGGCGTCAGGATCACCACTCCCGAAGAACTCAATCGAGCGCCCCGACATAGGGCAGGCCGCGCAGGGTCCCGGCGGCGTCCATGCCGTAGCCCACCAGGAAGCGGGCCGGGGCCTCCCAGCCGACGAAGTCCGGCTCGATGGCGCGCGGCGTCGGCCAGGGCTTGCGGGCGAAGACCGCGGTCAGCACCTCCGCGGCGCCGGCGTCGCGCACCAGGCGGGCGGCTTCGGAGAGCGACAGGCCGGTGTCGAAGACGTCGTCGACGATCAGCGCCTTGCGGCCGTGCAGTGGCCGTTGCAGGTCGGCGCGCACCTCGCAGCGGCCGAGGCTGGCGCGCTCGTCGCCGTAGGACGCGAGCCACAGCGCGTCGAAGCTGAGGTTGCGGCCCAGCCGCGCCAGGGCGCGCGTCAGGTCGGCGCAGAACCACAGGCCGCCAGTCAGCAGGCAGACGGCCACCGTTTCGTCGTCGACGCGCGGAGCGATGACGCCCGCCATCTTGGCGACGCGCTCGGCGATCTCCGCTTCGGGGAGCAGGACCGTCGGGTCAGCCATGTTCGGCAAGCGATTCCGGCGAGCCCGCGGGCAAGGGCTGGGCTTCCACCGGCGCCGCTGGACCGATGGCGACCGGCGCGGTGGCGCTCTGCCGGCCGGCGGTCTCGAAGACCACCTCGAGGTCGCGGGCGTTGGCGGGCGGGTCGGTGATGGCGATGGCGAAGTGGCGCGTGGCGCCGGCCGGCACCCTGGGATCGATCGGCCGCACGATCTTGGCGGAGATCGCCTTGCCGGCCCGGTCCAGCAGGTTGACGCGGATGGAGGGCGCGTTGACCGCGGCCTCCTTCACATTGCGGATCGCCCCGGTGATCGACAGCACCGGGCGGCCGCCCAGGAAGGTGGGCTCGGCGTGGACGCCCTCGATCACCAGACCGACGCTGTTCTCCGGCATGCCGAGGCCCGCATAGGCGGCCTGGCTCTTGGGCCACAGGCGCACGACCTGACTGCGGAAGAGGATGGCGCCAGCCACCAGGGCCACGACCAGGACGGCGGCGGCGGCCAGGGTCAGCACCTTGCCCTTGGTGTCGCCGCGCGGGTTGGCGGCGGGGCGCGGCGGCGGCCGGCGGCTCGGCTCCGCCTCGACGGCCACGATCTCCAGATCGTCGGCGTCCAGCGGCGCGGCGGCGGCGGGCTGATCGGCGACCGCGGCCGGCGCCACCGGCGCAGGCGCGACGGCAGGCTCCGGATCGGTGGAGGTGAATTCGCCGGTTTCGCGCTTGGCGGTCCACCGATGGGCGCAGCTGGCGCACTTCACAGTCCTGCCGGCTTCGGGGATGCGTGAATCATCCACGAAATAGCTGGTGGCGCACTCTGGACAGGTCAGTATCATTCGCGGCGAATCGGACGCTTCCAGCAACCCTGCTCCCGAGGTCGCCGATTTCGGCCCCGATGTCCAGAAACCCGAGCGCCGCTGCGGCCTTCACGGCCGAGGGCGAGATCGTCCGTTTCGAGAATGTCTCCATGCGCTACGGCGAGGGGCCGGAGGTGCTGAGCGCGCTCGACTTCGGGCTGGCGCCGGGCTCGTTCCACTTCGTCACCGGCTCCTCCGGCGCAGGGAAGACCAGCCTCCTGCGCCTGATATCGCTGGCCGCGCGGCCCACCCAAGGCCGCATCGAGATCTTCGGCCAGGACGCCGCCCGGGCCGGGGCGAAGACGCGGCCGGCGCTCAAGCGGCGCATCGGAGTGGTGTTCCAGGACCTGCTGCTGCTCGATCACCTCTCGGTGTTCGACAATGCGGCCCTGCCGCTGCGCATCTCCGGAGGCCGGCCCTCCGACTATCGCGCCGACGTGGCCGAACTGCTGAACTGGGTCGGCCTGGGCGGGCGGATGGACTCGCTGCCCCCCACCCTGGCCGGCGGCGAGCAGCAGCGGCTGGCCATCGCGCGGGCCGTTGTGAACCGCCCCGAGATCCTGCTGGCCGACGAGCCGACCGGCAACGTCGATCACGAGATGGCGCTGCGCATCTTCCGCCTGTTCGTGGAGCTGAACCGGCTGGGCACCACCGTGCTGATCGCCACCCACGACCAGGACCTGGTGGCCCGCTCCGCGCGACCGGTGCTGCACCTCGACAAGGGGAAGATGACCTTCCGGCCCGCGCAGGCCGCGCCATGAGCGATTTCAACGCCGCCAAATGGCGCCCGGCGCCCCTGCTGCCGAAGGACGGCTCGCGCTCCGGCTCGCTGCTGTTCGTGGTGGCGACCCTGTGTTTCCTCGCCTGCCTGACCGCCATCGCGGTGATCGCCTCGGATCGCGCGGCGCGCGGCTGGGTCGGACAGCTGGACGGCGAGGCGACGGTGATCGTGCGGCCCAGGCGCGGCGAGACGCCGGACGCCGCCGCGGCGCGGGCGGCCGAGGCCCTGGCCGGCGTGACCGGCGTCGCCGAGGCCCGGGCGCTGGAGCCGCAGAAGGCCTACGACCTGATCCGTCCCTGGCTGGGGGATATCTCGGACCTCGAGGATCTCCCGGTGCCGCGGCTCGTGGCCGTGACGCTCGACCGCAAGGCGCCCGCCGACGCCGCCCGCCTGGCGCAGGCGCTGAAGGCCCAGGACCTCGACGCCTCGGTCGACGACCACAGCCTGTGGATCAAGGACATCCGCCGCTCGGCCAACCTGGCGCGGGGGCTGGGGGCGGTGGTGTTCCTGCTGATCGCCGGCGCGGCGGGCGCGGTGGTGGCCTTCGCCACCCAGGCGGGGTTGGCGGGCCGGCGCGACGTGGTCGAGGTGCTGCACCTGTCGGGCGCGGAAGACAGCTATATCGCCAGCCTCTTCCAGCTGCGGTTCGCGCGCATGGCGGCGATCGGCGGAGTGATCGGCGCCGGCGTCGCGGCCGGGCTGGGCGCAGTGCTGCGGCTGGCCGGCGGCGCCCAGGGGCTGACGCCCGCCCTGCCGATCGCCTGGAGCGACCTTGCCGTGGCGCTGGCCTGCCCGCTGGCCGCCGCCCTCGTGGCCGCGGTCGCCGCACGACTGACCGCCTCGGCCCTGATCCGGGACATGGAATGAGGAGCGTCGCCGCCTTCCTGGTCGTGGTCCTGATCTGGACCGCGGGGCTTACGGCCTTCGCCAGCCGCGTGCAGCAGTCGACGCCCGCGCCGACGCCGCAGCGGGCCGACGGCATCGTGGTCCTGACCGGCGCCGCCAGCCGCGACCGGATCGCCGCCGGCGTCACCCTGCTTTCCGACAACTATGGCCGCCGCGTGCTGGTGTCGGGCGTCAATCGCGACCTGACCCGCGAGGACGTGCGCAACGTCTCCACCGCCGTGAAGCGGCTCTACGACTGCTGCGTGGACCTGGGCTTCAGCGCCCTCGACACCGTGGGCAATGCGCGCGAGACCGCCGACTGGGCCAAGGCCATGCGCTTCAACAGCCTGATCGTGGTCACCGCCGACTACCACATGCCGCGCGCCATGCTGGAGCTGCGCGCGTTGCTGGACCGCCAGGGGGTGCAACTGCAGGCCTATCCGGTCGCCACCCAGGCGTTCAACGCCCGGCGCTGGTGGCGCTCGCCGCAAGGGACCCGGTTGCTGGTGGTGGAATATTGCAAGTATCTGGCGATCCTCGGCCGCGAACTGGTCCTGAGTCTCGGTCCCCGCGACCGGGGCCATCCCGCGGCGCCGCAGAAGGGCTGATCCTTGATCGCCGTCCGATCCTTCCTCTACGTGGCGCTGTTCTACCTCTGGACGGTCCTCGTCTGCCTGGTCTGCACGCCGCTGCTGTTCGGCCCGCAGCGCTGGTCGCTGCGCATGTTCAACATGTGGGGGCGCGGCGTGCTCGGCCTGCTGACCATCTGCGGGATCAAGGTGGAGCTGCGCGGCCGCGAGAACATCCCGCGCGGCGCAGCGATCGTCGCCCCGAAGCACCAGTGCATGCTCGACGTCTTCGCCCAGTTCACCTACCTCCCCGGCTCGGTGTTCGTGATGAAGCGCGAGCTCGGCTGGATCCCCTGGTTCGGCTGGTACGCCGCCAGGGTGGGCACCATTCCCATCGACCGCAGCGGCCACGCCTCGGCGCTGAAGAAGATGGTCCGCCAGGCCAAGGCCATGTTCGCCAAGGACCGCCAGGTGGTGATCTTCCCGGAAGGCACCCGCGGCCAGCCGGGCGTGCCCGGCGACTACAAGCCCGGCGTGGCGGCGCTCTACCGGGAGCTGGACGTGCCGGTCTATCCGGTGGCCACCAACTCCGGCGTCCACTGGCCGGCGCACGGATTTCTGCGCCACCCCGGCACCATCGTCTTCGAGTACCTCGAGCCGATCCCGCCGGGCCTGAAGCGGGCGGAGTTCATGCGCATCCTGGAAGAGCGCATCGAGACGGCGTCGGCGAGGTTGTTGGCGCTCTAGCCTTTTCCCTCCACCAGCCCGAGCAGCGTCTCCATGGCCTGGTCCCGCACGCCCATCTCGCGCAGGTGAGCCACGAGATCGCGCAGGTAGTCGAGGTTGCGGCCCGAAAGGCCGGTCGCGCCGGCGATCAGCTCGGCCTGGCGCCCCAGGCTGAGCGCGCCGGCCCACTGCGGATGGCGGACGTCGGAGAGGAAGACCAGGCAGTCCACGCGGCGGCCGTCGGCCAGGCGGACGGGGCGCGTGGCCTCCACATAGGTCTCGGTGGGCTGCTCGCGCTCCATCAGATAGGCGTGGACCTGCGCCCAGTCGGGCTCGGCGATACGGTAGGCCATGCCGCGGGTCGCCCCGCCAGGCGCCAGGCCGAGCACCAGGCCGGGGCGTTCATAGGTGCCGCGATGATGGACGGAATAGATGCAGAAGGCCCGACGGCGTCCGTGTAGGGTGGCCGCCGCCCGCTCGGCGTAGGGGAAACCCGGACGCCACATCAACGAGCCGTAGCCGAAGACCCACCGCGCGTCCGACACTCCCGCCCCGCCTTGCCTGAAAGTCACATGTCTCTGCCCGATCCCGCGCCGCCCCGCAAACTCAGCCGGTGGGGCCTCTACGGTCCGTTCATCCTGCTCCTGGTCGTCGCGGCGCTATGGTCGGGCGGGTGGGTCTGGGCGCGCGGCCAGGCTCAGGCGCGGATGGACGTCGCCGTCGCCGAGCTCACCCGCGCCGGCTACCAGATCGGCTGGAAAGAGCGCGACATCGGCGGCTACCCGTTCCGGATGGACGTGACGCTCACCGAGGCCACGATCCGCGAGCCCTCCGGCTGGGCGCTGCAGGCGCCCAGGCTGGAGGCCGAGGCCTATATGCACGCGCTCGGCCACTGGCTGATCGCCGCGCCGCAGGGGATCACCTTCGTGCGGCCGGAGGCGGGGCCGGTGACGGTGAGCGGCAAGCTGATCCGCGCCAGCCTGACCGATTTCGACAAACGTCCGCCGAGCTTCGACCTCGAGGGCGTCGGCCTGAGCTTCCAGCCGCAGCCCGGGGCGCAGCCCTTCTCCCTGTCAGCCGCCGAGCGCGTGGAGTTCCACCTGCGCGCCGGGCCGGACGACGAGGGCGGGGTGTTCCTAAACGTGCAGAACGGCAAGGCGAGGCTGTCGGGCCTGTTCGCCCGCATCGCCGGGGACAAGCCGATCTCCATCGTCTGGAACGCCACGCTCTCGAAGATGAGCGCCTTCGACGGCCCAAGCTGGCCCGCCGCCGTGCGACGTTGGACCGACGCGGGCGGGCAGATGAGCCTGCGCCAGGCCGGCGTTACGGCCGGGGACGCCCTGATCGGCGCGACGTCCGGAACCCTGACGGTGGGCGCCGACGGACGACTGCGCGGCGAATTGCCGGTGACCGTGCGCCAGGCGCCGCGGGCGCTCGGGGCGCTGGGCGAAGGCGGCGCCATTCCGCGCGACCAGGCGCAGGCCGCCGCCGACGTCGCCCAGGCCCGGGAAGAGGCCAACCAGACCGCCCACATCGCCCTGGACTTCCAGGCCGGCCGGACCACACTCGGCCCGGTCGCCATCGGGCCCGCGCCGAAGGTCTACGATCCGCGCTGAGGGGCCGCGAAAGGGGGACGTCATGGCTTCGCTCTACGACCGCTTCATCCTGCCGAAGCTGCTCGGCCTGGCCTGTTCGTCGCCGCCGATGATGAAGCAGCGGGCGAAGATCGTGCCCAGGGCGCAGGGCCGGGTGCTGGAGCTCGGCATCGGCATGGGCCTGAACCTGCGCTTCTACGATCCGGCCAGGGTGAGCGAGGTGACGGGCGTCGATCCCTCGCCGGAGCTGCGCGCCGTAGCCGAGGCGGCCGAGCGCGATCCAGGGCTGAAGGTGCGGGTCGAGGATGGCGACGCCGAGGCCCTGCCCTTCGAGGATGGAAGCTTCGACACCGTGGTCTGCACCTTCACCCTCTGCTCGGTCTGTACGCCGGGCGCGGCGCTCAGCGAGGCGCGCCGGGTGTTGAAGCCCGGCGGCCGGTTCCTGTTCTGCGAGCACGGGCTGGCGCCGGACGCCGGCGTCGCCAGGTGGCAGCGCAGGATCGAGCCGGTCTGGAAACGCATCGCCGGCGGCTGCCACCTGACCCGGCCGGTGACCTCGGCGATCCAGGCGGCCGGCTTCACCATGGAGAGCGTCGAGACGATGTATGTGCCGCGCACGCCGAAGATCGCCGCCTGGAACGAATGGGGCGCCGCGCGGCCATGAGCCGGGGTCCGCGTAGGACGCGCGCTGGTGTATGTTGAGAGTCCGATGCCCGCCCAAACCGCCCCCGCCAAAACCCAGCCGCCCGTCGCGGTGCTCAGCCGCCAGGATCCGAAGGGCCAGGCCGCGCGCCTCTTGGAGCACGGCTCGGTGCTGCTGCTGCCCGACCTCGACTTCGATATCGCGGGCTTCGAGGACGCGCTCTACGCCCAGGTCTCGAATGAGGGCGTCAAGAACATCAGCTACAACCCGGCCACCGGCGAGCTGAAGGGCGCCGCTGCGGAGGGCTTCGCGCGCGAGCAGCTGGTCGAAATCGTGGCGCGCTATTCGCGGTGGGCCGAGGACCTGGTCCGCGAACTGATGCCGGCCTATGGGGCCAAGCTGCAGGTGGGCCGCACCAGCTGGCGGCCGCGCTCGGCCGACCACAACCTCTCCAAGCGCAAGGACGACCGGCGCCTGCACGTGGACGCCTTCCCCTCCACGCCGCTGCAGGGACGGCGGATCCTGCGGGTGTTCCGCAACGTGAACCCAGCGGGCGAGTCGCGCTACTGGCGGGTGGGCGAGCCGTTCGCCGACTATGCCGGGCGCTTCCTGCGCAACGCCCGGCCGATGGCGCCGGGCGCGGGGGCGCTGCTGCAGGCGCTGGGCGTCACCAAGGGCCGGCGCACCGCCTACGACCAGCTGATGCTGCAGCTGCACGACCAGGCGAAGGACGACGACGGCTATCAGGCCGCCGCGCCGCACTGGGACGTGAGCTTCCCGCCGGGCGCGACCTGGATGGTGTTCACCGATGCGGTGGTGCACGCCGCGCTGGGCGGCCGCTACGCCTTCGAGCAGACCTTCTACCTGCCGGTGGCGGCGATGGAGGACGAGGCGGCCTCACCGCTGCGCACCCTGGAACGGCTGACCGGCAAGGCGCTGGTCTAGGGCGGCGCACGCAGGATCTGCGCCGGGGGGTCCTGGTGGCTGGGGGCGGGCTCGAACCGCCGACCTGTGGGTTATGAATCCACCGCTCTAACCAGCTGAGCTACCCAGCCAGGAACCCCCGCGCGGTGCGCGAGGCGCGGTTTATAGGGTTTCGCCCCCGCCCCTTCAAGCCGCTTGGGCTGAGCCGTTCTACCGGTTAGGTTCGCCGCTTCGATGAGCGTCCTGCAACTCCTGGGAACGGCTGGCGAAGGCGGGGCGGAGACCTACTTCGTCGACCTCGTCGCGGCCCTGTCGCGCGCCGGCGTCCGCCAGGCCGCCGCCGTCCGCCGCCACCTCCTGCGCGAGGCCGCCCTGACCCGGGCCGGCGTGCCGGTGGAGGTGTTCGGCTTTTCCGGCGCCCTCGATCTCCTGACCCGGCCGCGACTGGCGGGGTTCGCCCGGCGTCAGCAGACGACGGTGGCGCTGGCCTGGATGAGCCGGGCGGCGCGGCATACGCCCAAGGGGCCGTGGGCGCGGATCGGGCGGCTCGGAGGCTACTACAACCTCAAATACTACAAGGGCTTCGACCTGCTGGTCGCCAACACCGAGGACATCGCCGACTGGATCGTGTCACAGGGCTGGCCGGCCGGCCGGGTGCGCTGCATCCCGAACTTCGCGACCGCGCCCGCCGAGGCGCCCGCGCTCGACCGCGCGAGCCTGGAGACGCCCGCGGATGCGCCCCTGCTGCTCGGCATGGGTCGGCTGCACGACGCCAAGGCCCACGACGTCAGCCTGACCGCCCTGAAGTCGTTGCCCGACGCCTACCTGTGGATCGCGGGCTCCGGACCCCTGGAGGCCAAGCTGAAGGCCATGGCCGAGGGCCTGGGCGTGGCCGATCGGGTGCGGTTCCTCGGCTGGCGGACCGACCCCTCGGCGCTCTATCGGGCGGCGGATGTCTGCGTCTTCCCCTCGCGCTACGAACCCCTGGGCAATGTGATCATCCAGGCCTGGGCGCACGGCCTGCCGGTGGTGGCGGCCGAGAGCCAGGGTCCCCGGGCGTTGATCCGCGAGGGTGAGGACGGATTGCTGGTCCCGATCGACGACGCCGAGGCGCTCGCCGAGGCGGTCGGGGGCCTGCTCACCGCGCCGCAGCTGCGCGCAACGCTCGCGGCAGCGGGGCTGAAGCGGGTGGACGCCGAGTTCTCACAGGCCGCCGTGGTCGACCAGTGGACCGACCTCTTCGCGCAATACGGAGCGGCCTGAGGCATGTGCGGCATCGCAGGCGTGCTGGCCGGCGGGCCCAAGGCTGCGGCGGTAACGGAGGCGATGGCCCAGGCGCTGACCCATCGCGGCCCGGACGGCATCCGGCTGGAGGCGGCCGCGGGCGCGGCCCTGGCCCATGCTCGGCTGTCGATCATCGACCTGGAGGGTGGCTGGCAGCCGCTGCACGCCGCCGGATCGACGGTGATCGGCAACGGCGAGATCTACAACTACGTCGAGCTCGGCCAGCAGTTCGGCCTCGAGGACCAGCTCGCCACCGGCTCCGACTTCGAGCCCTTCCTGCACATCTACGCCCGGGAGGGCGAGGCGGCCTTCGAGCGGCTGCGCGGCATGTATGCGCTGTGCCTGATCGGCGCCGACGGCAAGACCTGGCTGGCGCGCGATCCGTTCGGCATCAAGCCGCTCTACATCATGGAGCACGACGGGGGCCTGGCCTTCGCCTCCGAGCCGCGCGCCTTCTTCAAGGCCGGCCTGATGGCCCCGGTGCTGAACGAAGAGCCGGCCAAGGAGCTGCTGGCCTTCAACTACACGCTGGCCGAACGCACCGCCTTCCAGGGCCTGCGCCGGCTGGTTCCCGGCGAGATCGTCGAGGTGCGGGGCGGCCGGATCGTCTCGGGGCGGCGCAAGGCCGCCCTGTCCCGCGCACCGGCGGACGCGGCGGGCGATGAAGCGACGTTGATCGGCCAGCTCGACCGCGTGCTGGAGGACAGCGTCCGCGTGCACCAGCGCTCCGACGTGCCCTATGGCCTGTTCCTCTCGGGCGGCATCGACAGTGCGGCCATCGCCACCCTGATGTCGCGGCTGAACGAGCGGCCAGTGACCGCCTTCACCTGCGGCTTCGACGCGCCGGGCGCCAAGGACGAGCGGGCCCAGGCCGAGCGGGTGGCGCGCGCGCTGAACCTCGACTGGCGTGAGACCCGCTTCGACGAGGCGGACTTCTGGCGCGTGTTGCCGGAGGTCGCCTGGGCGCTGGACGACCCGACCACCGACTATGCCACGCTGCCGACCTACAAGCTGGCCGAGGCCGCCAAGGGCGCGCTGACCGTCGTGCTGACCGGCGAAGGGGGCGATGAGCTGTTCGGCGGCTACGGCCGCTATCGCCGGGCGCTGCGGCCGTCCTGGCTGGGCGGCCGCCCGGCGGAGCCGCAGGGCGCGACGCCTGCAATGCTTGCCCGCTGGCGCGACGAGGCCCGCGCGCCGAAGGGCCTGACGCCCCTACAGGCCGCCCAGTGGGCCGACGTGGCGACGTGGTTGCCCAATGACCTGCTGCTCAAGCTCGACCGCTGCCTGATGGCCCACGGGCTGGAGGGCCGCACGCCATTCCTCGATCCGGAGGTGGCGCGGTTCGCCTTTCCCCTGCCCGACCGGTTCAAACTGCGCGGCCGCTACGGCAAATGGATCCTGCGCAAGTGGCTGGAAGCCCATTGCCCGGCGGCCGAGCCCTGGGCCCGCAAGCAGGGCTTCACGGTGCCGGTGGAGGCCTGGATCGCGCCGCGCGCCAAGGCCATCGGCGACCGGATCGCCGGATTGGAGGCCGTGCGGCGTGTGAAAAGCGCCGAAGAGGTTCAGGCTGTCTTCGCAAAAGAGGATGCGGCCGGACGCTGGCCGTTGTTGTTCTTCGCGGTCTGGTCGCTGATCCACCTGGAAGGCGCATCCCCCAAGGCCGCGCTCGAGGCGGCGGCCGGGCCCATCTGAGGATCCGCCATGCGCCCGCTCCTCCCGATCCTGTTGGCCCTGCTGCTCGCCGCCTGCGGGGCGCGGGAGAGCCAGGGCGCCGCGGCGGCTTCGGCGGCGCGCGTCGGAGGCGCCCCGGCTCCGGCTCCGGAAGAGACCGATCCGCCGAACGCCAAGGGCCAGCACCCGGCCTTCCCCGGCCAGACCCGCGCGCCCGCGCTGACCACCGCGACCGCCTTCCAGGTGCAGACCATCGCCAAGGGCCTCGACCATCCGTGGGGCGAGGTGTTCCTGCCGGATGGCCGGCTGCTGGTGACCGAGCGGGCGGGACGGCTGCGCATCCTCACCCGCACAGGCGCGATCTCGCCGCCACTGGGCGGCGTGCCGAAGGTGGTGACGGGCGAGCAGGCCGGGCTGTTCGACGTGGCGCTGGACCCGCACTTTCCCGCCAACCGACTGGTCTACATCAGCTACATGGAATCCCGCGGCGGCGGCTCGGGCCTGACGGTGGCGCGCGGCCGGCTGGTGGAGAACGGCGCCGTCGCCGTCCAGAACCTGCAGCCGATCTTCCGCGCCCAACCGGCCATGGGCGCGCTCGCCAACATCGGCGGCCGGCTGGCGTTCGCCCCCGACGGGACCCTGTTCGTGACGGTCGGCGACCGCTTCACGACCGACGGCCAGGCCCGCGCCCAGACGCTGGACAACGACATCGGCAAGGTCGTCCGGATCAATCCGGATGGCTCGGCCCCCAAGGACAATCCCTTCGTCGGCAAAGCGGGCGCTCGCCCC
This sequence comes from Phenylobacterium sp., assembly GCF_035944335.1. Lineage (GTDB taxonomy): Bacteria > Pseudomonadota > Alphaproteobacteria > Caulobacterales > Caulobacteraceae > Phenylobacterium. Next base: position 4,757 of record NZ_DASZBG010000016.1, on the reverse strand, counting down.
GAAATCTGGTCCTACGGCCATCGCAACCCCGAGAGCGCGGTGATCGACCCCTGGACCCACAGGCTGTGGACCATCGAGCACGGCCCGCGGGGCGGCGACGAGGTGAACATCCCCGAGGCCGGCAAGAACTACGGCTGGCCGGTGATCTCCTATGGCGAGGACTATTCCGGACGTCCGGTGGGGCGCGGCATCACCGCCCAGGCCGGGATGGAGCAGCCGATCTACTACTGGGACCCGGTGATCGCGCCCTCGGGCATGGCCTTCTATGACGCCAACCTGTTCCCGGCCTGGAAGGGCAGCCTGTTCGTGGGGGGCCTGGCCTCCACCCACCTGGCGCGGCTGACGCTGAAGGGCGATCGGGTGGTCGGCGAGGAGTGGCTGCTGCAGGACCTGGGCTGGCGCATCCGCGACGTGATCGTCGGACCCGACGGCGCGCTTTGGGTGCTGACCGACGAGGCCAATGGGCAGGTGTTGCGGATCGCCCCGAAATAGCGGCTAGGCTGGGGCCGGCGGTTCAACGGGGGATGATGATGAAGTCGATGCTGCTCGCCGCCTGCGCCGCGATCTCGCTGGTCGGCGCGAACGCCCAGGCCAGGGCGATCGCCCTGCCGCCCGCGGCGATCTACACCGACCCGCCGGCCGACAAGGTCCATCCGGCGCGGATGGAGGTGCTGCACATCCCGAGCGGCGGGGTGGAGATCAATGGCGTCGCCTATCTGGCCGCCGGCCCCGGGGTGCATCCCACCGTGGTGCTGTTCCACGGCCTGCCGGGCAACGAGAAGAACCTCGACCTTGCCCAGGCCATCCGCCGCGACGGCTGGAACGTGGTGACCCTCAACTACCGCGGCTCCTGGGGCAGTCCCGGGACCTTCAGCTTCAAGGGCAACCTGGAGGACGCGCAAGCGACGCTCGCCTATGTGCGCAGCCCGGCGGTCGCGGCCAAGCTCGGCGTCGACACCCGCAGGATCGTGGTGATGGGCCACAGCATGGGCGGCTGGGTGACGGCGGTCACCGGCGGGCGCGACCCGGCGCTGGCCGGCGCGGCGCTGATCTCGGCGGCGGACATGACCTCGGCCGCCAAGGGTCCGCCAGCGGTTCGGTTGAAGCTCGCCGAGGACAACCACGAGTCGCTCAACGTCGGCCTGCAGCCGATGGCGGACGAGGTGGCGACCTTGGGGCCGGAGCTCAGCTTCGCCGCGGCCGCGCCCGGCCTCGCCAGGCATCCGCTGCTGGTGCTGACCTCCGACGACGGGCTGGGTCCGCGGGCCGAGGCCCTGGCCGCCGAGGTCCGCAAGCGCGGCGGCCGGGTGACCACGGCGCACGCCGCCACCGACCACGGGTGGAGCGACAAGCGGATCCGGCTGGAGAGCGAAGTGCTGACCTGGCTGGACAGCCTGCCGAAGTAGCTCAGGCGGGGTGCGCGGCCTTGCCGTACCTCGCGCCCATCTCGCTCATCACCGCCTCGAACTCGGCGATCGTCTCGCGCAGGATCTGGGCGACCGGCTTCACCTCGTCGATGCGTCCGGCGACCTGGCCGGACAGCGCGATCGAGGCCTCCATGTCGCCGCCGAAGTAGAGGTCGAGCGCGCGACCGAACTCGCCCATGATGTTCTCCGGCGGCTCCTTCTCGAACTTCGTGGTCTTCTCGGTGCGCAGGGCCCGGAGCGCAGGTCCTGGGCCGAAGCGGTTGAGGAAGACCGTGTCGGTCTCCTTCGCCCCGAGGATCATGTCCTTCCAGTTCTGGTGCACCGGGCTCTCGGCGGCGGAGACCATGCGGGTGCCCATCTGCACGCCCTCGGCGCCCAGGCAGAAGGCCGCCGCCATGGAGCGTCCGTCGACGATGCCGCCGGCCGCGATCACCGGCACGCCGACCTTCGAACAGACCAGCGGCAGCAGGACCATGGTCGCCACCTCGCGGCTGTTCTTGAAGCCGCCGCCCTCGCCGCCCTCGACCACCAGCCCGTCGACGCCGGCCTCGATGGCCTTCATGGCCGCGGCCAGCGACGGCACCACGTGGAACACGGTCAGGCCGCGACCCTTCAGCGCCTCGCAGTAGCGGTTCGGGTCGCCCGCCGAGGTGGTGACGAACTTGACGCCCTGGTCGGCCACGAAGGAGACAATGTCCGGGTCGCGCACGAAGGCCTGGGCGACGTTGATGCCCCACGGCTTGTCGGTGAGGCCGCGCATTTTCTTCACTTCCTCGCGCACCTCGTCGAGGCGCCCGGACGAGGTTTCGATAATGCCGAGGCCGCCGGCGTTGGAGACGGCGCTGGCCAGCTGCGCCCGGGCGATCCAGCCCATGGGCGCCTGGACGATCGGGTATCTGACCCCCAGCAGCTCCGTGATGCGGTTCTTCATTTGCGGCCTCTCCGAGATCAGGGTCTGGCGCTGTTGTTGGACCGGTCGGCGTCGGGCAGCCGCCGGTCGGGATCGATGGTGGCCTCGATGATGGTCCCGGCGGGGACGGCGAAGATGTGGCTGGCGTTCTGCATCCAGGTCTCCACCGGCACGCGCAGGTCGCGCTTCTGGCCGCTGGCGTAGGTGATCCGTAGCGTGGCCGGCAGCACCAGTTGGCCGAGGTTGGCGACCGTCACCTCGGCGCCCTTGGCCGGGTCGCCGTCGACGTAGCGGACCGCGGTCACCGCCAGGTCGTGGGTCCAGTTGTTGAAGTACCAACCGCGCCAGAACCAGGAGAGGTCCTCGCCGCCGGCGCTCTCCATCGCCCGGAAGAAGTCGGAGGGCTTGGGGTGCTTGTAGGCCCAGTCGGCGATGAACTTGCGGAACGCGGGGTCGAACCGCTCGGGGCCCAGGATGTCCTCGCGCAGCAGGGTCAGGCCGTAGGCGGATTTGAAGTAGGTGACCGGGTGCCGGTAGGTCTCGCGGATGGCGTCGGCGCGGGTGAGGATCACCGGGGCGTCCGGGTCGGCCAGCAGGGCCGCGATCTGTTCGCCGGGCGTGCCCTTGCCCGGCGCATATTCGCTATCGCGCTTGGGCCCGTAGACGCCGCCCTTGAAGTCGTCGGACTCGTAGGTGTCGATGAAGGTGTTGAAGCCCTCGTCCATCCAGGCGTCGCGCCGCTCGTCGAAGCCGACCACCATGGGAAACCAGGTGTGGCCGATCTCGTGGGCGGTGATCCAGAACAGCACCTTGCCCTTGTCCTCGATGCCGTCGAACAGCAGGCCCGGATATTCCATGCCCGAGGCTGGGCCCGCGACGTTGATGGCGTTCGGCCAGGGATAGGGGAACCAGCGGCTTGAGAAATGCTCGACGGCGTCCTTCAGATATTCGGTCGAGCGGCCCCAGGCGGGGTCGCCCGCGCTTTCCACCGGATAGACGGACTGGGCGAGCGCGGTCTTGCCGTCGGGCAGGTTGATGCGGGCGGCGTCCCAGACGAAGGCGCGCGAGGCGGAGAAGGCCACGTCGCGGGTATGGTCCATGTGGAAGCGCCAGGTCCGGGTCGAGGTGGCGGCCGGCGGCCGGCCCGCGGCGGCGACCACCTCGTCCGGCGTCCGGATCATCACCGTCGCGTCGCTGGCCCGCGCCGCGTCGAGGCGGGCGCGCTGGACCGGCGTCAGCACCTCCTGGGGGTTCACAAGCTGGCCTGAGCCCGCGACGATCATGTCGGCGGGGACCGTCACCGCGTAATCGAAGTCGCCGTATTCCAGATAGAACTCGTTGGCCAGGTAGGGGAGCGTGTCCCAGCCGCGCACGTCGTCATAGACCGCCACCCGCGGATACCACTGGGCGAGGTCGAAGATCGGGCCGTGGCGGCTGTCGCCCCAGGCCATGCGTCCGCCGAAGGCGCTGGGGATGGTGAAGTGGTAGCCGACGTGCAGCTTCAGCTGGCCGCCGGCGCGCAACGGCTGCGGCAGGGCCACCCGCATCCGCGTGTCGCTGACCAGGTGGCCGGCGGGGACCAGGCGGCCGCCCGCCTCGATCTGCACGGCGTCGATGGCATAGCCGTCGGTGAACTGGCGCGGCAGCCGGCGGCCGCCGGCCATGGCCTGGGCGCGGCTGTCGGGGCGGTAGATGTTCTGGTCGAGCTGCAGCCACAGCGCGTCGAGCGTGTCGGGGCTGTTGTTGGTGTAGGTGATCGTCTCCTCGCCGGTCAGCAGCTTGGCGGCCGCGTCGAGGCGCGCTTCGATCCGGTAGTCGGCGCGGTTCTGCCAATAGGCCGGCCCCGGCGTCCCGGCCCCGGTGCGGATGCTGTTCGCCGGCTGCGGCAGCGCGAGCGGGGCGAAGGTCTTCAGCGGGTCGTAGCGGCTCGCGGGCGCGGCCGGCGCCGGCTGGGCCAGGGCCGTGGACAGCGGCGTCACGGCGAGCGCCATGGCCAGGACGACGAACGCGCGCAACGACATGATCTTCCCCGGACTTGCCTGGCCGGCATCTGGCGCAGGCGCGGCGCCGGAGGCAAGGCCGAGCTAAAGGCCCAGGCGGCCCGCGGCCTCTTCCCCGATGGCGAGCGAGGAGGTCAGGCCCGGGCTTTCGATGCCAAACAGGGCGACGAGGCCGGCGAGGCCATGGCTGTCGGATCCATCGATGCGGAAGTCGCCCTGCGGCTCGCCCGGGCCGTGCAGCTTGGGGCGGATGCCGGCGTAGTCGGGGCTGAGCGCGCTGTCGGGCAGGCCCGGCCAGAACTTGCGGATGTATTGGGCGAAGGCGTCGGCCGCGGCCGGGTCGACGCTGTAATCCAGCTCATCCACGAAGATCAGGTCCGGCCCGAACACCGCCTGGCCGCCGAGGTCGCGGCGGTAATG
>NZ_DASZBG010000015.1:0-4982 GCF_035944335.1 Phenylobacterium sp. | reverse complement strand
TTGACCACCACTTCCTCGACCCCGTCGTAGGTCGGCAGCTCGTACATGGTGTCCAGGAGGATGGCTTCCAGGATCGAGCGCAGGCCGCGCGCGCCGGTCTTGCGGGCGATCGCCTTGCGGGCCACCGAGTTCAGCGCATCGTCGGTGAAGGTCAGGCCGACGTTCTCCATGTCGAACAGCCGCACGTACTGCTTCACGAAGGCGTTCTTCGGCTCGGTAAGGATCTTCACCAAGGCCTTCTCGTCCAGGTCGTCCAGGGTCGCGATGACCGGCAGGCGGCCGACGAATTCCGGGATCAGGCCGAAACGCAGCAGGTCGTCGGGCTCCACCTGGCGGAAGATCTCGCCGGTGCGGCGCTCGTCCGGATCATGGACCTTGGCCCCGAAGCCGATCGAGGTGCCCTGGCCGCGCGCCGAGATGATCTTCTCGAGGCCGGCGAAGGCGCCGCCGCAGATGAACAGGATGTTGGTGGTGTCGACCTGCAAAAATTCCTGTTGAGGATGCTTGCGCCCGCCCTGCGGCGGCACCGAGGCGATGGTGCCTTCCATGATCTTCAGCAGAGCCTGCTGGACGCCCTCGCCCGACACGTCGCGGGTGATCGAGGGGTTGTCCGACTTGCGGCTGATCTTGTCGACCTCGTCGATGTAGACGATGCCGCGCTGCGCGCGCTCGACATTGTAGTCGGCCGACTGCAGCAGCTTGAGGATGATGTTCTCGACGTCCTCGCCCACATAACCGGCTTCGGTGAGCGTCGTGGCGTCGGCGACGGTGAACGGCACGTCGATGATTCGGGCCAGAGTCTGGGCCAGAAGCGTCTTGCCGGTGCCCGTCGGGCCGATCAGCAGGATGTTGGCCTTGCCCAGTTCGACATCGTTGTTCTTCGACGCGTGGTTCAGGCGCTTGTAGTGATTGTGCACCGCGACCGAGAGGACTTTCTTGGCGTGGTCCTGGCCGATCACGTAATCGTCGAGGACTTCGCGGATTTCCTTCGGCGTCGGAACGCCGTCCTTCGATTTGACGAAGGAAATCTTGTGTTCTTCGCGGATGATATCCATGCACAGCTCGACGCATTCATCGCAGATGAACACGGTCGGGCCCGCGATAAGCTTGCGGACCTCATGCTGGCTCTTGCCGCAGAAAGAGCAATACAGTGTGCTCTTTGAATCTCCGCTCGCGGCCTTCGTCATGGTCGTTTTCTCACTCTCTAGGCGACCCGGGGGCCGGCGAGCGCCTGCATCGCCCTTCGGGGCTCGTCGCCCCATCAATGCAGAATACGCGCCGCGGGTTGTCTAAGTCTTGACATTCCCCGATCCGCCTAAGGATCACAAGCCTTCGCGCGACGTCGCGACAAATGGCGGCGCGGCGCCGGGGATGGCGCCGCCCACCGTTCTAAATGGGATTCCTCTCGAAATGGCACAAGATCGCGCGCGAAAAGGGGCAAATCGGCCGCAGCCGCCATCGAGGCCTCCGCTCGTCGCGTTCGATTTCGACGGCACGATCACCACCAGGGACAGCTTCACCGCGTTCTTGCGGTGGCGCGCCGGGCCGGTGCGCTACGGGCTCGGCCTCCTTCGCCTCTTGCCTGGCGTCATCGCCTACCTGTTCCACCGCGACCGCGGGCGCATCAAGGCCGAGGCCGTGGCGGAGTTCCTGTCCGGCCTCACCGTCCCGGAACTGGAGGCCGACGCCGAGGCCTTCGCCGCGGAGCGGGCGCCCAGCCTGCTGCGCCCCGACGCCCTGGCCGCCTGGCGACGCTGGCGGGCGGAGGGCGCGCGCCTGGTCATCGTCTCGGCCTCGCCGAGCTTCCTCGTCGCCCCGTTCGCCGAGAAGCTGGGCGCCGATCGGCTGCTCGCCACCGAACTCGCCGTCGACGCCACGGGCGTGGTGCGCGGCGCCTTCGCTACGCCCAATTGCCGCGGGCCGGAGAAGGTCGCCCGCCTGAGGGCCGCGTTCGGCGACGATGCGGTCCTCAAGGCCGCCTATGGCGACACCTCCGGCGACCGGGAGATGCTGGCCATGGCCGAGATCAAGGGCTTCCAGGTCTTCAAGGCAAAGCCATGAGGCACGCCCGTCCCGAGGACCTCGACCGGCTGGACGATCTGCTGGGTCAGTTGCGCGCCCTCCCCGGCCTGACCGAGAAATCGCCGGGGACCTTCTATGTGAAGTCTCGCGCCTTCCTGCACTTCCATCAGGACCCCAAGGGCATGTTCGCCGACCTCCGCGATGCGTCCGGCGCGGGCTTCGAGCGGATCGACGTCACCGACGCCGCGGGCCAGGCCGAACTGGTCGCCAGGGCGCGCGAACGCCTGGGCTGATCAGCCCCCGATGTGCTTGATCGCGTTCGCCGCCGCGGTCCAGGCCGGCGAGGACCAGACCAGCGGCCAGGTCAGGTCCATGACCGCATAGATCGGCACGCCCACCAGATAGACCTTGGAGACCTTGCCCCGGGTCCGCAGGTCATAGGCGATCGGGATCAGCATCAGGGCGACGGCCGCGAGGTTGAACCACTGGGCCTCCAGGAACGAGGCCGGCGGCCCGTCGTGCTGGCCGAACAGCACCGCGCCCCACCGCGCTATCGGCGCATTCAGGAGCGAGAGCGTGGCCAGCAGCATCAACCGCTTGTGAACTTCGGAGCGACGCGTGTTCATCATCGCCAGGACGATGCAGGTCCCGAAGAAGGCCATGCCCGAAACGTCCACCCAGGCGAAGGTCGCCGAGCCGGGCCCGGCCGGGATCGGCGTGGGCTGGTTCAGGCGCACGACCACCACGGTCATGACGCTGAACGCCATGGCCGCGGCCAGCGCCGCGCCGAGCACGCCCCACTCGCGGTGCGGCACGAGCTTGCCGCCCGCCACCAGCCAGGTCTGGCTGCAGAAGTAGATCGTCCAGCTGAAGAACAGCAGGCCGTGGATGTAGAACACAGGCGGCCGCACGAACGTCCCCTGCGCCAAGGGCAGGAAGAAGCTCGGCGAGAAGCCCAGCACGGCCACCGCCAGGCAAACCGCGCTCATGATGGCGTAGAAGGACGGCCGGACGTCGGCCGCCGCGCGCGCCGGGCGCGTCATCGTAGCTTGGCTCATGCAGTGTTCCCCCGAAAAGCTTGAGCGTTGAGCTTATCGAAGCGGCGTTCGCCGACCAGTCGGATTCGTCGGCCTCGTCGCCAGCCGACCAAAGCGGCGGCGGACACGAAAAGGCGCCCGCCCTGGCTGGCGAGCGCCTCGAAATCGCAGATCGCTGAAACGGCGGGCCTAGGTCTCGGCGTCGCCCTCGCGGCGTTCCCAGACGTGGTCCACGATGCCCCAGGCCTTGGCCTCTTCCGCGGTCATGAAGAAGTCGCGGTCCAGCGTCTCCTCGACCACCTCGATCGGCTGGCCGGTGTGCTTGGCGTAGAGCTCGTTGAGCCGCTTCTTGGTCTTGATGATGTCCTCGGCGTGCCGCTGGATATCGGTGGCCTTGCCGGAAAAGCCGCCCGAGGGCTGGTGGACCATGATCCGGGCGCTGGGCAGGGCGATGCGCTGGCCCTTCTCGCCGGCCATCAGCAGGAACGATCCCATCGACGCCGCCATGCCCATGCACAGGGTGATCACCGGGCTCTTGATGTACTGCATGGTGTCGTAGATCGCCAGGCCGCTGGTCACGATGCCGCCCGGCGAATTGATGTACATCTGGATCTCTTTCTTCGGGTTCTCCGCCTCGAGATGCAGCAGCTGGGCGCAGACCAGCGCCGCCATGCCGTCCTCGATCGGGCCCGCCACGAAGACGATCCGGTCCTTCAGAAGTCGCGAGAAGATGTCGTAGGCGCGCTCGCCGCGGCTGGTCTGTTCGACCACCATCGGCACCAGTCCGAGCGCAGTGGTGGGATCACGCATATCGGGGGAAGCCCTTCTGGAGAAATCGTCGACGGGCGGAATCCGCCCGCGCTGTGGCTATCGATATCGCGTGCCTGACGCCTCGGCGCAAGGGAGGCCGAGGCGCCTTGATCAAAGCCGCAGGACCGCCATGCTGGAGCCTGCATCTTCGGGGGAGAGTTCCATGCGTTCGATCTATCTGGCCGCGGCTTCGGCCGCCGCGCTCCTGGCCTGCGGCCCGGCCACCGCCGCACCAGCCAAGGCAGTCGCCAGGGACGGCAAGGTCTGGGCCGCCGCCCAGGCCGCCCGCGCGGGGCAGCTTCAGCTGCTGCAACAGGTGGTCGACATCGATTCCGGCACCGGCGACGCCGAAGGCGGCCGCAAGGTCGAGTCCGTTCTGATCCCGCGCCTGAAGGCGCTCGGCATGAGCGTCGAGGCCGTGCCCGCCGAGGCGCAGGGCCTGCCCGAGAACCTCGTCGCCCGGATCGCCGGGACCGGCAAGGGCCGGCTGCTGCTGATCGGCCACATCGACACCGTGTTCGGCCCCGGCACCGTCGCCAAGCGCCCCTACCGCGCCGACGCGGAAAAGGCCTACGGGCCCGGCGTCTCCGACGAGAAGGGCGGTGTGATCGAAGGGCTGACCGCGCTCCAGATCCTGCACGACCAGGGCTTCAAGGACTTCAAATCCATCACCTTCCTGATCGAGACCTCGGAGGAGCGCGGCTCGCCCGGGACCCAGAAGCTGATCGGCCGCCTGCTGGCCGACGCCGACGTGGAGCTGAACCTGGAGCCGGGCGATCCGCCCGATGCGCTCACCGTCTGGCGCAAGGGCTCGACCACCTTCCACATCGACGTGAAGGGCCGCGCCGCCCACGCCGGCATCGCCCCGCAGGAGGGCCGCAACGCCGCCCTCGAGCTGATCCACCAGCTCGCCGCCGACGATGTCTTCCCGAAGTCCGGCGACGGCATCACCGCCAACCTCACCGTGATGAGCGCCGGCACGCGCAACAACATCATCCCCGAGGACGCCCAGGCGATGATCAATGTCCGGGTCCGCGAGCGGGGCCAGGTCGCCCAGGTGCAGGCGGTGCTGGAGAAGAACGCCCTGACGACGGTGATCCCCGACACCAAGGT
>NZ_DASZBG010000014.1:0-3154 GCF_035944335.1 Phenylobacterium sp. | reverse complement strand
TCGAATTCGGCCACCGTCTCGAAATCGACCGCAAGTTCGTCCACCAGCTGGGCGATCACCGCCGGGCCGAGGTTGCCCTTCAGGGAGCGGACCACCGCCGACAGCACCTGGGCCTCGAACTCGTTCTCGGAGGCGGTGGCGGCGAAGAAGGTCACCTTGCCCTGCCGCGTCTTCGCCAGCCGGCCCTTGTCGGTCAGGATGTTGAGGACGGTCTTGATCGCCGAGTAGGAGATCGTCCGCCCGCCCTCACTCAGAGCGCGGTGCACCTCGGAGACCGGGAGCGGGTGGTCGGCCTTCCAAACCACCTGCATGATCTCGCCCTCCAGCGGGCCAAGCACGGCGGCGGGGCCGGATCGCGTGGAGCGGAAGACATCGGCCATGGAGCGCCTCCAGCCGCGCGCCGGTACGGTCCGGGGCGACCGGCAAGGAACTGCTAAATACCTTAGCAGACGGTCGGGCGCCAGACCTCCGTTCGCTGGCCGCGCCGGGATTTCATGCATCTTGGTTCCGCATCCCCAGAGGTCCCTTGGCGGCATGGGGCCATCCCACGGCCCGTTCGGCGAACGATAGTATTTGCCCGCGGCTATAAGCCTGGCTGATAACCCTCGGCGTGAAGCCCCTACCTTCCCTGTTCGCCCTGCAGGCGCTGGAAGCCGCCGTGCGGCTCACCAGCTACAGCGCCGCGGCCCGCGAGCTGGCGGTGACCCAGGGCGCGATCAGCCAGCAGATCCGCAAGCTGGAGCAGGACCTGGGCGCGCGGCTGTTCAGCCGGCAGGGCAACGCGATGATCCCGACCCCGGCCGCGCTGCGGCTGGCGCAGGAGATCGCCGGATCGGTGAAGCGCCTGCGCAACGCGCTCGGCGAGTTCGTGGACGGCCAGGGCGACCCGCTGGTGCTGAGCGTCGCCGCCAGCTTCGGCGCACGCTGGCTGGCCCCCAAGCTGCCGCGGCTCCTGGCCGATCCCGCGGGCGGGCGGCTGGACGTGCGGGTGGAGGATCGGATTTCCAACCTGGCGGCCGACGGTGTCGATCTGGCGGTGCGCTTCGGGCGCGGCGACTGGCCCGAGGTGGAGGCGGCGCGGCTGAACACCGAGTGCTTCCTGGTGGTCTGCACCGCGGCGTTCGCGAAGGCGCACCGGCTGCGCGCCATCGAGGACCTCCGCCAGGCGCCCTTGATCGATTCGGTCGACCGGCTGTGGCCGATCCTGTTCAACCGCCACGGACTGGCGCCGCCGTCGCAGGCGGCCCTGGTCTCCAACGACTCGGTGCTGACGCTGGACGCCGTGGCGCGCGGCGTCGGCGCAGCCCTGGTCAGGGCCAGCATGGTCGAAGACGACCTGCGCGCGGGCAAGCTGGTGCGGCCGGTCCCGGACACCGTGCCCCTGCCGGTCAACTATGTTCGTCCCGGGCGGCTGGTGCGACAGGTGGACCCGGACGGGCCGCCGCCGCCCGACTTCGGCTACTTCGCGGTCTGGCGCGCCGACAGCCCCAAGCTCGGACGCATCCACGCCCTTCGCGACTGGCTGGTGGCTGAAGCCCGCGCGGGCGAGGCGGCGCTGGGCCTCGGCCCTGTCCCGACCCAGGAACCACTCCGCGCGGGGCGACATTCTCCATAGCGAAGGTGGAGACCCCGATGACCGACAAGCCGAGCGACAAGCCCGATCCGTCGCGCGGGCCGCACACGGTGCGCGCCGGCGTCATGGACGCCCTGCTGGGCAACCGCGGCCCGAACGGCGAGCTGACGCACAATGGCGAGCCGGCGATGGTCGAGGACGTGCCGGACGATCCGCAGGACGAGGACTAGGGGTTCAGCGCGACAGCCGCCGCCGGTTGGCGCGCACCTTGCGGCGATAGTGGGCCAACGCGCGCCGCGTCGCCGCGGGACCCCCGCCGAGGACCGCGTCGGCGAAGAACTGGCTCTGCACCTGGGCCGCGGCCTGCACCTTCTCGGAGATCATCAGCTCGGCCTCCTTGGCCGAGGCCGCGTCGCCGGCCGCCAGCTTGACCATCCGCAGGCCGATCACCGCCTGGGATTCGGCGGCCAGCCGCCAGCTGTCGAGGGTCAGGCCGAGCCAGGTCGAATAGAGCGATTTCAAGATTTTGCCTCAGGTGGGGCCTGGGCAACCCGCGCCGCCGGCCTTGGTTCCGATACCAGACATGCCTGTCCCCCGCCATTCGCGGCGGACGTTCTGCTCGGTGGCGGGCGCGGTGGGACGGGGCAGACGAGGTCGCTCAACTCAGCCGGACGCGCGCCAATCGTTGTCGGAGAGGAGGTCGTCGTCGTCGCGACCTGCCTCCCCCGATCTCGGGGGAGGGGGACCGCGCCCCGCAGAGGGCGTGGTGGAAGGGGCGGCCGGCGCACCGGCGGACCCCGCCCCGCCCACCATCGGCTCTTCGCTTCGCTCGGCCGATGGTCCCCCCGCCCCGCGAACGGGGCGGGCAAGAGGCAGGCCGATAGCGGCGCAGATGCGGGCGATCTGGGCCTCGAAGGGTTCGGCGAGGAAAGCTTCGACGTCGAGGACCTCGATTTCGAGGCGGTCTTCGAGTTCGGCCTTGAGCGTGTCGCCCTGGCCCTCGCCCTCGGCCTCGGTCCAGATCAGCCGCTGCACTTCGGCGGAGAGCTTGTTCTGGTGGGCCGCGACGCGGGCCTCGGCGGCCTTCCTGCCCCGATCCTGTTCGACGTGGTCCTGACGTTTGGCGTCGCGGCGGAGCTTGGCTTCCAGCGCGCAGGTCTGGCGCAGCGTCCGGCCCATGCGATGGAAGGCGAAGCTCAGCGACTGCTTCTCCGCCGGATTCTCGGCGGCCAGGGCCGCGACGTAGAGGTCTTCGGCCAGGCCCGCCGCCTGCTCGGCGAACCGGCCCAACAGGCGGGCGTGGCGCTCCATCATCTCGGCGTCGCTGTCCATAGAACAAAAGTAGAACATACGAACGCCGGGGAGTCAAAGGGAAAAAGTGAAACACCCCGATATTCAGGGGAGGATCGCGCCGCGCCAGCTCACGGTCGAAGCGTTCGCCTGGGCGGATTGTCGGAAGGTCCCGTAGGGGTGGCGAACGGACTCCGGATGTCGGCCACCAGGTCTCGGAAGCTCAGTCCTCGAGCGGGGGCTTGGCAAGCTTCAGCGCCTGGAAGGTCGGGTCAGACTCGAGGCCGCGCC
>NZ_DASZBG010000013.1:0-10213 GCF_035944335.1 Phenylobacterium sp. | reverse complement strand
GCGGCCGTGGCCGGCTTGGCGGCGGGCGGGGTCTTGTGCGGCCCGGGCTTGGGCGCAGCCAAGGCGCTGGAGGCGGCGAGGACGGCGGCGGTGAGGACGGCGGTTCGCAAGATCATCGCGGATGGCTAGCAGCCCGAGGACCTGGGCGCGAGCGTGGCGGTCGGGTTTCCGTGGCGCGAGTTGCGGGCCGGCGATAGGCTCCGGCTCAGTTACGGGAGGGGTTCATGGGTTTTGCTGTCGCCGGCGTCTTTGTCGTCCTTGCCATGCTGGTCGTGCTGAGCGCCGTCAAGATCGTGCCACAGGGCCGCGAGTACACGGTGGAGCGGTTCGGCCGCTACATCCGCACCCTGAAGCCGGGCATTTCGATCCTGACGCCATTCGTCGAGAGCATCGGGCGCAAGATCAACCTCATGGAGCAGGTGCTCGACGTGCCGCGTCAGGAGGTGATCACCAAGGACAACGTCTCGGTCCAGGTGGACGCCATCGTGTTCATCCAGGTGATGGACGCCTCGGCGGCGGCCTATCGGGTGGAGAACCTGCCATACGCCATCACCCAGCTGACCATGACCAACCTGCGCACGGTCGTGGGCAATATGGAGCTCGACGAGGTGCTGTCGCAGCGCGACCACATCAACTCGCGGCTGCTGGAGGTCATCGACCAGGCGACCAGCCCCTGGGGCGTGAAGGTGGCGCGGATCGAGATCAAGGACCTGACGCCGCCGCCGGACATCACCAACGCCATGGCCCGACAGATGAAGGCCGAACGGGAGCGCCGCGCGGTGATCACCGAAGCCGATGGCGAGAAGCAGGCCGCCATCACCGTCGCCGAGGGTCAGAAGCAGGCGGCGATCCTGCAGGCCGAAGGTCGCCGCGAGGCCGCGTTCCGAGACGCCGAGGCGCGGGAGCGCTCCGCCGCCGCCGAGGCCAAGGCCACCGAGCTGGTATCCAACGCCATCTCGGCCGGCGACGTGAACGCCATCAACTACTTCATCGCCCAGAAGTACGTCGAGGCGTTCGGCAAGCTGGCCGAGAGCCCGCAGCAGAAGACGGTGATCGTGCCGGCCGACATGGCCTCGCTGGTGGGCACCATCGCCGGCGTCGCCGAGTTGGTGAAGACCGCCCAGGCGGAGAACGCCGCCCCGCCGCCCCGGCCACGCGGCGGCCGTGGCGGGCCCGCCGTCCCGCCCACCGGAGCCTAAGCCATGGGCCTGCTGTCGGACCTCTATGCGACCCATCCCTTCTGGGTGTGGATCGCGCTCGCCGCCGCCCTGCTGGCGGCCGAGGTGGTGACCGGATCGGGCTGGCTCCTGTGGCCGGCGGCCTCGGCCGGGGCGGTGGCCCTGCTGGCCGGCTTTGCGGGGCTCGACACGGCGCCGGCCATCGCCCTGTTCGCCGGCCTGACCATCGTCACCACCTTCGTGGCGCGCCGCTACCTGGCGCGCACGCCCGGCCCGCACGGGCACGACATCAACGACAACATCGCGCGCCTGGTGGGTCATCAGGGCCGTGCCGTCGGCGCCTTCCGCGACCAGCACGGCCGGGTGTTCATCGACGGCAAGGAGTGGGCCGCCGAGCTGGCCGACGGCGCCGAGCTGGAGGCCGGCGCGCGAGTCGAGGTGGTCGGTGTCCAGGGCGCGAGACTTCGGGTGCGCGGAGCCTGAGCGGCCCCACCCTTCGGCCAAGCTAAGTGCTTGGAACTATGCCTGACTTCGGCCGGATTCCTCACCCACCTTGACCCTGGGACGCTCGCGGCGCTTATGTGCGCGCAAATGGAATCATCAGGAGAGACTTACAGACCATGAGGCCAAAGGTATTAGGGCTGGCCATCGCCATGCTGGTCGCCGCGATGGCGCCGGCGGCGGTGATCTCCGCACCCAAGGCGCCGCCCCCGGCGGTGAGCGATGCGCAACGCAAGCAAGGCATGGCCGAAGCGCCGGCCGTGGTCCAGTCCGCGGGCCTCCCCTGCCAGGTCAGCGACGCCCGCTTCGTCGGCAAGATGGCCGGCGACAAGAAGAAGGGCACCCCGGACCAGAGCTACTATGAAGTCGCCTGCGCGCCTGGAACCGTCGGCTACGTGCTGCAGGCCACCGTCGGCAGCCCGCCGACCGTGTTCTCCTGCATCGAGGCCGACACGCCGGCCGAGGCCGGCAAGCCGCCGGCCCTGCCCTGCATTCTGCCGGGCAATGCCGACCCGAAGTCCGCGCTCACGCCCCTTCTCACCAAGGTCGGCGTGCAGTGCACGCCGACCAATGTCCGCGGCATCGGCCAGACCAAGACCCAGACGTTCCTGGAAGTCTCCTGCCAGGAGGGCTCCGGCTACATCGTCATCGCCAGCGCGCCGTTCGACGGGGCCAAGGGCATCCAGGCGCAGAACTGCCTCAACTACGACGACGGCAACGGCAACATCAAATGCACGCTCACCGACCGGGCCGCGCGCCTGGCCGTGGTCGATCGTCTGGTGACGGCCGCGAAGAACAACTGCGCGGTCAAGGATCGGCGGTTCGTGGGCACGGCCAAGGAAGGCGCCGACTACTACGAGGTCTCCTGCCAGGACGGTAAGGGCTATGTCTTCAAGTCGACCGGAGGCGTCCTGACCCAGACCTGGGACTGCGGGCACGCGAGCAATATCCTCGGCGGCTGCCAGCTGACCGACGCGCGCGAAGCCGCCACCGAGCAGGCGGGCGTCTACACCCGCCTGGCCAAGAACTCCGGCTCGAACTGCGCGGTGACGAAGTACGCCGACTTCCCGGCCCGTGCGGACAATATGGAGGCGGTCGAGCTGGTCTGCAGCGACGGTACGAGCGCCGTCGGCATGTTCCCGGCCACCGGCAAGGGCCAGGTCCTCGACTGCGGCCACGCCCTGGTGGCGGGCTACAAGTGCAGCCTGGGCAAGCCCGACTACGCGACCCTGACGGCGGATCTGGTGAAGTTCAACGCCAAGTCCTGCACGGTCTCCAACGCCCGTCCGGCGGCCAAGACCACCAAGGGCACCGTCCTGGTGGAAGTGGCCTGCGCCGACGGCCTGCCGGGCTACATGATCGAGTACACGCAGAGCCCCGTCGCCGCGGTCGGCGCCACCGGCTGCCGCTTCGCCGGCAACTGCCAGCTGCCCGGCAACAAGACCAGCTAGAGGGTCCTCCTTCCAGCTTGAAGATCGAGGCCCGCGGGTTCGCCCCGCGGGCCTTTTTTTTGCCTCCCCCGCGAAGCCGCGGGAGGGGGACCATCGGCCGAAGAGCCGATGGTGGAGGGGGCGAGCCACAGGCTGTGCACCGGCTTGCCCCTCCTACCGTCCGCTCTTCGCTACGCTCGGCGTACGGTCCTCCCTCCCCGCTCGCGCGGGGCGGGCAGGTCAGATCACCGCTTCGATGAACATCGGGCCGCGGTTCGCCATGGCCGCGGCGAACGCCTGGTCGAACGCCTCGGCGGTGGCGCAGCGGACGGCGGGCACGCCGAGGCCCTTGGCCAGCGACACCCAGTCGATGGCCGGATCGCCGAGCTCGAGCAGCTTGGCGGCCTGTGGGCCCGCCTGCCCGGCGCCGGTGCGGGTCATCTCGATGTTGAGGATGCGGTAGGTGTTGTTGGCGAAGACGATGGCGCAGACGTCGAGGTTCTCGCGCGCGATCGTCCAGAGCGCCTGCACCGTGTACATGGCCGCCCCGTCGCCGTTCAGCGAGACGACCTTGCGATCCGGCGCCGCCACCGCCGCGCCGACGGCCAGCGGCAGGCCCGCGCCGATGGCCCCGCCGGTGAGCGCCAGCACCTCGTGCGGGGCGGCGGTCATGGCCGGCGCCGCGATGCCGCCGCCGGAGGTCACGCTGTCGTCGCAGACGATGGCGCCTTCGGGCAGGTGGCGGGCGAAGGAGAGGCCGGCGAGCTGCGGGCTGAGCTTGCCGCTGGGCGCGGCGTCGGGCTTGCGCAGCGGCTGGGTCGGACCCTCGCGCGGCGCGCCGAGCGCATCGGCCAGCGCGGCCAGGCCGGCGACGGCGTCCTCGCCGCGGCCGGCCAGCGACAGGGTCTTGGCGCCATCAGGAACCAGCACGCTCGGGCGGTTCGGATAGGCGAAGAAGGCGACCGGCTCCGTCGTGCCGGCGAAGACCATCAGGTCGACGCCTTCCAGCTCGGCCAGCGCCATCTCGCCGAAGTACTGCATGCGCCGCGGCGCATAGTGTCCCGCCCCGCGCGACTGGCGGGCCACGAAGGTGTCGGCATAGACGGTGACCCCTGCCAGCGACAGGCGGGCGGCCTGTCTGAGCCCTTCGGCGCTGCAGGCATGGCCGCCGATCAGCAGCACCGGCTTCGAGGCGGCGCGGATGGCGCGGACGGCCTCTTCGACCGCGGCGTCGGCGGGCGCGGGGCGCAGCGGCTTCTGGGCGATCACCGGACCGCCCGAGGTCTCGAGCCAGGCGGAGTCGGCCGGCAGGATCAGGCTGGCGGGACCGCCCGGCGGGCCATAGCTCGCGGCGACGGCCTCGGCGGCCACGGCGGCGACCTCGTCGGGACTCTCGGCCGAGCGCACCCACACCGAGTTGGGCGCGACGATCGCGGCGATGTCGGAGTTGAGCGGCGCGTCGTACTGGCGGTGATAGGTGGCGTGGTCGCCGATCACATTGACGAT
Source organism: Phenylobacterium sp. (assembly GCF_035944335.1). Classification (GTDB taxonomy): domain Bacteria; phylum Pseudomonadota; class Alphaproteobacteria; order Caulobacterales; family Caulobacteraceae; genus Phenylobacterium. The sequence continues at coordinate 5,598 of NZ_DASZBG010000013.1, read as the reverse complement.
CGGCGTGAAGGCGCGGCGGGCGTTGTGCAGGTTGGCGAGGCCATTGCCGTAGCCGGGCCCCAGGTGCAGCAGGGTGCAGGCCGGGCTGCCGGCGATGCGGCCGTAGCCGTCGGCGGCGCCGGTGGCCACGCCCTCAAACAGGCAGAGCACCGGCCGCATCTGCGGATTGCGGTCGAGGGCGGCGACGAACTGCATCTCCGAGGTGCCGGGATTGGCGAAGCAGGCTGTCACCCCGTTGGCGACGAAGGTGGAGATCAGGGCGTCGGCGCCGTTCATGTCAGAACTCCATCACGTCGGAAGCGAGCGGGTCGGCGAACAGGCGCCGGGCGGCCTCGGCCCGCAGTCGGCGGGCCAGCGCCTGGGCGATGTAGCCCTTGTCGGTGATCTCGCCGTGGCCGGCGTCGGGCGCGCCGTCCAGCACCAGCGCGCGGGCGACGCGGCCGCCGGCGCCGCCACCCGCTTGCTGGGCCCTGGCGTTGAAGCGGGCGAGGCCCTCGCGGACCGCAGCCTCGACCTCGGCGCGCGGCAGGGTGGGGTTCGGATAGAGGAGCAGGCCCACGGCCGCCTCGCCCTCGCCGCAGACCACCGCGTCGGTGACCGCCCCGCCGATCGCCCCGATCGCCCCGATGCGCAGCTCGCCGACGCTCACGAAGGTCCCGCTGGCAAGCTTGAAGTTCTCGGACAGGCGGCCGTCGAAGACCATGCCCTTGCTGAGGTCGTTGGGATCGACGAAGCGGCCGGCGTCGCCCAGTCGATAGAAGCCCTCGTCGTCGAAGGCGCGCGCCGAGAGGTCGGGCTGGCCGAGATAGCCCTCAGTCACCTGCGGGCCCTTGACGCGGAAGTCGAGCTTGCCGGCCTCGGGAACCAGGCGGACCGACGTGCCGGGAATCGGCAGGCCGATCATGCCCATGCGGTCGTTCAGCCAATGGACATTGCAGGCGGTGGGGCCGGTCTCGGTGGCGCCGTAGCCCGAGCCGAAGCTGATCTTCTCGCCCACCGTACGGATGGCCGTGGCCTGGATGCGGTCGGCGTAGTCCTGCCCAAGCGCGGCCCCGCCGTACTGCAGCAGGCGCACGCGGGCGAAGAAGCGCCGCGCAAGCGCCTCGTCGCGCTCCAGCGCCTCGGCGAGCAGCATCCAGCCGGCCGGCACCATGTTCTGGTAGGTGGGCGAGATCTCGCGCAGGTTCCGGACGGTCTCGCCGAAGCGGGCGGCGGTGGGCTGGCCCCAGTCGATGTAGAGCGTCCCGCCATTGTGCAGCGAATAGTGCAGGATCGAGTTGGCGCCGAGGCTGTGGCTCCAGGGGGCGGAGTGCACCAGCACCGGCGGGTCGGGATCGTCAAAGCAGGCGGCGATCTGGGCCGAGTTGAAGGCGGTGTTGCGATGGGTGCAGATCACCGCCTTGGGCAGGCCCGTGGAGCCGGAGGTGAGCAGGTACTTGGCGTGGTCGCCGGGGGCGGCGGTGGGCTGCGTGGGCGTGGCGCCTAGCAGCCGTTGCAGCGCGATGTCGCCGGCCCGCGCGTTCTTCGCGGCGATCACCGGCAGGCCGGCGAGGCAGTCGGCGGCCAGGCCGTCGGCGAACAGGGCGGCGTCTTCGGTGTAGACGGCGGCGGGCTTGAGGATCTCGCAGGCGTGGGTGAGGCGGGCGAGGTTGGCGCCCTTGAGCCCATACTGCGGCGAGACCGGCGCGATGGGCATGCCCTGGCCCATGGCGGCGTAGGCGACCAGCGCGTGGTCGATATTGTTGTGCGACAGGATCAGCAGGGGGCGCTGCGAGACGATCCCAGCCTCCCGCAGGCCGCCGGCGATGGCCTGCGTCGCCTCCCAGGCCTCCAGGAAAGGGACCTCGCGCCAGCCGTCGCCGGACCGCTCCGCCAGCCAGGTGCGCGACGGCGCCCACTCGGCCCAGTGCCGCAGCGGGGCGATGACCGTGCGGAATCCGCGGAAGAAGGGCGCCGGATTGGTCAGCACCATCTCGCCGCCCGCCCGCGGCTCCACCGTCAGGCGGCGGGACGCGTAACGGGCATCGCGGAAGGGCGCGGTGAGGTGGGCGGCGTCGGCATCCATGGGCGGTCTTATTCCGCGCCTTTTCTGGAATGGAAAGATACTCGTGCCTACCGCCGCGCTTGCTGCGCCCCGGGGGAGTGCTATCTCGCTGGCGGCGGCGGAAGCCCGGCCGCAGGATTTTCGGAGGAATCTCCCATGCGAGCCTATCGTCACGCCGCCCTGGCCGCCGGTCTTGTGCTGGCCGCCGGCGCCGCGGTCGCCCAACCCGTCGCGCCCGCGGCCGTGCAGGGCGGGACCTACGCCATCGAGCCCACCCATACCCGCGTGCTGTTCGCGGTCGACCACATGGGCACCTCGACCTGGTATGGCGACTTCAGCCACGCCTCGGGCAGCCTGAAGCTGGACCCGAAGACCCCTGCGGCGAGCAGCGTCGAGGTCTCGGTTCCGATGGCCAGCGTCTCCACCACCAACAGCGTGCTCGACGGCGAGCTGAAGAGCCCCGACTGGTTCGACGCCGCCAAGTTCCCGACCATGACCTTCAAGTCCACCAAGGTGACGGTGACCGGCCCCGGCCAGGCGACGGTCGCCGGCGAACTCACCCTGCACGGCGTGACCAAGCCGGTGGTGTTGCACGCGACGTTCAAGGGCGCCGGACCCAACCCGATGAGCAAGGCCTATACGGTGGGCTTCGACGCCACCGGCAAGATCAAGCGCAGCCAGTTCGGGGTGACCAAATATGTGCCGATGGTCGGCGACGAGGTCGACCTGATCCTCAGCGCCCCCTTCGTCCGCAAGGGCGACTGACCCGCGCTGCGGCGCGCTCAGGGCAAGCGCGGCAGGCGGCGCAGAGGTCCGGGCGTGGTCTTGCACACCGCCTTGATCGCCGCCCATTCCTGGGCCGTGAAGGCCGGCTGCCCGGGCCGCGCGCGCAGCCGGCTCTCCTGGGCCCGGCGAAGCGTGTCGGGGTGGTTGGACAGCAGCTCCTTGACGGCCGCGGCGTTGCGGCCCTCGCCCTTGAGCGCCAGCCGGGCGAAGAAGGGCGCCATACCCTGCGATGACAGGCCAAGGTCCTGCAGCAGTTGCTGGCCGCCGGCGTCCGCCTCGGCCTCGGCCTGACGGCTGTAACGCAGGTTTGTGAAGGAGCCCGCCAGGAGCACCGCCTGCTGCCCCGCCCCCGTGCCGCCGCCGACCATGGCGTCCAGCAGCACGCCCAGGCCCAGCGAACGCCAGACCGCCTGCATGACGTGACGGCGCTGCACATGGGTGGCCTCGTGCGCGATGACCGCCGCGAGCTCGTCCGGCGTCTGCGCCAGATTGATCAGGTCGCCGGTCACCAGCACCCGGCCGCCGGGCAGGGCGAAGGCGTTGACGATGGGCGCCTGGACGGCGCGGACGCGGATCTGGAAGGGCGAGTGCGCGGCCGCGTTGAGGCGCTCGCCGAAGCTGGCCAGGGCGGCCTGACCGGCTTCGCCGTTGCAGGGGACGAAGGCGGTGTGGAGCTGGGCGGCGAAGCTGTCGCCCATCTTCGTCTCGAGGCTCGGCGGCGTGTGGCGGGCCAGGGGTCCCGAGATCGCCGGCAGGCCCACGAAGATGACCAGGGCCGCCGAGGCCGCGACGGCGGCCAGGATCGCGACCAGCCGGCCCTCGCGCCGCCAGCCGGCGGCAGGGATGGCGCCCGGATGCAACTCGGCCGCGAGCCTCGCCCAGTCGCCGGCATCCACGCTCAGGCGGGCCAGGTGATCCCGCCGCGAGAGGCGCACGCGATCGCCCAGGGGCTCGACCTCAAGGCCGGCCAACGGCCAGCGATGCAGCTCGCGATCGTGGCGGAACACGAGATCGCCGTCGACGGCCTCGACGTCCACCTCATGGACGGCGGCGGTTTCGCCGTCGTTGAAGCGGGCCCTCATGCGGTTCAGATCGGCGACATGCCGAAGGCGTCGGCGAGGCCTTCGCCGGTGCGGGGCCCGGCGTCGGACGCCTGGCGCACCGCGCTCAGGTCGACCTGTCCGTCGATGGCGATCCGCTGGACGATGAACCGCGTCGCCCGCGCCTCGGCGAAGGGCATCAGGAAGCCCAGCGACAGGGTGGTCAGGGCGACGTTGCTCAGCGTCATCCCGGCCAGGTCCGGCCAGCGGAGCTTCAGTTCGAAGGCGGCGCCCTCGAAGCTGATCCCGGAGACGATCGAGCGCAGCATGGCGGCGTGATAGGGGGCGAAGATCACGACATACCCGAGGGCGAAGAGGCCACCCGCCACATAGAATTCGCAAATCTGGAGCAACGAGAGCTGGGGCGGCGCGCTGCCGGCGTTACGAAGGGTCGGAACCATGACCGCGACGATCAGGGCCACGAACACGAGATAAGCGACCACCCCGCCGACCCAGCCGAGGGCGTAGGCGCCATAGACCGGGGTCCTGCGGGCCCGCTCGAGGTCGAAGCGGAAGCGACGGTCGCCGAAGCGCAGGCCGTCCCAGAGCGGCGCGGCCAGACGCCGCTGGGCCGCCGGCCAGAACCAGCCAAGGGTGAAGCCGGACAGGAAGCTGTAGCCCAGCCACTTGCCCCCGTACTCCGCGGGCGAGCCCTTGAGCTGGAACCGGACGCCGCGCCAGCTGGAGCGGCTGGTGATGTAGCGGAAGGCCGTGAAGCGGCCGTAGCCGGCGATGAATCCCAGGAAGATGTAGAACGGCAGGAGGATCAGGCCGGCGACGGCCGGTCCCAGCAGCTGGGCCCCGAACACGATCAGCAGGAACGGCAGCACGATCACCAGCAATGCGAACAGGAAGCCGAGGAACAGCTCGACGCCGCGGCCGGTGTATTCGAACGGCTCGCCATTCAGATAGACCGAGCGCCAGAGGCGCCGGCGCACCTCGGTCTTTCCCCAGAACCGGTAGAGCGTCAGGGTGACAAGGTTCAGCAGGCCGTTCCTCAGGCTCAGGCCGAGGAACGACGAGGTCGAGACGCGCTGCGTCAGGACCAGCTCGTCGCCCGCGGCGACGGCGTCGGATGTGGACATGGATCTCCCCCCTAAAAACCCGGCGGAAGTCTGGCACGCCCGTGGGCCCGCGGCTACCTCCGGTTGATACGATCCCGCAACCCGCCATGAGGGAAGGGCGCGGCGACGGGCGATCCGTCAGCCGGAGGGGTGGAAGGGGTCGTCCACCGCCCCTCCCCCCTGTGGGCCGCCCTGCGGCCCGGCCCCCCGAGCTTCGCTCGCCACCCCCAGCGGGGGTGGTGAAGGGGAGGGGTTGGGGTGGGGGTGCTGGCTGTGAGTAGGCGATGAGAGTTGTGGGCCGGTGTCCGGATCGGCCGGCTCGGCGCTGACACCCCCGCCCCCTGCCCCCTCCCCGCAGGGGGGAGGGGAATCCAGGCCGATCACCCAGGCCAGGCGCTGGATTTGGGCGTCGAGGGGTTCTTGCTCGAAGGTCTCGGCGTCCTGGGTCTCGATGTCGAGGAGCTCTTCGAACTTCTCCTTGAAGGCATCGAGGGCTTCGGGGCTCTCGGCCTCGGTCCAGATCAGGCATTCGACGGCGGCCTTGACGTGGGCCTTGCGCTTTTCGAGCCGTCGCTGGTCGAGCTGGATGACCTCGGCGGTCTGT
>NZ_DASZBG010000012.1:0-76502 GCF_035944335.1 Phenylobacterium sp. | reverse complement strand
TCCGGCAGCTTCAGCTGGCGCAGGCGCCAGTCGGCGATGAAGCGGATGTACTTCTTGATGTCGTCGGGCGTCATGCCCTGCACCTCGCCGGCCTCGAAGGCCAGGTCGATGAACTTGTCCTCCAGCCCCACCACCGTCTTGCAGCAGTCGACGATGTCGTCGGCGACGGTCTTGGTCACGCAGCCGGTCTCGGCGTTGAAGGCGTGGAACAGCTTGATCATGCCCTCGCAGTGCAGGCTCTCGTCGCGCACCGACCAGGAGATGATCTGGCCCATGCCCTTCATCTTGTTGTGGCGCGGGAAGTTCATCAGCATGGCGAAGCTGGCGAACAGCTGCAGCCCCTCGGTGAAGCCGCCGAACATGGCGAGCGTCCGGGCGATGTCGGCGTTCGTCTCGACGCCGAACTGCTGCATGTAGTCATGCTTGTCGCGCATGGCCTGGAATTCGAGGAAGGCCGTGAACTCCGCATCCGGCATGCCGATGGTCTCCAGGAGGAGCGCGTAGGCGGCGATGTGGATGGTCTCCATGTTGGAAAAGGCCGCCAGCATCATCTTCACCTCGGTGGGTTTGAAGACGCGGGCGTAGCGTTCCATGTAGTTGTCGTTCACCTCGACGTCGGACTGGGTGAAGAACCGGAAGATCTGGGTGAGCAGGTTGCGTTCGCGGTCGTTGAGCTTGGCCGCCCAGTCCTTGCAGTCCTCGCCGAGCGGAATCTCCTCCGGCATCCAGTGGACCTGCTGCTGCTTCTTCCAGAAATCATAGGCCCACGGATAGCGGAAGGGCTTGTAGGCGAAGGACGGGGTGAGCAGGCCGGGCAGGCTTCGGACGTTGGACGGCACGGGAACGCCTCGGGTTGAATCGGAACGACGATCCAAACCGTACCACTACTAATGGGGGCTACTAGCCGTCGCAGCCGCTACATATGTGCACGGTTGCGTGAAACTCTGTGGATGAACCGGGGACGGCCCTTGGGCCGGAGGGCCCGCGGCCGCGGCGCCTCAGGAGTGCGGGCGGATCGACAGCGAGAAGGCGACCATCGAATCGGAGTGGGGATCGACGCCCCACATCATGTGCTGGCCCTTCACCTCGCGGTGCACGAAGCCGAGCGAGGTCTGCATGGACCCCTTGCGCCAGCCGACGCCGACCTGGGTGTCGCCCACCAGCTTGGAGGTGGGGTCGGTGCTCCAGCCGCCGCGGTTCCAGCCGCCGCCGTCGCCGCGCAGCATGTTGAGGCCCACGGCCCGGCCACTGGCCGCGGCGAACAGGTACCAGCGGCCCTGCTGGCCGAAACTCGCGCCGTCGCGCACGCCCATGGCCTTGAGCCGCTCGCCGGCCAGGTCGCTCTTGGAGAGCTGCACCGTGGCGCCGGCTTCGGCCGAGCCGCCGCCGGAGCTGTCGCCGCCGATCACGCCGAGGCCGGCGTGCGGCGAGACGTCGAACGCCAGGTGGCCGGTGTCGTAGCTGATGGCGCCCGGCCAGTGGCGGATCAGGGCGATCTCGTAGGACCTGGGGTCGATGTCGGCGCGGCGCGTGAGCGGCAGCTCGCCGGGCGCGCCGAACAGGGCGCCTTCGCGGATGCGCAGGGAATCGACCGGCCCGGCCCCGTAGGCGCCGGTCAGCCGGCTCTCAGTCCCGCTCCAGCCGACCAGGCCACCGCCCGGCGCATAGCTGTCGTGGTCCAGGAGGCGGCCGATCGGGTCGGCGTCGCTGGCGGGGGCGTTCGGCAGGAAAGCAGCTTGCGTCAGCGCCTGGGCCGACGACGTGGGCGCCGCGGACGTCGCGGCGAGCGCAGCGCTCGATCCGCTACAGCCCAGGACGATGGCCAGAATAGCCAACCGCCTCATCAAACGTTTCTCCCAGCCCGTCTGCTGTATAGCGCAGTTACGCCACACAATTCCACGAACAAGCAAAGCCGCAAAGCCAAATACGGTTCCCGAGCCCGTGCAATTGTCAGGCCAGGGCCCGAATTGCCTCATTCGGAAGCGCCCGATGGCGCGGGTTCCTGACTAGACAGACGTCACAAGAGAATTATGACCTCAGTAGCCGAGCTTATTGGCAGGCGAGGCATTCCTCGTAGTCGGTCTTCTCCTGGCCGGAGATGTCGACGACCGCCAGGGCCTCGCCCCCCGCGTGCGCCGCCCGCTGCACCGACTTGGAACGCAGGTAGTAGAGGCTCTTGCAGCCCCGTTCCCAGGCCATCCAGTGGAGCATGTGCAGGTCCCACTTATCCACGTCGCCGGGTAGGAAGACGTTGATCGACTGCGACTGGCAGACGTCCGGCGTGCGATCGGCGGCGAGTTCGATGACCCAGCGCTGGTCGATCTCGAAGGCGGTCTTGTAGACGTCCTTCTCGTCTTGGCTGAGGCAGTCGAGGTGCGCCACCGAACCTTCGTGCGCGAGGATCCCGTCCCAGACGGCGGCGCTGTTCTGGCCCTTCGCCTCGAGCAGCTGCTCCAGGTAGGGGTTCTTCACCGCGAACGTGCCCGAGAGCGTCTTGTGGGAATAGATGTTGGCCGGGATCGGCTCGATACCGGCGCTGGTGCCGCCGCAGATGATCGAGATCGAGGCGGTCGGCGCGATCGCCAGCTTGTGGGAAAAACGCTCCATCACCCCCCTGTCGGCGGCGTCGGGGCACGGACCGCGCTCGGCGGCCAGGGTGCGCGAGGCGGCGTCGCACTGGCGGCGCAGCGTCTTGAAGAGCCGCATGTTCCAGCTCTTGGCCAGCGCGCTCTCGAACGGCACGTTCTGGCTCTGCAGGAACGAGTGGAAGCCCATCAGGCCCAGGCCAACCGAGCGCTCGCGCTTGGCGGCGTAGACGGCGTTGGCCATCTCCGGCGGCGCGCGCTGGATGAAGTCCTCCAGCACATTGTCGAGGAAGCGCATGACGTCCTCGATGAAGGTCGGATGATCGCGCCACTCCAGGAACTTCTCGGCGTTGACCGAGGAGAGGCAGCAGACCGCGGTGCGCTCGACGCCCAGATGGTCCTTGCCCGTGTGCAGCATGATCTCGGAGCAGAGGTTCGACTGGCGGACCTTCAGGCCGAGGTCGCGCTGGTGGGCCGGCATCGAGCGGTTCACCGTGTCGGCGAAGATCAGGTAGGGCTCGCCGGTCTGCAGGCGGATCTCGAGGATCTTCTGCCAGAGCGAGCGGGCGTCGACTTCGCGGACCACCTCGCCCGTCTTCGGCGAGCGGAGGCCGAACATAGCCCCGTCGCGGACGGCCTCCATGAACTCGTCGGTGATCGAGATGCCGTGGTGCAGGTTGAGCGACTTGCGGTTGAAGTCGCCGGAGGGTTTGCGGATCTCGAGGAACTCCTCGATCTCCGGATGGTGTACGTCGAGATAGACCGCCGCCGAGCCGCGGCGCAGCGAGCCCTGGCTGATCGCCAGAGTGAGTGAGTCCATCACGCGGATGAAGGGGATGATGCCGCTGGTCTGGCCCGCGCCCTTCACCTTCTCGCCGATCGAGCGGACGCCGCCCCAATAGGTGCCGATGCCGCCGCCGTTGGAGGCCAGGGCCACGTTCTCGTTCCAGACGCCCTGGATGCCTTCAAGACTGTCGGGCACGGCGTTGAGGAAGCAGGAAATCGGCAGGCCGCGATTGGCGCCGCCGTTCGACAGAACCGGCGTCGAGGGCATGAACCACAGCCGCGAAATATAGTCGTACACCCGCTGGGCATGGTCGGCGTCGTCGGCGTAGGCGGTGGCCACGCGGGCGAACATGTCCTGGTAGGACTCGCCCGGCAGCAGGTAACGGTCCTCCAGCGTCGTCTTGCCGAAATCGGTCAGCAGGGCGTCGCGCGCGCGGTCGACCTCGACCTTCTTCACCAGCTGCAGTTGCGGGCGCTCAGGGCGCGCCTGGACCTCGCTCGAAACCTCGGCAATCCCAACCTTCGCCGCTTCGCTCATCGTCCCAAACCCATACTCTGTGTGGGACCCCGGTCTCCCGGCCTTGGGTCCCGCGCCCCCAAGATGTTGTGGGCCAGACGGCCAGACAACCCACATATGGGGACACAGAGCCTAAGGAGTCGTCAATGAGGACGCCGGTTCGGCGCCCAGGTTTTTTTTGTTAACGAGGCCTTAACGGCGCCGGCCAGCCCTCGACAGATCAAGGCTTTGGCCGAACCGGAGGCGCCGGCGCTCACGAGAGTGTGACCGTCCCGTGTCAGCCCCGCAGCGGCCAAACCAGAGCTATGAGCGGGATGCCCACCACCAGGACGAGCAAACTGAGGGGGGCGCCCAATCGGGGGTAGTCGGAGAACCGATAGCCGCCCGGCGCCATGACCAGGGTGTTGCATTGGTGGCCGATGGGCGTGAGGAAGTCGCAGGCCGCGCCCACCGCCACGCTCATCAGGAAGGCGTCGGGATTGAGATGCAGCCGCACGGCGAGACCGGCGGCGATCGGCCCGAAGACCAGCACGGTCGGCGCATTGTGCATGAAGGGCGCGCTGACCATCGCCAGCAGCATCATCAGGCCCATGGCCAGCATCGGCGGAGCGAGGTCCAGGACCTGCGACAGGTAGCCGGCCACCAAGTCCGCGCCGCCGGTGGCGTGGATCGCCTCGCCCACCGGGATCAGCGCGCCGATCAGCACCAGCACGGGTCCGTCCAGCGCGGCATAGGCGTCGCGCATCCGAAGGCCCCCGAACGCCACCATGGCCACGGCCGCGGCGAAGAAGGCGATGGCCACCGGCGCCAGGTGGAAGGCGATGGACAGCATGGCGGCCGCCAGGATGGCGGCCGGCGCGAGCGCCCGGCGGATGCCGCCCAGCCGCACCTCGCGCTCGGCGAGCGGCAGGAGGCCGAGCTCGGTGAGGGCCGCGGGCAAGGTGCGCTCGCCGCCCTGGATCATCAGGATATCGCCCGGTCGCAGGCGCGTCCGGTTGATGACCTGGGTCAGGCGATAGCCGCTGCGGCTGACCGCCAGCAGGTTGACGCCGTAGCGCCCGTACAGGTCCATCCGCTGGGCCGTCTTGCCGGCCAGGGGCGAATGGGCCTCCACCACCACCTCGGCGACATGGGCGTCCTCGGTCGGCTCCTCCATGGCGACGGGCTTGTCGGAGCGGGTGAGCGTCAACTTCGCCTGCGCGATGAGCGCCTCGAGCGCGCCCTGGTCGCCTTCCAGCAACAGCTTGTCGCCGGGCTTCAGCACCGTGGCGCCGTGCGGCGTGGACCTCCGCGTCCCACTGCGCAGCAGGGCGACCACGCTGACGTCGCCCTGGGCCTGGGCGTGCAGATCGGCGACGCGGCGCTTCTCCACCGGCCAGTCCTGCGGCACCTCGACCTGGGTGACGTAGGGCTTGGCTTCGAGCGCGGCGTCGAGGGTCACCGCCGGGGCGCGCGGTTTCGACAAGAGCCGGTATCCGAAGGCCAGGAAGACCACCCCGAGCCCGGTCAACGCCAGGCCGACGGGGGCGAAGTCGTACATGCCGAACGGCTTGCCGAAGAGCTCCTGCCGCACCTGGGAAACGATGATGTTCGGCGAGGTGCCGACCAGGGTGACGAGGCCGCCCAGCAGCGACGCGAAGCTCATCGGCATCAGCAGGGAGGACGGCGACGTCCCGGTCTTGCGAGCCGTCTGCAAGGCGATGGGCATCATGATGGCCAGCGCGCCGACGTTCTTGGTGGTCATGGAAAGCAGGGCGACGGCTGAAACGAACACCGGAACCTGGGTCCGCGCGCTCTTCAGCCTGGGCGTGATGGGCCGCAGCAGCGCTTCGATGATGCCCGAGCGCGCGAAGCCGGCGCTGACCACCAGCGCACAGGCGATGATCACCACCACGTCGTTGGAAAAGCCGTCGAACGCCTTCTTGGGCGAGACGAGGCCGAGCGCCACCGAGGCCAGCAACGCCGCCAGCGAGATCAGGTCATAACGGAATCGGCCCCAGATGAAGCAGCCAATCGTGGCGACGACCAGGCCAAAGGCCAGCGCCTGGTGCAGCGTCATGTGCTCTCCCTGACCCGGGCCCCCGAGAGGCCGTCCCGGAGAGCGCAACGCACAGCGCGCGCCGAAGGGTTCAGCCCGGTCGCAGGGAGTCTATTGCGACTCGAGCGGCGCCTTGATCGGCTCAGGGCGATCCGGCGTTGTCGGGTCGGCCGGCTTGTCTCCGCCAGGACTCCACTGGCCGCCATAGACGGAGGAGTCCTTCGGCTGGTTTGGCGTGGGCTTGGCGTCCGACGTATCGGGCCTTGGGCGTGGATCGGGGTCGGGCATGGGCCGCTCCTTCAACCCGTCCTAACGGCTGGGCTGACGGTTCGGGTGCGCACGGACCTCAGGGATTGAGGTTGAGCAGCGCCGGGTCGCCGCCCTGAGCGGCGATATTGACGCTGACCGCCCGCTCGACGGCGTAGCGCAGGAGGGCGTGGGGGCCGCCGGCCTTGGGGCCGGTGCCGGAGAGGCCCTCGCCGCCGAACGGCTGGACGCCGACCACCGCCCCGATCATCGAGCGGTTCACATAGGCGTTGCCGGCCGGCACGGTCCTCTGCACCTCCTCGGCGAAGCTTTCCAGGCGGCTGTGGACGCCCAGGGTGAGGCCGTAGCCGGCTTCCACCAGCGGCCGCGCGGCGGCCGCCAGATCGGCGGCGTCGTAGCGCACCACGTGCAGGATGGGCCCGAACACCTCCCGCTGCAGGGAGGCCGCCGAAGGGATCTCCGCGAGCACGGGCCCGAAGAAGTGGCCGCCTTTCGGCGCTGGCAGGCGGTGTAACACCCGACCTTCCGCGGCCAGCCGCTCGGCGTGGACCTCCAGGGCGGCCAGCGCCTCGTCGTCGATCACCGGGCCGATGTCGGTACGCGGGTCGGCCGGATCGCCCAGCACCAGGGCGTCCATGGCCCCGGAAAGCCCCTCGATCAGCAGGTCGGCGGTGTCGTTGGGCGCGAACAGCATCCTGAGCGCCGAGCAGCGCTGGCCGGTGGAGCCGAAGGCCGAGGCGATGACGTCGTCGATGACCTGTTCGCGCAGCGCGGTGGTGTCCACGAACATGGCGTTCAGACCGCCGGTCTCGGCGATGAAGGGGACGATCGGCCCCTTGCGCGCTGCGAGCGTACGGTTGATCGCCCACGCCGTCTCCGTGCCGCCGGTGAAGGCGACGCCCGCGCAATCCTTGTGCGCCACCAGCGCCTGACCGACGCTCGCGCCGTCGCCGGGCAGCAGATGCAGGACGTCGCCCGGCAATCCGGCCTTATGAAACAGGCGCACCGCCGCCGCGGCGATCAGAGGGGTCTGTTCGGCGGGCTTGGCCACGACGGCGTTGCCGGCGGCGAGCGCGGCGGCGATCTGGCCGGTGAAGATGGCCAGCGGGAAGTTCCACGGGCTGATGCAGGCGAAGACGCCGCGGCCGTGCAGCGACAGCCGGTTGGTCTCGCCGACCGGACCTCGCAGGGTCTCGGGCGAGGCGAACTGGGTCTCGGCCAGGTGGGCGTAGTAGCGGCAGAAGTCAGCCGCCTCGCGCACCTCGGCGACGCCGTCGCTCAGCGTCTTGCCCGCCTCGCGGGCGCAGATGGCCACCAGCCGTTCGCGATGGGCCTCGAGCGCGTCGGCCATGGCCCGCAGGATGGGCGCACGGCCCTCGCCCCCGAGCGCCTCCCAGCCCGGCTGGGCGGCGCGGGCGGCGACATAGGCGGCGTCGACCTGGTCGGAGGACGCATTCCAGGCGCGGCCGATGACGCGGGAAAGGTCGGAGGGTGAGACGCGGTCCTGCGGCTGTTTGGCCGGCGCGAGCTTTCCGCTGACGATCGGCCCCGCCTCCAGCCGTCCGCCGTCGAGCGCCGCGATCGCCTCGGCGAGCTTCGCCCGGTCCTGCGCCGTGGAAAGGTCCATGCCGGTCGAGTTGCGGCGGCTTGGCCCATAGAGGTCCACCGGCAACGGAATGCGCGCGTGCGGCCCGCCGCCGGCCGCCTCGACCTGGGAGATGGGATCGGAGACGACTTTCTCGACGGACGTCCGCTCGTCCAGCAAGGCGTGGACGAACGAGGTGTTGGCGCCGTTCTCCAGCAGTCGGCGGACCAGGTAGGGCAGCAGGTCCTCGTGGCTGCCGACCGGCGCATAGACGCGCAAGGGGAAGTCGCCGTAGCGGTCGCGGGCGCCGGCGTAGAGCGCCTCGCCCATGCCGTGCAGCCGCTGGAACTCGGGGCTCAGCCCCATCTGCCGGGCCATCTGGCGCACCGCGGCCAGGGTGTGGGCGTTGTGGGTGGCGAATTGGGCGTAAAGGTGGGGCGCCGCGGCCAGGAGGGCCCGCGCGCAGACGAGGTAGGAGAGGTCGGTCGCGGCCTTGGTCGTATAGACCGGATAGCCGGGCAGGCCGGCGACCTGGGCACGCTTGATCTCGCTATCCCAATAGGCGCCCTTGACCAGGCGAACCATCAGGCGCCGGCCGCTGCCGCGCGCGATGTCGGCGACGGCGGCGACGGCCTGCGGTCCGCGCTTCTGGTAGGCCTGGACGGCGAGGCCGAGGCCGTTCCAATCGCCCAGGGATGGCTCGCGGGCCAGCCGATCGAGCAGCTCGAGCGAGAGGACCAGGCGGTCGGCCTCCTCGGCGTCGAGGGTCAGGTTGATGTCGGCGGCGGCGGCGAGTTCGGCGAGCCTGAACGCGCGCGGATAGAGCTCGGCCCAGACGCGGTCGGCCTCGCGGGCTTCGTACCGGGGCGACAGCGCCGAGAGCTTCACCGAGACGCCGTGCCCGGTCTCCGGGCCCTTTCCTTTCGACCGCTTGCCGACCACCTGGATGGCGGCGGCGTAGGCCTTCTCGTAGCGTTCGGCGTCAGCCGCCGTGCGGGCCCCCTCGCCCAGCATGTCGAAGGAGCAGACGAAACCGTCCTGATCGGCGCGCTTGATGGCCTTGTCGATAGTGGCGCCCAGCACGAACTGCTCGCCCATGATGCGGACCGCGGCGCCCACCGCGCGGCGAATCACCGGCTCGCCCAGACGGCCGGCGAGACGGCGGATGAAGCCCGGCAGGTCGGCCTGCGCCTCCTCGTCCGGGTCGATGATCTTGCCGGTGAGCATCAGGCTCCACGTGGAGGCGTTCACCAGCAGCGAATCGGACTGCCCGGCGTGGCTCGCCCAGTCGGCCGATGAGATCTTCTCGGCGATCAGCCGGTCACGGGTCTCTTCATCGGGCGTGCGCAGAAGGGCCTCGGCCAGGCACATGAGCGCCAGGCCCTCGCGGGTGGACAGGCTGAATTCCTGCAGGAAGCTCTCGACGACGCCCTGCTTTCGGGCGCTGCGGCGGGCGGCGCGGACCAAGGCCTCGGCCTCGGCGCGGACGCCCGCGCGGTCCTCCTGGGTCAGGGGTTGGCTGGCCAGGGCGGCGGCGATCGCCGAGCGCTCATCCGCAAATTTTACCCCGTCCAGGTGATCGAAGGACATGTCTGTTCCGCGCATGGCCGGGACAATGGGAATTCTTACGCCGAAGGCAAGCTCTGCGAGCGTTTCCGCCCCTTCATGGGGAGGGAGACCAAATGCAAAGAGCCCGGCGTTTCCGCCGGGCTCTCGCAAACTTCCGAAGAAGCCGTCGTGATCGAAATTAGAAGTTGATGTCGATCGTCGAACGACGGTTCAGCGGTTCCTTCACGCCATCGCCGGTCTGGACGGCCGGTTGGGTCTTGCCCTTCCAGTCGACCGACAGGGCGGTCTGGGCGACGCCCAGGCCGACCAGCGCATCGGCCACCGCCTTCGCGCGGCGCTCCGACAGACGCATGTTGTAGGGGCCGGAACCCGAGGTGTCGGTGTGACCGACCACCACCACCTTGGTCGCGTGACCGTTGTTGGCGTAGGTCGCGGCCTCTTGCACCACCTGCTGCGCTTCCGGCGTCAGGATGTACTGATCGAACGGGAAGTACACGATGAACTGCTTCGCCTCGAAGGCCGGCGGCGGAGGCGGCGGCGGCGGAGGCGGAGGCGGCGGGGGAGGCGGCGGCGGGGGCGGAGGCGGCGGAGGCGGCGGCGGCGGCGGCGGTGCGGCGAACGAATACCGCAGGCCGAGCGTCACCGAGTCGTCCTTGTACTTGCCCTTGAAGTTGCCCGGCTGCAGGCCACCCGGAGACGAACCGACCGAGGTGAAGGTCATGTCCGCACCGCTGAGGTAGCGGTAGGTCAGGTCGACGTTCAGGCGATCGGTCGCCTTCCACGCCACGCCCGCCAGCACTTGCCAGGCGAACACGGTGTCGTTGTCGCTGACCGTCAGGTTCTGGAAGGCGGGATTGGCGCCGCCCAGGGGGGTGATCACGCCGGTGACGTTGGAGAACTGGCCGGTCGTGTGGACTGCGATCGAGTTCACGCCGATGCCGGCGCCGATGAACGGATCGAGCGCCGAATTGGGCATGATGTCGTAGATGACATTGCCCAGCACGGTCCAGGAGTTGATGTCGCCGGTCGGCGAACCGCAGTTCGGGGCCGCAGCCGAACGGATCACGCCGGGGGTGCAGAGCCCGATGACGGCTTGGTTGGTCCCGCCGAGGACCGACTTGATGTCGCCGGGGCGGTAGCCGACTTCCAGCTCGACGCGCCAGTGATCGCTGACCTGGTAGCCCAGGCGCGCGAAGCCGGTCCAATCGTTCTTCTGGTTGAAGTCCCAGATATAGGGAATGCCGTTGGCGGCGATGTTGGACGATGTGGCCCGCATGGGCTCTGGCCAGTGATAGCCAATATCAGCCGCGCCATACCAGCCGACTTCAGCAGCGGCGCCGGACGCGGTGAAGAGCGCGGCCAAGGCGGCTCCCGCCAGGAGTTTGAACTTCATTTCTCAGAGCCCTCTCGTTGCCCTCAGTGCTGCGGCCTATTGACCCAGCACGTTTATATCAAGCCCCTTCGATTACGTAAGTGTCGCCGAAGCCACACTCTTTCCGCAATCTCAAGGCCTCAATCAGCCTGAACCAGGACGCTATACGACTATTACCTCTGCAAGCAATGCGAAGGCGGAGAGGCGAGCCCCCCGGTGACCGATTCCGATCGTCCTGGCATTCGTCGGAATCATCAAATGACTTGCGAACACTTGTCTCGTGTTCTGTGGCGATAGCTGACGCCTCGGCGCGCCCGCGGCGCGAAGTGGCGGCAATTGCTTGTAAATCCCGCATGACGGCGCAGCTTGCCCGACGCAGCCCGGCGGCCGCGGACGATCGTTCCGCAAGCTCCTCAACGGGATCGAACGACGACATACGCCCCACCTACTCACGCGACGCGCCCCTGTTGCGCCGGGCCTACAACGTTCACGGCTGCGCTTGGTTCCTTGCGCCGACGCAAGATCCACGGCCGCAATTCGGTCGCCAATCCGGCGCGGCTGGGGCGCCTGCGCCGTGGGAGATCCCCGTGGTGGTCCGATTTTGCGATTTTGCGTGGACGGCCTAGAGACCCGCCGTCCTGGCGAGGAGCCTGCCCGATGCGTCGTCCGATCCTGCTTGCCTGTATGGCGCTGGCCGTGGCGCCGGCGGCCGTTGCCAAGCCTGGCCCGAGCCGGGTGGAGGTTCGCGAGCCGTGGAGCCGGCCGGCCGTCGCCGGCGGAAACGGCGTGGGCTACATGCTGCTGGTCAACCGCGGCCGGACCGCGAAGGCCCTGGCGCGGGTCGAAAGCCCCGCCGCGCGCCGCGTGGAGATGCATCGATCGAGTCTCGACCACGGCGTCATGAGCATGGCCGCCCAGCCCAGCATCGAGATCCCGGCGGGCGGCGCGGTGGTTTTCGCGCCGGGGGCATATCACCTGATGTTCGTGGACCTGGGCCGGGCGTTGAAGCCCGGCGATCGGCTTCCCGCGACCCTGGTCTTCTCCGACGGTCGTCGGCTGCCGGTGGCCTTCGCCGTCGGCTCCGGCGTCGGACCGCCGCATGCCGCGGGCGGGGCATGACGTCGCGCCGACGATTGCGTCCTCGGCTCGCCGCAATCATGAGCGAAAAGTAAGGTCTCAAACCGGCGCGCGCGGGGCATGGTCGCGTCCAAACCATCTCAGGGTGAATTGCATCTATGAAGACCTTCTGGCTTGGGGCCGCCGCGACGGCCGCCCTTCTTTCCGCGTGCCCGGCCCTCGCCGCGCCGGCGGCCTCGCCCGCGCCGGCCGTGCAGCCGACCACGGCGGACCTCACCAAGGCGCCGCGGCTCGGCGCCTGGGGCTATGACCTCAGCGGGCGCGATCCCAGCGTCAGCGCCGGCGACGACTTCTTCCAGTACGCTAACGGCAGCTATCTGAAGTCGTTGGTCATCCCCGCCGACCGGACGCGGTACGGCGCCTTCGATTCGCTGAACGAGCTGTCGCAGAACCGCATGCGCGCGGTGGTCGAGAAGACCGCCGCCGACAAGGCCGCGACCGGGCCCCGAGCTCAAGTGGGCGCGCTCTACCGAAGCTTCCAGGGCGAGGCCAAGGTCAATGCGCTGGGCGCCAAGCCGATGGCCGCGGACCTCGCGAAGATCAGGGCGCTGAGGACGCGGGCCGAGATCGCCCGCCACATGGGCGCGACCACCGGAGCCTTCGGCGGCTCGATCTTCTCGGCCTCGATCGCCGAGGACGCCAAGGATCCGGACCACTATGCGGTCTATCTGGGCCAGGCGGGCCTCGGCCTGCCGGATCGGGACTATTATCTGGAGCCTGGCTTCGCGCCGCAGAAGGCCAGGTACGAACAGTATGTGGCCAGGATTCTGACGCTGACCCACTGGCCGAAGCCTGCGGAGAACGCCAAGGCGATCGTCGCGCTGGAGACCGAGATCGCCAAGGTCTCCTGGACTCGCGCCGAGCGCCGCGATGACGACAAGATGTACAATGCGACGCCCGTAGCCGACCTCGCCAAGCTGGCGCCGGGCTTCGACTGGGCGGCCTATCTGCAAGGCGCCAAGCTGAGCAAGGTCAGCCAGGTGGTCGTGGGCGA
This sequence comes from Phenylobacterium sp., assembly GCF_035944335.1. Lineage (GTDB taxonomy): Bacteria > Pseudomonadota > Alphaproteobacteria > Caulobacterales > Caulobacteraceae > Phenylobacterium. The sequence goes on along the minus strand of NZ_DASZBG010000012.1, from coordinate 63,652 downwards.
GAAGACCGCCTTCCCGAAGATCGCCGACCTCTACGCCAAGGCCCCGATCGAGACCCTGAAGGCCTGGCAGGCCTTCACCCTCGTGGACCAGGCCGCGCCCTACCTCTCCAAGGCCTTCGACGACGCCCACTTCGATTTCCACAACAAGACCCTGGGCGGCCAGCAGGCGCAGCAGCCGCGTTGGAAGCGCAGCGTCGCCCTCGTCGACAGCCAGATCGGCGAGGCGCTGGGCCGCCTCTATGTCGAGGCCTACTTCCCCGCCGAGAGCAAGGCCAAGATGCTGACCCTGGTGGGCGACATCCGCACCGCCATGCGGGCGCGCATCGAGAAGCTCGACTGGATGAGCCCGACCACCAAGGCCAAGGCCTTCGAGAAGCTCGACAGCCTGCGGGTGAAGATCGGCTATCCCGACAAGTGGCGCGACTATTCCGGCCTGGTGATCAAGGACGCCGACCTCTACGGAAACGTCGAGCGGGCCTCGGCCTTCGATTGGGCCTTCCGGGTCGGGCGGCTGGGCGGGCCGGTGGACAAGGCCGAGTGGGGCATGACGCCCCCGACGATCAACGCCTACTACAACCCGACCGGCAACGAGATCGTCTTTCCGGCCGCGATCCTGCAGCCGCCGTTCTTCGATCCGCAGGGCGACGCGGCGATCAACTACGGCGCCATCGGTGGGGTGATCGGTCACGAGCTGACCCACGGATTCGACGACCAGGGCCGCCGTTACGACGCCAAGGGCCGGCTCACCGACTGGTGGACGCCGGAGGACGCCAAGCGCTTCGAGGTCGAGGCGACCAAGCTCGGCAAGGAATACGGAAACTTCGAGGTGCTGCCGGGCGCCAAGATCAACGGCGACCTGACCATGGGCGAGAACATCGCCGACCTCGGCGGCCTTCTCCTGGCGCTCGACGCCTATCACGCCTCGCTGCATGGCCAGCCGGCGCCGATCATCGACGGCCTGACCGGCGACCAGCGGGTGTTCCTCGGCTGGGCGCAGGTCTGGCGGGGCAAGACCCGCGACGATCGGCTGCGCCAGCAGCTGGTCTCCGATCCGCACTCGCCGAACCAGGCGCGGGTCGACGTGCCGGTGCGCAACATCGACGCCTTCTACGAGGCGTTCGGGGTCAAGGCTGGCGACAAGATGTACGTGGCCCCGGCGGACCGAGTGCGGATCTGGTAGCGCGGCGCGCATCCCTCCTCTTCAGGGTAGGGATGCGCTTTTTTGACGATTCCGGGAAAAAATTTGGCCCGCCGCGGGGGATAATCGCAGCGGGCCTGATCTTGAGCAGTCGCTCGAATGAGCGGGCGTTTCCTCCCCGAAACGCCGGAGACCTCAGGACTGATGCCTTCATGTCTCTCGCGTCGTGAAGGAACGGCAATTTTCTGCCCGAGTCAACGGCTTGCGGGGTGTTTCGCAGCAAGGCTCGATCAGAATTTCGCGAGCTCGCACAAATTTACGCCGTCTTTTGACGCGATCGTCAAATAACCCGTTCTTTCAGGGCGTCGAACGCCGGGCAGGCCACGTCGAACACGAAGTCGGGGCGCGCGGCGGTGACCGGGCCGAGGCCCGCGGCCGTCAGCGCCAGCGACGCCTCCGCCAGCTGGCCGGCCTCCACCAGGAGGCCATGCGGCCGCCGGCTGGCGCCGGCGCTCACCAGCCGGTCGACCACCGCGGCTTCCGCCGCATCGCCGGCCGCGGGCCAGGTGAGGGTCGCGCTGCGCAGCGCCGCGGTGCGGGCCTCGACGACGCGGAGCAACCGCTCGGCGCTGGCCAACTGATCGGCCGACCAGCGGGCCTTGAGGCTCGCGGCGAGTTGCGCCTGGCTTCTCAGGATCACGCCGTCGGCCAGCACCTTCAGCCCGTTCGCGGCCAGCGTCGCGCCGGTGGTGGTGATGTCGACCACCAGCTCGGCCGCGCCGGCGGCCGGCGCGCCTTCGGTGGCGCCACCGGACTCGGTGATCCGGTAGTCGGCCACGCCGTGGCGGGTGAAGAAGACCCGGGTCTGAGCGAGGTATTTGGTGGCGACGCGCATGCGTCGGCCGGTGCGGGCGAGGTAGTCGTGCGCCACCTCCTCCAGGTCGGCCATGGTCTCGACGTCGAGCCAACTCTTGGGCGCCGCTACCACCAGATCGGCGCGGCCGAAGCCCAGCGCCTTCAGCAGGAGGGCGCGGCCATCGAGATCCTCGCCGCGCTCGCGCAGCAGGTCCTCGCCGGTGACCCCGAGGTGGACTTCACCCGCGTCCACCGCCTCGGCGATATCGGCGGCCGACAGCAGCCGCACCTGGGCGTTCGGCAACCCCTTGAGCACGCCGAGATAGCCCCGCGCGCCGCCCGAGGCCGCCAGGTCCAGGCCGCAGTCGGCGAGCCAGGCTTCCACCTGCTCCTTCAGCCGGCCCTTGGACGGGACGGCGATGATCAAGGGCCCGCTCACGCCTCGCCTCCCGCGAAGGCGCGCCAGGGACGCACCATGCAGCCGACCGCCCGCCCCGGTCCGCCGCCCAGGCGGGCGAGCAGTCCGTCGTAGCGGCCGCCGACGGCCACCGGCCGGTCCGGGCCCAAGGCTTCACTGCGCACCTCAAAGGTCAGGCCGTCGTAGTAGTCGAAGGCGTGGCCAAGCGCGGGGGCGAAACGCATCCGGTCGGCCGGCACGCTGCGGGCCAGATCCGTCAGCCGAGCGTCCCAGACGGCGAGGGCGGCTGTGAGCGCCTTGGCCTTGCCGCCGGCCAGTCCGCGCACCCTCGCGAGGCCGGCCGCGGCGGGCTCGGAAATCGCCATGAAGGCGGCGATGGCCTGGGCCTCGGGCTGGCCAAGCGCCGGCGCGGCGGCGGCTTCGGCGCGGCGCACCAGGCGGGCGGCGATCTCGGCGGGGCCGCGACCGCCCACCGGCTCGATGCCGGCCAGGGCCCAGACCTCCTCCAGGAGGGCGGCCGTATCGCCTTCGGAGCGGCCGGCGAGCAGGGCGGCGAGCTGGCCTTGGTTGGCGGCCGGCGCGGCCACGTGGCCGGCGCGGGCGAGTTCGGCCTGCAGCAGGCGGGGGCGGCCCGCCACCCGCTTCAGCCGCGCCGAAAGCGTCGCCGGGAGCCCCAGGGATTCGATGAAGGCGGCGAACAGGCCCACGTCGCCCAGCCACAGGCTGAGGTCAGAGCGCCCGCCGGCCGTGGCGGCCCGCCAGGCGAGGCCGGCGATCTCGGCGTCCGCCGCCGCGCCGTCGCCGGAGGGGGGCGCGAACGCCTCCACGCCCATCTGCACGAACTCTTCCGGCCGCTCGGTCCCCGGGGCGGCGCGGAACGCCGGGCCTTCATAGAAATAGCGTCCGGAGGCTGCGCCGCCGTCCAGGTGGCGCCGCGCCACCGCCACGGTGAAGTCGGGCCGCAGGCAAAGCTCCGCGCCGCCTTCCGCCTGGACCACGAACAGGCGCGCGCGCATGGCTTCGCCCGCGAGATCGAGCAGCAGGCCGAGCGGCTGCAGGATGGGCGCATCGACCGACTCGGCGCCGGGGCCGAGCGCTGCGCGGATGGCTTCGAGCGCCTTGGTCGGGACCGGGGGCTCGGTCCTCACAGCTGGGAGTCCAGGATCTTGCCGATCGTCGCCACCAGCTCCGCGCGGGGCACGGTCACCTGCCCCGGCCGTTCGGCGCGCCAGGCGGCGTTGTCGGTGACGCCTTTGGACAAGGCCCGACCGAGGTCGAGGTCCTTCACCGTGGCGGTCCCGGCGGCGAACTCGTCCTCGCCGATGATCACCGCGGCCGGCGACAACCGGCGGTCGGCGTATTTCATCTGCGCCCGCAGGCCGGACTGGCCGAGATAGACCTCGGCGGCGACACCGGCAGCGCGCAGCTCGCCGGCGACGGCGAAATAGTCGGCCATGCGCGCCTCGTCGAAGACGATGACCACCACCGGGCCGCGCGCCTCGGCGGCGGCGTCCTGGCCGGCCGCCCGCAGCGCCGCGGCAAGGCGCGAGACGCCGAAGGAGAAGCCGGTGGCCGGCACGCGCTCGCCGGTGAAGCGGGCCACGAGATCGTCGTAGCGGCCGCCGCCACCCACCGAGCCGAAGCGGACCGACCGGCCCTTCTCGTCGGTTGTCCCGAGCAGCAGCTCGGCCTCAAAGACGGCGCCGGTGTAATATTCGAGCCCCCGCACCACCGAAGGATCGAACACCGCGCCCTGCGCGCCCACGCCCAGGCTCGTCAGCGCCCGATCGATGGCCTCCAGGTCTGCGAGACCCTCATCGCCCTCGGCCGAACCGCCGATCACATTGGCCAGCTGGCCGAGGGTGTCGCCGCGGCCCGCGCCGACGGCAGTAAAGGCCAAGACGCGCTCGGCGGCGGCCGCGTTCAGCCCCGCGCCCTTGGTGAAGGCGCCGGACTCGTCCTTGCGGCCGTCGCCCAGCAGCAGGCGCACCCCGTCGGGGCCCAGGCGGTCGAGCTTGTCGACGGCGCGCAGCACGGCGAGCTTCTGGCCGTCGTCGATGACGCCGGCGGTCGCCATCAGGCCGTTGAGCAGCTTGCGGCTGTTGATCTTCAGGATCGCCGAGCCGGCCGGCACGCCGGCGGCCTGCAGGCCCTCGACCGCCATGGCGATGATCTCGGCGTCTGCCTCGGGACGGGCCGAGCCCACCGTGTCGGCGTCGCACTGCACGAACTCGCGGAAGCGGCCCGGGCCCGGCTTCTCGTTGCGCCACACCGGCCCGAAGGCGTAGCGGCGGAAGGGCTTGGCCAGGGTCTCCCAGTTCTGGGCGGCGAAGCGCGCGAGCGGCGCGGTCAGGTCGTAGCGCAGCGCCATCCACGGCCCATTGCCATCGGCATCCGGATCGTCCTGCAACGAGAACACGCCCTCGTTGGGCCGATCGGCGTCGGGCAGGAACTTGCCCAGCGCGTCGGCATATTCGAAGGCCGGCGTGTCCAGCGGCTCGAAACCATAGCGCTCATAGACCGCGGACACCGCCGTCAGGATCCTCCGCTCGTCGACGAGGTCGCGGGCGCGGCGGTCGATGAAGCCGCGCGGGGTGCGGGCGTCCGGCCTCGATGCGTCGGACTTGGCAGCGTCGGTCATGCCGCCGCGCTTAGCGGTTGCGGCGGCTTCGCTCAAGAAAGGGTTCTGAGAAGTAAGATCCATCGGTCGGTCCTGGTGAAGGGTCGACGGACGGAGCTCGGTCAGCAAGCCCCGTCCGCATCGGCGGGGCTCGGAAAGGGTTCGCTATCTAAGCCAAGCGCGCCCAGGCCGATCCCGCGAGGGTCGGATGGTGGTGGTCGTGATGATGCGCGAAGCCGCTCATGGGGGCGGGCCTATAGCCGAGGATCGTGAAGAAAGCGAGTCAGCGCAGCTGGGCGATCAGGGCCGCGGTCGAGGGATCGTGGGCGCCGGCCGGGCCGCCTTCCAGTTCGCCGAGCACGCGCGTCGCCAGACTCTTGCCGAGCTCGACGCCCCACTGGTCGAAGCTGTTGATGCCCCAGAGCACGCCTTCCACGAACACCTTGTGCTCATAGAGCGCGATCAGGGCGCCCAGCGCCCGCGGCGTCAGGCGGTCCATCAGCAGGAAGGCCGTCGGCCGATCGCCCGGGAAGGTGCGCTGCGGCGCGAGCGCGTCGATCTCCGCGGCGGCAAGCCCCTTGGCTTCGAGCTCGGCGCGGACGTCGGCCTCGGTGCGGCCCACCATCAGGGCTTCGGCCTGGGCGATCGCGTTGGCCAGGAGCTTCTTCTGCGCAGCCGGATCGCCCTCGCTGGCCTCGCGCACGGCCAGGATGTCGACGGGGATCACGTCGGTCCCCTGGTGCAGCATCTGGAAGAAGGCGTGCTGGCCGTTGGTGCCGGCGTCGCCGAACACCGCCGCCGCGGTCGCATGCGCCACGGGCCGCCCGGCCGCGTCCACACGCTTGCCGTTGGACTCCATCTCCAGCTGCTGCAGGAAGTCTGCGAAGAGGCCCAGGCGCTGGGCGTAGGGCACGACCGCGCGGGTGGGCCGGCCGAGGCCGTTGCGGTTGAACACATGGGCCAGGGCCAGCAGCACCGGGGCGTTGGCCTCCAGCCGCGCGCTCGCGAAGTGGGCGTCCATGGCCGCGGCGCCGGCGAGCAATTGCTCGAAGACCTCGTAGCCGAGCGCGACGGCGCACGAGAGGCCGACGGCCGACCACAGGGAATAGCGGCCGCCCACCCAGTCCCAGAAGGCGAACACCTGGTCGGCGGGCACGCCGAAGGCCTGGGCCTTGTCGGGCGCGGCGGACACCGCGACGAGATGGCTGTCGGCGTCCGGGCCCAGGCCGGCGCGAAGCCAGGCGCGGGCGGTCTCGGCGTTGGTCAGGGTCTCCAGCGTGGTGAAGGTCTTGGAGACGACGACGACGAGGGTGGTGGCCGGATCGAGGCCGGTCAGCGCCTGGGCGAGTTCGTTCGGATCGACATTGGCCGCGAAGCGCAGCTCGATCTTGGGGTCCAGCGGCTTGAGGGCTTCCCAGATCAACCGTGGGCCGAGGTCGGAGCCGCCGATGCCGATGTGGACGATCGCCCGCGTCGGGCCGGCGCAGACCTTGGCGGCGAAGGCCTTGATCTTGGCGCGGGTGGCCTCGACCTCGGCGGAGACCGGCTTCCCGTCGGCGCGGAAGTCGGCGCCGGCCGGCGCGCGCAGCGCCATGTGCAACGCCGGCCGGCCTTCGGAGGCGTTGACGATTTCGCCGGCGAACAGGGCCGAGCGCCTGGCCTCGACGCCGGCGGCGCGCGCCAGTCCGAGGGCGGTATCCAGATCGGCCAGCGACCAAGGTTGTTTGGAGAGGTCGAGCTTCAGCCCCGCGGCGCTCACGCTAAGCCGCGCCAGCCGATCGGGCTCGGCGTCGAACAGGGCCGCGATCCGCCGCGCCTTGGCGGCGACGCCGGCGGCTTTGAGACGGCTCCAGGCGGCGTCAATCTCAGACAAGCGACGATCCATTCGAAATGGGTTCGGGTCAGCCCCCGAAGGGAGCAGTCGGGGCGTACTTAACGCTGCAGCCGTAGGGTCGGGTCACCGGTTGCGCAACAGGCCGATGCGCCTTCAGGTCGGCGAGCGCCAGGGCCACATAGTTGGTGGCGCCCTTGAGGCTGGCGGGGTCCACGTAGGGCCGGTCGTCGATTCCGCCCATGTAGACCAGCCGCCCCGCCCGATCGACGATGAACATGTGCGGCGTGGTCTTGGCCTCGTAGGCGCGGGCCACCTTGGCGTCGTCGTCGATCAACACCGCGGTGGCGTGGCTCTTCACCTTGCGCTTCCAGCGGACCACCTCGGCGGGCGTCATGAATTCCGCCGAGCGAGGCGGGGCGGTCATTACCGTCAGCCAGACGACGCCGTCGCGACGCGCCTTGGCCTGCAGGCGCTGCATGTTGCCAGAATCGTAGTGCTTGTGGCTGTAAGGGCAGGCGTCGCTGGTCCATTCCAGCACCACGATCTTGCCCTTGAAATCCTCGAGCGACCGCGTCTTGCCGGTCTCGTCGGTCGCGCGGAACGCCGGCGCGGGGGCGTTCAGCTCCGGCGCGGCGAGGGCGGGAAAGGCCGCCGCCAATCCAGCCGCGGCGAGCAGAATCCTGCGGGTCAGCATCAGCCCTTCGCGGCGGCCTCCAAGGCTCTCAGGACCACGCCCCGGGTGAGGATGGCAGGCAGGACCTGCGGCTCGCCGCCGTTCGCGCCATAGACCAGATAGAGGGGCACCCCGGCCCGGCCGTAGCGGGCGAGCTCGGCGGCGATCACCGGATCGCGCTTGGTCCAGTCGGCTTTCAGATAGACCACCTTATCGGCCTTCATGGCCTCGGCCACCGACCGGGTGGAGATCACCACGCGGTCGTTTACCTGGCAGGAGACGCACCAAGCGGCGGTGTAGTTGACAAACACCGGCCGGCCCTGCGCGCGCAGGTCGGCGAGGCGCTCGGGGCTGTAGGCCTCCCAGGCGGCGTCAGCGGACTTGGCCCCGGCGCTGTCGCCGGAGGTTTCGGCGTAGGCGGGCCAGATGACGCCGGCCAGGGCCGCGGCGCCCAGGAGGGCGGCGAACGAGACGAGCGCCACGGGACGCTGACCCCGGGCGGCGCTGCGCTGGGCGGCGCCGGCCAACCAGGCGGCCAGCGCCAGTACGATGGCGGCGATGAAGATGCGGGCGAGCGCGGTCTCGCCGGCCTGGATGGTCAGCACCCAGGCGAGCCAGGCGGCCGCACCGTACATCGGGAAGGCCAGCGCCTTGCGGAAGGCGTCCATCCAGGGTCCGGGCTTCGGCAGCCGGGCGAGCAGGCCCGGCCAGAAGGTCGCCGCCACGAACGGCATGGCGAAGCCTATGCCCAGCGCCAGGAACACGGTCAGGGCGGCCGCCGCCGGCTGGGTTAGGGCCCAGCCCACCGATGCGCCCATGAACGGCGCCGTGCAGGGGGCCGCGACCACCACGGCCAGCGCGCCGGTGAAGAGGTCGCCGACCAGGCCGCCGCGCGACGCGGCGCCGGAGCCCAGGCCCTGCAGCGAGGTCCCGACCTCGAACACCCCGGAAAGGTCGAGCGCCACCGCCAGCATGAGGAGGGCGAGCACCGCCACCACCGGCGGCGACTGCAGCTGGAAGCCCCAGCCGATCGCCGCGCCGGCCGCCTTCAGGCCGATCAGCAGGCCCGCCAGGGCCAGGAAGGTGATCAGCGCCCCGGCCCCGAACGCCAGGCCGTGCCTGCGCGCCTCCCCCGCTTGCGCGCCGCCGCCGTGGGCCGCGAGCGAGGCGGCCTTCATGGCGAGGATCGGGAAGACGCAGGGCATCAGGTTGAGGATCAAACCGCCCACGAAGGCGAACACCGCCGCGGTGATGAGGCCGAGGCCAGCCCCGCCGGCCGCGCCCTTGGGCGCCGGCGGCCCCAGGCCCGCAGCGCCGGCCGGCGGCGGGCCGGAGGTCGCGGCGACCTCGTAGGCCTTGCCGTCGAGCGCCAGCACCCCGCCCATGGCGGCGGGAGCGGCCGCGCCCTGGAAGGCGTAGCCGGGGGTGAGCGTCAGGGTCAGGCCGTCCGGGCCGCGCTCGACGCGCTGCGGCTTGGCATGGTCGATGACGGTCGAGTCGAAAGGATAGAAGTAGACGTCATGGACCTCCGCGCCCTTCAGCGGCGCGCCGACGATCGCCAGCGCGACCATGGCGCCCTTCTTCTGAAAGACCGCGGTGAGGCCGGCGGGCTTCGGCGTGGCGGCCAGCGTCGCGGCGATCTTCTGGCCCCACTGCGGATCGGTGGCGGCTGGCCCCGCCACCACCGGCAGAGCGATCTGCAGGGTCGCGTCCTCGGGCACGCAGATATCCTTGCAGACCAGGAACGAGGCGGCGGCTTTCAGGGTGATGGCCTGGCCGGGCTTGGCGTCGGCGGGCGCGGTGATGGCGACGGGCAAGACGACGTCGTCCTCGTAGCCGTAGTTGACCAGGGGACCGACCGGCAGGCGCCTGGGCGTCGGCCAGACGATGTCGCCGGCCTTCCAGCCGGACGGCAGGGTCCATTTCAGCCGCGTCGGCTCGCCGGAGTCGCCGGCGTTGCGCCAATAGGTGTGCCACCCCGGCTGGATCTTCTGATGCAGGGCGATATAGGCCGTCTGGCCCGGCGCGATCCCCTGGGTCTGCGACACGAGCTCGGCGCTCAGGTGACCGGTGTTGATCGGGGCGGCCGCCGCGGCCGTCGAAACGGCCAGGAACGCCAGGATCGCGGCAAGCCAGCGCATCGTCACCCTCGTCATCGCCCCCGCGTGATACCGCGGCTATATGGCGTGGAAGGGGCGGAGACGCAAAGCAAGGCTCGACGCGGGTCGCCTAGACCGTTCTGATGGCGCAACCAAGTTCGCCAACCGGAGAGTTCGCCCGTGCCCGCCCGCTTCGACGATATCGAGATCGGCCAGGTCGAGTCGCTTGGGGCCATGGCCGTCGACGCCGAGGCGCTGGACGGCTTCATCAAGGCCTTCGCACCGGGCTGGACGGCCGACCGCGGCGCGCCGGACGCCATGGTCTATGCGATCTGGGCCAAGCTCGACGCGGTGGCCCACACCGACTGGCCGCAGACCAAGCGGCTCGGCGTCGACGCCCTGCGCTGGATGCGCAATCCGCCGGTCGGCGAGCTGTTGCGCGGCCGCATGACGGTCATGGCCAAGGACCCGGTGGGCGAGGGCAAGGGCATCGTCATCTGCCAGCACGACCTCCTCGACGAGGCGGGCCGGCTGGTCTTCTCGTGCCTGACGCGGGGCGTGTTCGCGAGATAAAGCGTTACGCGTTCGCCGCGGCGGGCGTTTGCGGGGCGCGGGCCAGGGCCAGCGCGACGAGGCGGTCCCAGCCGACCAGCGACAGCAGGTGGGCGTAGATCTGCCCCAGCGCGCCGTTATCGCGGATTTCCGTCAGCTTCTCGATGGGAAGCGCGTTCAGCTTCTCCTCCGAGACCCCGAAATAGTCGGCGATCTTCTGCGGCTCGCCGGTCGTGCCGTCGGCGTTCATCGGCGTGAAATTGGCGACCTTGCTCTCGAACAGGTCGAGATCCTTGAGGATCTGCACGAAGGCGATCGTGCGCTGACGCTCCTGCTCGAAGTTGTTGCAGAACTCCATGCAGCGCTGGGTGTACTCGCTGGGCTTGCCGTCCTTCTCGAAGAACGGCATGTCGCCGCCCTCGACGATGAAGTCGGCGTTGCGGTCGATGCACAGCACCATCTTCTGCGCATCGTCGTCCTGGGCGAAGACGAAGGGGTAGCGGCGGATATAGGCCGGGATGTAGATGCCCGGATCGAACAGGCCGTTCTCGCCCACGAACATGTTGTCGCCGGCGTTCAGGCCCATGACGGCGATCGGGGTCTTGTCGTCACCCACGAAGATGATCGGGCCGGAGACCGCGGCCAGCGGGAACTCGCCCACGGTCAGCGGAACGGCGTGGCCGGCCTTGGCGAAGCGGAACGGCTTGTCGCTCTGGACCACGCCCAGCTTGCCGTGCAGCTCGGGGCTCAGCGGCTCGGGCTTGGAATAGAACAGGACGTTGCCGGAAATCTGGCCGGGCATCTGGGCGGTGGTGGTGGTCATCGAAGCCTTCGAAAATCGAGGAGCTGGGCCGTGGCGAGCACGCCACGGCGCAAGGTCGCCGCTTCTAACCGATCGGGGCCGGGGCGGCAATTGAGGCGCCACGCCGCTTGCCGCCGGTGCGCTTCGGGGCTTCAATCGCCGCTATAGAGACGACGCCCCTCGCCCATACTCCGGAGGACCGATTTCATGCCGATCTATTATCCCGACATCCTCGAGCAGAAGACCGAGCCCCGCACCTTCACCTATGGCGACAAGGACGTGATGCTCTACGCGCTTGGCGTCGGCATGGGCCGCGACCCGATGGACGAGCGCGAGCTGCCGTTCGTCTACGAGAAGGACCTCAAGGTGGTGCCGACCGCGGCCACGGTGCTGGCCGCCGGCGCGGGCCGCCGCGCCGCGCAGAACGTGGAGCAGAAGCAAGGCCTGCGGGTCAGCCAGCTGAACTATCTGATGGTCGTCCACGGCGAGCAGAAGGTGGAGCTGCACAAGCCCCTCCCCGCCGCCGGCTCGTTCACCGCCGCCAGCCGCACCATCGGCGCCTTCGACAAGGGCAAGGACAAGGGCGCGGTGGTGGTCAACGAGACCGTCTGGACCGACGACAAGGGCGAGAAGGTCGCCACCCTCACCGGCTCGACCTTCGCGCGCGGCGACGGCGGGTTCGGCGGGCCTTCGGACGGCGCGCCGGAGCCGCATGCGACGCCGACCCGCAAGCCGGACATCTCCGTGCCCATCGAGACGCGGCCCGACCAGGCGCTCATCTATCGCCTGAACGGCGACCGCAACCCGCTGCACTCCGATCCGGACGTGGCCAAGCGGGCCGGCTTCCCGCGGCCGATCCTGCACGGGCTGTGCACCTATGGGATCACCTGCCGCGCCGTGCTGCAGGAGATCTGCGACTACGATCCGCAGCAGATCCTCAGCCACCAGGCGCGGTTCTCGGCCCCGGTGTTCCCGGGCGACACCGTGACCGTCGATCTCTGGAAGGACGGCGACGTGGTCTCCTTCGAGGCCCGGGTGCTGGACCGCGGCGCGACCGTGATCCGCAACGGCAAGACCGTGCTGCGGAGCTAGAGGCAAGACGTTGATCAGGTACGGAGTTCTCGGTGCGGCGGCCGCTCTGACGGTCGCCGCCATCGCGTCGGCGCAGGGCGCGAAGCTTGCGGGCTATATGCACAAGGGTGAGCTGGACGGGACCCTGATCCTGGGGCCGCCGCCGGCCGCGGACAGCCCGCGGGCTCGCAGCGACCGGCAGACCTACCTCGACACCCGGACGCTGGCCGGATCCAAGCGCTGGACGCTGGCGGAACGGGACAACGACCTCTGGCAGGGCGGCGCGGTTCACCGCTTCTCCTGCGCCCTGGGCGCCGAGATCGGCCCGAAGACCACGCCGGTCGCCTATCGTGTCCTGCAGCGCGTGGAGCTGGACGTCCGCACGGTCGGCACGCCGCCCAAGGATCACTACAACCGCACCCGCCCGCCGATCGGCGACGCCCAACCGCTGTGCGTGCCGCGCGAGGACTGGATGCGGACCAACGCCTCCTATCCGTCGGGCCATTCGATGGCGGGCTGGGCCTGGGGGCTGATCCTCAGCGAACTGCGGCCCGACAGGGCGAGCGAGCTGATGGTCGCAGGCCGCGAAATCGGCCAGAGCCGGGTGGTCTGCGGGGTGCACTTCCAATCCGACGTCGACGCCGGGCGCGAACTGGGCGCGGCCATGGTGGCGAAGCTCCACGACCATCCGGAGTTCCGCCAGGACTTGGAGACCGCCCGCGCCGAGCTGGTCCGCGACCGCACGCCGCCCACCGATTGCGACTACTGAGGCGACCTCGCCACGAAGACGATGTGGCGTTTCAGCGGATGGTCGTCCGCGAGGCCCGGATGATCGAAATCCTGGTCGGGGTCCCGACTCATGCCCAGCCGCCGGGCCACCGCCTGCGAGCGGTGGTTCAAGACCCCGGTGAAGGCGAGGATCTGCGGCAAGCCGAGGCGACTGAAGCCGTCGGCGAAGACCGCCCGCGCGGCCTCGCTGGCGTAGCCCTGGCCCCAGCCGCCCTGGGCGAGGCTCCAGCCCACCTCGAAGCCGCCGTCGAATGGCAGGGTCTCGGCGATCGGCATCAGGCCGCAGTAGCCGAGAAACGCCCCGTCGGAGCGGCGCTCCATGGCCATGCGACCAAAGCCGTGAGCCTCCAGCGCCGCCTCGTTGCGCGCAATCCGCGCCAAGGCCTCCGCCTCGTCGAACGGGCCGCCCAGCCAGCGGCTGACGTCCGTATCCAGCATCATGGCCACGTAGGGCTCGGCGTCGTCCTCCCGCCAGCGCCGCAGGACCAACCGTTCGGTCTCGATCTGCGGCGCGCGCGTCACTGAGGCCGGCCCTGGGCCAGCACTCCGTAGAGGTCGGGCCGCCGGTCGCGGAAGAAGCCCCAGGCCGCGCGGTGGGTCGTGAGGAAGTCGAGATCGAACTCGGCGCTCAGCACGCCTTCGTCCTCGCGCCCGAGGGCAGCGACCAGATCGCCGCGATGGTCGGCGATGAAGCTGGAGCCATAGAACTGCTGGCCGCCGTTCGGATAGTTCGCCCAGGGTTCGAAGCCGGTTCGGTTGGCGCCCACCACGGGGATCACGTTGGAGACCGCGTGGCCCTGCATGGCGCGCCGCCAGGGCGCGGCGGTGTCCAGCGCCGCATCGTGGGGCTCCGAGCCGATGGCCGTCGGATAGAACAGGATCTCCGCGCCCATCAGGGCCATGGCGCGCGCCGTCTCCGGGTACCATTGGTCCCAGCAGATGCCGACGCCCAGCCGTCCGAACCGCGTCGGCCAGACGCGGAAGCCGGTGTCGCCCGGCCGGAAGTAGTACTTCTCCATATAGCCCGGCCCGTCGGGGATATGGCTCTTGCGGTAGACGCCGAGCGGGCTGCCGTCGGCGTCGATCATCACCACGCTGTTGAAGTAGTGCGGCCCCTCGCGCTCGAAGATCGAGACCGGGATCACCACGCCCAGCTCGGCCGCCAGCGGCGCGAGGGCGGTGACGCAAGGGTGCTCGCGCCAGGGATAGGCCTGGGCGAACCAGCGTTCCTCCTGGGCCACGCAGAAATAGGGTCCCTGGAACAACTCGGACGGCAGGACGACCTGCGCGCCCTTGGCGGCGGCCTCGCGCACGAAGCCGGCGGTCTTGGCGATATTGGCCGCCATGTCGTCGCCGTAGGACGACTGGATCGCCGCCACCGTGACCTTGCGGCTCATCAGGCGGGCTCCTGCTGGGTGATGCAGTGGAACGACCCGCCGCCGGTCAGGATGGCGGTGGACGGCAGCCCGATCACCTGGCGGTCGGGAAACAGATGCTCCAGCGCCTGGATGGCGAACTCCCCCGGCTGTTCGGCATAGATGGGCACGATGACCGCCCGGTTGGCGATCAGGAAATTCATGTGGCTGGCCGGGGCCGGCCGCTCGCCGTCGTCGCCGATGAAGCCCGGCGAGGGGATCCGCATCACGCTGAGCGGTCGTCCCGCCGCATCGGTCATGGCGGAGAGCCGGCGGGCGGTCTCGTCATAGACCCGGGCATTGGGGTCGCCACGCCCCCAGCCGATCGGGCAGGCCACCACGCCAGGCGCCACGAAGCGGGCGAGATTGTCCACGTGGCCGTCGGTATGGTCGTTCAGCAGGCCATCGCCCAGCCAGAGCACGCGCCGCGCGCCGAGCGCGTCGGCGAGCGCGGCTTCGGCCGCCTCGGGGGTCCAGCCGGGATTGCGGTTGCGGTTGAGCAGGCACTGGGTCGTGGTCAGCACCGTGCCTTCGCCGTCGTGGTCGAGGGCGCCGCCCTCCAGCACGAAGTCGTGGCGGATCAGCGGGACCTGCGCGGTCTCGGCGACCTGCCGGCCGACGGTGTCGTCGTGCTCCAGCTCGTACTTGCCGCCCCAGCCGTTGAAGCGGAAGCCGTGCGCCTCGGGGTCCCCGTCCCGCTGGCCGAAGATCGGGCCGGTGTCGCGCAGCCAGATGTCGCCGAACGCGCCCGGCGTGATCTCGACGCCGTCCACGTCGCCCAGCAGGCGCTGAGCCGCCGCCTCCCCGTCCGGATGGCCGGTCATCAGGCGCACGCGCTCGGCCCCGGGGCCGGCCAGGGCGCGGGCCAGCGCCGCCACCTCCTGCTGGGCGGGCTCGAGGTCGGCCTCCCACAGCGCCGCATGGCTCGGGAAACCCAGCCACATGGCGCGGTGCGGCGCCCACTCCGGCGGTACGGTGAAGCTCATCCAGCCCTCGACCTGAAACGACGCGCGCAGATGGGCGCGGCCGGGCGCGGCGTCAAGCCGGCACGGAAAAGGGCGGCCCGTCGCCAGGCCGCCCCTCCTCGTTCCAAAGATGACGCTGAGTCTAGAAGTTGACACCCAGGGTCAGGACCGCGGTGCGCGGCGCGCCGACCTGAAGGGAGGACGTCGAGGCGAAGAAGGTCCGCGGCGGCGTGGTGTTCGGGATCGGGAACGCCACGTTGGTCGCGTTGGTGGTCGCCCGCGAAATGTATCTGCGGTCGAACAGGTTCTGCACGTTGAACTGCAGATAGGCGCCGTCGTACCAGGGCAGGTTCCAGCGGGCGTCGGCGCCGAACACCGCGTAGCCGGGGATCCGGTCGGTGTTCAGGTCGTCGAGCCAGCGCGAGCTCATGTACTTGGCCTGCAGGCCCAGGGTGACAGGACCGGCGTCGTAGGAAATCCGGCCGTTGAAGATTCGGTCGGGGGTCAGGACCAGTTCCTTGCCCGCCACCGGCAGCTGGAAGCTGATGCCGGAGGTGCTGAGCGTGTAGCTCTTCAGCACCTTGCTCTTGTTGAGGTTGGCGCTGGCGTACAGGTGCAGGTGATCGATCGGGGTGTAGCCGAGCTCGAGATCGACGCCCTGGATCCGCACATCGCCCACGTTGCGGTCGATGGAGAGGGTGGGGTCAAGCGGGTCCGGCGAGGACACGATCCGGTTCTTGTAGTCGGTCCGGTAGAGGTTCGCCGAAACGTTCAGCGCGTTCGTCTGGTACCGATAGCCGGCGGCGTAGTTGTTGCTGGTTTCCGGCTGCACCAGGTTGGGGGACGAGGTGTAGAGGTTGTCCGTCTTCGGCGCCGCCAGACCCTTGGCGTAGGACGCGTAGATCAGGTGATCCTCGGCCAGGCGGAAGCTGATGCCGGCGTTCGGCAGGGTCTTGCGGTACTTCAGGTCCGCCTTGAACGGGAAGCGGAAGTTCGGAAGGCCGTTGGGACCGATGGTGGGCGTGATGCCGCCGCGGAACACCGCGGCGAGATTCGTCGCCGTCGTCGGCGGCGCCCGGCCGGCGGCGACGGCGGCATTGACCGCCGCCACGTCGGCGTTGAACGCCGTCTGGACAGCCGCCGGGTCGATGGTGTCGCAATAGGCGCTGGTGCCGTTGAAGGTGTAGCAGAACTGGTTGAGCTTGCGCTCGAAGTCCGGCATCCGCACGCCCAGGTTGATGTGCAGCCGGTCGTCGATGAACTTGCCGATGTAGTTGGCGGAGACCTGGTTCAGGATGGCGATCGAGAAACGGTCGCGGCCCCGAAGGATCGCGCCGTCGGCGGTCTTGATATCCGCGCCGCCGCCCGCCGGGCTGCCGCCGAACACGTCCTGCGGAAGGCCGGTGTTGAGGTCGACGGGCGTGAATTCGCCCGTCTGGCGGTGCCGCCCGTAGTCCAGGGTGTAGGCGAGCTGGAAGTGGTTGCTCTCGTTCAGGTCATACAGCAGCGAGGTGGTCAGGCCGACCCGGTGCGTCCGGGTGTTGCTGGGGCCGTAGGCCACCAAGGTGTCCAAGGTGTCCCC
Source organism: Phenylobacterium sp. (assembly GCF_035944335.1). GTDB lineage: Bacteria > Pseudomonadota > Alphaproteobacteria > Caulobacterales > Caulobacteraceae > Phenylobacterium. The sequence continues at coordinate 46,839 of NZ_DASZBG010000012.1, read as the reverse complement.
GTCGCCGTTGAGGTCGACGCCCGAGGCGGTGGAGTTGCCGATCAATCGCGGATCGTTCTCCTTCAGGGTGGTGCCGCCGCCCCCGTTGGCCAGGGTGTAGAACAGGCTGGGGTCGACCGTCAGCACCAAGTTCTTGGCCAGCGTGAAGTGCGACTGGCCGCGGAGGCTGCCGAAGTTCACCGGGTTCGGGAACAGGGCGTAGAAATTGTTGTCCGCGCCCGATGGGCCGGCATTGGCAGGAATGAGGTCCGCCCTGCCAGGGGTGACCGTTTCCGGCGTGAAGCTCGGGTTGTCTCCGAAATACCAGAAGCCAAGCGAGGAGATCTGCGCCCGGGTCAGGCGGAAGGCCGGATATTGGCGCTCCTGCACATAGATGCCGGCGAGGCTGAGGAAGTCGTTGCCGCTCAGCGGCTGGTAGATACGCCCCGAGACGTCCCAGCGCTTGCTCGTGCCCGGACGGCCCTTGAAGTTGTGCTCCGTGCCGTACTCGCCGGCCACGAAGGCGCGTGTGCCCCAAGGCCCGATCGCCCCGGTGTCATACTCACCGAAGCCGCGCAGGTATTTGTAGCTGCCGGCGCTGGCGCGGAGCATGCCGCCGGGGGTTTCCTTCGGCAGCTTGGAGACGGCGTTGATCGTCGCGCCCAAGGCCGAGGCCGAGGGGCTGTCCACGTCGGCGGAGCCGACGTTGACGGTGATGTGGTCGATCAGTTCGCCGATCATGTATTCGCCGGGGAACACCGCGTAGTTGCCGGTGTCGTTCAGCGGGGCGCCGTCGAGGATGACGGCCACGTGGTTGCCGTCGAAGCCGTGGATCCGCAGATCGCCTGAGTTGAAGCCGCCGGGGTCTTCGGTCGAATAGCTCACGCCCGGCAGCACGTTGATCAGCTGGGCGATGTTGGCGCTGGGCATCTGGGTCTCGATGAACGCCTTGCCGACGATCGAGACGTCCTTGGCTTCGTTCACCTGAGTCGCCAGACCCGCCGTCGAGGGCGCCTGGCGATTGCCGGTGATAATCAGTTCCTGCACCTGCGTCGCGGTGGACTGCGCGAACGCGCTCCCCGCCAGCAGGAGTCCCGTAGCAAGCGCCGTCGTCGCGCAAAGCGCGCGGCTAAATCTGTTCATCGAGTAACCCCCTTCATCGACCCCTCAGGTCAGCCCCCTGGCGCGCCTGAACCTTCGAGCCGTATAGCGCGGAAGATAAGACTGGTGGTGACGGTTTTGCTACGGTGACGCTCCGTCGCACATCTTGTCCACAACTGTGGCGCCGGCGCCTTTACAGGCGACGTTGGAGCCTTAGGGTCCGCCCGCAGACGAAGGACAGCTGATGGCGCGTAGCGCGAGCCTGCGGAGCCCCGATGCCGACTGGACGGCGGCGATCCTGCTCACGGCGGGTCTGACGCTCGCCCGCTTCGTCGCGCTGTTCCGGAGCCCGCTGGAGCTCTACCCCGACGAGGCCCAGTACTGGCTTTGGTCGCGGACGCTCGACTTCGGCTACTATTCCAAACCGCCGATGGTCGCCTGGGCGATCTGGGCCACCACCCAGCTGGGCGGCGATTCGGAAGCCTTCGTGCGGCTCTCGGCGGCCCTGTTCCAGGCCGGAGCGACGCTCTGCGTCTTCGCGTTGGGCCGCAGGCTCTACGGCGGGCCGGCGGCGCTGGCTGCGGCCGCCCTCTACGCCTTGATGCCGGCCGTGCAACTGTCGGGCCTGGTGGTGGCGACCGACGCGCCGCTGCTGTTCTTCCTCGGCCTGACCATCCTCGCCTACGCCGACCTGCAGCCGGCCGCGGGCGGGCGGCGTCTGGCGCTGGCCTCAGGGTTCGGCGCGGCGCTGGGCCTGGCCTTCCTGAGCAAGTACGCCGCGCTCTATGTCGTCATCGGCGTCGCCCTGCACCTGGCGCTCAGCCGCGAGGCCCGGCGGGCGTGGAGCCTTGGCTCGGCCCTGTTGGCGCTCGCCGTGTTCGGCCTTGTGCTGTCGCCCAACCTGGTCTGGAACGCCCAGCACGGCTTCGCGACCCTGCACCACACCGCCGCCAACGCGGCCTGGGGCCAGCACACGCCGTTCAACCCGGCCAATTTCGGGACCTTCCTGGTCAGCCAGTTCGGAGTGTTCGGGCCGATCCCGTTCGGCGTGCTCATCACAGGCCTGATCCTGGCGGCGCGGCGGCGCGCCCTGCCCCGCGAGGACCTGCTGCTGCTCTGTTTCATCCTGCCGCCGATCGCCGTCGTCGCCATCCAGGCGTTGCTCAGCCGAGCCAACGCCAACTGGTCGGGGGCGAGCTACCTCGCGGGCTCGGTGCTGGTGGCCGGCTGGATGATGCGCTGGCGGGCGCGGCGCTGGCTGACCGCGGCGATCGCCATCCAGGCGGTGCTGGCGGCCTTGGTGCTGCTGGTGCTCGTCGAACCAAGGGCGGGCGACGCGCTCGGGGCCTCCAACAGCCTGAAGCGGGTCCGCGGCTGGTCACAGACGGCCAGGATCGTGGTGGACCGCGCCAGGATCGAGGAGGGCGCCGGCCTCTCGGCCGTGGCGGTCAACGACCGCTTCACCTACTACGCGCTCGCCTACTACGGCCGCAGCTACTTCGGGGCGGCCGGATCGCCGCCGCTGGTCTACTGGCTTCTGACCGGCAAGCCGGAGAACCAGGCCGAGAGCAGCGCCCCGCTCACCCCGCAGCTCGGCGCGCGCGTCCTGGGCGTCGCCTACGAGGGCTGGTTCCTGCGCGACATGGAGGGCGACTTCTCGAGCGCCGTTGGTCACGAGATCGACAGCGTCTTCCTGGATCCCAAGCACGAGAGGCGCGTCGAGATGTTCGTCGGCCGGGGTTTTCACGCCCAGCCGCGCGATCCGGTCACCGGCCGCCCCAGACCACCCTCAAGGTAGCGTCGCGCCCGCAGCCGACGCGGTAGGCGTTGTAGGCGCCCGGGTTCTTGCGCGCGTAGTCCTGATGGTAGTCCTCGCCCATCCAGAAACGGGCGGCGGGGCGGATCTCGGTGGCGATCGAATGGCGCAGTTCCTTGCCGATCTGGGCCTTCACCTGTTCGGCGGCCTGGCGTTCGGCGGGGTCGGCGGCGAACACCGCGGTGCGATAGGTAGGCCCGCGGTCGCAGATCTGGCCGTCGGGGTCGGTCGGGTCGATGTGGTGGAAGAAGGCGTCCACCAGCTTGGGATAGCTGATCTTGGCCGGGTCGTAGGTGACCTGGATCGATTCCAGATAGCCCTCGTGGTTCTCGTAGTTCGGGCCGGGCCGCGTGCCGCCCGCATAGCCGACCGCGACCTTCACCACGCCCGGCGTGTGCTCGATGTCGTGCTGGGCCGACCAGAAGCAGCCGCCGGCGAAGACGGCGGTTTTCAGCGCCTGCGCCGCGGGCGCGGCCTGGGCGGAGAAGATGGCGGCGGCCGCGATGGCCGCGAAGAGGCGAGTGTTCATGGGATCAGTATCTCACATGACGATGGGAACGAGGCGCGCGAAGGCGCCGGCGGCGATGAAGGCGGCGAAGGTGTCGGCGAGCCTCAGGTCCGATTGGGCTTCGAGCGCGGCCTCGCCGGCCGCCGCCAGGCTCAGCCCGGCGCGGCAGGCGTCCAGGAAGCCGAGACCGCCGGGACTCAAGAGCTCGGTGCGGACCTCCAAGTCCGGGCGCGTGAGGAGCAACCCCTCCGGCTCCGGCGAGAGCTCGACATCGGCCGGCGGATCGTCGCCCTGCAGGGCGCGCCACAGGCTGGGAGCCCCGTCGGCAAAGCGCAGGACGCGCGCCGCCGGGTGCAGCTCAGCGGCCAGGCCGACGTAGGCGTCGGCCGGCAGCGCCGCGACCGCCTCGGCGCGCAGCGGCGGCAGGTCGCGGGCGAACAGCGCCTCGCCGCGCGCCCAGTCGATGCGGGCGAGGCCCGCGAGCCACGGCATGTCCGCGGCCGGCGGGAAGGCCGCCAGCCAGGCCGGGAAGCCCTCGCCGTAGTCCGCCAGACTGGCGCTGAGCGGCGGATGAGCGCGGGCGAACAGCGCCGCGGCGGCGCGCAGCCAGGGCTCGCCCACCACGCTCGCGAGCGTCGGGAACTGCGCGGCGACGGCGTCCGCGCAGCCCTTGGCGACCGTGTTGCGATAGACCGCGAAGCGCGGCGCAGCCTCCGGCGCGATCCAGGGCGCGAGGCCGGCGACATCGCCGCTGAGGGCCTCGGCGAAAGCGGTCTGGAAGCGGGCGAGGTCAGACATGTTCGACCACCGGTGCGGCGGCGCGGACCAGTATGGCCTGGGCCCGCGCGCGCTCGGCCATCAGCTCGGCGAACGCCGGCAGGTTGTCGTCCCGCTCGATCAGCGTCGGCCGCGGCCCGATCCGCCCGATCAGCCGCTCGTAGAGGCGCCAGACGGCGGCCGCGACCGGCGCGTCATGACTGTCGATCAACAGCTCGCCGCCGAGCTGCGGGTCGGCCGTGTGACCGGCCAGGTGGATCTCCCCGATCGCCTCGGCCGGCAGGGCCTGCAGATAGGCCTCGGCGGCGTAGCCGAGATTGTGCGCGCTGACGAAGACGTTGTTGACGTCGACCAGCAGGCCGCAGCCGGTCCGGCGGACCAGCTCGGCGAGGAACTCGGTCTCCGGCAGCTCATGGCCGGCCAGGGGCAGATAGAGCGCGGGGTTCTCGATGAGCACCGGGCGGCCGATCGCATCCTGAAACCGTGAGACATTCTCGGCGATACGGCCAAGCGCCTCCGCCGTACGCGGGAACGGCAGCAGATCCGGCAGATAGCGCCCGGCGCTTCGCGACCAGGCCAGGTGCTCGGACACCAGGGCCGGATCGAAGCGGTCCACCAGTCGCTTCAGCGCCGCCAGGTGCGCGGCGTCGGGCGGCGCATCGCCGGCCAGGGACAGGCCGACGCCATGCAGCGAGATCGGATGGCGTTCAGCGATCGCCGCCAGCCCCGCCAGCCGCGGCCCGCCGGCCGCCATGTAGTTCTCGGGGTGGACCTCGAACCACAGGCCCTGCGCTGTCGCGGCCAGCGCCTCGGCGACGTGCGGCGGCTTCAGGCTCAGCCCGGCGGTCAGGCCCTGGCGCATGGGCGTCTCATCAGGCCTTCGGGGTCAGCGAGCCCATGCCCTTCGGCGTCTTGATGGTGACGCAGGTCCCCTTCGGGACCTCCTTCCAGGCCTTGCCGTCGTAGTCGGTCTTGGCGGTGCCGGCGCAAGAGGTGCCGGGCCCGGACATGCAGTCGTTCTGGCCCGCCTTGGCGATGCCGAAGCATTTCTCCTTGGCGGCCGGAGCGGCGTCGGTCTTCTCGTCGGCGGCGGCCGCGGCGCCGGCCATCAGGGCGAGCACCGCGGCGGCGGCGAGCGTCGTCTGGGTCTTGGTCATCGGCTTGGCCTCCTCGGGCCCGCGATCCTGCCATCGCCAGGCTTCGAGGCCAATTCGCGATCGGGAGCGAGCCGGTTACACCGGTATTCGGCTCTTTTTATGTCGCCGTCGGCCTCAAACGGGCGCCAGCGCCTTGGCCACCTGGAAGCCCGGCTCGGTCTTGGCCTTGACCTCCTCGAGGGTGACGCCCGGCGCCAGCTCCAGGAGTGTGAGCGGCGACTTGCCCCGATTGACCTCGAAGACGCCCAGGTCGGTGACGACCAGATCCACGACGCTGCGGCCGGTGAGCGGCAGGGAGCAGGCGTTAACCAGCTTCGGCGCGCCGGACTTCTCGGTGTGCTCCATGACCACCACCACGCGCTTGACGCCGGCCACCAGGTCCATGGCCCCGCCCATGCCCTTGACCATCTTGCCTGGCACCATCCAGTTGGCGAGGTCGCCCTGGGGGCTCACCTGCATGGCGCCCAGGATCGAAAGGTCGATGTGGCCGCCGCGGATCATGGCGAAGCTGTCGGCGGATGAGAAATAGGATGAGCTCGCCAGCTCGGTGATGGTCTGCTTGCCGGCGTTGATCAGGTCTGGATCGGCCTCGCCCTCATAGGGGAACGGGCCCATGCCCAGCATGCCGTTCTCGCTCTGCAGGGTCACCGAGACGCCGGGCGGGATGTAGTTGGCGACCAGGGTCGGGATGCCGATGCCCAGGTTCACATAGAAGCCGTCACGCAGCTCGGTCGCGGCGCGGGCGGCCATCTGTTCACGCGTCCAGGCCATTATGCGGTCTCCTGCTCGCGCGGCCGGGTGGTGACCCGCTCGATGCGCTTCTCGAACACCGCGCCTTCGAAGATGCGGTCCACGTAGATGCCCGGGGTGTGGATGTTGTCGGGGTCGAGCGAGCCCACCTCGACCAGCTCCTCGACCTCGGCGACCGTCGCCTTGCCGGCGGTGGCCATCATCGGATTGAAGTTCCGCGCGGTCTTCCGATAGACGAGGTTGCCCGCCGCATCGCCTTTCCAGGCCTTGACGATGGAAAGGTCGGCCGTCAGGCCGCGCTCCATGACATAGGCCTCGCCCTCGAACTCGCGGACCTCCTTGCCCTCGGCCACCAGGGTGCCGACGCCGGTCTTGGTGAAGAAGGCCGGGATGCCCGCCCCGCCCGCCCGGATGCGTTCGGCCAGCGTGCCCTGCGGATTGAACTCCAGCTCCAGCGCCCCCGACAGATAGAGCTGCTCGAACAGCTTGTTCTCGCCCACGTAGCTGGAGATCATCTTTTTGATCTGGCCGCCGGCCAGCAGGATGCCGAGGCCGAAATCGTCGACCCCGCAATTGTTGGAGACCACGGTCAGGTCCTTGACGCCTGAGGCGCGGATCGCCGCGATCAGGTTCTCCGGGATACCGCAGAGGCCGAAGCCTCCGGCCATGATGGTCATGCCGTCGAACAACAGGCCGGCCAGGGCCTCGTCGGCGGTCTTTTGCAGCTTGTTCGCCATGGGCGCTCTTTAAGCCGCGGGCCTGGATTTGAGAACGGGTCTTGCGTGAAAAGGCGGCGACGGGGGCCGAACGCCCGGATTCCAGGCGGTTGGAGGCGCTCGGTTTCCGGGTGTAGAAATGAGTTCATGAGCCAAGCCCCGACCCTGCCGCGCACCATCGCCCCCGTATCCTTCACCGGCTTCAGCCGCGACTTCTCCGGGTTTTCCAAGGCCCTGGGCGACTCGTTCGCCCGGTACGGCTTTGCGGTGATCTCCGACCACGGCATCGCGCAGGCGAAGATCGACGCCGCCAACGAGGCCGCGAAGCGGTTCTTCGCCCTGCCGGAAGACGCCAAGCGCAGGTACAAGCTGCCGGTCTCCGGCCAGCGCGGCTACACGCCGTTCGGCGTCGAGACCGCCAAGGGCGAGACGCACTACGACCTCAAGGAATTCTGGCACGTGGGCCGCGACCTGCCGGCCGGCCACCGCTATCGCGACCACATGCCGGACAATGTCTGGCCCGACGCCGAGGTGGCGGAGTTCCGCGAGACCGTCGGCTGGCTGTTCGGCGCGCTCGACGAGATGGGCCTGAAGGTCCTGGAAGCGATCGCCGTCTGGCTCGGCCTCGACCGCCACTTCTTCGATCCCACGGTGAACGAGGGCAATTCGATCCTGCGCCTGCTGCACTATCCGCCGGTGCCGAAGGACGGGCCGCACATCCGCGCCGCCGCCCACGAGGATATCAATGTCATCACCCTGTTGCTCGGCGCCGAAGAAGCCGGGCTGGAGGTCATCGAGAAGGACGGCGGCTGGCTGCCGATCAATCCGCCGCCGGGCTCGCTGGTCTGCAATATCGGCGACATGCTGCAGCGGCTGACCAACCACAAACTGCCCTCGACGACCCACCGAGTGGTCAATCCGGCGCCGGAGCGCCGCGGCTTCCCGCGCTACTCCACGCCGTTCTTCCTGCACTTCAATTCGGACTATCTGATCGAGACCCTGCCGAGCTGCATCGACGCCCAGCACCCGGACCGCTACCCGACCCCGATCACCGCCGATGCGTACCTGCAGGAGCGGCTGCGCGAGATCAAACTGGCGTAGGCCTTTTTGCTCGGTCGCGCATCCGGACGGAAAAGCGGTTCCCACTTTTCCTGGCTGTCGCTCCTAGGCGTCGTCGAGACCCGCCAGCGCTTCCGGGCCGCCGACGTCGATGCCGAGGTCGTTCACAAGGCCGTCCTCGATCGAATAGACCCAGCCGTGGACGCAAAGGCTCTGGCCGCGCGCCCAGGCGTCCTGGACGAAGACGTCGGAGGCGACGTTGCGAACCTGGCGGATCACGTTCAGCTCGCAGAGCCGGTCGAGGCGGGCGCGCTCCTCAGGGATGGCGTCGAGCTCGTGGCGATGCTCGTGATGCACCTCGCGGATCGGGTGCAGCCAGTGGTCGACCAACCCACGCCGCTGGCCGTCGACCGCCGCCGCGATGCCGCCGCAGCCATAGTGGCCGACCACCAGGATGTGCTTCACCTTGATCACGTCGACGGCGAACTGCAGCACGCTGAGATAGTTGGCGTCCTGCGGCGGGGCGAGGTTGGCGACGTTGCGGTGGACGAACATCTCGCCGGGATCGAGGCCGACGATCTCGTTGGCCGGCACGCGGCTGTCGGAGCAGCCGATCCAGAAGTATTGCGGCGCCTGCTGGCCCACCAGCCGCTTGAAAAAGCCCGGATCGCCGGCCGTCTTGCGTTCGGCCCAGGCTCGGTTGTTGTCCTTAAGGTCTTCGAGCATGGGCGCGCTCTAGAGCGCCCGCGCCCGCGCCACAACCCCTCTCACGCGGGCTTGGCGTCCGGCTGGTTGTTCGGATGGGCGCTCTGGAAGGCGGGATGCTCGGCCGCCCGCTCTGCGACCGCCCCGATCGCCGGATAGGGCGCAAGGTCCACCTCATAGCGGTTGGCCGAATAGATCTGGGGGATGAGGCAGCAGTCAGCGATGGTCGGTTGTTCGCCGAAAGCGAAGCCCTTGCCATGCTTCGCCACCATGGGTTCGAGCGTATCGAAGCCGTCTTTGATCCACCGCTGGGTCCAGGCGAGGATGCCCTCCGGGTCGATGCCGCGCTTGTGCAGCTCGCGGCCCACGCGGGTGTTGTTCAGCGGGTGGATGTCACAGGCCACGATATCGGCCATCGCGCGCACCACGGCCCGGTCCAGCGCGGCCTTCGGCAGGATCGCGGGCTCCGGCCGGGTCTCTTCCAGCCACTCAAGGATCGCCAGGCTCTGGGTCAGCACATGGCCGCCGATGTCCAGCGCCGGCGTCAGGCCCTGCGGATTGACCGCGCGATATTCGGGCTCGCGCTGGTCGCCCTTGATCAGGTCCAGCGCCACATAGTCGTAGCCGACGCCCTTCAGCGCCAGGCCGATGCGCACGCGGTAGGGCGCCGTGGCGCGCCAGGCGGAGTAGAGGGTGTAAGCCATCAGACGACCCTGAAGGCGAGCTTGCCCACGCCCTCGACTTCGCCCGTGACGGCGTCGCCGCGGACCAGCGGACCGACCCCTTCCGGCGTGCCGGTGAAGATTAGGTCGCCCGGCGCCAGGCGCCACAGCTTCGAGGCCTCGGAGACGATCTCCGGAACGTTCCAGATCATGTCGGCGACGACGGCCTCCTGCTTCACCTGGCCGTTCACCGAGATGGCGATGCGGCCCTGCGGCGGGGAACCGGCCCAGCGGCGGACCGGCGACATGGGCGCGGACTGGTCGAAGCCCTTGGCGGCTTCCCACGGCTGCATCTTCTCGCGGGCGGCGGCCTGCAGGTCGCGTCGGGTCAGGTCGACGCCGACCGCGTAGCCGAAGATCATGTCGAGCGCCTGGTCGACGGCCACGTCCGCGCCGCCCTTACCGATCGCGACGATCAGCTCGATCTCGTGGTGCAGGTTCGCCGTCGCTTGCGGATAGGCGACGTCGGCGCCCGGCGCCACCAGGGCGTCGGCGGGCTTGGCGAAGAAGAACGGCGGGTCGCGGTCGTCGCCGCCCATCTCGCGGCGGTGGGCGGCGTAGTTACGGCCGACGCAGAGGATGCGGCGCACCGGGAAGCGGGCGTCTTCGCCCTCGATGGGGGCGGAGACCTGGGCGGGCGGATCGAAGACGTAGGAAGCCATGACCAGCGACTTAGCGCTCCGGCGGGATGATGGGAAGCCAGCGCTGCCGGGGCGTTGACAAGGGGCCCGCCGCGCGGCTCCTGGCCCCATGACCGACGCCGACACCCCTACCGCGCAAGGCCCGCTCGCCGACCTTCGGGTGATCGAGATGGGGACCCTGATCGCCGGTCCCTTCTGCGGCCAGATCCTGGGCGACTTCGGCGCCGAGGTGATCAAGCTGGAGGACCCCAAGGTGGGCGATCCGATGCGCCAATGGGGCCGCAGCCTGCCCAAGGGCCTGTCGCCCTGGTGGCCGGTGATCGGCCGCAACAAGAAGTCGGTGGGCCTCGACCTGCGTACGCCGCAGGGCCAGGAGATCGCGCGCGCCCTGATCCGTTCCGCCGACGTGGTGGTCGAGAACTTCCGACCGGGCGCCCTGGAGAAATGGGGCCTCTCCTATGAGCGCCTCAGCGCCGAGAACCCCAGGCTGGTGATGGCCCGGGTCTCCGGCTTCGGCCAGACCGGGCCCTATTCGCAGCGCGCCGGCTACGGCCTGATCGGCGAGGCCATGGGGGGCTTGCGCTATGTCACCGGCGAGCCGGACCGGCCGCCGGCGCGGGCCGGCATCTCCATCGGCGACAGTCTGGCGGCGATGCACGCGGTCATGGGCGTGCTGATGGCGCTGCATTCGCGGGCGCGGACGGGCAAGGGTCAGGTAATCGACGCGGCCCTGTTCGAGAGCGTGCTGGCGGTGATGGAGAACCTGGTCACCGAATACGACCTGACCGGCTATGTCCGCGAGCGCTCCGGCTCGGTCCTGCCGGGCATCGCGCCCTCCAACGCCTACCCGTGCGCGGGCGGCGAGCTGATCCTGATCGGGGGCAACGGCGACACGGTGTTCGCCAGGCTCTGCGAAGCCATGGGACAGCCGGCGCTGACGTCCGAACCGAAGTTTCTCGACCATGCCTCGCGCGGGCGGAACCAGGCCGAGCTCGATCAGATCATCGCCGGGTGGACCGGCCCCCAGAGCTTGCCAGACCTGCTCGCGCTGCTCGAATCGCACGGCGTGCCGGCCAGCCGCGTGTTCCGCGCGCCGGACATGCTGGAGGACCCCCAATATCGGGCGCGCGAGGCGATCGTCGAGGTGCCCCACCCGGTGTTCGGGCAGGTGAAGATGCAGAACGCCTTCCCGAAGCTCTCCGCCACGCCGGGCCGTGTCCGCTGGCCGGGCCCGGCGCTGGGGGCGCATACCGATGAGGTGTTGCGGGAGATCGTGGGCTTCACGCCCGAGAAGATCGCGGCCTTGAAGGCCAAGGGCGTCATCTGACGCCGGCGTGTTGGTATGAAGGCGGGGTCGCGTGAACCGGGCGATGTCCCTCGGCGGCCGGTCCCGCCCCTGCAGCTGGGCCGCAGGTCCTCCATGCGCCCGTTGATAGGGCTACGCTTGCTGCGCCGCGAGGCGGCGCCTTGTCTCAGCGGCACGCCGCCTCAGGGTCAGCGCGCCGCAAGCAGCTCGGCGACGGCGTCGGCGACCTGGGTGACGTCGTAAGGCTTGCGGATGACCGGCGCGTCGAAGCCGCCCGGCGCGCCGCCGGCCTCGCCATAGCCGGTGGCGAAGACGAAGGGCACGTGGCGGGCCGCCAGGGCCTCGGCCACCGGCATCACCGAGCGGCCGTTGAGGTTGGCGTCGAGCACCGCCGCGTCGATCGGCCGATCGAGCAGCGCCATGGCCTCCTCCAGCTCATAGGCCGGACCGATCACCTCGGCGCCGGCTTCCGAGAGTCCGGTCTCCAGCTCCAGCGCCAGCAGCACCGCATCCTCGACGATAAGGATCCGCGCGCCCTTCAGGCTCAAGGCCCGGTTGGCGACGGGCGTCGCCTCGACGGGCCGCGGGGCCGGCGCTTCGGGTAGGTCGTCGGGACGCGGCGCGAGCGCAGCCGCGCCGGCCGTCAGGGTCGCGCGCAGGCCGGAGGGCCGGTACTCGACGGAGGTCTCGCCGTTCAGCTCGCGTCCGGTCACCTGGCCCAGCAGGGTCGCGCCGAAGCCACGCCGCGTCGGGGTGCTGGTCCGCGGACCGCCGCTCTCCGACCAGATCAGCTCGAAGCCGCCATCCGGCAGCTGCGTCCAGCGCAGGTCCACCCGGCCGCTCTCCACCGAGAGCGCGCCATGCCTCACCGCGTTGGCGGAGAGCTCGTGCAGCGCCAGGGCGAGCGCATTGGCCGCCCGCGGCGTCAGGAACAGCTCCGGCCCGTCCCAGCGGGTCTGGCCAGGCGCGATGGCCCCGAGCTCGGCGGCGGCCAGATGATCGATGGCGGCCCCGCGCCAGCGGGCGGCGGTGAGCAGCTCGTTGGCGCTCGCCATGGCCTTCAACCGGCCGCCGAAATTGGCCAGGAAGGCGTCGAGGGAGGTGGTCTGTTTGGCCGTCTGGACGGCGAGCGTCTGAACGGCGGCCAGCACGTTCTTCACCCGATGGTCCAGTTCGGCCATCAGCGCCTGGCGCCCGTCGTCTTCGACCTGGCGGGCGGTGATGTCCTCGACGATGCCGGTCAGGCCCGTGGGGCGTCCCTTGGCGTCGCGCGCCATGATCCCGGCGATGCGCATATGTACGGTGCGCTGGTCGTCCGGCCGGATATGGCGGTACTCCACCTCGAAGGTGTCGCCCGAGGCCAGGTTCGCGGCGCGCGAGCTGCGGACCCGCTCGAGATCGTCCGGATGCACGAAGCGGTCCAGCGCCGCGCCGCGTTCCGCCGCCCGCTTGCCCGCCGGCAGGCCGGCGATGGCCGCCATCCGCGGGCTGATGATGAGCAGGTCGCGCGCCACGTCCCACTCGAACTCGCCCAAGCCCGCGGCCTGCAGGGCGAGTTCCAGCCGGCTCGGGTGGGAGGGCGGAGGGACGTCTTGGCGCGTCATGGCCTGAACATAGGATGCGTCGGCGAGGAGCGCGACAAGGAACCCGGCCGGCAGGGCTGCGTTTGGTTCGCCGCGGGGATGGGGCGCCACGGCTCCGTCTTTGCGCGGCGGCTGGAACCGTCCTACCATGTCCGACGTTCAGGCAAGCGCCTCCCCGCCGCCTCGCCGGGGCTTCCCTTTCCGGAGACATGACATGCCCGCGAACGCCGCAGATTTCGCCGACGAAGCCAAGAATGGCGTGGACAAGGGTGTCCGCATGACGGCCGAGGCCCAACGGACCTTCGCCGACGCCCGTGCGCGCATCGAGCAAGCGGTCCAGGACGGCCTGGAGCAGCTGCGCACCCAGTCGCGCGCCTACGCCGACACCGCCGGCGAGCAGCTCGAACAGGCCCAGCAGTACATGGTCGAGCGCGTGCGCGAGCGTCCGCTCGCCGCGACGGGCGCCGCGCTTGGCGTGGGCGTCCTGATCGGCCTGCTACTGTCGGCCGGACGTAAGTGATCTTCAACAAACTGCTTTCAATGATGGCCGCCGTCGCCGCCCTGGTTGCGGCGGCTGTCGTTGTCGTCATAGCCTTGTCGTTCGCGCTCTACGCGGCGCTGCGCGACATCATCGGCCCGGCCTGGGCGGCGACCGCGGTCGCCGGCGCTTTTGCGTTGCTGGCGCTGATCCTCGCCTTCATCCTGACCCGCAAGGCCAAGCCGAAGCCGGTCAAGGGCGACCAGCAGAACCTCACCTCGCGGCTCGTCGAACTGGCCCGCGAACGGCCGCTGGTGGCCGCCGGCGCCATGGCCGCGGCGGTGGCCGTGGTCATCCGCAATCCGCGCATACTGACCGCGGTCGTCACCGCCGCCTTCGCCAGCCGCAAGCCGCCCCCCCGGCGCTGAGCGCCGCCAAAGCCACGCTCCGGGTGGGAACGGCCGCGCCTGAGCGGGCGTTGACATGGGCGCAGGTCAGCCGACCTGCACCGTTTGCGTCCGCTAGGGCGCGCTTGGAGATAACGCAATGCTAGGCTGGGCCCTGACATTCCTGGTGGTGGCGCTGATCGCCGCCGTGCTCGGCTTCACGACGATCGCCGGCGCGGCGATGGGCGTGGCCAAGATCCTCTTTGTCGTCTTCCTGGTGCTGTTCCTGGTCTCGCTCGTCATGCACTTCGTGCGCGGCGGCCGAAGCCCCACGCTCTAGGATACACGTCGATCTAACGACCAGGTGCGATACGGCTCGAAATGCGAGCCGGTCCACCCGAGGGCGGCGATGCGAATCGCCGCCCCTTCTATTTCGACCACGTTGAAGCCGGCCGGCACGCCGCGTTCGCGCACCGACAGGGTGCCGGCGCCCACCGCATAGGTGCGTCCGTCGCCGTAGGGATAGGGCCAGGTGAAGGGCGCGTGGATGTGCCCGGACAGCACCAGATCCACCTTCGCCTCGGCGAAGGCGCGGGCCGCGCCCTGGCCGCCCCAGACGCGCGCGGTCATTGGACCCCCGATCATTTCCATCAGCGGGTGGTGGCAGACCACCAGCCGAAAGCATTCGTGGGGTGCGGTCTCGAACCAGTCCGCGGCGGCGCGCGCCTGGGCCGGGGCCACCTGGCCCTTCGACCAGTTGATCCGTGGCTGGACGCCCCGCGCGGTGTTCAGCCCGCGCACCGCGAAGCCGGACCCGAGATGCGTCTGGGTCGCCGCGGGGCCGATCGCTGCTTCGAAGCGGCGGAATGGGGTGAAGATCCGCTCGGACCAAGCAAGATAGGGGGCGTCGTGGTTGCCCGGCGTCACCAGTCGCGGTCCCTTGAGCGTCGACAGCCAGGCCGCGGCGGCCTCGAACTCCTGCGGCTCGCCGTAGCGGGTCAGGTCGCCAGACACCACGATCAGGTCGAACTCGCCGGAATTCACGTAGTCGGCCGTGGCCGCCACCGCGGCGACGTTCTCGCCGCCGAAGTGGATGTCGGAGAGATGGGCCAGGCGGATGGCCACGGGCTTCAGGTGTCCTTGGGGATGGCCAGCATGCGCGCCACCGCCGGACGATAGACCACCTCGGCGGCGCTGTGCAGGCGCACCAGCTCGCCGTCGAGCAGGGCTGGGATGCGGCTGGCTGCCCAGACCCGCGTCGAGCGGGCGTGGCGGGACTCCACCGCCGGGTCGTCGCGCCAGTCGCGCACCAGGGCGTTGATCCCCAGCCGGAAGGCGTCGGCCGCGCCGCGCACGTCGAGGGCGGCGGCCTCCAGGGCGGCCTCCTCGTCGGCCATCACGCGTGAAACCAGAGGGCACATGAACACCAGGGCTTCGGCCTTGTCCGCCACACCGCCGTCGAAGGCGTAGCGGAGCCGCCCGGTGAAGGCGCGGCGTAGCGCGCGGCGGGCGCGCGCCAGGGCCAGGATCGGCTCGTGGTAGCGGGCGGCCTCGCGCGCGGCGCCCCAGAGCGCGGGCGAACCGAGCACCGCAGCCACCAGGAAAGTATTCCCCTCCACCTCGCCGCCGCCGATGGTGCGCCTCTCGCCCTCGGACAAGGCGACGTTGAGCGCGTCCTGCCAGGAGCGTGTCCCGTAAAGGGCGCGCGGCAGCATATTCATGGTGCCGCCCGGCAGGGTGGCGAGCAACGGACCGTGGGGGCCGCAAAGCTCCGCGGCGGCGCGCGCCGTCCCGTCGCCGGCCAGGGTGACCAGCAGGTCGGGACCCGCGTCCACGGCGGCGCGCAGGCAGTTGGTCAGGTCGCGGGTTTCCGGCGCGCAGACATGGGCCGTCAGGCCGTGGTCGGCCAGGATCTTCTCGATCTCCGTGGCGGCGTCCTTGCCCACCCCGCCCGAGGCGAGGTTCGCCACGACCTCGACGCGGCTGATACGCCCCACGGGGCTACGCGCTTCTATGGGATCAGCCGGCGTTGGAGGCCTTGGCGCGCGCCTGGGCGGCGGCGTCGCGAAGTTGGTCGCCGGCGTTAGACGCCGCCTGGCTGGCCACCGGCTTGGCGATCTGCAGGCCTTGGTCGACCTGGAGGCCGGCCGCGCCGAACGAGCCGTTCACCAGGGCCAGGGCCAGCATCGCCACGCCGACCGCGGCCGCGGCGAAGGTCAGGGTCATGCCGATCGGGTGGCGCTTGCGGCGGGCCCGCTCGTCGCTCCGGCCACGCTCATAGGCTTCGCGCAGATCGGCCTTGTCGAGGGCGTCAGGGGCCCGCGTGTCGTCGTTCAGGCGTCCGCCGACCATGGGAGATGCTCCGCTTGAGAAGGGTGTTGCGCCCTTCCAACGGTGGGGGACGGTGGAGGTTCCGCTTTCCGCCTTCGACGGAACTGCGGCGTTGGGCTGGCGTTAGGCCCGGCAGGGGACACAAAAGGAGAGCCATGATGCTCAAGCCATTGATCGCGCTTGCCGGCGCCAGCGTACTGGTCGCGGCCTGCGCTGACGACCCGCACACCACCAACACGGCCCTCGGCGGCGCAGCGCTCGGCGCTGTGGCCGGGGCGGTGATCGGGAACAACGTCGCGCACGGCAGCACCCTGGGCGGTGCGGCGATCGGCGCGGTCGTCGGCGGCTCGCTCGGGGCCGTGAAGGGCTGCCACGACGAAGGCGGCTGCGGCGCGGCCGCGGCTCCGAACCGTCGCCAGTACTATGACGACCGTGCGGGTCGCTATTACTACTACGACTCGGCCACGGGCCGGTACTTCTGGGAAGACGGCTCGCCGCGCTACTAGGCGACGCCGACACCGAGATGTCAGGGGCGGTCGGATTTTCCGGCCGCCCTTTGGCGCGCCCGCTAGCGGGCTGGAGGGGAAGACGATGAGAACGGCGCTGCTCTTGACGGCCGCGGCCGCGATGGCCCTGGGCGGCTGTGCGACCATGCAGACCGCTCGCGCGCGGCTGGTGAAGGCGACGCCGCGTTGCGAGGACCAGACGGTGCAGATCTACTTCGCGCCCGACCAGGCCGAGCTGACGCCGGAGGGCCGCATGGTGATCGCCCAGGCCGCCTCCAACACCCGGGCCTGCAAGATCCTCGGCGTGGACGTACTCGGGCTGGCGGACGGGGCCGGCCAGGCGGGCGCCAACCTCGAGCTCTCGCGCCGCCGGGCCCAGTCGGTGACCGCCGCCCTCGCCGCCAACGGCCTGCCGTCCGCCGAATTCAAGATGACGGCCGCCGGCCAGGCGGGCGCCGTGACCTCAGGCGGTCAGGCCGCGCCCCTGCGCCGCCGCGCCGACGTGACCCTGCACCTCGCTCCGCGCTAGGTCGAAAGCGCGAGCGCAAAAGAAAGGGCGGGCCCTGGGGCCCGCCTGAGGTGTGCATCATCGAGAAAAGGGGTGCGGAGACGGCAGACTGGCATGCTCGCCAGTCTCAAGTCGGGGGGGGCGTCGCCGCCTCCGCACTCGACTAAACACGCACTCCCACGAGTGCGTTCCGCCATCGCCCCACTTTTTTCGAAAAAAATACATCGCGGCGGTTCACCGAGCGCCCGACGCGGCGGCAGCACGTCCCGGCCGGCGCAAGACTCGTCCGCAGGTGTTGAAAGATCAAGACTTTCTGGAGGCCTGGCCATGGCGGCCCTGCGGCAGGGAACGTCCCGCGCAGGCGAGGCGTTGAAACCTTGGCGGGCGAAGGGACCCCGCGCGAGGGAGGGCTCGCCAATGCGCTCAGGCTACGGATTCCGCGGCGGCTTCGCCCTGATGAAGACGCCGAACTATCGCCAGCAGGCCGCGCGACGGCGGTTGATGGTGATCTGCGCCGTGCTCGGCCTGGCGCTCGCCAGCGGCCTGATCGGCACCCTCACCTCACCCAAGGCCGCCGTCGTGGCGAAGATCACGACTGGCCCGTTCAGCTATTTCCCACACCAGTAGGAGGCGGCTTTCCCGATGGCCTATTCGCAAGACGACGGACAGACCGTCGGCGCCACCCGCGCCCGGCAGGGCCGGACCGGTCGCAACATCTTCTGGGTGCTGGTGTTCGGGATCGCCCTGACCGTGCTCGGCTTCGCCGCCACCTGGGCCTGGAAGGCGGGCGACTTCGGGTCGGCCGATGCGAAGAACACCGCCCAGGCCGCCGGCGCCGCCCCCTTCGCCGCGCCGCGCCCCGACGCGGCGAGCCGGCAGAACTATCAGAAGGGCGGCCCGCTCGCCCCGCAGAACGGCGGCAATCCGCCATCGTGATCTGAATCCGGACATAGGGGACACGACAACGGCCGCTCGCAAGAGCGGCCGTTTCTGCGTCCGAGATACGCAGCCTAGAGGACCGAGCGCCCCTGGAAGGCGCGGATGATGAAGTTCACCACCAGCAGCACGAGGAAGACGACGAACAGGATCTTGGCGATCGAGGCGGCGAGGCCCGCCAGGCCGAAGAAGCCGAAGAAGCCGGCGAGGATCGCCAGCACCGCGAAGAGAATTGACCAGCCGAGCATCGGATCGCTCCCTCTAGAAACCAGAAAGGGCGCCGCGGGAGGCGACGCCCTCTTGGGTGTTCAACGCAAGCTGGACCCTTTGGGTTCAGGCCGCCTGTTTCGAGGCTTTGCGCGGATGGAAGAACAGCGCCTGGCCGATCGCCGCCTTCACCGTTTCCGGCTGGAAGGGCTTGGTGATCAGGAAGGTGGGCTCCGGCCGCTCGCCGGTCAGCAGGCGCTCGGGGAAGGCGGTGATGAAGATCACCGGCACGTCGAAGCGCGCCAGGATATCCTTCACCGCATCGATGCCCGAGGAGCCATCGGCCAGCTGGATGTCGGCCAGGACGAGGCCTGGCGTCTTGCGGGCTACCGCGTCGATGGCCTCGGTGCGGGTGGCGGCGATATCGACCACCGAGTGGCCGAGTTCCTTGACCAGCGCCTCGATGTCGGCCGCGATCACCGGCTCATCCTCGATGATCAGGACGTCCGTCGCGAGTTCGGCGTCGATCTCGGTCTGCGCCTCGGCGATCAGTTGCTCGACCTCGGAGAAGTCGGCGCCCAGGATCTGCGCGGCTTCGGAGGGGGTGAAGCCTTCCAGGGCGGTCAGCAGGAACGCCTGGCGCGAGCGCGGGGCGATCCGCATCAGGCGCCGCGTGGTGTCGTCAGTCGCCAGGTCCTCGTCGGTCGGGCCTTCGAGTTGGGCGCCGGAGGAGCACCAGATGGCGTGGAACACGTGATAGAGCGCCACGCGCGGGGTCAGGCCGGGATCGAGCACGCGTTCGCCGGCGGCCAGCGCTTCGAGCGCCACGCGGACGTAGTGGTCGCCGGTCGTCTGGTCCCCGGTGAGCGCGCGGGCGTACCGGCGCACGTAAGGCAGATGCGGCGCGAGGCGAGCGAGTAGACTCAAGGGTGACCCCTCCCTGGTATTCAAAGCCAGCGGCCACGCGGGAAGTCTCCCCCACCGCGAACCCCATGATGGGACAAAAACGTCACCAGGGGGAACTTGTTCCCATTTCCCGCGGTTTTTCGCATCTTGTCCGACGATCTGCGGGAACCTGGCGCGGAGTCGGACGTTGAGCGACAACGAGAATGCCAAGAGGGGGCGGCCGCCGCGAGAGCGGCACGCCAGTAACATGATAGAACAACGGCCTCCTGGCGAACGACGCAAGTCGTCCGCCGCCCTGGACGAAGCCCGCCTGCGCCAGCAGGCGATTGGCGTGCGCCTGCGACAGATGTTCGACCAGGTGGTCAACGAGGACGTCCCGGACGAATTCCTCGACATCCTGCGCAAGGCCGACAGCCGCGCCTCGGAGAAGGGCTGATGCCCGAGGCCCAGCCACAGCGGGCGCCGTCCTCGGAGCCCCGGCCCGACGACGAAGCCTTCAAGCGCGAGCTCGTGCAGCTCATCCCGCACCTGCGGGCCTTTGCGCGCACCCTCTGCGGCGACCCCGCGGCGGCCGACGACCTCGCCCAGGACGCGATGATGAAGGCCTGGGACGCCCGGGCGAGCTTCCAGATGGGCACCAACATGAAGGCCTGGACCTTCATGATTCTGCGCAACCAGTTCTATTCCGAGAAGCGCCGCTCCTGGCGCCAGAGCCAGCTCGACCAGGAGGCCGCCGAGCGGACCCTGGTGGCGGTGGACGATCCGGAAGCCCCGGTGGCGCTGGACGAACTGCGCCAGGGCCTGGCCATGCTGCCGCCCGAACAGCGCGAAGCGCTGATCCTGGTGGGCGCCGGCGGCTTCGCCTACGAAGAGGCGGCCGACATCTGCGGCTGCGCGGTGGGCACGGTGAAGAGCCGGGTGAGCCGGGCGCGCCGGGCGCTGCATGCGATCCTCGAGGGCGGGGACTACGACCGCGACGGGGAGCCGGCGAGCGAAGCAATGCGCTCTATCCTCGCCGATGCGGAGCGGCTAAGCACCGTCCGGTGAGGACGGATACGGGCTCGCAATGGCCGGCCTGCCCTGGGCATCCTTGAGCACCATCCGGGTCCGCTTGACGCTGGCCCTGGCGGCAGCATTGCTGCCGGTGCTGCTGCTTGGCATCCTGCAATCGGCGATCGCCTTCAACCGTGAGCGGGTCGACCTGCGCCGCAACCTCGGCTTCGCCGCTGAGCGCAGCGCCGCCACCGCGCGCGCGCGGATGGAGGCGGCCGACATCCTGCTGCAGACGCTGGCGCCCGGGTCTGTGGGCTTCCAGTGCGCCCAGCGGCTGGCGGAGGTCACCCAGCGTATCCCGGGCTACGCCAACCTGATCCGCTTCGACAGCCGCGGGCGGGTGGCCTGCGCCGCCGGCGACGTCCCCGCCGACGAACAGCGCGCGATGCGCCCCTGGTTCCAGCAGCTCTCGGTCGGCCAACCGCTGGTCATCACCCGCGATCCCGGCTCGCCCTACGCCCAGGAGCCCGCGGTGCTGGCCGCGGTCCGCGCCGCCGCCCCCGATGGGCGCTTCGACGGCGCCTTCGTCGCGGTGATCCGGCTGAACAGCCTGGAGCCCTCGGTCGCCGATCCGATCCTGCCGGCCCATTCCGAGGTGGCGCTGGCCGACCCGAGCGGCCGCTATATCACCGCGACCAATCCGAAGGCCTTCACCACCCTGCCGGCCGATTGGCGCGCCCGCACCCGCGCCCAGGGCTCCTACGTCTGGTACGACCGCGACGCCGGCGGCCAGCGCAGGGTCTTCTCCGCCGCGCCGGTGGTCGGCGAGGCCGTCTATGTGGTGCTCTCCGCCCGCTCGCCCGGCCTGCTATCCTGGGCCTGGCTGAACCCACTATCCGGCATCGTCTTCCCGCTCCTGACCTTCGCCCTGGCGCTGACGGCGGTGACGGTGGTCACCGAGCAGGTGGTGGTGCGCTGGATCGCCTACCTGCAGCGGATCGCCTCGCTCTACGCGCGCGGCCGCCTCAGCGTGCGGCCGGTCCAGGCCGACCAGATGCCGCCGGAGATCCGCGAACTGGCCGAGACCCTGGAGGACATGGCCGACGCCATAGTCGGCCGAGACGCCAGCCTGCGGGATTCCCTGGCCCAGAAGGACGCGCTGATGCGCGAAATCCACCACCGGGTGAAGAACAACCTGCAGGTCATCTCGTCCCTGCTCAACATGCAGCAGCGCTCGCTCACCGACCCGGCCGCGCGGGCGGCGATGAGCGACACCCGCCAGCGGATCACCGCGCTCGCCCTAATCTACCGGGCGCTCTACCAGGGCCCCGATCTGAAGCGCGTCGACCTGCGGCCGTTCCTCGAGGAGCTGACCGCCCAGCTGGTGACCGGCGAGATGCTGCACGGGCCGGCCGTACAGACCGTGCTGGCGGTTGACGCGTTGGTCATCGATCCAGACCGGCTGGCGCCGCTCGCGCTGTTCGCGGTCGAGGCGATCACCAACGCCCAGAAGCACGCCTTCCGCGAACGCGGCGGCGTCCTGACCGTCAACTTCCGCGTCCGCGGCGAGGAGGCGGAGCTGGAGATAAGCGACGACGGCCAGGCGCCGGACGATGCGCTGGTCTCCTCCGGAGTCGGCCGCACCTTGATGACCGCCTTCGCCCGCCAGCTGCGCGGCCACGCCGACCTGGTGCGCAACTCCTCGGGCGGGATCACCGCGCGCCTGACCTTCCCCAATCCGGCGGCGCTTCCGGAGCGTCCGGAGGCCGGGGACGGGAACCAGGCCGCGGCCTAGGCGTTCAGTGGATGCGACTTTCAGCACATCCTCGGGAGAATTCCAAAATGCGCAAACTCATGGTCCTGGCGGCCCTGGCCGTCAGCCTTGGCGTGGCCGCCTGCAACACCGTTCAAGGCGCCGGCAAGGACGTCTCGGCCGCAGGCCACGCCGTCTCCGACACCGCGCAGGACGCGAAGCACTAGCCCCACTCGGGTTCAGTGTTGGAGAAACCCCGCCGTGCACACGGCGGGGTTTTTTGCGGTCTGGACTCAGGCGGCGGCCCGCACGCGCTCGGGGATCTCGAACCTCCCCGGCGCGCCCGCAACCGGAACCAGGCCGAGGGATGTCGGCGGAGCTTCGCCCGCGCCCAGCACCAGCTGTCCGCCGGGCCGTAGCGCGGCGGTGAGATGGGCCATGACCCGCTCGCCCGCCGGCGGCAGCAGCGAGCCGAGCAGATGGCGGCAGAGGATCACGTCGAAGGTCCCGACGCCCGGGGCGACGTCCAGCAAGTTCAGGCGGCGCCACTTCACCTGCCGGCGGATCTCCGGATCGAGCAGGAACTCGTCTTCGACATTGGCGAAGTGCCGGACCAGGCGGCGCGCCGACAGGCCCTGCTGCACCTCGAACTGGCTGTAGAGGCCGACGCGGGCCTTCTCGACCGACCGCTGCGACAGGTCCGAGGCGAACAGCTCGACGCCGTCGACCCCGCGCTCCTCCAGCAACATGGCGATGGAATAGATCTCCTGCCCGGAGCCGCAGGCCGCGCTCCAGACCCGCACGGCGCCGCGCGCCGCGGCGGCTTCCAGATGCTCGCCCAGCGCGGCGAACACCTCGGGATCGCGGAAGAAGGCGGTGTGGGCCGGCGCCAGCGCCTCGACCACTTCCCAGACCAGCCGCTGGTCGCCGCGGTCGCGGACCGAGCGCACGAGCTCGGCGATAGAGCCATAGCCTTCGCGGCGGGCGACCACGCCCAGTCCGCTCTCGAGCAGATAGCCGCGGTCGGTCTCGATGTTCAGGCCGGCCAGCGTGGCGCACAGCCCGGCCACATGGTCGCGCTCCCGGGGCGTCATGCCAGCCCCGCCGCGGCGAACTTGCCGACCACGATCTCGGCGTCAAAGGGCTTCATGATGAATTCATCGGCCCCGGACTCGAGCGCTTCTCGAATCCTTTCAACCTGGCTCTCGCCGGAGCAGTAGACCACCCGCGGAGCCTCGCCGCCCGGCTCCAGCCTCAGCCGTCGCAGGAACTCCGGTCCGCCCATCACCGGCATGTGCCAGTCGAGCAGGATGGCCTCGGGCATGGTGGCGCGGCAGAAGGCGAGCGCATCGGCGCCGTCGCCGGCCTCGGCCACCTGGAAGCCCAGGTCCTCCAGGATCCGGCGCGCGACCATGCGGATCACGCGGCTGTCGTCGACGACCAGGCAGGTCTTCAAGCGCTGAGGCTCCTTCACCCCACCCTTGTCGCGCCAGGATGGTTAAGGAGCGGTAGCCGAGCGGTTGGCGGCGACGGTTTCCGAGCCGGTCCAGCGCCGCATCCAGTCCTCGACGTTGCGGTACCACTCCACCGAGTTCTGGGGTTTGAGCACCCAGTGGTTCTCGTCGGGGAAATAGACCAGCTTGGAGGGGACGCCGCGGCGCTGGGCGGCGGTGAAGGCCGCCAGGCCCTGGCCGAGCGGCACGCGGAAGTCCTTGCCGCCATGCACCACCAGGATCGGCGTCTTCCAGGCGGCGACCCTGTTCAGCGGATTGAACCGCTCATAGGCCTCGCCCTTCTCCCAAGACAGGCCATCGGTCTCATATTCCGCGAAGCCGGTGATGTCGGTGGTCAGCGCCATGGTGCGGGTCTCGAAGACGCCGTCGTGATCCACGAGGCACTTCCAGGGCGCGTTCCAGGCGCCGGCGATCCAGGCGACCATATAGCCGCCGTAGGAGCCGCCGAGCGCGCAGGCGCGGCTGCCATCGAGGTAGGGATATTTCGCCAGGGCGGCCGACCAGCCCTTTTGCAGGTCCTCCAGCGGCCGGTCGCCCCAGTGGCCGACGATCGAATGGCCGAAGGCCTCGCCGTAGCCGGACGAGCCGTGGAAATCGACCATCACCACGGCGTAGCCCATGCCGGTCCAGACCTGCGGGTTCCAGCGGGTGGACCAGGCGTCGCCGAACGAGCCGTGCGGGCCGCCGTGGATCAGGAAGGCGACCGGGTACTTGCGCCCCGGCTGATAGCCCTGCGGCGGCAGGACGTAGGCCATCACCGGCTCGTCGTTCCAGCCCTTGAAGCTGAACTGCTCGGGCGTGGAGAAGGCGAAGTCCGCCAGCCGGGCGGCGTTGTGGGCGGTGAGTTGGCGCTCGCCGCGCGGGCCGACCTCATAGAGCTGGGCTGGACCCATCAGGCTGTCTTGCGAGACCACGATGCGGTCGCCGCCGGCGGTCACGCCTGTGACCTGGCCGCCTGTGGTCAGCGGGCGGACCTTGCCCGCCGCCGGATCGATGGCGAACAGGCGCACCCGGCCCTGGTCCTCGGCGGTGGCGTAGAGCGTGTGGCCGTCCGGCGACCAGGCCAGGCCGGCCGCGGAGCGGTCGAAGCCGGGATCGGCCTCATGGTCGGCGCCGGTGCGCAGGTCGCGCACCATGACCGCGGCGCGGACGTCGCCGCCGCCGCGGGCCTTCTGCGCCAGGTAGGCGAGCTGGGTTCCGTCCGGCGAGAGGGTGGGCTTGCCGTAGGCGCCGGGCGCGACGGGGCTGATGCGCCGAGGCGGCGCGGAGCCGTCGAGGGGAGTGCTGTAGAGCCCTTCGAGGTCGGTGACGCCCCAGGCGGCGCCGGGCTCCAGGGCGGAGAACACCACCGCCTGGTTGGAGACCGCGAAGTCGCTGTCGCCGCCGAACGGACGCCCCGGCGCGTCGGCGTCGAAGCCGGTCATCAGCCGCGTGGGCTCGCCCGCCACGCCGCCTGCCGCGTCGAGCTTGAGGGCGAAAAGCTGCGCCCGTTCGCCAGCTTGCCAGTCGTCCCAGATGAACAGCGGCAAGTGCTCGAAGGTGACGGCGGAGACCTGGTTGGCCTTGCGCGCATCCTGGCGACCCTTGGTGCAGGCGAGCGTCGGGCAATCGGCGAAGACGCTCAGCGCCACCACCAGCGTCCGGCCGTCGGGGCTGAGCCGATAGCTGCGCACGTCGATGGGCAGGTTGGTGACCTGCACGGCCGCCGCGCCCTCGGGATCGGTGCGCCAGACCTGCTGGGTCCCACCGCGGTTGGAGAGGAAGTAGAGGTGCGTCCCGTCCGGGCTCCAGCGGGCCTGGCCGGCGGGCCGCGTGGAGATCTCCAGCATGCGCGGCGGCTGGGCGGGCGCGCGCCGGTCGGCGATCCACAGCGTGCCGTTCACCCGGTTGGCGGCCCAGTCGACCACGCCCACCGAATAGGCGAGGTATCGGCCGTCGGGCGAGAGCTGCGGGTCGGACACCCGATCAAGCGTCGCCATGTCCTTGGCGGTGAACGGCCGCGCCGCCACGGCGCCCGTCGCCATCGCCGTCGCCGCCAGCATGCCGAGCGCCAACCCGCGCACCGCGCGGCCCAATCCCATGAAGCTGTGCACGAAGACGTCCCCTACCCTGACTGCCGGCGGAGCTTAGGCCCCGAGCGGCCGGCGGGGCAATGTCAGGCCGGCACGGTGGCGGCGAACACCACCTTCTCATCGCTCACGTCGGCGAACACCCGTCCCCCGGCGTCGGTGAGGAACAGGTGCACATAGTAGGCCTGCACCCAGTGACCGTGCAGGCCGTCGCCGAGCGGCTGGCCCTGCAGCCCGCGCAGCACCTCCGGCCGCAGGCGCGCGCGGGGGCCTGAAGCCTCGGCGGCGATGGCGATGGCGCCGGCTTCCTGCACCGCCCGGATCGACGCCACACCGCCGGTCGGCAGAGCCGCGCCGGTCATCTGCGCCAGGTTGAGGATCGCCCGGGCGGCCGGCTTGTTGAGCGCCGGCGCCTCGACCGTCCACTGCAGCTCGGCGCGCATGTGGGCGAAAACGCCCTGCGCCAGCTTCTCCAGGTCGCGGGCGTCGAAGGTCTCCGCCGAGGCCGAGGCGCCGAACGCCACGCGGCTGAACTGCAGCAGGTCGGCAAGCTTGCGCGCCGAGCTGGAGATCAGCGACATGGCTTCTTCGCGCATGTCCTGCGCCGAGGGGTCTTCCAGCAAGTCGAGCCCCGAGACGATGGCGCTCGCCGGACTGATGAAGTCGTGGCACATGCGGCCCGCCAGATAGGCGGCGAGCTCAGCGGCGCGCACGCTCGAAGCGGGCTCGGGAGCGGCGATGTCGTCGGGGGCCGGCGGCTCGGTCATGGGACGACCTTGGCGTGATTTGAGCCTTTGGAAAACGCCCCCGGCCTCATAAGAGAACCCCTGCCCAGAAGGCGGCGAAGGATTGGCGATGAACGAGGTGGGCCCCGAACTGGCAAAGATCTGCGAGGCCGCCGCGCAGCTGATCCTGCCCCTATGGCGCTCGGGCCTGTCGGTGACTCACAAGGCCGACGAAAGTCCGGTCACCGAGGCCGACCATCGGGCCGAGGCGCTGATCCTCGAGGCGCTCAGGAGCCGCTTTCCGGATATCCCGATCATCTCGGAGGAGGACGCGGCCCAGTTCGGCACGCCCGACGCCATCGGACCGCGGTTCTTCCTCGTCGACCCGCTGGACGGCACCAAGGCCTTCGTGCGCGGCGACCCGCATTTCACCGTGAACATCGGCCTGATCGACAACCATCGGCCGGTGGCCGGCGCCGTGGCCTGCCCGCCCACGGGCGAGCTCTGGTTCACCTCCGGCGGGCAGGCGCTGAAGCGCAGACAGGGCGGCGCGGACCAGCCGGTGCGCGTGCGGCCCTGGCCGGCCGGCGAGGCCCTGGTCCTGATCAGCCACACCATGAAGGAAGAGACCATCCAGGCGCTCGCCGAGCGCTATGGCTTCGACCGGCGCGAAGCGATGGATTCCTCCATCAAGCTTTGCCGCATCGCGGAAGGCGCGGCGGACATCTATCCGCGCCACGGCCCGACCATGGAATGGGACATTGCCGCCGGCCATGCGGTGCTGGCCGCCGCGGGGGGCAGCGTCCTGACGCCCGAGGGCCAGCCGTTCCTCTACGGCAAGGCCAGCGAGGGATTCCGCAACGGCTGGTTCGTGGCCCGGGGCGGCTAGGTCGTCAGATGTGGTGCGGCAGGTTCCAGTCTTCGGACGCGGGGCCGGAGGCCACGATCGGCTGCGCTGCGATCTCGGCGACGGCCCGGCTGGGCTGGCCAAGCGCCAGATAGCCGAAGAAGCCCGCCACGAAGGCGATGGCCGCCAGCAGCGCGAAGGGTCGGAGGAAGGCGAAGGCGCCGGACATTCGGCTGTTCCTTGCGAGAACGGATCCCCACAGGAACACCGTAGCGGCCGCCGGGTTGCGCTCACGGCTCGCGAGACGCCGCGATTCCGTCCGCCGGCCGGGCAAGATCGCTTTCCCTCGCGCTCCTTCGGCGCGATGCTTTGGCCAACGATAGAGAGCGCGGAGGACCGGCCATGGCCTACGAAGCGGGCGACTACGAGACCCTCAGCCTGGAGCGGCGCGGCCATGTGGCGGTGCTGACGCTGAACCGGCCCGACCGGCTGAACGCCATCTCGGTGAGCCTGCGCGAAGAGGTGCAGGCCGCTGTCGCCGCGGTGAAGGCCGATGACGAGGCGCGCGCCCTGGTGCTGACCGGCGCGGGCCGCGGCTTCTGCGCCGGCGCGGACCTCCTGGGAACCGGCCCGGTGGCCACCGGCCGCGTTGAGGAGCCGGCGTCCCAGGGCGGCCGCCTCGATGAGATGGGCTGGGTCGGGCGCTGGGCGCTGATGTGGCAAGGCTTCGACAAGCCCATCGTCGGCGCGATCAACGGCGTGGCGGCCGGAGCCGGCATGTCGACGGCGCTCGCCTGCGACGTGCGCCTGGGATCGCCCGCGGCCCGCTTCAAGAGCGTGTTCATCGAGCGCAGCCTGTCGCCGGACTCAGGCCTCTCCTACTTCCTGCCGCGCGTCGTGGGCTATGCGGCGGCGGCCGACATCATCTTCACCAGCCGCACCCTCGAGGCGGAGGAGTCCCTGCGCATCGGCCTCTTGAACCGCATCGTCCCGGCCGAGAGCCTGGTCGACGACGCCGTCGCCTACGCCGACCTGATGACCCAGTGGCCGCCCGTGGCCCTGCGCATGTCCAAGCGGGTGCTGCAGCACAACACCGACGCCGAGCTGGAGGCGGCGCTGCGCTACGAGACGGTGGGCCTGGGCCTCGCCCGCAAGTCGCCCAACGACGTCAAGGAATCCATGGCGGCGTTCCGCGAGAAGCGCAAAGGCGTCTACACGGGCTCCTGATTTCCGGTCATAAGGCGCCGCATTGATTTAGGAGATTTCCCGATGCCGCTCGACACCGGCGCCAGCCAGAAGACCTTCCGCTGGGACGATCCCCTGGATCTGACTTCGCGCCTCTCCGAGGACGAGCGGATGGTCTCTGAGGCCGCCCGCGCCTACGCCCGCGAGAAGCTCCTGCCCCGGGTGGTCTCGGCCTTCGCCGAGGAGCGGTTCGACCGCGAGATCATGACCGAGATGGGCGCGTTGGGCTTCTTGGGTCCCACCCTGCCGGAGGAATACGGCTGCGCCGGCGTCAACCACGTGGCCTACGGCCTGATCGCCCGCGAGATCGAGGCGATCGATAGCGGCTACCGCTCGGCGATGAGCGTGCAGTCCTCGCTGGTCATGTACCCGATCTACGCCTTCGGCTCGGAGGCCCAGAAGACGCGCTTCCTGCCGGGCATGGCCAAGGGCGAGATCATCGGCTGTTTCGGCCTCACCGAGCCGGACGGCGGCTCCGATCCCGCCTCGATGCGCACGGTCGCCAAGACGGTTGACGGCGGCTTCGTGCTGAACGGCGCCAAGATGTGGATCACCAACTCGCCGATCTGCGACGTGGCGCTGGTCTGGGCCAAGCTCGACGGCGTCATCCGCGGCTTCCTGGTCGAACGCGGCTCCAAGGGCTTCGAGACCCCGAAGATCCTGAACAAGCTCTCGCTACGCGCCTCGGTGACCGGCGAGATTGCGCTCGCCGACGTGTTCGTGCCGCAGGACATGATGCTGCCCGAGGTCTCGGGCCTGCGCGGGCCCTTCTCCTGCCTCAACAAGGCCCGCTACGGCATCGCCTGGGGCGCGATGGGGGCGGCGGAATTCTGCTTCCACGCCAGCCGCGACTACGTCTCGAGCCGCTCGCTGTTCGGCCGCACGCTGGCCTCGCGCCAGCTGGTGCAGAAGAAGCTCGCCGACATGCAGACCGAGATCGCTCTGGGTCTGGAGGGCGCGCTCGCCCTGGGTCGACTTATCGACGATGGCGCCTGGGTCCCGGAAGCCATCTCCCTGATGAAGCGAAACAATTGCGGCAAGGCGTTGGATATCGCCCGGGTTGCGCGCGACATGCACGGCGGCAACGGCATTTCGGGCGAGTACCATGTGATGCGCCACGCCGCGAACCTCGAGACGGTCAACACCTACGAGGGCGCCCACGACGTCCACGCCCTGATCCTCGGACGCGCCATCACCGGCGAGAGCGCCTTCTAAGGGCGGGCCGAGGCGAGGAGGGCCGCAGCTCGCCCAAACCTTGTGTTTACCTCGCGGGCGTATGGGGTTCGGCTGGACTCTAGGATCCCTCTATGGCCGGCAAGCGCCCTTCGCGCGGTCCCGACAAGGCCGATCTGATCCGGCTGCTGTTCGAGAACAGCGGCGACATGATGTTTCTTGTCGACGCTGACCTGAAGGTGCGGCTGGTCAATCCCGCCTGGGAACGCATCACCGGCTGGAGCGAGGCTGAAATCCTCGGACAGTACGCCCTGGATTTCCATCATCCGGACGACCTGGCGAGCATGCGCGCCCGCATGGCGGCCAACGGCCCGGGGCGGATCGTCGAGTCCGAGGTTCGCTTCAGGCTGAAGAGCGGCGACTATCTATGGGTCGCGGCGCGCCGGCAGATGAGCGACGACGGCTACCACGTCGTCAGCATGCGCGACGCCACGGCCGAGCGGGCGCGGAGCGAGGAGCTCGAGGACGCGCGCCGCACCCGCAAGATGCTGGGGGCTTCGGCCGGCGTCGGCATCTGGAGCTACGATCCGACCACCAACCGCATCTGGTGGTCCGATGAGCTCGTGGCCATGCTCGGCATCGATCCGACGCAGGTCGACGCCCCCGACGCCTTCTCCAAGCTGGTCCACTGGCGCGACCGCAAGCGCACGCAAGGCTTCCTCGCACGCGCCGTGCGCACCGGGGCGCCGGCACAATTCGAGCACCGCATCCGCGCGCACGGCGGCTGGATCACCGTGCGCGTCACCATCCAGACGGAGCCGACCGGCGACGGGCGCTTCGTCCTGAAGGGCATGTCCGAGGACATCACCGAACTGGCCGGCGCTCGCGACGCGGCCCGCCGCGGCGAACAGCAGATGCGCCGCGCCCAGCGCGAGGCCCAGGCCAGCGCCACCCGCCTGAAGCTCGCCCTCGAGGCCGCCGAGGCCGGGGTCTATGAGATCGATCACGTGGCCAAGACCTTCTGGGCCTCCCCGGAGTTCGAGCGGCTGACCGGCCAGAAGAACGCCACCTACGAGGAAGCCACGCACCTGCGCTTCCCCGGCTTCCATCCCGACGACCTGGAGCATGTTCGCGGCTCCTTCCGGGCGCTGCACTCCGGCTCGAAACAGTCCGGCGAGGCCTTCGAGGCGCGCATCGTCCGCCCGGACGGCGAGACCCGCTGGATCCGCGTCTCCCATCACCTGAAGGTAGGCCGCAACGGCCGCTGGCTGAAGGCCGTGGGCCTGGTGCAGGACTTCGACGACCGCAAGCGCCAGGAGCTGGCGCTGATCGAGGCCCAGCAGGCGGCCGAAGCCGGCGCCGAGGCCAAGGCGACCTTCCTGGCCAATATGAGCCACGAGATCCGCACGCCGATGAACGGCGTCATGGGCGTGTTGCACCTCCTGAAGTCCGAGCAGCTGACCGAGGATGGCCGGCGGATGCTTGAGGAGGCGCTGTCCTGCGGCCGGATGCTGGCCGAACTGCTCAACGACGTCATCGACTTCTCCAAGATCGAGGCGGGCCGGCTTGAGCTCGCGTGCGAGCCGGTGGACGTGGCCGCCGTGGTCGAGGGCGTCGCCCGGCTGCTGCGCCCGCAAGCCGACGCCAAGGGCCTCCAGCTCGCCATCAACGTCGACCCGCAGGTGGGCTGGGTGCGCGCCGACCCCGTGCGGCTGCGCCAGGCGCTGTTCAACCTGGTGGGCAATGCGGTGAAGTTCACCGAGCGCGGCTCCGTGACGATCACCTGCTACACGCCGACCCGCGCCACCCTGCGCTTCGAGGTGGAGGACACCGGGGTCGGGATCCCGGCGGCGGCCCAGGACCGCATCTTCCAGCGCTTCGACCAGGGCGACGCCTCGACCACCCGCCGCTTCGGAGGCTCGGGCCTGGGCCTGGCGATCACCAAGCGGCTGGCCGAGATGATGTCGGGCGACGTGGGCTTCACCTCCTTGGAGGGCCGAGGCTCGGTCTTCTGGCTGGAGATCGCCGCCGAGCCGGCCGCGGCCCAGACCATCCAGCCCGACGACCTGTCGCCGGTGCTCGACGGCCTGAAGATCCTGGTGGTCGAGGACAACAGCACCAACCGGATGATCGCCACCAAGCTGCTGGAAAGCTTCGGCGCGGCGGTGGAGACCGCGGCGGACGGCTATCTGGGCGTGGAGGCCGCCGAGCGCGGCGTCTTCGACGTGATCTTGATGGACGTGCAGATGCCGGGGATCGACGGCCTGGAGGCCGCGCGGCGGATCCGCAATCTCGGTGGCGACGCGGCTGCGACCCCCATCGTCGCCCTGACCGCCAACGTGCTGGCCCACCAGCAGCGGCGCTACCTCGACGCCGGCATGGACGGCGTGGTCGGCAAGCCGATCTCGCCCGGCGCCCTGATCGCCGAAATCGCCCGCCTGAGCCGGGCGGCTGCGACCGACGACAAGGACGACAGCGCCGTCGCCTGACGGCAGTCTTCCAACCGCTTGCGAGCCAGTGTTAGAGCTTCTCCCGAAGCGTTCGGGAGGGTTTGCGCATGGCGGAGTTGGCGGTGGAGGGCATTGCGACGCCCGTGAAGGCCACATCGCTGAAGACCGTCGTCGCGGCCTCGGCCGCCGGCACCACCTTCGAATGGTACGATTTCTTCGTCTTCGGCAGCCTGACCCAGGTCATCTCCAAGACCTTCTTCTCGGGCCTGCCGGAGACCGCCGGCTATGTCGCGGCGCTGGCGCTGTTCGGCGCCGGCTTCCTGTTCCGCCCGATCGGGGCGCTGGTGTTCGGCCGGGTCGGCGACCGGCTCGGGCGCAAGGGAGCCTTCCTGGTCACGGTGACCCTGATGGGCGGCGCGACCTTCCTGATCGGCGTGCTGCCGTCCTATGCCAGCGTCGGCATCCTGTCTCCGGCGCTGCTGGTGCTGATGCGCATCGTCCAGGGCTTCGCCTTGGGCGGCGAGTATGGCGGGGCGGCGATCTATGTGGCGGAGCACGCGGCCACAGGCGCCCGCGGGCGGTCCACCGGCTGGGTGCAGACCTCGGCGGCCTTCGGCCTTTTCGCGGCCCTGCTGGTGATCCTCGTCAGCCGCCTCGTGCTGGGCAGGCTGTTCGGGCCCGCGGCGTTCGACGCCTGGGGGTGGCGCATCCCGTTCCTGGTGTCCGCGGGGCTGCTCGCCATCTCCATCTACATGCGCCTGAAGCTCTCGGAGAGCCCGGAATTCGCGCGGATGAAGGCGCGCGGCGAAGGCTCGCAGCGACCGTTCGCCGAGAGTTTCGGCCAGTGGCCCAACCTGAAGATCGTGATCCTGTCGCTGGTGGCGATCATGAGCGCCCAGGGCGCCGTCTGGTACACCGCCTTCTTCTACGTCCAGACCTTCATGGAGAAGTTCCTGAAGGTCGAGCCGGCCACCATCAACACCCTGATGATGGCCGCCGCCGCGGTCAGCGCCATCGGCTATGTGCTGTTCGGCTGGCTCTCCGACAAGATCGGCCGCAAGCCGGTGATGCTGTTCGGCATGACCCTGATGCTGGTCGCCTATTTCCCGGGCTTCCACGGCCTGGCGCGAACCCTCAACCCGGCGCTCGCCGAGGCGCAGGCCGCGACGCCGGTGAGCGTGGTCGCCGATCCGGCCGACTGTTCGCTGCAGTTCGATCCCATCGGCAAGGCGAGCTTCACCTCCTCCTGCGACATCGCCAAGAGCGCGCTGGCCAACGCCGGCGTCAGCTACGAGAACGTCGCCGCCCCGGCCGGCTTCCCGGCCCAGGTGCGGGTGGGCCTGATCACCATCCCCTCGGCGGACGCCCGTGGGCTGCCGAAGGACGTGGCCAAGGCGGTGAAGATCACCGTCGAGGGCAAGATCAAACAGGCCCTGGCGCATGGCGGCTATCCGGCCAAGGCGGACCCCGCGCGGATGAACCTGGCCGGCGCGTTCGGGGTGCTGATGGTCTTCGTGATCGCCGCCACGGCGCTCTACGGCCCGATCGCGGCGTGCCTGGTGGAGCTGTTCCCGACCCGCATCCGCTACACGGCCATGTCGCTGCCCTACAACATCGGCACGGGCTGGATCGGCGGCTTCGTGCCGTTCACGGCCTTCGCCATCGTGGCGGCGGTGGGCAACATCTATTCGGGGCTCTGGTACCCGTTCGCCTTCACGGCGCTCTCGGTGGTGACCTGCCTCCTGCTGCTGCCGGAGACCAGGGGCCGGCCGCTGGACCGCTAGATCGCGACCACCTCCACGCCGAGTTCGGCAAGCCCGCGCAGTTCCGCCGGCGCCGGCGGGCCGGCGGTGACGCGCACCACGTGCAGGCCGCGAAGCGTCAGGTTTGACAGCTGCTCCGGGGTCGCCTGGTCTGGGGCCAGCCGCTCGGCGTCGCGCCGCGCCAGGGCCAACACCTGCGCATCCGCGCCCGTGTCGGCCGCCAGCACATCGGCGGCGGCCAACGCCCGGCAGGCGGCGAGCGTCAGGCGCTCCGCCGGTCCCGAGCCCAGCACGAAGCTCACCATCCCTTGCGGAGCGAGGCCGTTTGCCAAGGCCTCGCGCAGCTGGGTCTTGGCCTCCTCCATGTCGCCGGCCAAGGCGGCCTGGGCGGCGGGGCCGGTCAGGGCGGCGCGCAAGAAGGCCCGGCGCACATGCGGCTCGGGCAGGGCCTTGCGGACCTCGTCCTGCAGGCTGCGGAACAGGGCCGCCACCCGGCCCGCGCCTTCGGGCACGCGGGCCTCGATGTCTTGCCTGAGCAGGGCGGCCAGCATCGGCGAGGCGCCGCCGGTGCCGACCGCCGCCACCACCTCGCCCCGGTCGATCACCGCCGGCGTGATGAAATCGCAGAGCGCCGGCCGGTCGACCACATTGACTGGCACATGGGCGGCCTTGGCCGCCTGGGCCGCGCGGTTCGCGAAGTCGTCGTCGTCCGAGGCGACGAACGCCAGGGCCGCGCCGACATAGGCCTTGGGCGAGAGCGCCGCCTGGCCCGCCAGGCGGATCACCCGGGCGGGGGAGCCGTCGAACAGCCTGAGCTTCGCCTCCGCCGCCGGTCCCTCGCCCGCCACCACGATGGTGCGGCCGGCGAGTGGGAAGAAGGCGGGGAAGGCGTCCATGGGCTCCGGGTTATTTCAGCGTATGCAGGTAGGCGACGATCGCCGCCCGCGCGTCGTCGGCCGGCACGGGCGCCTGCATCCGGGCGCCCGGCGCAAACGCCATCGGAGCCTTCAGGAAGGCGTCCAGGTTGGCGTCCGTCCAGGCGCCCTCCTTGGCTTTCAGCGCCGGCGAATAGGTGAAGTCGGGCCGCGCGGCGATCTTCGCGCCGGCCACGCCGGTGAGCGCCGGGCCGAGCGGTGTCGAAGCGGCCTGGTGGCACATCTTGCACCGCATGTTGAAGAGCGCCCCGCCGTCCTGGGCGAGCGCCGGGCCGGCGGCGAGGCTGAAGGCCGCGGCGGCGAGGGCGTAGCCAAGCATGGTGTCTCCCGGGATCGCTGCGTCGCTGCGTAACTAGCGGCTTCGGCGGCGTGGCGGCAACCGTGGCGGCATTTACGCTCGAGTCTGAACGGCGTTAGGATGATCGATGGCTGGTTCGGAAGGGGTTCGCATGGCGACGCTGCAGATCAATGGAAAGCCGGTGAGCGTCGCGGCCGCGCCGGACACCCCCCTGCTCTGGGTGCTGCGCGACGAGCTCGGCATGACCGGCTCGAAGTATGGCTGCGGGGTCGGCCAGTGCGGGGCCTGCACCGTGCTCGCCGACGGCCAGCCGATTCGCGCCTGCTCGACCCCGATCTCGGTGCTCGGGACCGCCAAGATCACCACCATCGAGGGACTGGGCGGGACGCACCCGGTGCAGGTCGCCTGGGTCAAGCACGACGTGCCGCAGTGCGGCTACTGCCAGTCCGGCCAGATCATGAGCGCCGTCGCCCTGCTGGCCACCAAGCCGAAGCCGTCCGACGACGAGATCAGCGGGGCCATGGACGGCAACATCTGCCGCTGCGGCACCTACCAGCGCATCCGCGCGGCCATCAAGGACGCCGCCGGCCTGCCGCAGGTGGCCGCAAACGCGCCGCCGCTCGACGTCCCGCCGGCGCCGGCCGCCGCGGCGACGAACTGAGAGGGGATGGGATCATGAACAAGCCTCTGAACCGCCTCGCCTCCACCGGCGCCACCCGCCGCGAGGCCCTGGTGATCGGCGCAACGCTGACCGGCGGCGCCCTGGTGGTCGGCTGCTCGCCGGCCGATATCCTCGCGCTGGGCGCGCCGCACGATTTCGGCGCCTTCGGGCCGTTCGTGAAGGTCGCGCCCGATGGGATCGTCACCGTGGTGTCGAAGCACATCGAGTTCGGCCAGGGCAACCACGCGGGCCTGGCGGCGATCGTCGCCGAGGAACTGGACGCCGACTGGGACAAGGTGAAGGTCGAGTTCGCGCCGGCCAACGCCAAGGTCTATTCCAACTCGCTGATGGGCGTGCAGGGGACCGGCGGCTCCTCCGCCATCGCCAACTCCTGGGCCCAGCTGCGCACGGCCGGCGCGGCGACGCGGGCCATGTTCGTACAGGCCGCGGCGACCCGGTGGAACGCCCCGGCCGGCCAGATCACCGTCGCCAATGGCGTCGTCACCCACGCCGGCAGTGGCAAGCAGGCGCGCTTCGGCGACCTGGTGGCCGACGCGGCCAAGGTGAAACCGCCGCAGACGCCTGTGTTGAAGGACCCCAAGAGCTTCACCCTGATCGGCACGGACAAGGTCCGGCGCAAGGACAGCGTTCTGAAGAGCACGGGCACGGCGCCCTACACCCAGGACGTCCACCTGCCGAATATGCTGACCGCGATGGTCGCCCACCCGCCGAAGTTCGGCGCGACCGTGGCCTCGGTGGACGACGCGGCCGCGCGCAAGGTCGCCGGCGTGGTCGATGTGTTCCAGGTTCCGAACGGCGTGGCCGTGGTGGCGAACAACACCTGGGCCGCCCGCCAGGGCCGCGATGCGTTGAAGGTGAAGTGGGACTTCGCCAAGGCCGAGAAACGCTCGACCGACCAGATCCGCAAGAGCTACGCCGACCTCGCCGCCGGCAAGATCCAGCCGCAGGACAAGGCCGCCTGGCAGGCCTTCGACGCCAGAGGCGGGGCTCAGGCGTCCGGGGGAACGGCCGCCATCGAGACCACCTACGACTTCCCTTATCTCGCGCATGCGGCCATGGAGCCGCTGAACTGCGTGGCCATCGTCAAGGGTCAGAGCTGCAAGCTGATACACGGCTCGCAGTCGCCGACGCTCGATCAGCTCAACGCCGCCAAGGTCGTCGGCAACCTGCCGGGCAATATCGAGGTCGAGACCCTCTACGCCGGCGGCTCGTTCGGGCGGCGGACCAACTTCCAGTCCGACTACGTGGCCGAGGCCGTTCACATCGCCAAGCACGTCGGCGGCGGTCGCCCGGTGAAGCTGGTCTGGACCCGCGAGGACGACATGCGCGCCGGCTACTACCGGCCGATGGTGCACCATGCGGTGCGGATCACCACCGACGCCGACGGGATGCCCGCCGCCTGGCGCCACCGCATCGTCAGCCAGTCCATCATGAAGGGCTCGCCCATGGGCACGCCGAAGATCGACGACACCTCCGTCGAGGGCGCCAAGGGATCGCCCTACCTCAAGGCGACGCCGGTGGTCGACGGGCAGGTGATCAATGCCGAGGTCGGCGTACCGGTGCTGTGGTGGCGCTCGGTGGGGGCGACCCACACCGCCTTCGTCATGGAGCACACCATCGACCAGCTGGCGAAGAAGGCCGGCAAGGACCCGGTGGAGTACCGCCGTGCGCTCTACGCCAAGGCCGGCGCCAACCGGCACCTGGCGGTGTTGAACCTGGCCGCGGAGAAGGCGGGTTGGGGCAGTCCGGCGCCCGCCGGCTGGACCCGCGGCGTCGCAGTGCATGAGAGCTTCGGCTCAGTCGTGGCCCAGGTGGCCGAGGTCAAGCTGGAGAACGGCGTGCCCAAGGTGGGCCGCGTGGTCACCGCCATCGACTGCGGCACGGTCATCGCGCCGGACCAGGTGAAGGCGCAGATGGAGGGCGGCACCTGCCTCGGCCTCTCGGCGGCGCTCTACGGCAAGATCGAGCTCAAGGACGGCGAGGTGCAGCAGGCCAACTTCGACGGCTATCGCGTGCTGCGCAATTCCGAGGCGCCGACGGTGGAGACCTATTTCGTCGCGTCGGCCAATCCGCCCAGCGGGGTGGGCGAACCGGGCACGCCGGTGATCGCGCCCGCCGTCGCCAACGCCTTGCTGGCCATGGGGCAGCCCGCGACCACCAGCCTGCCGTTCGTGAAGACCTGAGCGCACAGGGTCCGTGCGATTTAATCGCCCCGCGCAGCCGGCGAAGGCTGTTATGCGAGGGCGAGCGGGGATCGGAGGCTGTCCTGTCGAGCACGACGCAACGATGGATGGCGGCCTGCACCTGCGGCCAGGTTCGTCTGGAGCTCGCCGGGCCGCCGATCCTCTGCGGCGTCTGCTATTGCGACGATTGCCAGGCCGCCGCGGGCAAGCTTGAGGCGGACGGCGCATCGGGCGAGTTCCACGACGCCTGGGGTGGGACCCCCTATGTCACCGTCCGCGACGATCGCCTGGTGGTGGCGCAGGGCGCGGACCGCCTGACGGGCGTCAAGCTTCGCGACGGCGCGCCGACCACCCGGTTCATCGCCACCTGCTGCAACTGCCCGGTCTATCTCAAGTACCGCCCGGGCTGGTGGGCCTCGGTCTATCGCGCGCGCCTTGGGCCGGACGCCCCACCCAACGAGATGCGCTCGCAGACGCGCTACGCGCGGGAGACCGATCGCCTGCCCCACGACGTTCCGGCCTATCGCGGCATCCCGCTGCGGCTGTTCGCCCGCCTGCTCGGGGCGCGAATGGCGATGTGGCTAAGGCCAGGGCCCTGACGAGGGGGCTAGCGGGCCGGAAGGTCGCCCGGCTCGTCCACGTCGAACAGCACCCCGGCGTCGGGGGCTTCGACCCGCGCCAGGCGATCCCCCAATCCCTGCAGCACCGCGCGCGCACCGGCGTCACCGGTCACGTGGAGGAGTTCGGGAAAGAGCTCGCGGCCGAGCAGCACGGGGTTGCCCCGGCGGCCTTCGAACATCGGGGCGGCGGCCGCGGCGCCGGTCGCCAGCGCCTCGGCGAGCGGCTGCAGAACCCCATGGGGCACGCGCGGCATGTCGCCCAGGAAGACGAAGGCGCCCGCCGCATCGGTCGGCAGGCTGGCGATGGCGGTGCGGAGCGACGCGCCCATGCCTTCGGCGTGATCGGCCGCGTGGACGACGCGGACCCGGGGATCGTAAGCCCGCGCGGCGACCGCCATGGCCTCGGCGTCGGACCCGGTCACCACCGTCACCGAACGCGCGGGCGCGGCGAAGGCGGCGGCGAGCGCGGCGTCCAGCAGGACCCCGTCGCCCCAGGGCGCCAGCAGCTTGCGGCCCCCGAACCGGGAGCCGGATCCGGCGGCCAGGACAACGGCCTCCAGGGTTTCGATGCGGGCCGCCCCTGTCGCCAAGCCCTGATCCTCTCTATGTTTGCCCCGGCATGACGCCCTACGACGACACATCTTCGCAAGGCCAGCCCGCGCTGGTGGACGGTTTCGGCCGCACGGTGACCTATCTGCGGGTCTCCGTCACCGACCGCTGCGACCTGCGCTGCGTCTACTGCATGGCCGAGCACATGGTCTTCCTGCCGAAGGCGCAGGTGCTGACGCTGGAGGAGCTGGATCGCATCGCCTCGGCCTTCGTGGCCTTGGGTGTCCGCAAGCTGCGCATCACCGGTGGCGAGCCCCTGGTCCGCAAGGGCGTCATGGGCCTCTTCCAGAACCTCGGCCGTCACCTGAAGACCGGCGCCCTCGACGAGTTGACCCTGACCACCAATGGCACGCAGCTGGCCGCCTTCGCCCAGGCGCTGGCCGATCTGGGCGTCGAGCGGATCAATGTCTCGCTCGACACGCTCAACCCCGACCTGTTCCGGGCGATCACCCGCGGCGGCGACCTTGCCAGGGTGATCGGCGGGATCGACGCCGCCCAGACCGCGGGCCTGAGGGTCAAGATCAACGCCGTGGCCCTGAAGGACGGCAACGCCGCTGAACTGCCCGAGCTGATCCGCTGGGCCCACGGGCGCGGCCTCGAGGTCACCCTGATCGAGACCATGCCCATGGGCGAGGTCGACGTGGACCGCACCGACGAATACCTCTCGCTGACCGAGTTGCGGGGCGACCTCGAAAGCTTCTGGACGCTCACCGATCTCGACGTCACCACCGGCGGCCCGGCGCGCTATGTGGAGGTCAAGGAGACCGGCGGACGGCTCGGCTTCATCACCCCGCTCAGCCACAATTTCTGCGAGGCCTGCAACCGGGTGCGGCTGACCTGCACCGGGACGCTGCACACATGCCTGGGCCGCGAGGACGCCTGCGACTTGCGCGCGGTGATCCGGGGCGGGGCCTCCGACGCCGACCTGGTGACGGCGATCCGCGGCGCCGTCGACGCCAAGCCCAAGGGCCATGACTTCAAGATCGCGCGGTCGGCGGGACCCGCCGTGGCGCGGCACATGTCCACCACGGGCGGCTGAGCCATGGCGCGTGTGCTGCTGTTCGGCCCCTTGCGCGACCTCGCCGGCTGGCGCGAACGCGAGGGCGTCGAGGCGGCCTCGATCAGCGCGCTCAAGGCCCTGCTCACGAAGGAAGACGCTCGCCTCGGCGCCGCGCTCTGCGGACCCGGCGTCCAGGTGGCGCTCGACCAGGCCATCGTGCGCGGCGACCGCGAACTGAGCCCCGGGGCCGAGGTGGCCTTCCTGCCGCCGATGAGCGGTGGATGATCGCCCTGTCCGAAATCCCCTTCGATCCCGGCGCCCTGCTCTCGGAGTTCGCCAAGGGCCACAGCGAAGTGGGCGCCATCGCCACCTTCACCGGCATCGCCCGCGCCGAG
The DNA here is from genome assembly GCF_035944335.1 of Phenylobacterium sp. Classification (GTDB taxonomy): domain Bacteria; phylum Pseudomonadota; class Alphaproteobacteria; order Caulobacterales; family Caulobacteraceae; genus Phenylobacterium. The sequence continues at coordinate 6,507 of NZ_DASZBG010000012.1, read as the reverse complement.
GCCGGCGAGACCGTCATCCTCGAACTGGAGGCCTATCCCGGCTTCACCGAGGGCGAGATCGGCAAGATCGCCGAGGCGGCCCGTGAGCGCTTCGGCCTCGACGACCTGATGATCCGCCACCGGGTCGGCAAGATCGCGCCGGGCGAGCCTATCGTCTTCGTGGCCACCGCCGCCAAGCACCGCCGCGCAGCCTTCGAGGCCTGCGACTTCCTGATGGACTACTTGAAGTCCCGCGCGCCCTTCTGGAAGAAGGCGCACGGACCCGACGGCGCGCGCTGGATCGAGCCGCGCGCCGAAGACCACGTCGACATCGCCCGTTGGGAGGAAAAAGCCCCATGAACGCAGCAACTCCCGCTTCTGGGCTGCAGCCCGGCGGCCGCATCAACGAGGCCCTGCCGATCAAGCCGGTGAAGATCGCGGTGCTGACCATCTCGGACACCCGCGACGAGGAGAGCGACACCTCCGGCCACGTGCTGGCGGGCCGCGTCACCGAGGCGGGCCATCAGCTCGCCGCCAAGGCCATCGTGCCCGACGATGTCGAGGCGATCCGCAGGCAGGTGCTGGCCTGGGTCGGGGCCGGCGTCGAGGCCATCGTCACCACCGGCGGCACCGGCATCACCGGCCGCGACGTGACGCCGGAGGCCATACGGCCGCTGTTCGACAAGGAGATCGATGGCTTCTCGGTGATCTTCCACCTGGTCAGCTATCAGTCAGTGGGGCTCTCGACCCTGCAGTCCCGGGCGCTGGCCGGCATCGTGAAGGGCTGCTTCGTCTTCTGCCTGCCGGGCTCCAACGGGGCGGTGAAGGACGGCTGGGACAAGGTGATCTCAGCCCAGCTCGACAGCCGCCATGGGCCCTGCAACATGGTCGAGCTGATGCCTAGGCTGATGGAGACCTAGCCGAGTGGCCAAGCTCACCCACATGGACGAGACCGGTCGCGCCCGCATGGTCGACGTCTCGGACAAGGCGTCCACGGCGCGCGAAGCCGTCGCCGAGGGTTTCGTGCGGATGAGCGGGCAGACCCTGGCGCTCGCCTTGTCCGGGCAGGGCCGAAAGGGCGACGTGCGCGCGGTCGCCGAGGTCGCCGGGGTGATGGCGGCGAAAAAGACCTCCGAGCTGATCCCCATGTGCCACCCCCTGGCCATCACCAAGGCCGAGGTGCGGATCGAACCGGTCGACGATGGCCTGATGGTCACCGCGCGGGTCAAGACGACCGGCCAGACGGGTGTGGAGATGGAGGCGCTGACCGCCGTCTCGGTCGCCTGCCTGACGCTCTACGACATGCTGAAGGCGGCCGAAAAAGGCATGGTCATCGAGACCGTGCGGCTGACTTCCAAGACCGGCGGCAAGTCCGGCGCCTGGCGGGCATGAAGCTCCTCTCCGTCGACGACGCGCGGGCCCGCATGCTGGCGGAGATCGCCGCCCTGCCGACCGAGCGGGTGGCGCTGGCGCAGAGCCTCGGTCGGGTGCTGGCCGAGGAGGTCCGCGCGGTGCGCGACCAGCCGCCATTCCCGGCCTCGGCCATGGACGGCTGGGCGGTGCGGGCCGCCGACGCGCCCGGGCGACTGAAGATCGTCGGCGAGAGCGCCGCGGGTCATGGCTACGCCGGAAAAGTCGGCGCTGGCGAGGCGGCGCGGATCTTCACCGGCGCGGCGGTCCCCGAGGGCTGCGACGCGGTGGTGATCCAGGAGGATGCGACGCGCGACGGCGACGATGTCACGGTCCCCGAGGTCGAGGCCGGCAACCACGTCCGCCCCGCCGGCGGCGACTTCAAACAGGACCAGATCCTCCTGGAGCCGGGCGCGCGGATCGATCCCTGGCGGCTGTCGCTGGCCGCCTCCGCGGGTCGCGCGCAAATCGAGGTCCATCGCCGGCCGCGGGTGGCGCTGCTGTCCACCGGCGAGGAGATCGTCGAGGCGCCCGCGACGCCCGGGCGCTTTCAAATCTATGATTCAGGGGCTCCGGCACTGGCCGCCATGGTCGCCGGCTGGGGAGCCGACGTCACCCGCGCCAAGCCGATCCGCGACCAGCTCGAGGCGGTGATCGAAGCGATGCGCTCGGCCGACGCCGACCTGATCGTCACGGTGGGCGGAGCCTCGGTGGGGGACCACGACCTGGTGCGCGCCGCGGCGCAGGCGCTGAGGATGTCCTACCGCGTCGAGAGCGTGGCGGTCCGCCCGGGCAAGCCGACCTTCTTCGGGGTGCTCGGCGATGGGCGGCGGCTGCTGGGCCTGCCGGGCAATCCGGCTTCGGCCTTCGTTTGCGCCGAGATGTTCCTGCACCCGATCCTCAACGCCTATCAGGGCGCTTCGCCGGAGCCGGTCACGATTTCTGCGAAGCTCGCGCACGACCTGCCAGCCAATGGCCCGCGGGAGCACTGGATGCGGGCCAAGCTCGGCTATGCCCGCGGCGAGGTCTCCGTGCGCCCCTACCGAGATCAGGACTCGTCGCTGGTCAGCGTCTTCGCGGCTTCGGACGCGTTGCTGAGGCGATTGGCCGGAGCGCCGGCCGCCGCCGCCGGCGAGGTCGTCGAGGTCCTCCCGCTGGCCCGCGCATAGCGCAGCGCCATGATCTCGCCGATCACCGAGACGGCGACTTCCCAAGGCGCCTTGCCGCCGATGTCGAGGCCGATCGGGGCATGCAGCCGGGCGATGGCGGCCTCGGCCATCCCCTCGGCCTTCAGCTCGGCCAGTCGGCCCATCAGCCGGCGCCGCGCGCCCAACAATCCGACGTAGCCCGCCCGCGACGGCAGGGCGGCCTGCAGCGCCGCGTGGTCGGTCTCGATGTCGTGGGTGGCGATGGCGATGGCCGTCCAGGGATCGACGTCCAGCGCCGCCAGCGCCTGTCCGACCTCGTCGCGCCGATAGGCGAGGCCGGCGATCGGCGGCGGGGTCTCGGGACCCTTCGGCCGGAGCAGGGTGGTCTCGAACTCCGCCTGGGCGCCTAACTGGGCGATGGCCAGCGCCGTCGGATCGCCGCCCACCACCACCAGCCGCTGCACCGGATCGTAGGCCTTGTCGACGGCGGCCTCCGGCCAGGGCGACAGGTCAGGGGCGCAGGCGCGCGTGTAGCCGTCGCTGACATAGACCACTGGGCGCCGTTCGATCTCCGCGGCCAGCAGGTCCCTCAACGCCGCATCGTCGGCCGGCACGCGCTCCACGAAGATCTCGATGCGGGCGCCGCAGAGCAGGCGGATGTCGGGCCAAGGGCTGCCTTCGCCATAGACGAGGGTGCGTGGGCTCCCGTCCGCCAGGCATCCGAAGGCGTGGTCGGCGATGTCGCTCTCCACGCAGCCGCCGGAGAAATAGCCGGCGACGATCCCCTCGGCGAAGACCATCTGGGTTCCCGCCGGCCGCGGCCCCCCGCCCTCGACGCTGATCAGGGTGGCGAGCGCGCAGGCCTGGCCGGCGTCGCGGGCTCGCCGCAGCGCCGGGCGCACGTCCTCGGCCATTCCAAACAGCGGCCATTCGGGGAGCGGCGCTCGCGGCTTCAAGATTTAATCACCGGTTCAGGTCCTGGATACGGGTTCTTAGGCATCTTGCGCCCAAGATGGCGGCTCATAGGAAGCTTACCAAGCTCAAGCCCGTCATGACGTCACCGATTGCGAAGCTGGGCCTCGGCTCCGGCCAGTTCAGCCTCGACCAGCCGTCGAGCGCCCGCGGCCGCCCGCGGGACGCCGAGGCGCGCGACATCCTGTCGATCGCGGCGCGCGCCGGCGTGAGCGTGCTGGAAGTCGGCCGCCATTCGCAGGGTGTTGAGCTGACCATGGGCCAGCTGATCCCCAAGCCGAACCCATTTCGCCTGACCGTCACGACGGTGCGCCCCGATCGCGGCGCCGATTTCGCCGAGGCCGAGGTGCGCGCCCAGATCGCCCGCCTGGGCGTCGACGCGGTTGACGCCATCTTCGCCCCCTCGGCCACCGACATGCTGAGCCCCGGCGGACCGGCGCTCTGGGACCGGCTGCGGGCGCTGAAGGCCCAGGGGCTGTGCCGCAAGATCGGCGTCTCGGTCTATGCCTCCGACGATCCGGTGGGCCTGTCGCGCCGCTTCAAGCCCGACGTGGTCCAGGCGCCGGCCTCGCTGCTGGACCAGCGCCTGCTGCTCGACGGGTCGCTCGCCGAGCTGGCCTCGATGGGCGTCGAGGTGCACCTGCGCTCGATCTTCCTGAACGGCGTGCTGTTCCTGCCGCCCGACCGCGCGCCCAGCCACCTGAAGGCCGCGGCCGGCCGCATCTCCCGCGCCCGCCGGCTGATCGCCGAGGGCCGTTCCGATCCGCTGCAGGCGGCGCTGGGCTTCGCCCTGTCGCGGCCCGAAGCGTCCGCCGTGCTGGTCGACGTGGCCTCCGCCGCCGAGATGAGCGCCGTCATCGCGGCCGCGGCCAGCCCGCCCCCGGACCTCGACTGGGACGAGATGGCGCTCGACGACCCGACGGCGCTCGACACCTGGGCCGCGGCTTAGTCCCTGAGCTGCAGGCCCACGTACACGGCCCGCCGGCTCTCGTTGAAGCCGAAGCTCTCCTCGTAGCGCTTGTCGGTGAGGTTCTCGAGGCGGGTGGTGAGCCTGATCTGGTCGTTGAGCCGGTATGAGCCCGCCAGGTCCGCCACCGCGAAGCCCGGCCGCCGGACGGGTGAGAAGCCGTCGCGCGCCACGTCGGCCTGCTCGGACTCGGCCCGCACGGTGAAGGCCGCCCCCCAGGGCCCCGCGTTCCAGAACAGGCTGGCCGCGCCGGAATCCTTCGGTACGCGCAGCAGTTCCTTCCCGGTCGTCGCGTCGGTGGCGTCGGTCCGCGCATAGGCGAGCTTCAGACGAAGCGTCTCCGTGAGCCTGGCGTCCGCCTCGGCCTCCAAGCCCGTCGATCGGGTCTGGGCGATATTGATGTAGCGCAGGGCGACGTAGGCGATCTGGTCGCGGACCTGGAGCTTGTAGCCGGTGAGCGCGGCCGACAGCCGCCCGTCGCCGGAGGCCCAGCCGAGGCGCAGGTCGTAGCCCTCGGCCCGTTCGGGCCTCAGCGGGACCGGTGGGGCGAAGCAGAAGTCGCATATGACTTCGCTGATCGAGGGGACCTTGAAGCCCTGGCCGGCCGAGGCGGTGACGGTGAAGCCTTCCCCTACGTCAACCGCGGCGGAGAGGCGGCCGGTGGTGCGGCTCTGGAAACGGTCGGGATCGTCGAAGCGCAGGCTGCCGGTCAGGGTCAGGGGCTTCAGGGGCGAGAGGCGGCCGACCACGAAGGCCGAGGCCGTCGAGAGGTCCGCCTGGCCGCGGCCGGAGAGGTCGGCGCGGGCGTCGGCGCGTTCTGCCCCCACCACCACAGCCCGGGCGTCGGCCGGGCCGCCGTATTCCGCGGTCCAGCGCCAGACCCTGCGCTCGGCCCGGTTGTCCGCCGGGAAGCTGGACTGTTCGCCGAGCCAGAAGTGGTAGTCCGAGAGGCTGAAGGTCTGCTTCCAGCCGTAGGCGTCGACGAGGGCGCGCAGGTCCCCCTGCCAGGTGCGGATGCGGTCCACGTCGGGCGTGTCGGCGAGCGTAAAGTTGGGCGGCGGGAAACCGTCGATGGCGATGCGGCTGTAGGAATAGCGGCCCCGCGCCTCGAGCTGCAGCCCGTCGGTCAGCCGCAGCCGGCCGGAGAGGTTGGCCGTCAACGTCCTGTAGGGGTCCTTCTCGGTCCCGGTGTCGGCCTTGGAGACGCCGTCGGTCTCAAGGCCCGCGACGGTGGCGGTCACCGCGTAGCGGTCGTCGGCCACGCCGGCGCCCACGAAGCCGCGCGCCGTGCCATAGGTCCCGCCCTCGGCGGCGACCTCGACGCCCTTGATCTCGCGCGTGGTGATCGAGACCACCCCGCCGATCGCATCGGAGCCCCACAGCGAGCCCTGCGGCCCGTTCAGCACCTCGATCCGTTCGATGTCGGCGGTCTGCAGGGAGGAGGGATCGAAGGTCCCGTTGGGTTCGCTGGCGTTGCCCACCGGCACCCCGTCGATCAAGACCAGGGTCTTGTCGGGCGAGGCGCCGCGGATGCGGATCGCCGCCAGCCCCCCGAAGCCGCCGTTGCGGGTGACGCCGACGCCCGGGATGGTCGCCAGCACGTCCTCCAGAAACGGCGCCTGCCGCGCGTCGAGCTCATCGCGCTCGACGACGTGGGCGCCGGTGACCAGGTCGAGCCGGCTCGGCAGGCGGGTGGCGGTGATCACCAGCTCGCCGACGGGGGTGGCGCCGGGTGTCGGGGGCGCCGCCTGGGCGAGCGCGCAGGCGGGGAGAAGGGCGGCCCCCAAGGCAGGCAGGGCCGCCGTGGAAAACAGGATGGAAATCAGGTGATTACGCATGGTCGTTCAGCCTCCGTCTTCATGGAGTCGCTGCGACTGGAAGGGGATGAAGCCTTCCTGCGCCGATGGTCTGGACCCGGACCCCGGACGAGCGACGGAAGACGGCAGGTCTCCTGGCTCACGGGTCAACGGTCAGCGGCCTCGCCTTCCCGGTGGCCCTAAGGCCTCCCAGTGGCGCCCTCCTTCGCTCCAA